>NZ_JBKFBC010000005.1:247448-292808 GCF_053345995.1 Comamonas sp. C24C | reverse complement strand
TGCCGCCCCTGGTGTCGGCCGCCAGCGTGAACTGGCTGACCACCAGCAGCCCGCCGCCAACGTCCTGCAGGCTTTTGTTCATCTTGCCGGCCTCGTCGCTGAAGATGCGCAGCTTGAGCATCTTGGCCAGCAGCTTGTCGGCCTCGGCCTCGGTATCGCCGCGCTCGGCACAGACCAGCGCCAGCAGACCCTGGCCGATCTGACCGGTAATGCGGCCGTCGACCTCCACGCGCGCCTGCTTGACGCGCTGAATCACACTCATCATGTACTGAAACCTTCCCTGGCCGCGCCCTGTGCTTCGCCGCCCTGCTCTCCATCGGCCACTTCACTGACCGTGTTCATGCCCATGGGCAGCAGCTCGATGCGGGCATACAGGCCTGGTATGGCCTGCAGCAGCGCGGCTTCAATCTCGGAGCGCAATTGTGCCGCCCGCTGGACGCTCCACTGGCCGGGAACATGCATGTGAAAGTCCACAAAGCTGCGTTCCCCCGCCTGGCGGCTGGAGATATTGTCAAAGCTCACGCCTTCGCTGCGCCTGGCGAAGCTGTCCAGCAAGGTGTCTATCCTGAGGCGCTGCGGCGCATCCAGCGCCTGATCCATCAGGCCTTGCGAGGACTGCCAGACCAGTTGCACACCCTGCACGCAGATATGCACCGCCACGGCCAGAGCCACCACGGCATCCACCCACAGCCAGCCCGTCAGGGCTGCAGCCAGCAGGCCGACCACCACGCCCACCGAAGTCCAGACATCGGTGAGCAGATGCCGTGCATCGCCCTCCAGCGCCATCGAACGGTATTTGCGCGAGGAGCGCAGCATGACCCATGCCAGCAGCCCGTTGAAGACCGTGCTGAGCAGCGAAAGCATCAGGCCCCAGCTCAGTTGCTCCAGGGGCTGCGGGTTCCACAGCCGCGACAGCGCTGCCCAGGCAATCGCCAGGCTGGCGCCTATGACCAGCACGCCTTCGAAACCGGCCGAGAAGTACTCCGCCTTGTAATGTCCATAGGGATGTTCGGTGTCCGCTGGTCGCTTGGCCACGGTCACCATGGTCAGTGCAAACATGGCACCGGCCAGATTCACGAAAGATTCCAGCGCATCGGACAGCAGGCCCACCGAGCCGGTCAGCCACCAGGCCAGGGTCTTGAGCACGATGGTGAGCAGCGCCACCACCACGGACAGGCGCAGCAAATTGTGCGGCTGCAGCCATTTTGAAGAGCTTGAGAGGTCGGAATTGAGCATATTCGGGTTCCTGGGCCTCTATATCACCAAGTGTTCTGATACATCAATAGTCTTTGCAAGTTGTCTGAAAAGCAATTCACAATCCCTCCCGTGATGGACATGTCATGGTCGAGGCCGGCCTGATTCCTATATAAATACTCCCAGAAAAAAGGGAGGCGCATGCCTGATACGTCGACAGCACAGCAAGCGAGGGATGAGGACGCCATTCTTCGACTGGTGGCCGATACAGCACCCGCAATGCTGGCTTATTTTGATGCCGAAACCCGTGCCTGCCGCTTTGCCAACGCGCGCTACGCAGAGCACTTCGGTCACACCATGCAAAGCATCGTGGGCATGGATGTGCGCGACATCGTGGGCGAGCCGGTCTGGACACAGATCGAACCTTATCTGAACTCCGTGGCGGTGGACAGCACCCAGACGCTGCGCTATACGCGCCAGGTCGAAAACGAGACCGGCCGACTGCAGCACATCGAGGCGGTGCTGCGCCCGCATGAGGAAAAAGGCGTGCTCAAGGGGGTCGTGGCGCTGATGACCGACGTCAGCCATCATCATCTGGCGACACAGCAGATACGCGACAGCGAAGAGCGCATGCGCAAGTTCGCCGCCATCACCACCGAAGCCATCGTGCTGCACCGCGATGGCGTCATCATGGACGGCAATGATGCGCTTTCCCGGCTGGTTGGCTATTCGCTCGACGAGCTGCGCGGCACGCCGGTGCTCGATTACGTGGCACCCGAGGCACGTCTGCGGGCGCTGCAGAACATGCGCAGCGAGCGTGAAGATCGTCTTGAGTCCGTGGTCGTGCACAAGAACGGCCAGCTCGTCCCGGTGGAGATAGAAGCCAGCACCATGCCCGGGGAAAAAGACCGGCACCGCATCGTCCTGCTGCGCGACCTGACCGCAAACCTCCAGACCCGGCAGCGCATGGACTATCTGACCCAGCATGACCTGCTGACGCATCTGCCCAACCGGGCCCGTCTCAATCATTTGCTGGCCGATGCCATCGCCAGGGCAGCCGGCGAGCAGTCGCGCCTGGCAGTGCTGTCGCTGGACCTGGACCAGTTCAAGTCGGTGAACGATTCGCTCAGTCATCAGGCAGGAGATCTGCTGCTGTGCGAGCTGGCGCAGCGGCTCAGAAGCACCGTCGGCACTCAGGATATCGTGGCCCGCACCGGCAGTGACGACTTTGTCATCGTGCTCCCCGACAACCCAAGCCTGCTGGAGACCGAGGCCCTGCTTGCGCGACTGCGCGCCACGGCAGAGGCGCCCTATCTGATAGAGGGCACCCAGCTGGTGATTTCCGTCAGTGTCGGCGTCGCCATGTATCCCAAGGACGGGAAATGCCCGGCATCCCTGCTGAGCAATGCCGAGGCCGCCATGCAGATGGCCAAGAGCCGCGGCCGCAGTTTCTCCCAGTTCTACACACCGGCGCTCGAGAGCCGCGCAACACGCATGCTGATGCAGGAGCAGATGCTGCGCAACGCCGTGGAACGCGGCGAGTTCGAGCTGCATTACCAGCCGCAGACCCTGATGCAGACCGGCGAGCTTGCAGGCTTCGAGGCCCTGGTGCGCTGGAGGCACCCGCACCGTGGCCTGGTCTCGCCCGACGAATTCATCGGCTTTGCCGAAAACCGGGGGCTGATCGCGGCCGTGGATCGCTGGGTGCTCAATCAGGCCTGCCATCAGGCCCATGCCTGGCAGCAACAGGGTTTTCCCGCCATCCCCGTGGCCGTCAACCTGTCGGCACAGGAATTCCGCCAGCGCGATGTCGTCAAGGAAGTGGCCCAGGCTCTGGCCGACACGGGGCTGGAAGCCTGCTATCTGCATATCGAAGTGACAGAAACCACGCTGATGCTCTCGGGCAACCAGATGCAGCAGACCCTGCATGCCCTCAAGGCACTGGGGGTGGGCCTGGCCATCGACGATTTCGGCACCGGCTACTCGTCTCTGGCCTATCTGCGCAAGCACCCCATAGACCGGCTCAAGATCGACCGCTCATTCGTGACCGATCTGCCCCACAACCCGGATGCCGCCGCCATCGTCAATGCCATCGTGCAGATGGGCCAGAGTCTGCATCTGGAGATTCTGGCCGAAGGTGTGGAAAGCACTGAACAGCTGGACATGCTCAGAGAGATGGGCTGTGCCATGATGCAAGGGTTTCTCGTGTCAGCGCCATTACCTGCCGAGCAGGCTTCGGCATGGATGTCGCAACACTGTCAACTGCTACAAAGACAATAGTGCATGGCCTCGAATACACCGACACCCTCTCATAAGAACAGCAGCATGTTCCATACGGACGCCCTCCAGGCGCTAGCCCATGTGCAGCAGTTGTACCGCGAGCAGATCGATCATCTGCGAGCTGCCATGCAGCGCTTCGTGGCGGGAGAAACCCCGGCAGCGCCGATTCACGCCTACTACCCGTTTGTGCGTATCAAGACCACCACGGTGGCGCAGGCCGATACCAAGCTGACCTACGGCTTTGTGGAGGGCCCCGGCACCTATGAGGCCACGCTGACCCGGCCCGACCTGTTTGCCAGCTATTTCGGCGAGCAGCTGCGCCTGCTGATCCTGCACCACCAGGTGCCCATCGAAGTGGGCCTCAGCGACAAGCCCATCCCCATCCATTTCTCGTTCGCCGACAACGACCATATCGAAGGCTCGCTCTCGCCGGAGCGCCGCATGCTGATGCGCGATGTGTTCGATCTGCCGGATCTTGAATCCATGGACGACGGAATCGCCAACGGCACCTGGCGCGCGGCAGCCGGCGAGGCCCTGCCTCTGTCGCTGTTTACCGCGCCGCGCGTGGATTACTCGCTGCACCGCCTGCGCCACTACACGGGCACGGCCCCGGACTGGTTCCAGAACTTCGTGCTGTTCACCAACTACCAGTTCTATATCGACGAATTCATCCGTCTGGGCCATGCCGAAATGGCCAAGGAGGACAGCGAATACATCGCCTTTGTCGAGCCCGGCAATGTGGTGACCCGCCGCGCCGGCCTGCCCGCAGAAGCCGTCGACGAACTCGGAAATGCGCCGCCGCGCCTGCCGCAGATGCCGGGCTACCACCTGGTGCGCGCGGACAACAGCGGCATCACCATGGTCAATATCGGGGTGGGCCCGGCCAATGCCAAGACCATTACCGACCATATCGCCGTGCTGCGCCCCCATGCCTGGATGATGCTGGGCCACTGCGCGGGTCTGCGCAACAGCCAGCAACTGGGCGACTATGTACTCGCTCATGCCTATGTGCGCGAGGACCATGTGCTGGACGAAGAGCTGCCGCTGTGGGTGCCGATTCCGGCGCTGGCTGAAATCCAGGTCGCGCTTCAGCAGGCCGTGGCCGACGTGACGCAGATGGAGCGTGCCGATCTCAAGCGCATCATGCGCACCGGCACCGTGGCCAGCACCGACAACCGCAACTGGGAACTGCTGCCCGACAACCTGCCCCAGCGCCGCTTCAGCCAGAGCCGCGCCGTAGCGCTGGACATGGAATCTGCCACCATTGCCGCCAACGGCTTCCGCTTCCGCGTGCCCTATGGCACCTTGCTGTGCGTCAGCGACAAGCCGCTACATGGCGAAATCAAGCTGCCCGGCATGGCCAACCATTTCTATCGCGAGCGCGTGGACCAGCATCTGCGCATCGGCATGCGTGCCGTGGACATACTGCGCGAAGGCGGCTCCGACCGCCTGCACAGTCGCAAGCTGCGCAGCTTTGACGAGGTGGCCTTCCAGTAAGGCCTTGCCATGCTCGAGGTCGACCAGTTCTCCATGACATTGATGGTCGCCGTCAATTTGATGCTGGTCGCCTTCTCCCTGCCATGGTTCATGGGCCCCCAGCTGAGCCGGGCAGCCCGCAATGCGCAGCATTTCCTGTTGCTGCAAGGCCTGGCCTGGCTGCTGGTGCTCAGCGCCACGCGCTCCACCTCGCTGACCTGGAACACGCTGCTGTCGGTGGCGGCGACCGCCGCCTCGACAAGCGCTCTGTGGCAGCTGCAAAAGGCGCTCAAGGGCTGGCTGGGCCCCAGAAGACAGTCGCTGGTGCGCGCTCTCGCCGTGCTCTGCCTGCTTGCCCTGGCCGGCGAGCTGATACTGATTCAAAGCCAGCCTTACCGGCTTTTCTGGTTCAACATCTGCTATGGCCTGGCGATTGCCTCGCTGGCCAGCCTGGCCTTGTTTCCGCGTACCCCGGCGGCCAGGACCTGGCGCTATCTGTTCTTCGGCACCGGTCTGTGCACAGCCCTGGCCCTGCTCGCTCGCAGCTATCTGGCTCTGCATGCGCATCGGGTCTACAGCTTTGAACAAGAGCTCGATCCAGGCCTGTCGCCGTCCTGGCTGGTGCCCCTGTTCACCGCCATCCTGTTTGTGGCGATCCTGATGGCCTGGCGTGACGAGGAACACCGCCGGCAGCAAGCGGACAAGCCCGAAGACAGCCTGACCGGCCTGCCACTGCGCCAGGCCATCCGCAACCAGGCCCGCCACATGCTCAACCGGGCACAACGCGAAGACCTGCCGCTGGCCTTGATCCTGATCGACATGGATCATTTCTCGCAAATCAATCGCCGCCATGGCTATCAGACCGGAGACGAGGCCTTGCAGCTGATGTCACGCACGCTGAGAAAGCAGATGCGCGGCGACGAGGTCGTGGCCCGCTGGCAGGGGGAGTCCTTTTGCCTGCTGATTCATGCAGACCAGCAGGGCGTCAGATCGCTGCTGACGCGCATCAAATCCACGCTGCAGATTGGCGCGCAATACGAGCTGCAGGTGGAGCTGGACTTCAGCGCGGGTTGCGCACTGGTCCCTGCGGCCTGGAAGGGCCTGAGCCTCAACGAGCTGTCCAGCCACGCCAATGCTGCCTTGCAGCAAGCCAAGAAGCAGGGCCGGGGGCGGGTGGAGTACACCACCCTGACTCCTCCACCCGACGAGAACCCTGTCGAATCCGACCTGGCTCCGCTGGCCTGAGTCAGCAGGCTACCTTGATCAGATCGGCCGCCTTTTCGGCAATCATGATGGTCGGCGCATTCGTGTTGCCGCTCACGATGCGCGGCATGACCGAGGCATCGACCACTCGCAACCCCTGCACCCCATGCACCAGCAAGCGGGCATCGACCACGTCCAGAGCGCCCGGGCCCATGCGGCAGCTGCCCACGGGGTGATAGATGGTGTCCGCGTAACTGCGGATGAACTGCTCAATCTCCTCATCACTGCGCGCCTGCGCCGAATGCTCCAGCTCCCGCCCCTCGAAACGGGCCAGCGCGGGCTGATCGAGAATGTCGCGCATACGGTGCACGCCGCGCACCATGCGCTGCATATCGTCAGCCTCGGCAAAAAACGCCGGGTCTATGAGCGGCATGGTGCCCGCGTCGGCAGATGCCAGCCTCACGCGCCCCCGGCTCTTGGGCTGGAGCAGGCAGACATGGCAGGAGTAGCCATGGCCCAGCAAGGTCTTGCGGCCATGGTCGACCAGCTTGCCCACCACAAAATGCAGCTGCAGATCGGGCACCGGCTCCTGGGGCCGGCTGCGGATAAAGCCGCCGGCTTCGGCGAAATTGCTGGTCAGCATGCCCCGGCGCTCACGGCGCCAGCGGCCCATGCCCTGCCAGACATTCCTGAGACCGGCAAGCGAGATGCCGAAGCTGTCCTTGAGCTGAGGGCCATCCACCACCTGGACCACATCGGGATGGTCGTGCAGATGCTCGCCCACGCCAGGCAGGTGGTGGACGACATCGATGCCCAGCTGCTGCAGATGCTCACCCGGACCTATGCCCGAGAGCATCAGCAGCTGCGGCGACTGCAGTGCGCCGGCGCAGAGCAGAACCTCGCGCCGGCAGAGCAGTTGCCTGACATGCCCTCCCTGCACATATTCCACGCCGACGGCCTTGCGTCCGTCCATCAGAACCCGCCGCACCTGGGCACCGGTGATGATTTCCAGATTGGACCGGCTGCCACGCACCGGCGTCAGATAAGCCTTGGCAGCACTGCAGCGCTCGCCATTGTGGTGCGTGACCTGATACAGACCCACGCCTTCCTGAGCAGTGCCGTTGAAGTCGAGGTTGTGTGCATGACCGGCCTGCACGCCTGCGCGCACAAAGGCCTGGGCCAGCGGATTCGGGTCGCAGAGATCGGAGACATGCAAGGGACCGCTGGCACCATGCAGCGCGTCCGCGCCGCGCGTATTGCATTCGGCCTTCAGAAAATAGGGAAGAACATCGCTCCAGCCCCAGCCTGTATTGCCCTGAGCGCTCCAATATTCATAGTCCCCGGGCTGGCCACGCAGATAGATCATGGCATTGATGGAACTGGAGCCGCCCATCACCTTGCCGCGCGGCTGGTAGCCCCGCCGGCCACCAAGCCCGGGCTGCGGCACCGTGCTCATGGCCCAGTTGTAGTTTTTCTGCTTGGCCATCAGCGCCAGCCCTGCGGGGCAGTGGATAAGCACGCTTGTGTCTTCGCCACCCGCCTCCAGCAAGGTCACGCTGACCTGTGGGTTCTCGCTGAGCCTGGCTGCCAGAACCGCACCAGCGGAGCCGCCTCCCACCACCAGATAGTCACGCATGTCCGCACTCCTTTTGCTGCAAATTCTGACCAGAGGTCTGCAGCGGCGAAACGCGGAAAAACACGGTCGTGCAGAAGAAACACTGTCATCGTGATGACTCCTAACACGCCAACCATGCCCGACTAGGGTCAAACCCGGTCAGAACCGGGATAACATTTTCCCGTTCAAACGCACTTATCTGAATGGAGACAAAAAATATGGCAATCCAAACCGTAGGCATCATCGGCGCCGGCACCATGGGCAACGGCATCGCGCAGGCTTGCGCCGTGTCGGGCATCGACGTGGTGATGGTGGACATCTCCGAGGCCGCCGTGCAAAAAGGCCTGGCCACCGTGGCCGGCAGTCTGGACCGCCTGATCAAGAAGGAAAAGATCAGCGAAGCCGACAAGAACGCAGCACTGGCACGCATCAAGACCTCGACCAGCTACGACGATCTGAAGTCGGCACAGCTGGTGATCGAAGCCGCCACCGAGAACTACGAGCTCAAGGTCAAGATCCTCAAGCAGCTCGATACCCTGCTGGCACAGGACGTGATCGTTGCCACCAACACCTCGTCCATCTCCATCACCCAGCTGGCGGCCGCCACCCAGCGCGCCGACAAGTTCATCGGCATGCATTTCTTCAACCCCGTGCCCATGATGGCCCTGGTGGAGATCATCCGCGGCCTGCAGACCAGCGATGCCACCCACGATGCGGTCAAGGCTCTGTCGGAAAAACTGGGCAAGTCGCCCATCACCGTCAAGAACGCTCCCGGCTTTGTGGTCAACCGCATTCTGGTGCCCATGATCAACGAGGCCTTCCAGGTGCTCAGCGAAGGCACGGCCTCGGCCGAGGACATCGACGCCGGCATGAAGCTGGGCTGCAACCAGCCGATTGGCCCGCTGGCCCTGGCCGACATGATCGGTCTGGACGTCTGCCTGGCCGTGATGGAGGTCTACCTCAAGGAATTCGGCGACAGCAAGTACCGCCCCTGCTTCCTGCTGCGCGAAATGGTGGCTGCCGGTCGTCTGGGCCGCAAGACCGGCCAGGGTGTTTACACCTACTAAATCGCCGGCCTTCAGGTCTTGTGCGCGACTGCGGCAGCTGCGACAGCCGTCTAAGGTTGCAGCAGGAGACCTGCCATGCAAATCGACCATCCCAGCCCTCCGCCCGAGGGCTGCATTTCTTGTGAAGTCCGCGGCCATGTGCTGCTGATCGGCATCAACCGCCCGGCCAAGCGCAATGGCTGGACGCCGGCCATGTTCCAGCAGCTGGCAGAGGCCTATACCCGGCTCGACGACGAGCCTGAGTTGCGCGTGGGCCTGCTCCATGCTTTCGGCGATCATTTCACGGCGGGGCTGGATCTGCCCGTCATTGCCGAATTCATGAAGACTGGCCAGAAAGCCATCCCTGCCGGCCTCGTGGAACCGCACGACTATGGCCTGCCCGGCTACCGCCGCCGCACCAAGCCCATGGTTGCTGCCGTCAAAGGCATCTGCTTTACCGTCGGCATAGAACTGATGCTGGGCGCCGATATCGTCGTCGCGGCCGACAGCAGCCGCTTTGCACAGATGGAAGTGCAGCGCTGCATCATGCCCACGGGCGGCGCCACGCTGCGCATGCCCGAGCGCGCTGGCGTGGGCAATGCCATGCTGCATCTGCTGACCGGCGACGCCTTCGACGCGGCCGAGGCCCTGCGCTGCCACTTTGTGCAAAAGGTCGTGCCCGCAGGGCAGGAACTGGACGAGGCTTTTCGCATTGCCGAGCGCATTGCCGCCCAGGCACCGCAGGCCGTGGTGGCCACGCGCCTCAATGTTCTCAAGGCCATAGAGCTGGGCCAGGCCGCCGCCGTGGCCGACTTCATTCCCGTGCAGCAGCGCCTGGCCAACAGCGAGGACGCCGCCGAAGGCGTGCGCTCCTTCATCGAGAAACGCCCAGCCCGTTTTACCGGTCGTTGATCCCAAGTTCAAGAGGTGATGATGAGTTTGAAGTCTTTTACGCGCAGAACGCTTGTGCCACTTGCGCTGACAGCTATGGTTTCTGCAGTCCATGCACAGGCTGCTGCACCCGCGTTGCCCGACCCGGCCAGCACCAGCGTGCAGGCCATGGGCTGGATGCAGGGCTTTCCGCCCGCTGCCGACAAGCTCATCACCTTCGACAACCCCGTGGGCAATACCTTTCCCCGCATACGCTGGACCTTCTCGCATATCCGAGAAATCACGCCCACGGCCAATGTCTGGCGCGGCCCGGGCGCTCCCAGCGCCTTGCGCTCGGCTCCGGTCGACATCGAGCAAGTGCGCTTCAAGGTCATGGGCACCGGCGAGGAGCTGACCTTTGTCCAGGCACTGGATCGCAACTACACCGACGGCATTCTGGTCATGCACAAGGGCCGCGTGATCTATGAGAAATATCTGGGTGCGCTGGAGCCGCAGCGCCCGCACCTGGCCATGTCGGTCACCAAGTCCTTTGTCGGCACCCTGGCCGCCCTGCTGGCCCACGAGGGCCTCATCAAGCCCGAGGCACCGGTGACCGACTATCTGCCCGAGATGAAGAACACCGCCTATGGCGACGCCACGGTGCGCCAGGTGATGGACATGACGATCGGCGTGAAGTACTCCGAGAACTACGCCGACCCCAAGGCCGAGGTCTGGGACTACGCCCGCGCCGGCGGCATGATGCCGCAGGGCAAGGACTATGCCGGCCCCAGGAGCTTCTACGAATTTCTGCAGACCCTGCAGAAAGAGGGCGAGCATGACCAGGGCTTTGCCTACAAGACGGCCAACGCCGAGGTTCTGGCCTGGATCGTGCGCCGCGCCAGCGGCAAGCCTCTGGCCCAGCTGCTGTCCGAACGCATCTGGAGCCGCATCGGGGCCGAGCAGGACGCCTACTTCATGGTGGATCGCATAGGTACGGAATCGGGCGGCGGCGGCCTCAACACCACGCTGCGCGACCTGGCCCGCTTCGGCGAGCTGATGCGCAACGAAGGCCGCGCCGCCAGCGGCCAGCAGGTGCTGCCCAGGGCCGTGGTTCAGGACATCCGCCGCGGCGCCGACCCGGCCAAGTTTGTGAAGGCCGGCTATGCCACGCTGCCCGGCTGGTCGTATCGGAATATGTGGTGGGTCTCGCACAACCCCAATGGAGCCTATATGGCGCGCGGCATTCACGGTCAGGCCATCTACATCGACCCCAAGGCCCAGATGGTGGTGGTGCGCTATGCCTCTCACCCGATTGCGGGCAATGCAGGCATAGACCCGACCAGCCTGCCCATGTACCAGGCCCTGGCCGATGCACTGACCGCCCGTTAGGCACAGGACGTTTCAGCCGTGACAGGCTCCGCTCACGGAGCCTGTTTGCATTGCTCCGGACCTCTGCACTGTCCCCTACGGCCTAATTATCCAAATTAAATTGCACACAATTTAATTGTCTGCAATAATTCAATCCATGCGATCCGATGACAACCTTCTCCCCGACAGCTCCGAGCTGCTGCGCCTGGACAACCAGGTCTGCTTTGCGCTGTACTCGGCATCGCTGGCCATGACCAAGCTCTACAAACCCTTGCTGGATGCCATAGGCCTGACTTACCCTCAGTACCTGGTCATGCTGGTGCTCTGGGAAGGCGACCAGCTCACGGTCTCGGAACTGGGCGAACGTCTTTACCTGGATTCAGGCACGCTGACGCCCTTGCTCAAGCGACTGGAGAGCGCAGGCCTGCTGGCACGCCAGCGCGATGCACAGGACGAGCGCCGCGTGCGCATCGCCCTCACGGATACCGGCCGGGCACTGCGCGCCGAAGCCGAAAAGATACCTGCCTGCGTGCTTCAGAGCACGCAGTGCACCCTGCCCGAACTGCAGGCCCTCACGGGCCAGCTCGGCACACTGCGCGCACGGCTGGCGCCGCGCCGCAGCCACTCCTGACGATTTCCTCCACCCGCCCGCATTGCCGGGCAATCTCGCAAAGGAAGACACCATGGCCCAACTCGACAAGGTTCTGTACACCGCCCACGCCCACACCACCGGCGGCCGCGAAGGCGCTTCGCGCACCGATGATGGCCGCCTGGACATCCAGCTGAGCTCGCCCGGCGGCGCCGGCAAGGGCACCAACCCCGAGCAGCTGTTTGCCGCCGGCTATTCCGCCTGCTTTATCGGCGCCATGAAGGCCGTCGCCGCTCGCCAGAAGATCACCCTGCCCGCAGACCTGTCGGTGGATGCCGAAGTCGATCTGGGCCCAGTGGGCGAAGTGTTCGGCATCGCTGTGCGCATGAAGATCAGCCTGCCCGGCATGGACAAGGCTGCGGCCCAGCAACTGGTGGACACCGCTCACCAGGTCTGCCCCTACTCCAACGCCACACGCGGCAATATCGGCGTGACGCTGACCATCGCTTAAAGCGGCTCAGACCACAGGGCACCGGGCGCAGCCACATAGCGCCCGGTGTCCAGTTCGAAGACGCCCTCCAGCTGCAGCGGCCCCGCAATATCGGCCGCCGCATAGCGGACCAGTGCCAACTGCCTCACCTCGATAACCGGCAAGTCCCGGGTCAGTGCCAGCAACTTGTCCACAACCTCTCTCAGCGGCAGCCTTCTCGCATAGTGGCCCAGGGTTACATGGGGCACATAGCGCCAGCCCGGCGCGGGCTCTGCAGGCACCAGTGCTGCATGCAGCTGCTGCAGGCATTCCTGCCCCTCGCCTACGCCCAGATAAGGCACGGTGGTAAAGCTGCCAGCCCCCGCGATCTGCATGGCAAAAGGGCGCGGCCGCAGGCTTTGCAGCATGGCGACATCGGCGCGCAGCGCCAGGCGGTCATATTCCCGCGCCGCATGCTCGTCCCCTACCCCGCACAGCCCTCTATAGGCCAGCGTGATATGCGGCTGGCGCGCATGGCGCGGCAGCAGGGCATCACCGAGCCTGAATCTGGCCTGCTGCAGCACGGACTCCAGACCATGACCTTGCAGCATCACCACCCAGACCGCACACCAGGGGCAGCCTTGATGCCACTCGGCAAAATCCCGGTCCTTCCAGGGCTGTGAAAATGCTTCGCTCTCTTGCATGCAGGCAGTGTGCCAGCGCGGGCGACATGCACGGCATTCCGGTCAGTTTTCCCAGGATTTCCGGCTGCCAACATCCATCAGAGAAACGGCAACAGCTATCAAATCAAAAGCAATTTTGCCCACGCATGTGCCATGCCATCCGGTTCGCAAGAGCCTGTTTGAGCCTGACAATGCGAGGATGAGCGATACCCAAGACCCTTCTCACCCTTATGCAGACCTCACGCCGGACTGCGTGATCGATGCACTGTGCAGCACGGGCCTTGTGCCGGACGGGCGGCTGACCGCGCTGAGCTCCTATGAAAACCGCGTCTATCTGGCCCACCAGGACGAGGGCGACAAGGTCGTCGCCAAGTTCTACCGCCCAGGCCGCTGGAGCCGCGCCCAGATCGAGGAAGAACATGCCTTCTCCCAGGAGCTGGCGGCTGGCGAGGTTCCCGTGGTGGCGCCGCTGGCGCTGCAAGGGCAGACCGTGCATGAGCATGCGGGCTTTCTGTTCAGCATCAGCCCCTGGCGCGGCGGGCGTCGCCCCGAGCTGGACGACTGGGAGGTGCTGGAATGGATAGGCCGTTTTCTGGCCCGCATCCACACCGTGGGGGCCGCCCAGCCCTTCACCCATCGCCCGGCGCTGAACCTGAAAAGCTTTGGCTACGAATCCATGCACTACCTGCTCGAACACGAGGTCGTCGCGCTCGAAGTACGCAGCCGCTGGCAGCAGGCTTGCGACAAAGCTCTTTCATTGATAGCACCATCCGCTGATGGATTAAGCGCTGCAGGCCATTTTGGCTTGCATTCTGCGACGCAGATTCGGTTGCATGGCGACTGCCACCCGGGAAACATTCTCTGGACGCCGCTGGATGACGAAGGCCATGGCGGCCCGCATTTTGTCGATCTGGACGATGCACGCAGCGGCCCCGCCGTGCAGGATCTGTGGATGCTGCTCTCGGGCGACCGAGGCCAGCAGACCCAGCAGCTGTCGGCCCTGCTCGAAGGCTATGAGCAGTTCCGCAGCTTCGACCGGCGCGAGCTGGCTTTGATCGAGCCGCTGCGCACCTTGCGCCTGCTGCATTACAGCGCCTGGCTGGCGCGCCGCTGGCAGGACCCGATCTTTGCCATCAACTTCCCCTGGTTCGGCAGCACCGACTACTGGCAGGGCCAGGTGGGCATGCTGAACGAACAGATCGAAGCCATGCAGCAGGAGCCGCTCTATGCCTAGGGCGCTCCATGCCTGCAAAGAGCTAGCAGCGCCCCTGCAAACGGAGTTGCCCTCGTGCATCGCGCCATTGCACGGCATCGCCGCCCTGCGCGGGGGCCGGCGGCGGCGCGGGTTGCGCCTCTGGTGCCTGCGGGCGATTGGGATCATGCAGCACGGTGGAGGACCCCACCCCGACACCCACGCTGGCACCGCCCACGCCGGTGGATGCGCCGACGCCGGCACTGCCCAGCACCTGCCCGCGCTGGTTGACGCCTACGCCCACACCGACAGGCCCGACACCCGTGCCGACGCCTGCGCTGAGACTACCGCTGCCCAGACCCACGCCCACGGAAAACGGCCCCACCGGAATCCCGACGCCCACTCCGGCCCCGACGGAGCCGCAGGCGGGCAAGGCCAGCACCAGAGCAGCGGCGCAGACCGTGCTCAGGATTCTGTGATGACCGGGCTTGATGGTGTCTGGCATGGAATTCATCTCACTGACTCTCACTGACTCTCACTGACTCTCACTGACTCTCACTGACGTTTGACAGCCGCATTGTCACCGGCCGTGCCCGCAAAAAGGTTATCAATCAGTAGCTCGACCAGCGGCTTGAGGGCCAGCTTCTGCGAGCCCTCGGAGGCCAGCAGGTTGTTGTGCACCAGCGCCATCCAGAACGGGCTGGCCAGCAGCTGGGCACTGCGGCTGACCGAGCGGGTCCTGAGCTCCCCCTCTTTCACGGCCAGCGCCAGCAGATCCTGCACATAGTTCTGCCAGGCATCAAAAGCCAGCTCTTTGTACAGTCTGGCCAGCTCGGGCGCATGCCGTGCCTCGCTGAGCACCAGGCGTGCCAGCATGCCACGCTCACTGCTGTCCACGGCCTCCAGCGTCGGCAGCAGACTGCGGCGCAGAAGGGCACGCACCGTCTCGCCCTTACGGCGCCGGAGCGGCTGATAGACGGCCGAATGCCGCAGCGCATGCTCCACCACGCCCCGCAGCAACTCGTCCTTGGAGGGGTAGTAGAGATACAGCGTGCCCTTGGCCACCTGCGCGCGGCAGGCAATACGCTCCATGGTGCTGCGGGCCACGCCGCACTCCACGAACTCGGCCAACGCGGCCTCGGCAATCTGCTGACGCGTCTGCGCCGTCTTGTCGAGACTCGGGCCACGCGTGCGCCGCTGACGCTTTGCCTGCGTTCCGATATCCGGGTCTGCGCAAGGGGCAGCCGCTGGGCCATCCGCCATGCGCTGAAATCCTTTTCTAGAATTCATAAAATTGACCAAATAGTCATTTTTAATAATTCTAGGTCAAGCCGACTTGCCCACACCGGACATGCGGATGACTGCTCCACCCATGCTTTCCCAATGCAATCCCGTCTGAGTCCCTATGCCTGGGTGTGCTTTTCCATGTGCGTCGGCGTCATGGGAACGGCTCTTGCCAGCCCGCTCTACCCACTCTATCAGCAGGCCTGGGGGCTGCAGCCCAGCCATATCACGCAGATTTTCGTGACCTATATGCTGGGCGCCTTGATCAGCCTGCTGTTTCTGGGCCGTCTGACCAACCTCTTCGGTTTTCTCAAAGTGCTGCGCCTGGGGCTGATGGTGATGACCGTGGGCGTCATCGGCTCGGCCCTGTCCTGGAATGCCTGGAGCCTGGGTGCCTCCCGCTTCATCATCGGCCTGGCATCGGGGTTGATCACCACCTCGGCCTCCATAGGCATGACCCAGCTCAACAACAAGGGGGACCTGCAGCGTGCGGCTGCAACCACCAGCCTGACGATTGCCTTCGGCTTCGGCCTGGGGCCCGTGGTTGGCGGCCTGATGGCGCAATGGGTGCCATTTCCCCTGGTCAGCAGCTATCTGCCGCCCATCGCCCTGAGCTTTCTGGGCATCCATGCGCTGTTCAAGGTCCAGCTACCGACGGCCACTACGCCCGTCCATAGCGCGCCCGGCCTGACGCTGAAAGATGTTCTGCCCAGCATCTCCCAGCCGCGCAAGCCTTTTCTCTACCACTATGCGCTGGGCTGCATGGCGGCGTTTTCCGCCTTCGGCATGTTCAGCCTGTTTGCTGCCATGGCCCCCAGCTTCATGGCCCAGATGCTGCCCTGGCATGGACCTGCGGTCTCGGGCCTGTCCATCGGCGTCATCCTGTTTCTGTCGGCCGGCATCCAGCTCATCGCCCGGCCCTATCCCACCAAGCGGCTGATCATCATCGGCTTCTTCGCCCTGGCGGCGACCAATGCCCTGCTGGTTCTCAATCTGTTTGCAGGCTCGCCATGGCTGTTCGCACTGAGTGTGCTGAGCATGTCCTGCGGTCATGCACTGTGCAACCTCTCGGGCATGGCCGTGGTCAACAAGGTCTCCAAGCCCGCCAACCGCACAGGCCTGCTTTCCACCTATCTGGTCGTGGGCTATGTAGGCACCATCGTCCCCATCCTGGGGATGGGCTGGCTGTCCGACCATATCGGGCTAACGGGGTCACTGATAGCCTTCTGTGCCTGTCTGGGCCTGCTGTCAGCACTGCTGGGCGTCATCAGCGCAAGGGCACGCGTGCTGCCCGTTCCGCGCCAGTAAGCCCGGCTATCTGAAATGCGGGCCGGCCCCTTGCGCCGCCAGACAGTCATGGTCGTTGCGCAGCGGGCAGCCCTGCAGAGACAGGCAGCCGCAGCCTATGCAGGAGTCGAGCTGATCCCTGAGCTGGGTCAGCATGGCAATGCGTGCATCGAGCTGTGCCTGCCAATGCAAGGACAGGCGACTCCAGTCGGCCTTGCCGGGTACGCGGTTGGCCGGCAGATGGGCCAGTGCCTGCGCGATCTCGGCCAGGGGCACGCCCATGCGCTGGGCCACCTTGATCACGGCCACCCGTCTCAGCACCGCTCGCGCATAGCGGCGCTGGTTGCCCGCAGTGCGCGCACTCTCGATCAAGCCCTGCTTCTCATAGAAATGCAGGGCCGATACCGCCACTCCGCTGCGGCTGGCGACCTCTCCCACACTGAGATCCGGCATTCCCTCAGCCTCGGCCACCAGGCCGCTTCCGCATCCATTCATATCGCCAGTCTCTTCACACTGCACAGTCATCTCCCGCTGCTTTCCCTTTGTCCCTGCCTGGCTGCCATGACCGCAATCCTGTGTGGTCATACAAACCTCTTGACCTCAAGCTTAGTTGAGGTTGAACAATTCCAGCAGCTTCCGGAACAAAGGCCTGCTGCTGGCGGGCCCTGCCGGACAAGCCTTGCCTGAAAGACTTTCATGGACGCCAAGCCCAGTTTCATTGCCCAAGCCCCCGCCCCTCAACCGCGTTTCCTGCAGCCCGCCGGTCTTTATGACAGCCTGCCCAATGGATACACCCATGTGGTTACCGTCCAGGAGCCGCTGCGCTGGCTCTTCGTCTCGGGCCAGGGCGGAGAAAACGCCCTGGCCGAGCTGCCAGACAGCTTTGCCCTGCAGGCTGCGCAGGCTCTTGCCAATATCAAGACCGCCCTCGCCTCCGGTGGCGCGGACATGGGCCATGTGCTCAAGCTCACCGTGCTCATCGTCGATCATTCGCTGGAGCGATTCGAGCACTGGCAAAGCGCCGTGAGACAGCATTGGGGCAGCGGCGAGCTCGGCGACAAGCGGCCGCGCTTTCCGGCCTGCACGCTGATTCCCGTGCCCAAGCTGGCCCTGCCCGGCATGCTGATCGAGGTCGAGGCCACGGCGGCCCTGCCCATGGCGATGGACGCCAAAGCCGCCATTCCCGCCTGACCCCTGCACCTGAGCGCCTCATGAAAACCACAACACCAGCGGCCACCCCAGTCCTCTCCAGAACCACCCTGCTGCTCATGGCAACGGCCTGCGGTCTGTGCGCCGGAGCCAATTATTTCAATCAGCCCTTGCTCAACTCCATGGTCCAGCATTTGCAGATCAGCGATGCCCAGGCCTCCAGCACCGTGACCATGGCCCAGGTCTCCTATGGCCTGGGACTGCTGTTTCTGGTGCCGCTGGGCGATATGCTGGAGCGCCGCCGCCTGGTTCTGATCCTGATGCTGCTGGCCGCCTGCGGCATGCTGCTGTCGGGCATCAGCGGTATGGCGGGCAGCTTCGCGCTGCTCGCCGCCGGCACCCTGATGGCCGGCGTGTTCTCGGTGGCCGCCCAGGTGCTGGTGCCCATGGCCGCCACCTTTGCCGCACCTGGCGCCAGCGGGCGTGCCGTCGGCCTGGTCATGAGCGGCCTGCTGATCGGCATTCTGGCCTCGCGCAGTGTGGCGGGGATTCTGTCCGATCTGGGCGGCTGGAGCACCGTCTACTGGGTGGGGGCCATCAGCACCGCCTTCATGGCCGTGCTGCTGGCACGGGCCCTGCCCAGGGCGGCTCCCGCCGCTCCCGTCAGCTATGGCGAAGTCATGAAGTCCCTGGGAGACTTGCTGCGCCGACATCCGCGCCTGCGCAGCCGTGCGCTGATCGGCGGCACCGGCTTTGCCACCGTGAGCGTGCTGTTTTCCATCATGGCGCTGCTGCTGGCCGGGCCTGGCTTTGAACTCTCGGATCTGATGATCGGCCTGATCGGCATCGTGGGCATTGCCGGTGCACTGATGGCCAATGTGGCCGGACGCATGGCCGACAAGGGACTGGAGCAGTCCGCCACGCTGGCCGGCGCCATTCTGATGCTGCTGGGCTGGCTGTGCCTGTGGCTGGGCGGCAGCAGCATCTGGTGGTTTCTGCTGGGTCTGCTGGTGGTCGACGGCGCCCTTCAGGCCCTGCACATCAGCAACCAGAACGTGGTCTATGCATTGGCGCCCGAGGCCAGATCGCGCATCAATGCCGTCTATATGACTACGTACTTCCTCGGCGCCTCCCTAGGCTCGGCGCTGGGCTCGTGGGCATGGCTGGCACATGGCTGGACCGGCACCAGTCTCATGGGCGGCCTGCTGGGACTGCTCACCTTGACCATGGTGCTCTGGGATCGCAGCCTGCTTGCACGTTCACGCAACTAATCAATTTTGATAGCTGCTAGCGCCCTACCCATAATCGATACAGCCAGAAATCATGAAAAAATCCCCGCAGAGCCACCACTCTGCGGGGATTCTTATCGGGGAGAACGAACCGCTCAGGCCAGCAGCGCGTTCACACGCTTGACATAAGCAGCCGGATCCTCGGGCATGCCGCCTTCGGCCAACACGGCCTGGTCGAACAGAATCTGGGCCAGATCGTTGAAGTGGACGGAGCCGTCCAGCTTCTTGACCAGGGCGTGATCGGGGTTCACTTCCAGCACCGGCTTGGACTCGGGCGCTGCCTGGCCGGCCTGCTTGAGCAGGCGGGCCAGTTGCAGGCTCATGCCGCCGTCGCTGACCACCAGGCAGGCGGGCGAGTCGACCAGGCGGCTGGTGGCGCGCACGTCTTCGGCACGGTCCTTGAGTGCTTCCTTGAGCTTGGCCAGCACGGGCTTGAAGGCTTCGGCGGCTTCCTCGGCGGCCTTCTTCTCTTCCTCGTTCTGCAGCTTGCCCAGATCCACGGCACCCTTGGCCACGGACTGCAGCGGCGTGCCGTCAAAGTCGTGCAGATAGTTGAGCGCCCACTCGTCCACGCGATCGGTCATCAGCAGGACTTCGATGCCCTTCTTCTTGAACACTTCGAGCTGCGGGCTGTTCTTGGCCGCAGCCAGGGTGTCGGCCGTGATGTAGTAGATCGCGTCCTGACCTTCTTTCATGCGTGCCTTGTAGTCGGCAAACGAGGTGTTCAGACCTTCATGCGTGGTGGTGGCGAAGCGCAGCAGCTTGGCAATGCGTTCCTTGTTGCCGAAGTCCTCGCCCAGCCCCTCCTTGAGCACGGCGCCGAACTCGTTGTAGAACTGGGTGAACTTGCCTTCCTTGGCCTTGTCCTCTTCGCTGACGACATCCTGCACGCCATCCGCAGTCTCAGCTGCGGCTTCATGCCTGTCATGCCGTGCCAGGTCTTCCAGCATCGACAGCACGCGCTTGGCCGAGCCATCGCGGATCAGGCGCACATCGCGGCTTTCCTGCAGCAGCTCGCGGCTCACGTTCAGCGGCAGATCGGCAGAGTCGATCACGCCCTTCACAAAGCGCAGGTACTGGGGCATCAGCGCCTCGGCGTCGTCCATGATGAAGACGCGCTTCACATAGAGCTTGATGCCGGCATGCTTGTCACGCTGGTACAGGTCGAACGGGGCCTTGGCGGGGATATAGAGCAGCTGCGTGTACTCGGTATTGCCTTCGACGCGGTTGTGGCTCCAGGTCAGCGGGTCCTCGAAGTCATGGCTGATGGCCTTGTAGAACTCCTTGTACTGCTCTTCCGTGATGTCCTTCTTGGCGCGGGTCCACAGGGCGCTGGCCTTGTTCACGGTTTCCCATTCACCGGTCTTGACCATCTCGCCGGGCTGATCGTTCTCGCCTTCCTTCCACTCTTCCTTTTCCATCAGGATGGGCAGGCTGATGTGGTCGGAGTATTTGGAGATGACCTGCTTGAGCTTGTAGCCGTTGAGAAACTCCTCGGCGTCGTCACGCAGATGCAGGATGATGCTGGTGCCGCGCTGGGCACGTTCGATCTGCTCGATCTCGAAGTCGCCCGTGCCGCCGCTGATCCAGCGCACGCCGGCCGATGCCGGCGCACCGGCGCGGCGGGTTTCCACGGTGATCTTGTCGGCCACGATGAAGCCCGAGTAGAAGCCCACGCCGAACTGGCCGATCAGCTGCGAGTCGGCCTTCTGGTCGCCGCTGAGCTTTTCCATGAAAGCCTTGGTACCGCTCTTGGCAATGGTGCCCAGATTGTCAATGGCTTCCTGCTCGCTCATGCCGATGCCGGTATCGGTGATGGTCAGCGTGCGGGCAGCCTTGTCAAAGGAAACGCGCACTTCCAGCTCGGGCTGATCGCCGTAGAGACTGGCGTCGCCCAGCGCTTCAAAGCGCAGCTTGTCGCAGGCATCCGAAGCATTGGAGATCAGCTCGCGCAGGAAGATTTCCTGGTTGGAATACAGCGAATGCGTGACCAGGTGCAGCAGCTGGGCCACTTCGGCCTGGAAGGAATGGGTTTGCTTTGTCATCGTTCTCGGGATACGGATGTCGTTGAACACAAAAACTGTCGTTTATACAAGTAGTGCAGAAGTGCGCAAATTCAAGAGCTCGTCATCTGTCTGCGGGTATCCATTGCCCGATCGGGTTGCCTAGGGGTCTGACCGCCACGCCATAACGCTTCTTCGACGCATTCTCAGCTTGCATGAGAGCCATTGACGGACACCTATCAAACGCGTCAGAAATAAACCAACAGTCAATCAACGCATTCCAATGAAGAATTCAATATTGATTTTCAAAATCAATATTGAATACATGATTCATTTTTAGACAACAAAAGATTTTAAAAAACCAGATCACCAAGAAGCGCTAATCAAAGCAAGGTTGAGAATTGCCTTTCGCCTCGACAAATTCAGAGCAAAGTTACAATTTCCTACATTTGCTAGGGCCATCTTCCTACAAGTCGATCTATTTCATCCTTACGAGAATTTTGAAACACCAGCTCTTTGCTAAAAAATAAAAGGTAGTTCTTCTCAAGAATGTTTTTGGGTGATATTCAAATATTCGAATTGAATTTTGATTTTCAAATCTTCCTTGAAGCGATTCATGAGCTTTCTCAACTACCTTCTCCGTACCTTGCCTTGACGCACTGAGTTGGCACAGCAGAGGTCCCTCTTCGGTTTGAAGGAGTCTTTATGCGTAGTCAAAGCCCCGTTCTGTCAGGCATCGCAGCCATTCTGCTGGGCATAGCCAGCACTGCCACTTTTGCCGATACCGTCACCGGCTCGTTCAATGTCAAGGTCCAGGTGCTCAAAGCCTGCTCAATCACGCCCACCAACCCTGCCGATATCGTTTTTGACACTGTAGACACCACGAGCACTGCAGCCCAAACCAAAACCACGTCGATTGCGGTTCATTGCTCGAAGAGCACACCTTACGAAATCGGCCTCACGCCCTCCAACGCCAACACCACAGGCACAGGGACCATGACCAAGGTCGGGGCCGCATCGCCCACGCCGGACCAAAGGATTGCCTACCAAATCAATTCTCCGGCAAACAGCGCCTGGGGCAACAAGACCGGTGCTGGAGGCAATACCGTCACCGGTACCGGCAATGGCGCAGTACAAACCTATGTCGCAACTGCAGCAGTGGCAGGCACGGTCTGGAATGTCGAGCCTGGAAACTATGCAGACATTGTCACGGTGACCGTGACCTACTGATCAAGCCTGGCATACGGCAAAAAACAGCTCAAAGGCCTTGGCAGGATGCACGCGGAGTCCGCTTGTCTCAGGACTGACTGAGGCCCTGTCTTTTCTGCTGCGCCATGGTTGACGGCTTTGCGAGCCGCTTCTACAAGGCGCTTGCAACACGAATCACAAAGCCGAAAGTTGAACGAGACGAAGCACTGGCCCGCACAAGGCGAACCGGCAGCGCGTCAAGGACATATTCGGCGCTCAAAAAAATGAGAAGGTGCGAGGGACTCCATGCGTTTCATGCTTCAAAAACAGGGCTTCGTAGCCTCGCTGGCGGCATGCATGCTTTGTCATATGCCATTGGCATATGCAGGCGGATTGCAGGTGGCACCCGCCTCCATACAGATGCCCATCAACAACAATGCCGCAGGCATCTGGCTGAGCAACACCAACTCTTCTCCTTTGACGGCCCAGATTCGGGTCTTCAAGTGGTCACAAGCAGACGGGGAAGATCTCATGTCCTCAACCGCTCAGCTCACGATCAGCCCTCCGGTGGTGGAAATCCCGGCGGGAGGCAAGCAGCTTGTGCGCATCATCCGCACCGGTGCTGCACCCGCCATCGGCACGGAAACGGCTTACAGGCTCATCGTTGACGAGTTGCCGGCCGAAGTGCCAGAAGCCCTGAGGCCGCCAACACCCACCGCCTCCAGGCGAACCTTTGGCATGAATTTCTTGATGCGCTACTCCGTCCCGGTGTTTATCGGTGACTCCACAGACGACTCCATCAAAGATATCGGCCCCCAGCTTGAGTGGTCTTCCCATAAAGATGACTCCACAGGACAGTGGATCGTGCGTGTCACCAATCACGCCGCTGTACGCGCCCAGCTTGCCGATCTCAGTGCAGTCACCACGGAGGGACAGACACGTCCTTTGATCAGCGGCATGCTCGGCTATGTGCTCCCTGGAAGCACCCGGCAATGGACGCTCGCGGCAGTGCCCCGGGCGCAATCTCTCAAAGGTTTTCAGGCACAGATCAACTCGGACACCCAGATGATCAAGCTTCAGCCGTGAGCTTGTGCCATGCGCGGGCACCATGGCATTTAGCAGAAACACTGCACTAATCCTTGGCACAGCGAGTTTGCTGGGCATAACCTGTGGCTGGGCCCAGACACAGAGCGAGAGCGAGCCAGCCCCGAGCAGCAATCAACCCTTTCGCCTGTCGGACCTCGCACCGCTTGCGCCTAGGGCATCTCTTGCCTTCAGAGAGGAAGGCATCGAGCTGATGCTTTCCGTACAGCTCAACACCCGGGACTTCGGCCTGCAACCGGCCTTGCTGCGAGGCAAGCGTTTGTCCATGCGCCGGGACACGCTTGCCGTACTGGGCCTGAGAAACGAATCCCTACCCTCGCTTGCAACGCAGACCTCCAGCCCAGGCAATCCATGGATTGAACTGGATGCCATCGAAGAGCTGCAAATTCAGCTCAATATGGCGATGCAGAGTTTGACGCTGAACATCCCCTTCACACAGCTGCAATGGGCCAGCGCCCAGCTGAACGCCAACGGCCTCCAAGGCCAGCCATCCCATAGCTCTCACGGCCTGCTGCTGAACTACGATGTCTACGGCTTTGATAGCAAGGGATCGCGCGCGCTGAGTGCTATTACCGAGTGGCGTGCCTTCATGGCGGACAAGGTGCTTGCGACGACCATGCTGTCCCAATTTTCGAGCACCAGCCAGTTGGGCACGAGCCATGATCAATTTCGCCAGGTACGGCTGGATACGACCTTCAGCCAATCCTTTCCCAACCAGATGCTGACCTTTCGCATCGGCGACACGCTGACTAGCATGCAGCCCTGGTCGCGCGCCACGCGCATTGGCGGCATCCAGATTTCGCGCAATTTTTCACTGCAGCCTTATCGCATCACATCACCCATGCCGGCGCTGATGGGCACCAGCGCGTTGCCGTCAGATATTGCGCTGTACATCAACGGGATCAAGCAATACCAGGGCACGGTGAATGCGGGGCCCTTCACTTTGAACACACCGGTGGGCATCTCGGGAATGGGAAATGCGCAGATTGTTCTGACCGATGCCATGGGCCGCAACACCACCTTGCAATACAGCCTCTACGGCAGCACGCAATTGCTGGCCGAGGGTTTGAGCGACTGGTCTGTGGAGGCTGGCTGGGTACGCAAGAACTATGGCTACGAGTCCTTCAGCTATGGCCGCACCCCGGTGGTCAGCGGCTCCTGGAGCAGGGGTGTAAGCAACCAATTGACCGTGCTCACGCATGCGGAGGCCACCTCGGGCTTGCTGAATCTTGGTGCTGGTGCGCATTGGCAGGCTGGGGGCCTTGGCGTTTTTTCTGCGGCCAGCGCCTTCAGCCGCAATCATGGCGAGGCGGGAACTCTCGTCCAGCTGGGACACACCTGGAACAACCAATCGTTTTTCACCGCACTGCAAGGCATGCGCGCCAACCGCAGCTTCCGTGATGCAGCATCCTTGTATGACGTGGTCCGACCCAAGGCATCCGGGCGTGCCATGTTTGGGTACAACGATAAAAAGCTGGGAGCGTTCAATATCGGGCTGCTGTACCTGTCCAGCTATGGCAACAAGACACAGCGCTATGCCACTGCAGGGTGGAGCCGTAACCTGGGAGGCCAAGGCGCCATCAGCCTGAGCGTCAATCACGATCTGGACGACAGCCGCCAGAGCAATGTGCAACTGGCCTTGAGCTGGTTTCTCGATGGCAGGCTCAACCTGGGCGCCACTGCCAGCCGCCAGAACCAGCAGAACCTGCTGAGTGCCTATGCCAGCCAATCCCGCCCCAACGATGGCGGCTGGGGCTGGAGTGTTGCCGCCCAGCACGGCGATGGCACTTCTGGCCAGGCACGAGCCGATTATCTGGCCCAGCATTTCGAAGCCAACGCATCCATCGCCAGCAACCGAGGCATCAGCAGCGCCTCCGCCGGAGCATCCGGATCGCTCGTACTGATGGACGGGCATCTGCTGGCCAGTCGTCGCATCTACGACGGCTTTGCTCTCGTCAGCACCAATGGACTTGCAAACGTCCCCATCAGGCGGGAAAACAATTCTGCAGGGCAGACCAGCGAGCAAGGCTTGCTGCTGGTCACGCAGCTCGGGGCCTATCGCAACAACAAGATTTCCATTGACCCCATGCAGCTTCCCGCGCAGTTCAAAGTGCCCCAGCCCGAACTCAACATCGTCCCGACAGACAGGGCGGGAACACTGGTCAAGTTCGATCTGCAGCGCATTCGCTCAGCCAGCATCGTGCTGCACGATGCTTCAGGTCAGCCGGTTGTCACCGGCAGCCGTGCCGTCGTACAAGATCACAGCAGGGACGCAGCAACGATCAGCAGCATCGTGGGCTATGACGGCATGGTGTACTTCGAGCAACTGGCTGCCGACAACCGTATCACGGTCAACCTGCCCGATGGAGGTCAATGCACTGCCCATGCCCGCTGGCCCGATACCGCTGAGTCAGTGAATGAAATTCCCGTGATAGGCCCGATCACCTGCCGATAAAGGTTGCGCCATGGCATTCCTTACCTCTCTGCTGAAGCAGACCACCGTTCGCATGCTTCTCAGCCTTCCGGTCATCTGCATGGCCTGGCTGCTTGTGCCAACAACCGCCAGGGCGCAGAACGTGGTGTGCAATACCTTCAGCATGCCGAATGTGAATTTCGGCAGCTTTACGCCATTTGATGCGCCCGCCAGCACCAGCGGGCAGCTTTCCTTTCAGTGCTACAACACCACTATTAGCCTCTTGGGAATCACCTCCATCTATGCGGCCATTTGCATCAATTTTGGTGCTGGCAGTGCAGGTGGAACGGCTGCTGCACGCAGCATGAGCACGACAGGAAACTTGACGCCGCTGCAGTACCAGATCTACCGCAGCGATGGCGCCGTCTGGGGCTCCTACAACCTGGCGGGCTCGTCGCCCCCTCAGATCGTGCTGGAACTACCGTCAGCCTGGCTGGTTAATGGTGTCTTTGGTTCATACAATTACAAATCAGCCACCCTGCCGTTTACGGCAAGCATCGGTTCCGGCCAGAGCACCACGATTCCCGGGGACTACCGCAGCGATTTCAGCGGAACCCAAGCCAGCATCATTGTTCGCACGGGCAGCAGCAACACGGTGACCTGCACAGGCCAATCCAGTAGCAGTGCCAACGTCACGCTGAGCCAGACCACCTTGCCATTCAGTGTCACGGCGACGGTGCAAAAAACCTGCCAGATCCAGATCAGCGGCGCCAGCAGCATGGACTTTGGCAATATCAATCCGCTGACTACGGGCCCCTTTGACACCAGCAGCAGCCTGAATGCCCGCTGCACCAGCACCACGCCCTACAACATCGCGCTGGAACCCGGCGGAACACCGACGCCCACCGATGGCAAAGGCATGCTGCGCAATGCCGGCACGGCAAGCAATAACCCGGACACCTATGTCAGCTACGGGCTATATCGCGACGCCGGACGCAGCCTGCCTTGGGGCAATGTCAGCAACAGCAATACCCTCGGTGGCACCGGTACGGGCTCGTACGCCGCCAACCCCATCAACATTTACGGGCGCATCAACAATGGCAATGTCAGGCCCGGCTCGTACACCGACAACGTGCTTGTCAACGTCCTTTATTGAGGACCAGTCCCCGTTCATATCGCCATGAAAAAAGCGCAAGCGCTTATTCAAAAAGAATAGCTACTTGCGCTTATCAGAAAAGGGTTAGAGGCCATTTTTACTTAAAATAGCATCACCCTTATCTGGGGGGCAGCGAGCAAAAGCCGCCTTGCGGCGAAGCTGCCCGTCCCCCTTGGGGGAAGCGGCGGAGCCGCTCAGGGGGTATCAAAAGCTCTCATGCGCAGCCAGATAGCGCCATTGGCCGGTGGGCAGATTACCCAGAGTCACGCCGCCGATACGGATGCGCTTGAGGCCCACGACCTTGAGGCCGACCTGCTCGCACATACGGCGAATCTGGCGCTTCTTGCCTTCGGTCAACACGAAGCGCAGTTGCTCGGGGTTCTGCCAGTCCACCTGGGCCGGCTTGAGCGGCTGCTCGTCCAGCGACAGGCCGTGACGCAGCAAGGCCAGTTTCTCTTCGGGGAAGACGGACTGCACATCCACGTCGCGGTCGCCAAAGGTCACTCGCACCAGGTATTCCTTGTCGACTTCAGAGTCCTCGCCAATGATCTGGCGCGCCACGCGGCCGTCCTGCGTCAGCACCAGCAGACCCACGGAGTCGATGTCCAGACGGCCGCAGGGAGCCAGGCCCTTGAGCTGGCTGAAGTTGAAGCGCGTCTTGCTGCGGTCTTCGTTCCAGCGGTTCTCGTTGGTGATCAGCACCACGGCGGGCTCATGGCCGTCCTCGGCCTGACCGCTGACATAGCCCATGGGTTTGTTCAGCAGGATGGTGACCTGCTGGTCCTGGCGGTCCTGAGCCTTCTGGTCGATCTCGATCCTGTCGCCGGGCACCACGTTCTGACCCATGGTTGCGACTTCGCCGTTGACCGTGACCCAGCCGTTTTCCACCCATTCATCGGCTTCGCGACGCGAGCACAGGCCCATATCGGCAATGCGCTTGTTGATGCGCACAGCACCGGGACGGTCGTCCTGGCGCGCTTCGGCTTCGGGTGCGCGCTTGACGGGAATTGCGCGGTCCGAGCCATCGGCAGCGGGACGGTAGGTGCGGATGCCGGTCGTCGGGCGGCGTGTGGCCTCCGACACAAACGAGCCGGGGATATGACGCTTTTCAGGCTCGCCACCACGCTCGTCGCGGCGTTCGCCACGGCGCTCGTCGTTGCGGCGGTCATCACCGCGACGGTCACCACGATCAAATGAGCGGCCTTCGGGACGGTCACCATAGCCACGGTTCTGTGGACGATCACCAAAGTCGCGGCCTTGCGGGCGATCGCCACCACGGCGCTCGCCATCACGGGACTGGTATTCGCGGCGTTCGCCACCTTCGGAGCGATCTGGGCGACCAGAACTGCGGTTTTGCGGACGGTCACCAAAGTCACGGCCTTGAGGACGCTCATCACGACGGCCTTCAAAGCGATCACCGCCACGACGTTCGCCGTCACGAGGACGGAATTCACGGCGCTCGCCACCTTCGGAGCGCTCAAAGCGGCCCTGGTCGGGACGGCCAAAACCGGTCGAACGTGGACGGTCACCAAAGTCACGGCCGCCTTGCGGACGGTCATCACGGCGGTCGCCACGCGGACGGAATTCACGACGCTCTGCACCTTCGGAGCGCTCAAAGCGGCCCTGGTCGGGGCGGCCAAAACCGGACGAACGTGGACGGTCACCAAAGTCACGGCCGCCTTGCGGACGGTCATCACGGCGGTCGTCACGGGGACGGAACTCGCGGCGCTCGCCACCGCGATCACCATCACGCGACTCGCCGTAGGGCCTGAAGCCGCGATCACCGCCGCCAAAGCGACGCTCGCCGCCTTCGGCAAAGCGGTCATCGCGATCAACGCGGGGGCGACGCTCGTCGCGCTGCGAGAAGCCGCCACGGCGTTCACCGTCGTCACGAGCAGGGCGGCCGCCATCGGGGCGACCAAAGCCGGAAGCACGGGGGCGCTCGTCGCGCTCACGCTGAGGGCGTGCGCCACGCTCACCGCGAGCGCCTTCGCCGCGCGAGCCGCGATCGAAGCCGCCTGCGGGCCGGGGGCCACGGGCTGCCGCCGGCTTTTCCGCCTTGGCAGGCTTGGCCGGTGCACGCAAAACAGGGCGCGCCGACGATGCATCGGAGGGCGCGGAGGAATTGCCGGAACCTGGGGCGCCGGACTCTTTAGGAGGTTTGACTGACATTTGGGCGTAATTGTCTCGCGACGCGCGGGCGCGAGGCGAGAGTTATCCACAATTCCAGCGCGGGGCTAGGTTATAGGACGGGCCTCAGGCAAGCGCCTTGCGCGACGCGCAGAACTCGCCATGGCGTAGCGCCTCCAGGTCCAGCACGCGCAGGCCGCCATATTCGATCTGGATCACGCGCTCGCGCTGCAGCACGGACAAGGCCTCGTTCACACGCTGCCGCGAGAGGCCGACCAGATTGGCCAGCTCCTGCTGGGTGATGCGCAGAATCTGCCCCACACCGGGGTAGAGCAAGGGGTTGAACAAGGCGGCCAGGGTGCGCGCCACGCGCAGATCGGGATTGCTCATGCGGTCGATCTCGCGCGCCGCGATGAACTGCCCCAGTCGCTCGTTGAGCTGATTCATCACAAACCGGTTAAAGCCTATGGAGTGGTCGAGCAGCCAGTGGAACATGTCTATGGGCAGACCGCCCACCACGCTCCTTCGGATGGCCTGCACGTTGTAGCGATAGGGCTCGCGCTTGATGACCGTGCCTTCGCCAAACCAGCCTCCGGGCGGCAACCCGGCCAGTGTCATGCTGACGCCGTCGGCGCTTTCGGTGTTCATCTTGAGCAAACCGTCGACCACCCCAAACCAGTAGGTAGGTGGGCGACCGGTGCGGCAGACATAGTCAC
Organism: Comamonas sp. C24C; assembly: GCF_053345995.1. Taxonomy (NCBI): domain Bacteria; kingdom Pseudomonadati; phylum Pseudomonadota; class Betaproteobacteria; order Burkholderiales; family Comamonadaceae; genus Comamonas; species Comamonas sp. C24C. Next base: position 263,104 of record NZ_JBKFBC010000005.1, on the reverse strand, counting down.
CGGGCTCGGCATCGCCGACAAGCAGCACGCGCGCCACATTTTCACGCTCCAGCGGCAGCAGGACAGGCCACCAGGGAATTCCATCGAGTTCTGAGCTCAAAGGCTTGCGCCGCCTTTGGTGCAGGGACAGTTCTTGACTCATGCCCAGCAGCATTGCCAAACCCGCGCTGGCGCAACAGCGGGATTTCCACGAGGCAGCAAATGCGCCATTTTCAGCAGCATTTGTTACAGCGGATTTCCACTATGCAGACTTTCCCTCAAATTGTCATCAAACAGACATCCTGACGTCAAAGTCACCCATAGCATGCCTGCAAGACTTTCGTGAAGGGTAGCCGCTGCGGCTCCGCCCCCAACCAAGAGGATCAGGCATGACAACCACGTTCCCGCAACTGCTGCTCAAGCACGCGACAGAACGCCCCGATGCGCCCGCCCTGCGCGAGAAGGAATACGGCATCTGGCAAAGCTGGAGCTGGCGCGAAGCCGCGCAGACCGTGCGCCACATGGCCTGCGGCCTGCGCGCGCTGGGGCTTGAACGCGGCCAGAACCTGGCCTTCATCAGCGACAACCGGCCCCATGTCTACATGGGCTTTCTGGCCGTTCAGGCTTGCGGCGCCGTGCCCATTCCGCTGTACCAGGATGCCGTGGCCGCCGAGATGCGCTTTGTGATGGAAGACGCGGAGATTGCTTTTGCCTTCGCCGAGAACCAGGAACAGGTGGACAAGCTGCTTGAAGTGCGCGAGAGCGTGCCTGGCATTCGCCACATCATCTATGACGACCCGCGCGGCCTGCGCAAATACGAGCAGCCAGGGCTCATCAGCACCGAGGAACTGCTGGCCAAGGGCAAGGAGTGGGATGCGCAGCACGCGGGAGCCTATGAGGCCATGGTCCAGGCCGTCTCGCCAGACGATGTCTCGGTCATCCTCTATACCTCGGGCACCACGGGCAAGCCCAAGGGGGTGTGCCAGACCCATGCCAGCTTTGGCGAATCCGCCCGCGGCGGCGTGCAGACCGATGGCCTGAATGCTTCGGACAATGTGATCTGCTATCTGCCGCCGGCCTGGGTGGGAGACCATCTGTTCTCGTTTGCGCAATGGCTGGTGGCGGGCTTCACCATCAACTGCCCCGAATCCGCCTCGACTATCGCCATCGATCTGCGCGAAATCGGACCCAGCTACTACTTTGCGCCGCCACGCATTTTCGAAGGCATGCTGACCTCGGTCTCGATCCGCATGGAAGATGCGTCGCCGCTCAAGCAGTGGATGTATGCCAAGGCCATGGAAGTCGCGCGCCGCGTAGGCTCGGACATTCTGGACGGCAAGAACGTCGCAGCCCTGGATCGCCTCAAATACCAGCTGGGCAGCCTGTTCATCTATGGACCGTTGCGCAACGCCATGGGTCTGTCGCGCATCCGCGTGGCCTATACGGCAGGTGCCGCCATCGGACCGGAGCTGTTCCGCTTCTTTCGCTCCATCGGCATCAACCTCAAGCAGCTCTATGGGCAAACCGAGACCTGCGCCTATGTCTGCCTGCAGCGCGACCGTCAGGTGGAACTCTCCAGCGTGGGCCAGGCGGCGCCGGGCATCGAGCTCAAGATTGCCGACAACGGCGAGGTGCTGGTCAAGGGCGTGTCCGTGCTCAAGGAATACTACAAACGCCCCGATGCCACGGCAGAGGTGATCGACGCCAGCGGCTACTTCCATACCGGCGATGCCGGCGTGATCGACGCCAACGGCCAGCTGCGCATCATCGACCGCGCCAAGGACGTGGGCAAGACCAGCCGCGGCGCCATGTTTGCGCCCAACTACATAGAAAACAAGCTCAAGTTCTTCCCGCATATCAAGGAGGCCGTGTGCTTCGGCCATGGCAAGGACGAGGTCTGCGCCTTCATCAACATCGACTACGAAGCCGTGGGCAACTGGGCCGAGCGCCAGGGCCTGCCCTATGGCGGCTATGTGGACCTGGCCAGCAAGGCCAAGGTGCTGGAGCTGGTGGCCGAATGCATAGACAAGGTCAATGCCGATCTGGCCAGCGAGCCCGGCATGGCCGACACCCAGGTGGCGCGCTTTCTCGTGCTGCACAAGGAACTGGACCCCGATGACGACGAGCTGACCCGCACCCGCAAGGTGCGCCGCAACTTCATCGCAGACAAGTACGGCGTGCTGGTGGAGGCGCTCTACACCGGCAAGCAGCAACAGTTCATCGAGACCCTGGTGAAGTTCGAGGACGGTCGCACCGGCAGCGTCAGCGCCACGCTGACCATCGTCGACGCCAAGCGCCACCCGGCTTCGGCCAAGGCTGCCGCCTGAGAGGAATTTTCATGACTACAAGAACCAGCGGCGACGTGATCCTGGATATCAAGAACATCAGCCTGCGCTTCGGCGGCGTCAAGGCATTGACCGACATCTCGTTCAATGTCAAGGAGCACGAGATCCGCTCCATCATCGGCCCCAACGGCGCAGGCAAGAGCTCCATGCTCAACTGCATCAACGGCGTCTACACGCCGTCCGAAGGCTCCATCACCTTTCGCGGCCAGACCTTCAGCCACATGAACAGCCGCCAGGTGGCCGAGATGGGTGTGGCCCGCACCTTCCAGAACCTGGCGCTGTTCAAGGGCATGAGCGTGATCGACAACATCATGACCGGCCGCAACCTCAAGATCAGGAGCAACATCCTCATGCAGGCCCTGCGTATCGGCCCTGCACAACGCGAGGAAATGCAGCACCGCGAGTTCGTCGAACACATCATCGACTTCCTCGAGATCCAGGCCTATCGCAAGACTCCCGTGGGCCAGCTGCCCTACGGCCTGCAAAAGCGCGTGGACCTGGGCCGGGCCCTGGCCATGGAGCCGCAGGTGCTGCTGCTGGACGAGCCCATGGCCGGCATGAACGTGGAAGAGAAGCAGGACATGTGCCGCTTCATCCTCGATGTGAACGAAGAGTTCGGCACCACCATCGTGCTCATCGAACACGATATGGGCGTGGTCATGGACATCTCAGACCGTGTCGTGGTGCTGGACTACGGCAAGAAGATCGGCGACGGCGCTCCCGATGAAGTACGGAACAACGAAGACGTGATCCGCGCCTATCTGGGCGCTGGCCACTGAAGGAGTAGTCATGGGATTTTTCTTAGAGACATTGTTCGGTGGCCTCATGGTGGGCACGCTGTACGCACTGATCGCCATCGGTTTCGTGCTGATCTTCAAGGCCTCGGGCGTCTTCAACTTTGCGCAAGGCGCCATGGTGCTGTTTTCGGCCCTGGCCATGGCGCGCTTCTCGCAATGGATTCCCGGCTGGCTGGGCATGGAGCCCGGTCTCGTCGGCAACCTGCTGGCCATCGTCGTCACTCTGACCCTGATGGTGGGCGTGGCCTGGGTGATCGAGCGGCTGGCCCTGCGCCATCTGGTCAATCAGGAGCCCATCACCTTGCTGATGGCCACGCTGGGCATTGCCTATCTGCTCGACGGCCTGGGCCCCATGGTCTTTGGCAGCGAGGTCTACAAGATTGACGTCGGCATGCCCAAGGACCCTGTCTTCATCATGGACAGCCTGTTTCAGGGCGGTGTGATGATCAGCCTGGAAGACCTGTATGCGGCCTGCATCGCCGCCATTCTGGTGATCTGCCTGAGCATCTTCTTTCAGAAAACCAAGACCGGGCGCGCCCTGCGTGCCGTGGCCGACGACCACCAGGCCGCGCAGTCCATCGGCATTCCGCTGTCGCGCATCTGGGTCATCGTCTGGTCGGTGGCCGGCGGCGTGGCTCTGGTCGTCGGCATCATCTGGGGCAGCAAGCTGGGCGTTCAGTATTCGCTGTCGCTGGTGGCCCTGAAGGCTTTGCCCGTGGTGATTCTGGGCGGCCTGACCTCGCTGCCCGGCGCCATCATCGGCGGCCTGATCATCGGCGTGGGCGAGAAACTCTCCGAGGTCTATATCGGCCCCATGGTGGGCGGCGGCATCGAGACCTGGTTTGCCTATGGCCTGGCCCTTTGCTTCCTGCTGGTACGGCCCCAGGGTCTGTTCGGCGACAAAATCATTGACCGCGTTTAAGGCCGGAGGACTGACAGATGTTTTATCGTGAAAACGGCCAGTTCAAGACCAGCTATGCGGCAGACCAGCAGATCTTCGGCGTCGCCCAGGACCGCTGGGTCATCTTGCTGATCCTGGCCTTTGCCTTCCTGGCCATCCCCTTCATTGCCAGCGACTACACCTTCCAGGCGATTCTGATTCCCTTTGTCATCATGTCGCTGGCGGCGCTGGGTCTCAACATCCTCGTCGGCTACTGCGGCCAGATTTCACTGGGCACGGCCGCCTTCATGGCCGTAGGAGCCTATGCGGCCTACAACCTCCAGGCCCGCATCGAAGGCATGCCCTTGCTGGTGGCGCTGATCGGCGGCGGCGTGGTGGCCATGGTGTTCGGCGTGGTGTTCGGCCTGCCCAGCCTGCGCATTCGCGGCCTGTATCTGGCCGTGGCCACGCTGGCCGCCCAGTTCTTTGTGGACTGGCTGGCGACCCGTGCGGCCTGGGTGACGAACAACTCCTCGTCCGGCTCCGTCAGCGCCAAGCCGCTGGCCATTCTGGGCTGGGCCATCGACACGCCCATGGAGAAATACCTGCTCTGCCTGGCAATCCTGTGCCTGCTCGGCCTAGCCGCCAAGAATCTGGTGCGCAGCTCGGTAGGGCGTGAATGGATGGCCATGCGCGACATGGACGTGGCGGCTGCCGTGATCGGCATCCGCCCCACCTACGCCAAGCTCTCGGCCTTTGCCGTGAGCAGCTTCATCGTCGGCGTGGCCGGTGCGCTCTGGGGCTTTGTCCACCTTGGTGCCTGGGAACCCGCTGCCTTCAGCCTGGATCGTTCGCTGCAACTGCTGTTCATGATCATCATCGGCGGCCTGGGCTCTGTGGTGGGCAGCATCTTCGGCGCCGCCTTCTTCGTGCTGCTGCCCCTGCTGCTCAACCAGGTGCCCCACTGGCTGGGGCTGCCACTGTCCACGGCCACGGCAACCTATCTCGAGCACATGATTTTTGGTGCACTCATCGTGTTCTTCCTGATTGTGGAACCCCACGGATTGGCCAAGCTCTGGGCCACGGCCCGTCAGAAGCTGCGTGTCTGGCCGTTCCCGCATTGAGCATGAAGCATCTGCCGAAACGCTGCGAGCCGGCATCCTTGCTCGATGCCGCGCAGCGAGTCATGCAGGTTCATGGACCGTTGAGCTACCTCAGTATTCTTTTCTTCAAGACACCGCAGAGTGCCTGCAACCGGGACAGCGTCCCATACAACCCAAGGAGACAGTCGATGATGTTCAAGAAAGTTGCGATTGCTGCCGCTGCTGTTGCTGCAGGCATGGGAGCCTTGATGGCTTCGCCGGCCGCTCAGGCTCAGGAGCAGTTTGTGCCCCTGCTGGTGTATCGCACAGGCCAGTTCGCACCCCTGGGCATTCCATGGGCAGACGGCAAGCAGGATTACCTCAAGCTGGTCAACGCCAAGGGCGGCATCAACGGCGTGAAGATCAAGTTCGAGGAATGCGAAACCGCCTACGACACGGCCAAGGGCGTGGAATGCTACGAGCGCCTGAAGAACAAGGACGGCGGTGCCTCAGGCTTTGACACCCAGTCCACCGGCATCACCTTTGCCGTGACCGACAAGGCCCCTGGGGACAAGGTGCCGGTGGTCACTCCGGGCTATGGCCTGTCCCAGTCCGTGGATGGCAAGGTCTTCGAGTGGAACTTCCCGCTGCTGGGCAACTACTGGACCGCCGCGGACTCCATCGTGCAGGACATTCTGAAGAAGGAAAAAGGCAGCCTCAAGGGCAAGAAGATTGCTCTCGTCTATCACGACTCGCCTTACGGAAAGGAACCCATTCCGCTGCTGGAAAAGCGCGCTGCCAAGGAAGGTTTCGAGCTGATCAAGCTGCCTGTGACCGCGCCCGGTGTGGAGCAGAAATCCACCTGGCTGCAGATTCGCCAGAACCGCCCCGACTATGTGCTGCTGTGGTCGGCCGGCGTGATGACACCCACGGCCGTGCGTGAGGCGCAGGCCACAGGCTACCCCCGCGAGAAGATGTATGCCGTGTGGTGGGGTGGCTCCGACCATGACGTCAAGGACATCGGTGCCGGCGCCAAGGGCTACAACACGGTGACCATCCACAACACGGCCGAAAGCGACAAGGTGCATGGCGACATCAAGTCCATGCTCTACGACAAGGGTCAGGGCACTGCCAAGGACGCCAAGGAGCTGGGGCAGCTGGCACATACCCGCGGCATGGTGATCTCCATGCTGCAGGTCGAAGCCATCCGCACCGCACAGGAGAAGTTCGGCAAGGGCAAGGTCATGACACCCGAACAGGTGCGCTGGGGCCTGGAGAACCTGAACATGACGCAGGAGCGCCTGAACGAGCTGGGCTTCGGCAAGATCATCCGCCCCTTCAAGACCAGCTGCGAAAACCACCTGGGCGCCGACTGGGCGCGTATTGCCACCTGGGACGGCGCCAAGTTCAAGGTGACTTCCGACTGGTACCAGGCCGACAAGTCCATGGTCGATCCACTCTACAAGGAGTTCGCGGACAAGTACGCCAAGGAAAAGAACGTCAAGGTAAGGACCTGCACTCCCTGAGTGCGGTTCGCGCCTTCCCCCTCACTGGCGCCTAGCGCCTGAGGGGGCGACATCCTCGCTGCGAGGCAAGCGGCCGGCATCGGCCCTGCCTGATGTCTCCGGCCAAGGCTCGCCTCGCCGCAACCGGATTAAAAATCAGCCTCAATCGCTTACCTACAAAGCGCTTACAGCTATCTATTTTGAGTTACCAGGTGACCGCATGACCGATAACGCGCACACAGTTTCCACTTCCCCTCAGGCCACGCCCCTGGTGGAAGTCAATGGCATCGAGGTCATCTACAACCATGTGATCCTGGTGCTCAAGGGCGTCTCTCTGCAAGTGCCGCACCAGAGCATCGTGGCCCTGCTGGGTGGCAACGGCGCGGGCAAGACCACCACGCTGCGCGCCATCTCCAATCTGCTCAAGGGTGAACGCGGTGAAGTCACCAAGGGCGGCATCACCCTGGAAGGCGAGCAGATCGCCAACCTCTCGCCGGCCGAACTCGTCAAGCGTGGCGTGGTACAGGTCATGGAAGGGCGTCACTGCTTTGCCCACCTGACGATCGAGGAGAACCTGCTCACCGGCAGCTACACACGCACCGACAAGGGCGAGATTGCCGCCAATCTCGAGAAGGTCTACAACTACTTCCCGCGTCTCAAGACCCGGCGCACCAGCCAGGCCGCCTACACCTCGGGCGGCGAGCAGCAGATGTGCGCCATCGGGCGCGCGCTGATGAGCAACCCGCGCATGGTGCTGCTTGACGAGCCCTCCATGGGCCTGGCCCCGCAGATCGTGGATGAGGTGTTCCACATCGTCAAAGACCTCAACAGCAAGGAAAAAGTCACCTTCCTGCTGGCCGAGCAGAACACCAACATGGCGCTCAAGTACGCCGACTACGGCTACATCATGGAGAGCGGACGCATCGTCATGGACGGCTCCGCCAAGGATCTGGCCAGCAACGAGGACGTCAAGGAGTTCTACCTGGGCGTGGGCGGCGGCGAACGCAAGAGCTTCAAGGACGTGAAAAGCTACAAGCGCCGCAAGCGCTGGCTGGCCTGAAAAACTCCCCCTGAGCGGTTTCGCCACTTCCCCAGAGGGAACGAGAACCTCGCCGTGAGGCGGCGGGGCCGCCAAGGCTCTTGCTCGTTGCCTCTTTCATAGATTTCGCCAGTTTCAAAGGCTACACCCTTACCGCTTGAATTTTCCCTACAGGATTTGCCATGAGTGACTTCTACGACTCCCTGGAAATACGCAGCCCTGATGAGCGCGAAGCGACATTGATGGCTGCATTGCCCGCGCAGATCGCCCATGCCCAGCAGCGCTCGGCTGCGTTTGCCGAGATCCTCAAGGGCGTGGATGCGACAAGCATCACGAACCGCAGCGCACTGACCCAGCTGCCCGTCACCCGCAAGAGCGAACTGCTGGAACGCCAGGCTGCGCAGCGACCGCGCCAGATATTCGGAGGCTTCAATGCCATTGGCCTGGGCCACGACATGCCCAGACTGTTTGCCAGCCCCGGCCCCATCTACGAACCCGAAAGCCGTCGCACCGATTACTGGCGCATGGCCCGTTCCATGTACGCTGCAGGCTTCCGATCGGGCGAGCTGGTGCACAACTGCTTCAGCTATCACTTTGTGCCCGCAGGCTCGATGATGGAAACCGGAGCCCAGGCCCTGGGCTGCACGGTGTTTGCGGGCGGCACGGGCCAGACCGAGCAGCAGGTGCAGGCCATGGCCGATCTGCGACCAGCCGCCTATGTGGGCACGCCCAGCTTTCTGAAAATCATTGTGGAAAAAGCCCAGGAGATGGGGGTGAAGCTGCCCAGCCTGACCAAGGCCATGGTCAGCGGCGAAGCCTTCCCGCCCTCGCTCAGCCAATGGATGCGCGAACATGGCATCGATGCCTACCAGAGCTATGGCACCGCTGATCTGGGCCTGATTGCCTATGAAACCAGCGCCCGCGAAGGCCTGGTGCTGGATGAAGGCGTGATCGTGGAGATCGTGCGTCCTGGCACCGGCGACCCCGTGGCCGAAGGCGAGGTGGGCGAGCTGGTCATCACCACGCTCAACCCCGACTATCCGCTGATCCGCTTCGGCACGGGCGACCTCTCGGCCTATCTGCCGGGAACCTGCCCTACGGGCCGCACCAATGCCCGCATCAAGGGCTGGATGGGCCGCGCCGACCAGACCACCAAGGTACGCGGCATGTTCGTGCATGCCAAACAGGTGGCCGAGGTCGTCAAGCGCTTCCCACAGATCGCCAGGGCCAGACTGGTGGTGACGGGCGAGATGGCCAACGACCAGATGCAGCTGCTCGTGGAAACCACGGAGACCTCGCCGGGCTTTGCCTTGCAGGTGATCGATGCCTTGCGCGAGGTCACCAAGCTGCGCGGCGAGGTACAGATGGTGGCCCCCGGCAGCCTGCCCAACGACGGCAAGGTGATCGAGGACGCACGCTCCTACCAATGAAGCTCCGCAGAGCGGCTGACAGCCGGCTCTGCGGCCGTCAGGCTTTTGCGCGACGGCTACGGCCTGATGCAAAACTCCGCCGCAGCTGTCGCCAATTCGCGACACCTCACCGGCTTGCTTTAGCGCAAATGCAATGTGATCCCCAGCTCCATCAAGGGATAACACTTAGAAAATAACAAAAACCCCACAGATTAGCGCTCCCTAGAATCCGGCTTTACGTCACGACAAGCCAACCGTCCTGGTCTGCTTGCACATTATTTTTAGGGAGACACTGTGAAAACTATTTTCAAGATCGCCACCATCGCTCTGGCCGCCACCGCCGCCATCAGCAGCCATGCCGACAGCTACCCAGCAGCTGGCAAGACGATCACGATCATCGTGCCTTTCACGGCAGGCGGCCCCACCGACAAGGTGGCACGCGACCTCGCCGAATCCATGCGCAAGCAGCTGAACAACGCCACCATCGTGATCGACAACGCCGACGGTGCCGGCAGCACGATTGGCACGGCAAAGGCCGCACGTGCACGCAATGACGGCTACACGCTGCTGCTGACGCATATCGGCATGTCCACCATCCCGACGCTGTACCGCAAGCTGTCCTTCAACGTGCTCAACGACTTTGAGTACGCCGGCATCATCAACGATGTGCCCATGACACTGATCGGCCGCCCCACCCTGCCCGCCAAGAACTTCGCCGAAGTCAAGGACTGGGTCAGCAAGAACCAGGGCAAGGTGAATCTGGCCAACGCCGGCGTGGGCTCTGCCTCGCACCTGTGCGGCCTGATGTTCCAGGCCTCGCTGCAGCAGGATATGACGCCTGTGCCCTACAAGGGTGCGGCTCCTGCGATTGCCGATCTGATGGGCAACCAGGTGGACCTGCTGTGCGACCAGACCACCAACACCACTTCGCAGATTGCTGCCAAGAAGGTTCAGGCCTATGCCGTGACCACAGCCAAGCCGCTGACCACGCCTGCACTCAAGGACCTGCCTACACTGCAGTCCCTGGGCCTGAAGGACTTCAACGTGACCATCTGGCACGGTCTGTACGCACCCAAGGGCACGCCTGCCGATGTGGTGCAGAAGATCAACGAGGCCATGAAGGCTTCGCTCAAGGACCCCGAGTTCATCAAGCGCCAGGAAGCCCTGGGTGCCGTGATTGCCACGGATGACCGCACCAACCCTGCCGGCCACAAGAAGTTTGTGGAATCCGAAATCGCCAAGTGGGGCAAGGTCATCAAGGCCGCCGGCATCTACGCCGACTGATAGGGCGCGAGCTCGTCAAAACAAAAAAAAAGCCTGCAGATGCAGGCTTTTTTTTTGGGGCGGCCGGAAGGTGGCGGGACTTACCAGGTCACTTCCTTGCCATCGGCCGCGCTGCGCCTGAGCATGTCGACAAAAGGCACGATGCGCTGGCCCAGGGCCACGCTGTCCTGGCTCGCAGGCGCCGCATCCTCGTCCTGCGCGTCGTCCTCCGGCTGCTTGCGCCTGGCGGCCTCTTCGGCAGCAGCAGCCTCCAGCGCGGCAATGGCGGCCGGAATCTGCTCCACGGTGATGATGCCGTGCACCTCGTCAGGCGACTTGCCGATGATTTCCAGCAGCTTGCGGCCATTGGCGTCCAGCATGATGAGGTCTGCCGTGGCACGCGATTTGAATTTGTAGGGCATGAGCGGTTCCTTCAGCGGTAGATGTATTCGCGGTTAAAAGGATAGCCGCTCTGCGCCCCGGTCATCGCGCCGCTGCGCAGATCGCCATCGGGTTTGCAGCACAGCATCTGATGCAGCGCAATCCAGCCATGCTCGAAGCCCATGGCCGACCCCGCCAGATAGAGGCGGTAGGCACGCAGCGCCTTGACGGCCTTCTCCTCGTCATACTGGGCCTGCAAAAGTGCCTGTGCCTCACCCAGCCGGGCCTCCAGCGCATCCGACCAGGCCCAGAGCGTGCGCGCATAGTGCGGGCGCAGGTTCTCGGTGTCCACCATCTCCAGCCCGCTGGCAGCCAGGTCATGCAGCACGCGGCTGACATGCATGAGCTCGCCACCGGGAAAGATGTAGCGGTTGATGAACTCGCCCATGCCGGCGCCCAGCTCCACATTGCTGACCCCGCCCGCCGTGATGCCATGGACCAATGCCAGTCCGCCAGGCCTGAGCATGGAGTAAATGGTTTCGAAGTATTCCTGCAGATTGGCGCTGCCCACATGTTCGAACATGCCGACCGAGCCGATCTTGTCGAACGGCTCCACATCACCCATCTGCCGGTAGTCGCGCAGCTCGACCTGAACCTTGCCCTGCAGACCCTTCTCGGCAATCAGGCGCTGCACATGATCGAACTGGTTGCGCGACAGCGTGATGCCATGGGCCTGAACATCGTAATGCTCTGCCGCCCAGAAGATCAGCCCGCCCCATCCGGAGCCAATGTCCCAGAAGCGCTCGCCAGGCTGGAGCTTGAGCTTTTTGCAGATGTGATCGAGCTTGGCCTCCTGCGCCTGGGCCAGACTCATGCCCTGCTCCTTGTAGTAGGCACAGGAATAGACACGGCGCGGATCCAGCCACAGCGCGTAGAAGTCGTCGGAGAGATCGTAGTGAAACTGAATCTGCTCGGCATCGCGCGTCAGCGTGTGCATGGCCAGCGACCTGGCCTTGGAAACCGTCTGGCCCAGCCATGAGGGTGCGTGGCTGACCGGATCGCCGCGCAGCAGCCCGGCCGCAGCAGCCATGATGTCGCGGGAGCTGCCCTTGACCTCCACCCACCCCTCGACGATGGCCGAGCCGATCGATCCGATCTGGCCGTCCAGCAAAGCCGCCAGGGCCTTGGGGGAGCGGAAAATGAGCTGCACCGCACTGTGTTCAGTCCCGATGCGCTCGCCCGATGGAAGTTCTACCGATGCCGTCACAGGAAGTCTTGCTAGCAGCGGCTCCAATGTGCTCAACAGGTTTTTCATGAAAACCATTGTTCACATCGACTATGGCAGGGTCAAGACGGGAAACTTCTCCAAACCCCGAACGGCCCTGGGTCTGACAGGACCTCAGTTGCTGGTCTGCATCAGTTTTTCGTAGGCTTTGAGAGTGCCGGGGGCCACGGACTGCAGCACCTGCTCATAGGCCGTCTTGTGCCGCGCCAGCAAGCGCATGGAGGCAACGGTGCGGCTGCGGCAGAACCAGTGGCAAGTGTGTTGCATCAGCATCAGCTCGGCCGTCATGGTGAAGGCACGGCGCTTGCGCTCTTCCTCGTCGGCCGCATCACCCACACGCGCAGCCGCCAGCGCCTGGGCGTGCAGCTTCATGGCCTCGCGCACATCCATGGTGGCCGATGGCAGAACGCGGGTCATATAGGGCAGCGCCAGCGGCAGGGTGCTGGCACGTGTCTGCTCGGCCGGCAAGGTGGCGAATTCTTCCGCAAAGCGCTGAAACTGGCTCACCAGGCTGCTCTCGGTATTGGCCAGCACGGGCCAGATCTGTTCACGTCGCTGGGCATCCTTCTCGCCGATGACCCGCAGATACCCTTCCATCAGGTTGGCCATGAGCTTCTCGATCTGAAAGCGTGCCAGGTGCTGGGCCAGAAGCTGGGTGTGCTGGCGCTGCTCCTGCTTCTTGAGCACGTAGAGCACGGTGGTGACAATGATGGCGAGCGTTAGAAAATCCATGAAGCGAAACCAGACAGGCGGACAAGCGCAATGAGAGAAAGGATGAGTGTAGTCAGCCTGAGGGCTTTGCTGGGAATTAGCGTCGCAATTGCAGGCCTGACGGGTTGCAGCAGCGCCGGCTATTACTGGCAGGGCTTCAAGGGCCAGATGCAGATTCTTCAGGCCGCGCGGCCCGTCGAAGACTGGCTGAGCGAGGACAGCACCTCTGCGGCGCTGCGTCAGCGCCTGCAGACCGCGCAGCAGATGCGCCGCTTTGCCAGCCAGGAGCTGGCACTGCCCGACAACGCCAGCTACACCCGCTATGCCCAGCTGCAACGTCCGTTTGCAGTCTGGAACGTGGTGGCAGCCCCGGCCTACAGCCTGGAGATGCACCAGTGGTGCTTTCCAATCACCGGCTGCATTGCCTACCGAGGCTATTTCAGCAAGGAAGGCGCGCAGGCAGAAGCGCTCAGGCTTCAGGCCCAAGGGCTGGAGACCAGCGTCTATGGCGTGCCGGCCTACTCAACGCTTGGCTATCTGAACTGGCTGGGCGGCGACCCCCTGCTCAGCACCTTCACCTTCTGGCAGGAAGGCGACTTCGCCGGTCTGCTGTTCCATGAGCTGGCCCACCAGCTGCTGTATATGAAGAACGACACGGCCTTCAACGAGTCCTTTGCCACCACGGTGGAACGCATGGCCACGCCTTTATGGCTGCAGGGCCATGCCAGCGCAGCCACACAGCAACGCTGGCAGCAAGGCCTGCAGCGACGCGAGCACTGGCAGCAGCTGACACGCGAGGCCCGCCAACGCCTGCAACAGGTCTACGAGACTGAGGGCACCCAGCCGGTTGATGCACAATCGCTGCCCGCCATCAAAAGCAAGGTCTTTGAAGAATTTCGCAGCACTTATGCACAGCTCAGAGCGCAATGGATCGCCACTGACAAGCCCCTGCTGACCAGCCCAGCCCTGCGCGAGCAGTATGAGCGGCGCCTGGCCCAGACCGATGAATGGGTGGCGCAGGCCAATAACGCCAGCTTCGGTGCCCTGGCTGCCTACGATGACTGGGTCCCTGCCATGACCAGCTGGTGGCTGCAGCTGCGCGGCGATGGCCCGGCCACGCGAGAAACCTGGCGCAGCTTCTATGCGCAGATGCGCGATCTGTCGGTCCTGCCCGCTGAAGAACGCAAGCTGCGGCTATGTGCCCAATGGGGAGAAACGGCGAAAACAGCTGCTCAGTGCCAATAAACACTTCAGACTGACATAAAACAATTATTTACAAGGGTTAACCATGTAGGAGGCTTCAGCGCTTTTTAAGAAAGTCCCGCCAGACTTATCCGATACCTTTTTTTGCCGTCTGCCGTGGCTACCCAAGACTCTGTTTCTGCACCCTTTTTCAAGGGGCTTTTTCAACCTCGCACCCCTCAGTTCATCGCTCTGGCATTGGCCATATGGCTGACGCTGACCGCCAACTGGGCCCTGTGGCTGCGCCTGCCCTCTCTGGATGGCTATCAAGGCAGCCTGCTCATGCTGGCCATGCGGGTTGCGCCGCTGGTGCTGGGCGCCAGCCTGTTGCTGACCTCCTTGTTCGCCTGGCCGCGCTTTACCAAGCCGTTCTGGGTTGCACTGCTGCTGGTGGCTGCCAGCTCCCAGTACTTCATGGTCAGCTACGGCACCGTGATGGACAAGGGCATGATCCACAACATTCTGCAGACCGATGCCCGCGAAAGCTCAGACCTTTTCAGCATCAAGCTGCTGGCCGAGGTGCTGATCATCGCCGTACTGCCTGCCATCTGGCTGTGGAAAACCCCGCTCAAACGCGCCAGCAGCGCCTGGCGCAATATGCTGCGCACCGCCTTGCTGCTGCTGGGCGGCGTTGCCCTGATAGCCGCCTCCCTGGCCGTGTCCTACCGCGATCTGGCCCCGGTGGTACGCAACAATCTTTGGCTGCGCTACATGATCAACCCGATCAACCCCGTGCTGTCCGCAGCCTCGGTGGCACTGGATCCCCTGATCAACAAGCCCAGGCCTTTTGTCAGCATCACGGGCGGCGCTGCCCTGGGTGCCAGCTATGCTGCGGCCCAGAAGCCGCCGCTGCTGGTGCTGGTGGTGGGCGAGACGGCGCGCGCCAAAAACTTCAGCCTCAACGGCTATGGGCGGGACACCAACCCCGAACTGGCCAAGCGCGATGTGCTGAGCTGGCGCAACGCCCGCTCCTGCGGCACCAGCACCCGCGAATCGGTGCCCTGCATGTTCTCCAACCTGGGCCGAGAAGGCTTTTACGCCTCCAAGGTCGAGCATGACAACCTTCTCGACGTGCTGCAGGCCGCCGGACTGGCCGTGCTTTGGGTGGACAACCAGGCCGGCTGCAAAGGCGTGTGCAAACGCATTCCCATGGCCGACACCGCCGACAGTGTGAACACGCCTGCCGGCAAGGCCTTGTGCGCCCAGGATGGCGAGTGCTTGGATGCCCTGCTGCTCGCCGGCCTGGACGAGCGCATCGCCAAACTGGACCCCGCGCGCCGCGCCAAGGGTCTGGTTCTGGTCATGCACCAGATGGGCAGTCATGGCCCCGAGTACTTCAAGCGCTCCACCCCGGACCTCAAGGCCTTCAAGCCCGAATGCGCCACCAATGCCCTGTCCAGCTGCCCACAGCAAAACGTCGTCAATGTCTACGACAACTCCATTCGCTATACCGACCATTTCCTGGCCCAGACCATAGACTGGCTCAAGACTCAGCAAAGCCAGTTTGAAACCGGCATGTTCTACATGTCCGACCACGGCGAGTCGTTGGGCGAACTCGGTGTCTATCTGCATGGCATGCCCTATGCCATGGCACCCGATGATCAGAAACATGTGCCCATGATTGCCTGGCTGGGAACGCTGGGTGCTCGTACCGGCCTGAATCAGAGCTGCCTGAGCAAGACACTGGATCAGCCCCTCTCGCATGACAACCTGTTCCATACGGTCATGGGACTGATGG
>NZ_JBKFBC010000005.1:172173-247288 GCF_053345995.1 Comamonas sp. C24C | reverse complement strand
CGGGCAGTCCTTCTTCGTTTTCAGGTGCTGCGCTGGCAGCGATCAGCAGCAGCGCATCACTCGCCCTGAGAACCGCGGCGCGCCCAGCCCGTGGTGTGCTTTTCCAGCAGATTGAACAGCTCGTACATCACCATGGCCATGGCCCCCACCACGATCAGCCCCGCAAAGGCCAGGCCCATCTGCATGGAAGAGCCGGCGGAGACCAGCAGATAACCGATCCCCTCATTGGCAGCCGTCATCTCGCTGACTGTCGTGCCCACAAAGGCCAGCGTGATCGCGACCTTGAGCGAGCCGTAGAAATACGGCAGGGAACGCGGCAGGCCGACCTTGATCAGCACGTCCCAGCGCTTGGCTCCCAGCACGCGCAGCACATCCTCCAGTTCGGGCTCCAGCGTGGCCAGACCCGTGGCGATATTGACCATGATGGGGAAGAAGCTGATCAGAAAGGCCGTGAGAATGGCCGGGCCTGCGCCGATGCCGAACCAGACCACCAGAATCGGCACGAATGCGGCCTTGGGCAGAGCATTGAATGCCGTCATCAGCGGATAGAACGCCGCATAGGCCAGGCGCGAGGAGCCGATCAGAAACCCCAGCAGCACGCCCACCACGATCGCCAGCGCAAAGCCCGCCATCGTCACCCAATAAGTGCGCCAGGCATGCATGGCAATCGTGCCCGCAAACTCATAGAGCTGATGGCCTATGGCCCAGGGGCTGGGGAAGATGAATTCCGAGACGCCGAAGCCCGAGCAGATGATCTGCCAGAGCAGGACGATCAGCAGCAACAGCAGCCAGGGAGCCCAGCGCTCGGCGGTTTTTCTATGTTTCATGATGCGCCTTATTGAGGAATGGCTGCAGCGGTGTCGGTGCCGCTTTTGCGCAGGGCGCCAATATGGCCGCGCAACTCGTAGACGATTTCCGAGAACTCGGGGGTGTAAGTGACCTCCAGATCGCGCGGGCGCGGCAGGTCGATGTCGCGGCGCACCACGAAGCGGCCCGGGCTTTTGCTCATCACATAGACGGTATCGGCCAGGAACACGCTCTCGCGCAGATCATGCGTGACCAGGATCACATTGAACTTCTGCTCGGCCTGCAGGTCGCGCAAAATGCACCACAGCTCTTCGCGCGTGAAGGCGTCGAGCGCGCCAAAGGGCTCGTCGAGCAGCAGCATCTGCGGCTCGTGAATCAAGGCGCGGCAGATGCTGGCGCGCTGCTGCATGCCGCCTGAAAGCTGCCAGGGGTATTTGCGTTCATAGCCAGCGAGCCCGACCTTGCCCAGCAGCTCTATGGCACGGGCCCCGTATTCCTTGCGCTTTTGCTTGAACTGCGAGCGGTGCGGCTCCACGATCTCCAGCGGCAGCAGCACATTGTCCAGCGTGGTTCGCCAGGGCAGCAGCGAAGAGGACTGGAACGCCATACCCGAGATCTTGAGCGGCCCTGTCACGCGCTGGCCATCGACCGTGATGCGCCCCATGGACGGCATCTTCAGGCCCGTGGTGAGCTTCATGAAAGTGGACTTGCCGCAGCCCGAAGGGCCGACGATGGCGATGAACTCGCCGCGCTGCACCGTGAGGTCGATGGCTTCCACCGCAAAGTGGTTGGCCTGCAGCAGCTCTTCGTTATAGGCCAGCCAGACGTCTTTGAATTCGACAAATGGCCGGGCAGCTTCTGTATCTGATGACTTCATAAAAACAGGCTGTAGCGCCTGTCACACAAGCGCATCCAGCTATCAATCAATGAGCAATTACTTTTTGGGAAAAACGTCGAGTTCCGCTACGGGCGGCAGGAAACGGCCGTTCCAGAGCGTCTCCGGGTTCACGCGTGTCTTGGTCGCATAGACGTCAGAGATCTGGGAAGCCATCAGCGCCATGCGTGTGGGGCTGACCTGGCCAAAGCCCTCGCCGCGCGCATCGGCGGTGTTGATCACGGTGTCGATCGCCAGTTGCAGACGGCGGGTTTCGAGCGCCGTGTTGACGATGCCGTCGCGCTCCTTCACATAGGCAATGGCAGCGCCGGGGTTGGCCATGACTTCCTTGGCGCCCTTGCTGAAGGCCTTGAGGAAGGCACGCACGGCTTCGGGATTCTCGCGCACCAGCTTGGCGCTGGCGATGATGGCGTTGCCATAGAGCTTGACGCCGTTGTCGGCAAACGGCATGACCGCCACATCGGCCGCCTTCACGCCACGCGCCTCCAGGTTCAGCAGCGAAGTAAAGGTAAAGCCCGTGATGGCATCGATATCGCCGCGCACCAGCATGGTCTCGCGCAGCGGCGGATCCATGGTGGTCCATTGCACATCGCCGACCTTGTTGGCCTTGGCAAACAACGGAAAGCCGCGTCGGCCTGCATCAAAGACCGGCGCTCCCAGCTTCTTGCCCGTCAGGTCCGCAGGCTTGGCGATGGCGCTCTTCTTGAGCGCCATGACCGAGGCCGGCGTGTTGTTGTAGACCATCATCACGGCCACGGGCTTGTCCTTGACTTCGGGGTTGTTGGCATGAAACTCCATGAGTGCGGCCAGATCGGCAAAGCCCATGTCGTAAGAGCCCGATGCCACGCGCTGAATCGCGCCACCGGAGCCGCTGCCGGCATCCACCGTCACATTGAGCCCAGCGGCCTGGAAATAGCCCTTGGCAACTGGCTGCAGAAACAGCGCAGCAGGTCCTTCGAAACGCCAGTCGAGCTGGAATTTGATGGGCGTTGCGGCAAAGGCTGCCGTGGCGCTGGCAAAGCTGCCCAGGGCCAGAACGGATTGCAGGAACAGGCGCTTGGTTTGCATGGTGGCTTCCCTCTCTCTATGTCAATGAATTGCGGTTGAATGAGTGCCGGGGCTCAGACCTTCCAGGCGCCCTGGTGCGAACTGCTGGCCTCTTCGATCAAGGCCGGCCCGATGCATTCGATGGCGTGCGAAGCGGCCTGAAACACATCGCGGCAGGACAGCTCGGCATCCTTCTGATCGAGCCGCTCGCCACGGAACACGCGCAGCCGCTCGGCATCGATGCCATAGACCACCCTGCCGATGGCGGACCAGAAGATCGCGCCGGCACACATCACGCAGGGCTCGGCAGACGAGTACAGCGTGGCGACGGCCAGCTCATCTCGTGAATGCAAGGGGCTGGCCAGGCGGATGGCGGACAGCTCGGCATGGGCCGTGCAATCGCCGCTTTCGCCGTTGGCATTGCTGGCCCGGGCCAGCACGCGTCCGTCGGCGGCCACGATCAGCGCGCCGAAAGGCCGGTTGCCGCGCTCACGTGCCGTATCGGCGAGCGCAATGGCTTCGCGCAAATAGCGGCCATCAGCGTCATTCAAGGCCTGGGCTTGAGGCAATGACATGGTTGGTTCCTCCTCAGGCCTTGAGCATGCGCGCCGACCTGGCGGGCAGCATGCTGCTGTTGAACAGTGCGTCGGCAGATGGCGTGGTCTTGAGCGCAAAGGTCTGCACCACGCTGTCCAGCTGCTGCTCCATCAAACGCTTGCTGAAGTCGCCCAGTCCATGGCTTTTCGTGTCTGCCGCTGCCACATACTGTGCGGTGATGGACCAGCGCTCCAGCTCCAGCTTCTCATCGAGAATCGGCTCGCGCTGGCGCACGGCGGCAATGCCTGCTGCGGGGTTGGCAAGGCATTCCACAATCGCACGGTTGGTGGCGCGCAGGAAAGCGGCCACGACCTGCGGCTTCTCGGCAATCAACTGGCTGGACGCCAGGATCGCATTGCCATACAGATGAACGCCGGCATCGCTGTAGCGCAGTATGGAAAGCTCCTCGGACTTGAGACGCGCAAACAGCGATACCGCCGAGTCATGGAAATAGGTGGCGGCATCCACATCGCCACGCACCATGACGTTGTCGCGTGCCGAGAACTCCGTTGTCGACCAGGCAAACAGATCCGCAGGCAGGTTCTTGCGCCGCGCCACCATGGGCCAGGCACGGCGCGTGGACTCCACCGCCGCTGCGGCCACCTTCTTGCCCTTGAGACTTCCGAAGTCCGAAGTGATGCCCCGGTCCTTGCGTCCGATGATCACAAAGGGGGCGCGGTTGTAGTACTGATAGACGGCCTGCACACGAGGCGTGCCGGCGTTCTGCGCATTGAATTCGATCAGCGAACTGATATCGCCCAGTCCCAGCTGGTAGGCGCCGCTGGCAATGCGGGTGATGGAGGCCACCGAGCCCGACCCCACATCCAGGCTCACATCCAGCCCCTCATCGCGGTAGTAGCCGTTTTGCTGCGCCAGAAAGAAAGGAGCAGTCTGGCCGTTGACACGGAAATCCAGCGTGAATTTCAGCGGCGTCAGCGACTTGCCCTGGGCATGAACCCAGGGCGCACCGCAAAGAGGCAGGGCAGCAAGAAAATGGCGACGTTGCATGGGGGAACTCTCAGGTCTCTGGCGACAGGAATGCCGGCGGCGGCAGCCACTGGCAGGACTTGAGCAATTTCCTGGCACTGCACACGGATGCAGGCTGAACGCTTCTACTCGTTCAACCTTCTAGCAATTGGCGTGCCTGCTTTTGATTTCCGCTTGTCGGGTATCAACAAGGTGCACGTCCGAGCAGCGCATGCATGGATTCATGCACGGCAGTGCACCAGTTTGAAGCCATGCACCAAAACCAAGGGCGCCTGTGCCCTAGCGAATGGCTGGCACGCTGTTTGCTGCACTCAAATCAAGAGTAGAAGCGTTCAGCACGGTGCTTCTGACCATCGCCGGTCAGCAGCTTCGCGGGTCATTGCTCTTGAAGTGGGTGCGGCACACAGCCGCACCTGGTATCCACACTTCAGGTGCCAGCAACCGCAAGCCTCACTGGCATCGCCGGTGTCTGAAGTCATCGCAAGAGAAATTCTTATGCAGAGCATGACCAACCACTCTTACAGCCTTGGCGAACTGGACAAGGAAGCCCGTATGGGCGGGCAAGGCGCAGAAACCTCGGCGCGCGAAGTTCGCGTCATAGACATCAGCGACTTCGAGCAACGCAAGCAGGAGATTGCCGAGCAGATCTGGAGCGCTTCGGTGGAAATCGGCTTCTTCCAGGTTTCCGGCCACGGCATAGCCCAGGCCGATATCGACGCCGCATTTGGCAGGGCCGAACAGCTATTTGGCTTGCCGCCCGAAACCAAGGCGCAATGGCCGCTATCGCGCAACGCAGGCTGGGAGCACAAGGCGCAGATCCGTCCCTCCACGCGCACTCCCGACCAGAAAGAGTCCTATCAGGTCACACGCCCACGCATGCAGGGCCTGTGGCCCAGCGAGCAGGAGCTGCCCGGCTTCCAGCAGGCCACGCTGGCCTTTGAGCACCAATGCTGGCAGGTGGGTATGCAGCTGCTGTCCTGCTTTGCCTACAAGCTGGGCTTTGACGAGGAGTTCTTCACCCGCGCACATGACCCCGCCGTGCCCAGCTACCAGAGCACGCTGCGCATGCTGCATTACTTTGCCGTGGACCCTGCACTCAAGGACGAAATCGGCCTGTGGCGTGCAGGCGCACATACGGACTTCGACTGCCTGACGCTGTTGTTCCAGCGCGCCGGCCAGGGTGGGCTGCAGGTGCTGCCCGGCAAGGAGGCCGAAGCCCAGCAATGGACGCCCGTGAAGCCCGTGGATGGCGTCATCACCTGCAATATCGGCGACATGCTGATGCGCTGGAGCGACGACCAGTTGCCCAGCAACTTCCACCGCGTGCGCAACCCACAGCCCCATGAGTACCAGGGAGCCCGCTACAGCCTGGCCTTCTTCTGCCAGGCCAACGAAGATGCGGTGATCGAAGGGCCGGCCAAAAAATATCCACCCATTACAGGGGCGGAATATTTGCGTCAGCGCATCAGCGCCAATTTCTCGAACAGGTACTGACACCCTCTGAGCAGCCCTGCTGCTTCCCCCAAGGGGGGCGACACCTTCGGGACGGAGCGGACCTTCCTTGGTGCCCCCGGCTTGGCGGGGCGCCAGTTTCCGGCCTCCGTCTTTGGCGCAGTGTGATGTGGTCTGAATTGAAACGACAAGGCCCCGGAACCCGGGGCCTTGTCGGCAATCAGCGCCGGAGCGGATCAGCGCAGCGACTCGATGAGATCGATGTACTGTTGCTTGGCCTCATCCGGCGTCGTGCCTTCCAGCTTGGCCCAGGCGTCCCACTTGGCGCGTGCCACCATGTCAGTGAAGCTGGGCTTCTTGGCTTCGTTGTCACCCTCGGTCGCCTGCTTGTACAAGGCATAGATCTTGAGCAAGGTGGCGTTATCGGGACGCTCGCCAAGCGAGGTGGAATTCTTGACGGTCTCTTCAAACCGGGCGTTCAGATCGGACATGAAAGGTCTCCTGGGCTTTAATAATCGAGGCCAGTGTAGCCAAAAATCAGCCAAATTAGAACGACCGTTCTTTTTATTTCACAAAGTACCGCAACGCCGGCAAGCGAGCAGCCCTTTGCGGCACGCTCTCCCTCAGATCCGCCTCTTCGTGATTCGCCTCGCGGCAGCAGCAACGTGCTGCCTTCAGAACATCATGCGCAGACCCGCATCAAAGCCCAATGCGCTGCGTGGCTGCATGCCGGGGCTGTTGCTGTAAGCCGGTTGCGGCATGATGACCGGGCTGCTGACGGCCAGCGGTGTCACACCCATCACCGCAGGATTGTTGTGTCCATTGCTCACGCTGATACGCGACACCGTGGTGTAGAGCGCCGTGCGTTTGGAGAGGTTATGCACATAACCCAAGGCCAGCTTGTTCACCGATGCGTCGCCGGCTCCCTGCCCATTCTTGAATTGCACCCTGGCCACCGACGCCCTGAACTGATGCAGCCCGACAGGGATTTGCACACCCGCCAGAAGCCCGTCATAGCGGTCTGTGGCCCGCACATCGCTGCGCGCGTTGCGCACCTGCGACCACTCGCCCAACACGCGGACCGGACCGAAGTTGTACGAACCTCCCAGGTTCAGGGACTTGATGGTTTCCTTGCGACCGTTGAAAGTGCCCAGCATGCTTTCGCCATAGCCCAGCGCAATATCGGTGGGGCCACTGGCCCAGCCAATGCGTCCACCGGCATAGCGGCCGCGCCTGGCATCATTCTCCGGGAAGGCATACATCAGTTGACCATAAATTCCGCCCAATCCTGTCGGCAGGTGGTAGCCAATGGAGTTGTTGGCGCGCAGATAATTGTCCGTGCCTGCCGACAAACCGTTTCCCAGCAAGCGCTCCGGCAGCGTGCCGCTGGTCTGCGTACTCAGCGCACGGTTGATGGCCAGGTTGCTGCTGACCACCGCCAGCAAATTGACGCCCACGCCGTTGACGGAATAGGGATCAAAGGCCCAGTCATTCAGAAACGACGGCGTGTGATCACGCCCAAGGCGCAGCTCGCCCCAATTGCCCGCCAGGCTGACGGTGGAGCGTCGCCCAAAGTTCAATGCGCCGCCGCCCGTGTCGTTGGTCACAGGCGCTTCCAGCCACATGCTGGCAGACATTCCAGCACCCAGATCTTCAACGGCACGAACACCCAGACGGCTGGCCAGATTGCCCGATGGTGACAGCGCCCAGATACCTTGACTGGCCGTGCGACCGGAGCCGTCCCAGGAATTGCTGCGCACCATGTAGCGGCTGACGCCCGCATCCATGACACCGAACAGCGTCACGGATGACTGAGCGCTGGCCAGACTGCTTGCGGACAGGGCAAAAAAACTCCAGATATAGCGTGAAATACGTGGCATGTCATGTCTCCTTTTCGTTATGAGTTCGCGGTCTTGATCCGCGAAATCACTCTAGAAAAGGAAGGCTGCAGCTCTTGTGCAGTTGATGCCATTCATTGCTTATTTGGTGCCATCTGCCCAAGGTGAAATCCCTAGGAATGTCGCCCCGCCGCATGGCCAATGTCAGACAGAAAAAAGCCGGCACCTTGGAAAAGGAGCCGGCACAGATCTTCGCAATGGCTTTACGCGCTCAACATTTGCACCCTGGAGCTCATGGCACGAGTACCGTGGCCCCCACGGTCTTGCGCGCTTCCAATGCGCGATGGGCTTGTGCCGCCTCGGCCAAGGCAAACTCCTGCTGCGGCTCACTCACGATGCGCCCTGCCAGCACGTGCTCGAACAGCTCTGTAGCCATCTCCAGCATATGTGAGCGGGGCTGGATGTAATGCACCATGGCCGGCCTGGTCATCCAGATCGAGCCTTTGGCAGCCAGCAGCGATGAGTCCACCACCACGGAGCCGGAAGAGGTTCCGTTGCTGACCAGCGAGCCACGCGGCTGCAGGCAATCGAGCGAGTCCATCAGTGTGTCCTTGCCTACCGAGTCATAAACCACGGGAACGCCCTTGCCTGCCGTGATTTCCTTCACTCGCTCGACGATGTTTTCACGAGACGTCACGATGGTGTGCGCGCATCCGTTCGCCCTGGCCAGTTCGGCCTTCTCATCCGTGCTGACCGTACCAATCATGTTGACTCCCATGGCGCGGGCCCACTGACAGGCAATCAGGCCTACGCCTCCGGCAGCTGCGTGGTAGAGAATGGTTTCGCCGCCCTGCAGCGAATAGACCTGACGGAACAGATACTGGGCCGTCATACCTTTCATCATGAGTGTGGCTGCAGTACGGTCTGAAATTCCGTCGGGCAACGGAATCAGCACTTCTGCAGGCATCACACGCGCCTGTGCATAAGCGCCTTGCGGACCGATCAGATAGCCAACGCGGTCACCCACCCGGATATCCGTCACACCCGTTCCGACGGCCTCGACCACACCTACGGCATCCGAGCCCAGCCCGTTGGGCAAGGCCAACGGATAACGCCCTGAGCGGAAGTACACATCGATGAAGTTGAGTGCGATATAGCTATGTCGCACACGCGCCTGGCCCGGGCCGGGGTCTCCCACGGCAACGTTTTCCAGTCGCAGAACTTCTGGACCGCCAGTCTCGTAAAAGCGAATGGCCTGAGTCATGAAATGCTCCTGTATCAATTGTTCACAGCGAGGTGCAGCAAGCGCTGCAAAGCAAAAGTCCGGGCATCCTCAGCCGCAGACATGCCCGGACCGATAGACGAGCCGATTCAGTTCAGCTTGATGCCGAAATTCCTGACGATCTCACCGTTGCGCTGGTACTCGGCCTGCAGATCGGTAGACAGCTGCTCCAGAGTGCGCTCCTGCTTGATGGGCTCGAAGCCGGTGGACAGATAACGCGCCTGCACCGCCTGGCTGGCGTTGACCTTCTGCAGCGTGGCATTGATCTTCTCCAGCAACGGCTGCGGCGTCTTTGCCGAAGCAAACACACCCGCCCAGTTGCTGAAATCAAGCTCCGGATAACCGACCTCGGCCATCGTCGGCACATTGGGAAAATCGGACAAGCGGCTCTTGTAAGCAACGGCCAGCAGCTTGACCTTGCCACTGGGAACCAGCGGTTTGGTGGTCACGGAGCCGTCGAACATCAGCGGAATCTGATTGCCCATGATTTGTGCCAATGCCGGTGCAGATCCAGGAAACGGCACATGCTGCATGTCCAGGCCGGCCTTCTGATTCAGGATCGCCCCTGCGTACTGCGATGCCGTCCCCTGGCTGTAGGAGGCAAAGGACAGCTGACCCGGATGGGCCTTGATATAGGCAATGGCCTCCTTGGCATCCTTGGCCGGGAACTGAGGCGAAGCAATGAAAACCATGACGGAGCGTGCCATCTGCGAGACGGGCCTGACATCCTTCATGGCATCAAAGCCCCCCTTGAGCACGTGCGGAACCTCGGTCAGGATATTGGTCACCGTCACCAGCAGGGTATTGCCGTCTGAGGGCTGGGACAGCATGTATTTCACCGCCATGGCACCACCGGCACCGGGGCGGTTTTCCACAATCACAGGCTGTTTGAGCTCGTGCGCCAGCTGATCGCTGATGATGCGTGCAAACACATCGATCGTGCCGCCGGGCGGGGCGGGAACAATGAGCTTGACGGGCTTGTCGGTGAAAGCGAGAGCGCTGCCAAGCGGCAACGCAGCAGCCAGAGCCATGGATAAAAAAACGGGAATGCGTTGCATCGTGCGCTCCTTTGACCTCAGGCGACTTTGCGCAGAAAACCCTGCTGAGCACCGTTGCGATTCGGAGCAAAGCCGTTCCTTGCCAGGCTCTCTTCCACGGTGTCGTAGAACACGCCGATCTGGCAGATCTCGCGCGCCTGGGCAGGAGTGGCGATGGGGCGGCTGCATTCCTTGGCAATGCGCACCAGTTGCTCGATCTGCTCCACCGTGCCTATTTTTCGGGTCCGGGTCTGGTTCCACAGATTGTCTTCGGTGCCGCAGCGCACATGCAGGCCCATGGCAATTCCCATGAGATTGATGGGCAGCACGTTCAGCACCGAGGCCTCTACCGTGAGCACCGCACCGTCGGGCACGGCGCGCACAAAATTGGCCAGGCTGTAGACGCTGGGCTGGTCCATGCCGCCACCGATGGCCACCCAGTTCAGCACCAGCGGACCTTTGTAGATGCCGCGACGCATCAGCCGCTCCACCGACTCGAAGCTGTTGATGTTGTAGCACTGGAAGGCACTCTGAATGCCGGCCGCACTCAGGCGGCGTATATGTTCTTCGGCCCAGCCCGGCTGTGCAGGCACGGTCATCTCCTTGTAGGCATTGAACACCGCTGGGTCCTCCATCGAAGTGCCCTCGATATCCCGCGCATCGAACTGCTCCAGAATGTTCATCTGCGAGGTATTGATGGTCACCGTCACCTGGTCGGGCTTGGGGTCCAGCTCGGCCAACATGTGGCGGGTATCGTCAGACAGCCATTTGGCGGCCGCGCCATCGGTTTCGGGTGCAAAGCTGATCGACCCACCCACCTGGATGATCATGTCCGGAACGCGGGCACGCACGCCGGCAATCAGCTCGTTGAACTTGGAAAGCCGCTTGCTGCCGCGACCGTCGAGTTCACGCACATGCAAGTGCAGCACCTGGGCGCCGGCGTTGTAGCAGTCCACCGCTTTTTGAATCTGCTCCTCCATCGTGACGGGAATTTCGCCTGGGAAGTCCTCCGGCAGCCACGAAGGCGCATAAGGAGCTGCGGTGATGATGAGAGGCTGCTGGTTTTCGGCAACCAGGTGACCGTCGAGGAAATTCATGATGGTGTCTCCGTAGTTATATGAATGCCATGCCCGCGCTCGGAGCCTTGCGTGCAACTGTGCTTGCACCGCACCGCTCGGTCAGGTTCTGCGCCTTGCCACGGGCGTCTTCCGATGCTCAGAAAGTCGGTGTGCCGATGATTCCGGCGCGCTCCATCTTTCGATGGCTGGGCGGGTAGTCCATCACCGCGTAATGCTGTGTCGCGCGGTTGTCCCAGATGGCGATGCTGTCGGGCTCCCAGCGCCAGCGGACCTGGTACTCAGGGATTGCGGCCTGGCTTATCAAGAACTGCAGCAGACTGGATGAGCCCTGGGTGAAGTCCTGGCCCACACGCACATTGGCGGGCGTGTGGAAGTTCGTGAAATGAGTGGTGAAGCCGCTGACAAACAGCACTTTTTCACCGGTTTCCGGATGTGTACGAACCACCGGGTGCTCGGCATCCGGAAACTGCGCCTTGAGGGCCAGACGCTTCTGTCCAGGCATGGCTGCGCCAAAGGTGCACTCAATGCTGTGACGTGCCCGCAGCGGGGCTATCACGTCCTTGATATGCGATGGAAGCATCTCGTAAGCCAGTGCCATATTGGCCCACATGGTGTCGCCGCCAACCGGCGGACATTCGACGCAGCGCAGTACGCAGCCCATGGGCGGCACCTCGCGCCAGGTGGCATCGCAATGCCAGGAGTTTTCATACCGGTCCAGCGGCTTGTCCGGCGTCTTGTAGATCTGCACCAGGCCGGGATGCTCTGGGTCGCTGCCGACCACCGGGTGGTCCTCCAGCTCGCCAAAACGCCGGGCAAAACCGACATGCTCGGCGCGACTGATTCTCTGGCGACGCAAGAACAGCACCTTGTGCTTGAGCAAGGCCGCCTTGATCTCTGCGAAAAGCCCATCATCGCGCAGCGCATCCGCCAGTTGCACATCGACCAACTCCGCGCCTATGGCACAGGTCAGAGGGTTTATCTGCATAACTGTCTCCTACACTTTTTTGAACCCAGGCTTGTTGCTAGTCTCTGCCGCCCGGTAAGTCCACTGTAGAAAACCTGTGTCACATAGGTTGTGCATTTCATGCCGCACGCTATGCATCTCATGCCAGAATTTCTCCGACTTTTTGCGTGGAGCAGTCATGGTCACTTTTGTGCGCGCGGCATCTCTGACGAATTTTTCGGAACTATTCAGCGAACTGGGAGGAGACCCTGATGCGGCATTGCGTCGTGCCGGCCTGCGTCCAGCCGTGGTGCGCGAGCAGGATCAGCTGATCGATGCGTTGACAGCCGGGCGCCTGCTGGAAGAAGCTGCAAGCATCACGGGTTGCGAAAACTTCGGGCTGCGCATGGCGCAATCACGACAGGTCTCAAACTTCGGTGTCGTCAGCCTTTTGTTGCTGCACCAGCCCACCTTGCGCAAAGTGCTGAGCACACTCATCGAGCATGTGCACATGCTCAATGAGTCGCTGGTGATTCATATGGACGACGCCAATGGCGTCGTGGTGCTGCGCGAAGAGTTCACCCTGCCGGATGCATTGCCGCAATCCATGGAACTGGCAATCGGCGTGCTGTTTCGCACCTGCAACCTGCTGCTGCAGGAGCAATGGCGCCCGCTGCGCGTCTGCTTCAACCACCCCGCGCCCGGCGACACCGGCCTGCACAAGCAGATGTTTCGTTGCCGCGTGGAGTTTGATGCGGACTTCAACGGCATTGTGTTTCGCACCGAGGACCTGGATGCCCCCAACCCCTTGGCCGACCCGGTTCTGGTGCGCTATGCCAAGACTATGGTGGACACCACGCAGCAGGGCCGTCAGGCCTCCGTCGGCCAGCAGGTGCGCAAGGCCATCTATCTCATGCTGCCCTCGGGCAATGCCACCTGCATCTGCGTGGCCCAGGGCCTGGGGCGCAGCGTACGAACCCTGCAGCGCGAGCTGGGCGGTGAAGGCCTGAGCTTTACCGACCTGCTGCAGGAAGTTCGCTCGGAACTTGCCCAGCGCTATGTGCGCAACCCTGACTACCCTGTGGGCCAAATCGCCTCCATGCTGGGCTACAACAGCCACAGTGCTTTCACACGCTGGTTCAGCACGCACTTTGGCTGCCCGCCCGAGGTCTGGCGTGAAAGAAATCCTCCACCCAGCCCGCAACGGCGGGCCCAAGCCTTCAGGCGCGCGTAGGCTGGTCCAGCCAGCGCTGGGCCAGCTTGACCCAGAAAGTCGCGCCCAGCGGAATCAGCGCATCGTTGAAGTCGTAGCTGGGGTTGTGCAAGGTGCAGGGACCTCCGCCATGCCCCAGGGCGCGGTGATCACCGTCGCCGTTGGCGATAAAGCAGTAGGCACCGGGCTTTTCCAGCAGCATGAAGGCAAAGTCCTCGGCCCCCATGGATGGCTCTTGCGGCACCACACCGGCATCGCCCAGAATCTCGCGCATCACGGCCTGCGCAAACTCGGCCTCGGGGGCAGTGTTGATGGTGGGCGGGTAGTTGCGCACGAACTCGAACGTGCATTGCGTGCCATGCGCGGCACAGACGGCCTCGCTGATCTGCTGCATGCGCTGCTCGATGAGGTCCAGTACCTCAAGCGTGAAGGTACGCACCGTGCCCTGCAGCTCCACGCTGTCCGGCACGACGTTGGTAGCCTCGCCGGCATGGACCATGGTGACCGACACCACGCCCGCCTCAATGGGCTTGACGTTACGGCTGACGATGGTCTGGAAAGCCATGATGAGCTGAGCCGCCACGGGTACCGGGTCCACCACCATATGTGGCATGGCCGCGTGGCCGCCCTTGCCGCGTACCACGATCTTGAATTCGTTGCTGGATGCCATGGCGGGCCCTGCCCCCACGGCCATGGTGCCGGCCTTCATGCCCGGCCAGTTGTGCATGCCAAACACGGCCTGCATGGGGAACTGCTCGAACAGCCCGTCGTTGACCATCTCGCGAGCGCCGCCACCGCCTTCCTCGGCTGGCTGGAAGATGGTGTAGACCGTGCCCTCGAAGCTGTCGCGGTGTGCGGCCAGATATTGCGCCGCCGCCAGCAGCATAGCCGTGTGGCCGTCGTGACCGCAGGCATGCATCTTGCCCGCATGGCGGCTGGCATGGTCAAAGGTGTTGAACTCCTGCATGGGCAGGGCATCCATATCGGCACGCAGGCCGATGGCACGGCCGCTGCTGCCGCCGTCGCGGCCATGGATGATGCCCACCACACCGGTCTTGCCCAGACCGCGATGGATCGCTATGCCCCATTGCTCCAGCTTCGCCGCAACCAGATCCGAGGTCCGTATTTCCTCAAAACACAGCTCGGGGTGGGCGTGGATATCGCGACGCAACGCGGCAATGTCAGGGGCGCTTGCTTGAAGTTCGGGCAGCAGGGCCATGCGCTCTCTCCTTGGGGTCATCAATGGCAAAGATGCCATGATGGCCCAAAGCGAGAGAGCTTGCGCCCTGCACGCCTCAAAGCCTCACACGCGGACCTTGCCGTCGCCTGTGAGCATGGACAGCTCGACAAAACGCGGCTTGCCGGCCTGTGGGCGGAAGGCGATCGGAAAACCCGCCACCTGCTGACCATTCATGGCCTCCAGCGCCGCCACCAGGCCATCGCGCTGCAACCGGCCAGCGGCAGCGGCGGATTTCAGCGCCTCGCCCGCGACACGGGCAGCCAGATAGCCCTCCATGCTCGAGTAATCGGGCTGCAGCGACGCACCGCTTTTCTGCAGGGCGGCCTGAAACTCGCGTGCCAGCGGATGCGAGGTCTTGAACGGCGATGGCACGACCTGGGTGACCACCACCCCCTCGGCCTCCTTGCCCAGTGCCTGCGCCAGTGCCGAAGTGCCCACGAACGAGACGTTGTAGAACTGCCCGCCATAGCCGGCCTGGCGTGCTGCTCGCACAAAGGCGGCACTGGCTGCATAGGTGCCGACCTGCACGATCACATCGGCCCCCAACGGCACCAGGGTCTTGACGGCCTTGGCCACATCCCGGGAGTTGCGCTCCACCGTGGCGGCGCCCACGGGCTTGAGGCCGTGACTTTGCAGCGCCTGTGTCACTCCCTCAAGACCAGACTGACCATAGGCATCGTTCTGGTGAAACACCGCGATCTTCTGCAATCCCAGCGAGACCAGCTGCCTGACCATGAGAGCAGTTTCATCGGCATAGGAGGCACGCAGATTGAAGACCGTCTGGGCGAGCTTGGTTTCGCGCAGGCCGGCCGCCCCCGTCATCGGCGCAATCAGTGGCAGCCTGGCTTTCTGCACCAAAGGCAACGCCGCCATGCTGGTGGGCGTTCCCAGATAGCCGAACAAGGCCATCACATCGTCGGTAATGAACTTCTGGGTATTGGACACGCAGCGTTCAGGCTCGTAGCCGTCGTCCAGCGTGCGCAGCTCCACCTGGCGGCGACCGATGCCGCCCTGGGCGTTGAGCTGATCGAAGTACAGCTTGGCGCCCTGCGCGAACTGCGTCCCCAACTGTGCCGAGGGACCGCTCAGCGCGCAGGATTGTCCGAGCACGATGGGCCCGCCCGCATCCTGTGCATAACAGGCGCCGGTCAAGCCCCCGGCCGCCGCAGCAGCTGCTGCATTCATGAATTGACGACGGTTCCACTCCACTCGCTTGTCTTGCATTGCTCTCGATCTCTCTCTACGGGCTACTCGTTGCTACGGGCTGGATCGGCCCGTTTCTGGGGTCTTGCACCTCAGGCTTTTTGGCAAGGATGCGCGCCGCATAATAGGCCCACAAAACGGTCTTCAGCCGCAATTCGGTCCAGATTTTTCGAACCCACGACATGCCTCATATCGTTCAAGTACGCGGCGCCTGCCCGCATGACTGTCCGGACACCTGCGCCCTGGTCACCACAGTGGTCGACGGCACGGCCACCAAGGTCCAAGGCAATGCAGACCATGGACACACGGGCGGCGTGCTTTGTGCCAAGGTCAGCAAGTACACGGAGCGCACCTACCACGCCGGGCGGGTGCTGCAGCCGCTCAAACGCAGCGGCCCCAAGGGCAGCGGCCAGTTCACTCCCGTGAGCTGGGACGAAGCCCTGAGCGATATTGCCCAGCGCCTGCACGGGATTGCCCGGCGCGCGCCCGAAGCCATACTGCCCTACAGCTATGCCGGCACCATGGGTCTGGTGCAGGCCGAAAGCATGGACCGGCGCTTTTTCCACCAGCTGGGCTCCAGCCTGCTGGATCGCACCATCTGCGCCAGCGCCGGCAGCGAAGCACTGACCGCCACCTATGGCGGCAAACTGGGCATGCGCGTGGAGTTCTTTGCCGAAAGCCAGCTGATCCTGATCTGGGGCAGCAACAGCATTGCCAGCAATCTGCATTTCTGGCGCTATGCGCAGGAAGCCAAGCGCCAGGGCGCCAAGCTGATCTGCATAGACCCGCGCAAGAGCGAGACCGCCGACAAATGCCACGAGCATCTGCAGCTTCTGCCGGGCACCGATGCCGCACTGGCATTGGCGCTGATGCACGAGCTGATCGTGCACGACTGGCTGGACCACGACTACATCGCGCAACACACCCTGGGCTGGGAGGCACTCAGGGCCAGAGCCTTGCAGTGGCCACCCGAGCGCGCCGCCAGTGTCTGCGGCCTGAGCGTGGAACAGATTCAGTCCTTGGCACGCGATTACGGCACGACCAGGCCTGCGGCCATTCGTCTCAATTACGGCATGCAGCGCGCACGCGGCGGCGGCAATGCCGTACGTGCCGTCGCTTGCCTTCCGGCCCTCGTCGGCGCCTGGCGTCACCGCGCGGGAGGACTGCTGCTGTCCGCCTCCGGCGTCTCACCGTTCAACCGCACGGCGCTCCAGCTGCCACAGCTGCTGGGCGAGCGTCGCCCACGCACACTGAACATGAGCCAGATTGGCGATGTGCTGCTGCATGAGGGCGGCGCCGGCTTCGGCCCCAAGGTGGAAGCCGTCCTGG
Source organism: Comamonas sp. C24C (assembly GCF_053345995.1). Classification (NCBI taxonomy): domain Bacteria; kingdom Pseudomonadati; phylum Pseudomonadota; class Betaproteobacteria; order Burkholderiales; family Comamonadaceae; genus Comamonas; species Comamonas sp. C24C. The sequence continues at coordinate 230,339 of NZ_JBKFBC010000005.1, read as the reverse complement.
TCTACAACAGCAACCCCGTTGCCGTGGCACCCGAGTCTGCCAAGGTGGCAGCAGGCTTTGCCCGCGAAGACCTGTTCACCGTGGTTCTGGAACATTTCATGACCGACACTGCGGACCATGCCGACTATGTGCTACCCGCCACCACCCAGCTAGAGCATTGGGACATCCACGGCAGCTACGGTCATACCGACGTACTGCTGAATCGCCCGGCGATCGCCCCCCAGGGCCAGGCACGCAGCAATGCGCAGATCTTTCGCGATCTGGCCATGCATATGGCCAGGCTGGACCGCGCTTTTGCAGCAGCATGTTTCTCGGAGTCCGACGAAGCTCTTTGCCGTGCAGCGGTTGCACATACTGCGATTGATTTCGAAGCCCTTCTGCAGCAGGGCTTTGCCCATATTCCGCTGCCCGATGCGCCATTTGCCGAAGGTGGCTTTGCGACGGCTTCGGGCAAATGCGAATTCGACAACCCCGCCCTGGCGCGGTTGGGGGTCAACACACTGCCCGACTATCTGCCCAACTACGAACCGCCCACGGCCGCCTACCCGCTGGCCATGATCTCGCCACCGGCACGCAACTTCCTCAACAGCAGCTTTGCCAATGTGGCCAGCCTGTCCCGTATGGAAGAGCGCCCGCTGCTGGAGATGCATCCCGATGACGCGACTGAGCGCGGCATTGCCGACGGCGACCCGTTGCGTGTCTTCAACCTGCGTGGCGAGCATGTCTGCCATGCCGCCATCAACGGCCGTGCTCGCGCAGGCGTGGTGGTGGGCCTGGGCATCTGGTGGCGCAAGCAGGGAGCCAATGGCACGAATGTGAACGAGCTGACGCATCAGCAGCTCACCGACATAGGCCGGGCCCCCTGCTTCTACGACTGTGCAGTGCAGGTGGAAAAGTTCAAGGACTTGTCGCTGTAAAACGGCTGCATGGTGGTTGACCATGAGCAGGGCCCCGGCGCGAGGAACCATAATGCAGGCATTCAATGAATATGCGGCCGGGGTCTGAGCCTGTCAGAGCACACAGGTACAGCGCAGAGCCGCCCTGCTCTCGCGACATCATCTGTGAAGAAATCTCTCCCCTGGCAACGCCGCCTCGCACCGACCCGACTTGACCTGCGCCGCCTGATTCTGATCCTGACCATCTGCAGCGCGCTGATCCCGTTTCTCAATACCTTCTACGCCGGCTATCTGGTGCAACGCCAGCAGCTGATAGACAACACGCTGGAAGGTCACCACGCCTACGCGACCAAGCTGGCCAAGAGCACGGACGACTTTCTGCAGTCTGCCCTGCAACAACTGGAATACAGCGCCAGTCTGATGGGGGCGCACATGGATGACGTGGGCTATCTGGCCAAAGAGGCCACGCGCCTGCGCCTTCAGACCAAGAGCTTCAACTCCGTCACCATCATCGACCCCACGGGCTATGTGCTGGCGACATCGCCAGAAACTCTGCAGATCAAGGGCAAGACGCTGCAAAGTGCCGGGGTGACTCAGACCTTGAGCACCCGGGGCCCTGTCATCAGCCAGCCCTATATGTCCACTGCCGGAAACTACATCGTATTTGTCTCGCAGCCCATTTTCGGTCCTCAGGGCGAATTTCTGGGAGCGGTGGGCGGCAGCATCTACCTCAAGGAAGACAGCATTCTCGACACCCTGCTGGGCTCGCACTTCTACCAGGACGGCACCTATGTCTATGTGGTGGACAGAAACAAGCACATCATCTATCACCCCGACAACCACCGTGTGGGCGATCAGGTGATCAACAACGATGTCATCAACGCGGTCATCCGCGGCGAGTCGGGCACGGCACCTGTCGTCAACAGCAAGGGCGTGGAAATGCTGGCCGGCTATGCCGTGATCCACGCCTCGGGCTGGGGCATCGTGGCCCAACGCCCCAAGGCGGCAACGCTGGCCCCGCTCAACAAGATGATGCGCTCCGTGCTCTACAAGACCCTGCCCATCGCCCTGCTGATGCTGGTGGTCATCTGGTGGAGCGCACGCCGCATTTCCAGCCCGCTGCGCCAGCTGGCCAACGGCGCGCACGATATGGACAAGCCCGAAACCGCGCAGAACATTCAGGCCGTCAAGTCATGGTACTTCGAGTCCTATGAACTCAAGAAAGCCATGCTCAAGGGCCTGAACCTGCTGCAACGCAACATCACCAAGCTGCGCGAAGACGTGAACACCGATCCGCTGACGGGTCTGGGCAACCGCCGCCATCTGGAAGCCGCCATCACCGCCTTCCAGACGCAGGCACTGCCGTTCTCGGTGATTGCCATCGACATCGATCACTTCAAGCGCATCAACGACGGCTTCGGCCACGATACGGGCGACGAGGTACTCAGGCAACTCGCGCGCACCATGCGCGAGGTCTCTCGTATGGACGACGTGCCCTGCCGTGTGGGTGGCGAGGAGTTTCTGCTGCTGCTGCCCGGCACGGCGCCGGAGGCGGCCGCCCATGCCGCCGAGCGACTGCGTCAGCTGGTCGAGAAGATGGAGATGCCACCGGTGGGCCACATCACCATTTCGCTGGGCGTGGCCCACTGGCCCGACAGCGCTCCCGATATCAAGGCCGTCTTCCAGCAGGCCGATGCCATGCTTTATGCAGCCAAGCGTGGCGGACGCAATCGCGTCATGGTCAGCGAAGCCAGCGTGCCTCCCGGCGAACTCTGAGCCCGGCAGCACCGTAGTTCCCCGCTCAAAGGCGTATCCGCTGTCACAGCGGATACGCCTTTTCTCGCCTCATTGTGTGACTCCACTGCACCAATTTGGCCATTGATGCTTCAAATTAGTGAGCATGCACCACAAGCGTCGAAAGGGCAGGAAACCAACCGTTCTGAATTACATAACAAGCCACTGATTTCATTGAACTAATGCTTTGCGGTTCGTCCCTGGCATAGCTCTTGCTGAAAACCCTTACCCCGCAACCCCGGATGGACAGCGGAATACACAACAGCAAAGGAATTTCAGATGCCAGAGCCAAGCAAGCATGTCAGCCGCAGACAACTGCTCTCGATGATCGGAAAGGTCGCGGGCGGCAGTGCCATGTACCAGGCCATGAGTTCACTGGGTTACGCAGCCGAATCGCATTACAACGGTCCGGTCAAGCTCGGCAACGCCAAGCCGGGCGCATCGGTTCTGGTGCTGGGCGCAGGCCTGGCAGGCATGGTGGCCGCCCATGAGCTGCGCGCTGCAGGCTACAAGGTGCAGTTGCTTGAATACCAGGGCCGCGCCGGAGGCCGCTGCTGGACGCTGCGCGGCGGCGACGAGTTCAGCGAACTGGACGGCACGCGCCAGACAGTGGGCTTTGCCAAGGGCAACTACTTCAACCCCGGCCCCTGGCGTGTGCCCTACCACCACCATGCGATGCTAGACTACTACAAGCGCTTCGGCATCAAGCTCGAAGCCTTCAACCAGGTCAACTACAACGCCTATCTGCACAACAGCAAGGCCCTGGCCGGCAAACCCCAGCGCTTTCGCCATGTGCAGACCGATGTCTATGGCCATGTGGCCGAGCTGCTCGCCAAGGCCACCAACCAGGGTGCCCTGGACCAGAGCGTCAACCAGGAAGACAAGGAGCGCCTGCTGGAGAGCCTAAAGGCCTGGGGTGTGCTGGACAAGGAGTACCGCTACCGCCCCAGCAACGCAGTCAGCGATTTCCGCGGCTACGACATCGACCCCGGCGGCGGCCTGATGGCGCTGGCCAAACCTTCGACGCCCATGGGCCTGCACGAGTTGCTGGAATCGAATCTGTGGCGCCAGATGGGCGTAGGCAATATCTACGAGTTCCACAGCGCCATCTTCCAGCCCGAAGGCGGCATGGACATGCTGGCCCAGGCCATGGCGCGCGATCTGGGCTCGGCCATCCGCTACAACGCCAAGGTCACCAGGATCGCCCAGAACGACAAGGGCGTGACCATCGACTATGTGGATACCCTCAAGCCCGGTGCCACGCTGCAGGCCCGTGCCGACTGGTGCGTCTGCACGATTCCGCTGTCCATCCTGAGCCAGATCGAGGTGCAGGCTGGCAGCGCCATGCAGAACGCGATTGCTGCCGTGCCCTATGGCAGCTCCATGAAGGTGGGCCTGGAGTTCAAGCGCCGCTTCTGGGAAGAGGACGAGCGCATCTATGGCGGCATCAGCTACACCGATCTGCCGATCCAGCAGATCTCCTACCCCTCCACCGGCTACATGGGCCGCGGCCCCGCCGTGCTGTTGGGCGCCTATTCCTTCGAGAACTCCAACAGCTATCGCTTCTCCTCGCTCAAACCGGCCGAGCGCGTTCGCCTGGCGCTGGAGTACGGCGCGCAGATCCATCCGCAATACAAGCAGGAGTTCCTCAACGGCGTATCGGTCGCCTGGCATCGCATGCCCTGGATCAACGGCTGCTTCGGCAACTGGACCGACGCAATGCGCGAACAGCACTACAAGGACCTGGCCCAGGTCGACGGGCGCCTGGTGCTGGCGGGCGAGCATGTCTCGTACATCCCCGCCTGGCAGGAAGGTGCCGTGCTGTCCTCGCTGGATGCAATCCAGCGTCTGCACGCCAAGGCATCCAGCCTCTGATCGTCCATGACTGCCACAAGGAACTTCACCATGCACACATTGCACCGTCTTTGCGCCGCTGGCGCCCTGGCCCTGGGTCTCTCCGGCGCCGTCCTGGCCCAGTCACAGGGAGCGAAAACCCAGGATGTGAAAAACCTGCAAACGCTGCAGTCTGCGGCTGTCCTGTCCATCTCGCCCGCCGACACCCAGGCGCTGATGCAGAACTTCTCGGCAGTCCGCCCACGCTTCAGCCAGAGCGGCGGAGAAACCCTGTACCAGGCCATCTGCCAGGGCTGCCACATGGTCAAGGGCGAAGGCGCCAAGGGTGCGGGCTTCTACCCTGCGCTGGCCGCCAACCCCAAGCTGGCAGCCGCAGCCTACCCGGCCTCGGTCGTCATGAACGGCCTGCACGGCATGCCGTCCTTTGCCAGCAAGCTGTCCGATGAGCAGATTGCAGACGTCGTGAACTATGTGCGCAGCAACTTCGGCAATCAGTACCCGGACAAGCTGTCTGCCGCCGATGTCAAACCCTTTCGCGTAACCCCATAAATCCATTCAGGAGATCACATGAACGTTCCATCTATCTTCAAGACCGCCACCACCGCCCTGCTGGGCACGGCAGTCCTGCTCACCGGCTGCGCAGCCACCACCTCCGGCGGTGGCGATGTGCTGCGCTACAAGACTCCGGGCTCGACCTTCCCCATCGCCGCAGCCGTGGAAATCCCCACCGATGCCCGCACCGTCTATCTCTCCGGCAAGGTGCCGCCCGTGGTGGACAAATCCAAGCCCGCCACTGATCCTGCGGCCTACGGCGGCGATACCGAGGGTCAGACCGTCGCCATCCTCAAGGGCCTGGAAGAGCAGCTCAAGAGCATGAATCTCACCATGAGCGACGTGGTGAAAATGCAGGTCTTCCTGGTGGCCGACCCCGCCAAGGGCAACAAGATGGACTTTGCCGGCTTCATGCGTGGCTACACCCAGTTCTTTGGCACGGCCGCCCAGCCCAACCTGCCTGCACGCTCGGCCTTCCAGATTGCAGCCCTGGCCAACCCGGCCTGGTATGTGGAAATCGAGGTCGTGGCCGTGCGCGCCGCCAAGCCCGTCAAGTAAGTAACGCGCCGGCCTTGCATTCATCGCCTGCCCCGTCAGCGATGAATGCCGATGCTAGCGCCGCTCAGTGGGCTGGGGAACCCGTTCCCTGCTGGGCGCTGCGCGCATCAAGCGCCAGGAAGTGGTGGACCACGGGCTTGTCCGGCCCCTGGTGGTAGCGCAAAGCGGCGGCCTGCAGATCGGCATCGGCCTTGGACACACGACCATGCTGGCGCAGATGCTCCGCCCAGGATTCGACCAGGAACCACTCGATCACCCGGCCCGGCTCACCCGTGTGCTCGGCCACGCCCCAGGCATAGGCACCGTCGCGACGGCGCTCGTGGGCTACCTGCTGCATGGCTTGGAAAAAGGCGGCCTGGTCTTGATGCGCAATCCGATACTCGATCTGAATCATGACCGGACCACGGTCGTGGGCCAGGGGTTCGGCCAGCAAAGGCTCGGGCCAGTGGTTGGACGGCTGCAGATCGGCTTCGCCGGTGGGCAGCTTGACGCGGTGGAAGACCAGGGACACCAGCACCAGGCCCACGGCTCCGATCAGCAGCGTGACCGGCAGGCCCAGCTGGCCGGCGATCAGGCCCCAGCCCAGGCTGCCCAGGGCCATGGCGCCGTTGAACACCATAAGGTAGATGGCGAGACCCCGGCCGCGCACCCAGTTGGGCAACACCGCCTGGGCCACGCCGTTGAGCGTGGTCAGCGCAATAATCCAGCCCAGACCCAGCACCAGCATCAGCGCCACGGCAGCCCACTGAGGCGGCGCCAGGGTCAGCACGCCCATGACCAAGGCCGTCACCACAGAAGCAAGCAACACCAGACCGTCGGTGTCGAGACGCTTGCGCAACTTGGGCAGCAGCACGGCGCCCAGGATGGCACCTGCACCTACGGCGCCCAGCATCACACCGTAGAAACCGGCCGTGCCACCCAGCATGCGGCGCGCCACCAGGGGAAGCAAGGCCCAGACCGAACTGGCGAACAGGAAAAAGACCGCGGCGCGCAGCAACACCACATGCAGCTCGCGGCTGGCACGGGCATAGCGCACACCGGCACGGAAGGCGCCGAAGAACTGCTCGTTGAGCGCCGAGGCCTCGGCCTTGGGACGCTTCCACCAGATCAGGGCGGCGATCACAAACACATAGCTGAGCACGTCGAGGCCGTAAGCCGCAGCGGCGCCGAAGCTGGCCAGCAGCAGGCCGCCGGCGGCCGGACCGATGGCACGGGCGATGTTGATGCCCAGGGAGTTCAGCGCCACGGCGCTCTTGAGCTCGCTGCGCGGCACCAGCTCGGGCACGATGGACTGCCAGGTCGGGCCCATGAGGGCGGCGCCAATGCCGCCCACAAAGGTCAGGGCCACCAGGTATTCCACCGTGAGAGTGTTGGTCTGGGCCAGCACCAGCAGCGTGCCGCTGACGGCGCCCAGCAGCACCTGCACACCGATGAGAAAACGGCGGCGGTCCAGGATGTCGGACAGCACACCGGCGGGAATGGCCAGCAGGAAGACGGGCAGCGTAGCAGCCGTCTGGATCAGCGCGACGGCCGTTGGGCTGGACGAGAGTTCGGTCACCATCCAGGCGCTGGCCACATCGCGCATGAAGCTGCCGATATTGCCCAGCACCGTGGCGGCCCACAGCACGGCGAAGACGGGGATGGCGAGCGGCGCGAAGCTGCCCGCGGTGTTGTTTGCGGTGGTTGGTTTGTTATCCGGCACGGTGGCCTCCCAGGTCGTGCCAGGCGACGAGCAGCATGCCGCCCACCAGGCTCCAATGTTCAAAAAATGCGTTCGCTGTGCGCTGGCGTTCAGCCTGCGGCGCAGCCCAGAAACGGTCGGCCAGAAAGGCCGCGATGACGGTGAAGGCCGCCAGCGCCAAGGCGCCTGCCCAGCGGTACCAGCCCGACACGATCAGCGCCGAGGCACCGAGCTGCAGCGCGATGGTGGCCACCGCGATGGGCGCGGCCGACGCCAGGCCGAACTGGCGCATCTCGGCGACCGCGCCGCGGAAGTCGCGGGCCTTGTCCACGCCGCCCTGCAGGTAGGCGGCACACAGGCACAGCAGGGCCAGCGAATGCACCCAGGGTGCGGTGGCGGCGGCGTGCAGCGCGTTGCCCATGTCACACCGCCCAGCAGGCGCAGCCCAGGGCGCCCCAGAAGCCCTTGAGATCGGCCACGGGCAGCTTGCTGCTCCAGGCCGTGGCGTGGGAATGGCCGTGCATGTTGCAGCTGTTGGCGCAGCCGCAGTTCGCTGCCGCGTTGCGCATCACGGCCTGCAGCGGCGCGCCTTCCTGCACACCCCAGGCGCCATAGCCCTTGAAGGTGCGCACGGGCGACCAGTCGGGCATGGCCAGGGGCAGGGCCGATTCATCAAAGTCGGCGAAGGCACCAGCGCCGTAGACCACCTTGCCGCCCACCACGGTGAGCAGGGCCGAGGTGTCGGCGATGTCGGACTCGGGGCAGGCAAAGAAATCGCGGTCGGGCACGATAAGGTCGGCCAGCTGGCCCACCTGGATGCGGCCCTTCTTGCCCTGTTCGTTGCTAAACCAGGTCACGTTCTCGGTCCACATGCGCAGGGCCTGGTCGCGGGTCAGGCAGTTGCGCTGGGGCGTGAGCTGCAGACCACCCACGGTCTTGCCTGTGATCAGCCAGGACAGCGACACCCAAGGGTTGTAGCTGGCGACGCGGGTGGCGTCGGTGCCGGCGGACACGTTCACGCCCTTTTCCAGCATGCGCTTGACAGGGGGCGTTGCTTCCGCCGCGGCCGCGCCGTACTGCTCGACGAAATACTCGCCCTGGTAGGCCATGCGGTGCTGCACGGCCACGCCGCCGCCCAGGGCCGCGATGCGGTCGATGGACTTTTCGGAGATGGTCTCGGCGTGGTCGAAGAACCAGTTCAGGCCGGCCAGGGGAATGTCTTCATTGACCTTCTCGAACACATTGAGCGCGCGATCGATGGTCTCGTCGTAGGTGGCGTGCATGCGCCAGGGCCAGCGGTTCTGGGCCAGGATGCGCACCACCTCTTCGAGCTCGCCTTCCATACCGGGCGCCAGCTCGGGCTGGGGCCGGCGGAAGTCCTCGAAGTCGGCGGCCGAGAACACCAGCATCTCGCCCGCGCCGTTGTGGCGGAAGTAGTCTGTGCCCTGCTTGTACTGCGAGGTGGCGGTCCAGCGCAGAAAGTCGTCCTTCTCTTCCTTGGGTTTTTGCGTGAACAGGTTGTAGGCCAGGCGGATGGTGAGCTGATCGGCATCGGCCAGCTCCTGGATCACGTCGTAGTCGTCGGGGTAGTTCTGCATGCCGCCGCCCGCGTCGATGGCGCCGGTCACGCCCAGGCGGTTGAGCTCACGCATGAAGTGGCGCGTGGAATTGACCTGGTAGTCGCGCGGCAGCTTGGGGCCCTTGGCCAGCGTGGCGTAGAGGATGGACGCATTGGGCTTGGCCAGCAGCAGGCCCGTGGGGTTGCCGGCGCTGTCGCGCAGGATCTGGCCACCGGGCGGCTCGGGCGTGTCCTTGGTGTAGCCCACGGCGCGCAGGGCGGCGGCGTTGAGCAGGGCACGGTCGTACAGGTGCAGGATGAAGACCGGGGTGTCGGGTGCCACGGCGTTCAGCTCGGCCAGCGTGGGCAGGCGCTTTTCCACGAACTGGTGCTCGGTGAAGCCGCCCACCACTCGCACCCACTGGGGCGCTGGCGTCACGTCCACCTGGGCCTTGAGCATGGCCATGGCATCGGCCAGGCTCTTCACACCGTCCCAGCGCAGCTCCATGTTGAAGTTCAGACCGCCGCGGATCAGGTGCAGGTGGTTGTCGATGAGCCCGGGCAGCGCACTGCGCCCGCCCAGATCGATGCGCCTGGTCTGCGGGCCGGCCAGGGGCAGGACCTCGCAGTCGCTGCCGACGGCGCTGAAGCGGCCCTGGCTCACGGCCACTGCCGTGGCCGTGGGGTTGCTGCGGTCCAGGGTGGTAAAGCGGCCGTTGAACAGGATCAGGTCGGGGGTGGTGGGCTGGGTCATGGTGTGCCTAGGGGGGGTGTCAGCAACGCAAAAAAGGGAGGAAAGTCCGGCGAGAGCGCAAAAAAGAAGACTGGGGCCGAGGACCGCAGCCGTACTTCCGTACGGCAAGGGCCACAGGCGCAGGATACGGCCGCGCAGCAGGCCCCTGCCGCTTTTTTTAGCCTTCGTGGGCGCCGAACATGGTCTTGGCGTAGGTGATGCCGATGCCGTAGCCGCCGCCCAGCTTCTTGGCGATGCCCGTAGTCATGTCATAGGTTTCGGTGCGGGCCCAGTCGCGCTGCATTTCCAGAAGGTATTGCAGCGACGTGATGGGCTGGGCGCCGGCCTGCACCATGCGGTCCATGGCGCGGTTGTGCGCTTCGGTGGAGATGTCGCCACAGGCATCGGCAATCACAAAGACTTCAAAACCCTGGTCCAGGGCCGACAGGGCCGGGCCCACGATGCACACGCTGGTCCACAGGCCGGCCAGCACGATGCGGGGCTTGCCGATCTCGTTGACCTTGTTGATCACGGCCTGGTCTTCCCAGGTATTCATCGAGGTGCGGTCCAGCAGGGCCTGGCCGGGGAAAGGCGCGGTCACTTCCTCGAACATGGGGCCGGAGAAGCTTTTTTCGGCCACGGTGGTCAGGATGGTGGAGGCACCGAAACCGGCGGCAGCCGAAGCGACCAGTGCGGCGTTGGAGCGCAGCTGCACGGGATCGATGGAGTGCGTGGCAAAGGCCATCTGCGACTGGAAGTCGATCATGATCAGCGTGTGGTCATGGGGGTTGAGCAGCTTGGCACCGGGCTCGGCGACGGCGACGGGACGGGCGATGGCGATGTTGGCGTTGGACATGGGAAGCTCCTGAAACAAAAGAAGGGATAAATAAAAAGGGGGAGAAAGGGGACCGTCGGGATCAGCGGGGCATGGCGGGCAGCTCGTTGGGCCGCAGGTCGAACACCAGCACTTCGGCCTGTTCACCCTGGTCGAAACGCAGGGCACCGGCGTTGCGGATGCGGGCGCCGTCGCCTTCGGACAGGCGCTCACCGTTCACGCTGAGGCTGCCGCGGGCCACATGCACATAGACATGGCGGTCGGAGCCCACATCGAGTTCGGCGGATTCAGCGCCATCGAACAGGCCGGCATAGACCCGGGCGTCCTGGCGCACGGCCAGGGTGCCGTCTGCGCCTTCGGGGGCGATGATCAGGCGCAGGCGGCCGCGCTTGTCGGCATCGTCCACATGGACCTGCTGATAGCGCGGAGCGGCGCCGCGTTCGGCGGGCACGATCCAGATCTGCAGAAAGTGCACCGGGTCCTGGGCCGAGTGGTTGAATTCGCTGTGCTCCACGCCGGTGCCGGCGCTCATCATCTGCACATCGCCAGGACGGATCACCGAGCCCGTGCCCATGGAGTCCTTGTGCTCCAGGGCGCCGTCCAGCACATAGGAGAAGATTTCCATGTCGCGGTGGCCGTGGGTGCCGAAGCCCTGACCGGGGGACACATGGTCGTCATTGATGACCAGCAGATCCGAAAAGCCTTGCTGGTTGGCGTCGCGGTAGTGGCCGAAGGAGAAGGTGTGGCGCGATTGCAGCCAGCCATGGTTGGCGCGACCGCGGTGGTTGGATGGGCGAACTTCAAGCATTTCTATCTCCTAAACAATCGATGGTGTTCACACTTCCTGCTGCTGGCCTTCCTGCCTTGTTCTGCTGCATTCCGTGTGGCGATGAATGAAGTATCTGCGGCCTGATATGCGGTTATGCTGAAAGAAAATCTCTTCAATCATCGATAATTTCGATGATTATTTTTTAGGCGCCTCAAATATGCTCAAACTCTCTCTGGAAGCCATCGAACTGGTGGACACCATCGCGCGCCACGGCTCGTTCGCCGGTGCGGCAGAGCGCCTGCACAAAGTACCGTCGACCATCTCCTATGCCGTCTCCAAGCTCGAGGAACAACTGGGCCTGAACCTGTTTGTGCGCAATGGCCCGCGCGTCAGTCTCACGCCAGCCGGCGAGGAAATGCTCAAGGAAGGGCGCTGGCTGCTGGCTGCCGCGCGTCAGCTCGAATCTCGGCTGCGCCAGATCGCCACGGGATTCGAGACCGAGGTGCGCCTGGTGCATGACTCGTTGATCCCCACCAGCGCCTTCGGCGCCGACATTCAGGCCTTCGAGGCGCTGAACAGCGGCACGCGTCTGCGCATCGGCAGCGAGACGCTGACCGGCACCTGGGAAGCCCTGCGCGAAGGCCGGGCCGACCTGATCGTGGCTGCAGGCGAAGGCCCTGCCGGCGGCGGTCACAAGGCCGTGGCCGTGGGCCAGCTCGATTTCGTGTTCTGCGTGACAGCCAGCCATCCGCTGGCGCGCTTGGGCCGGCCACTGGCGCGCAGCGACCTGCTGGAACACACCGCCGTGGTGGTGGGTGACGGCGCGCGTTCGCTGACCGACCGCACCGTGGGCCTGCTCACCGGCCAGCGGCGCATCACCGTGCCGAGCATGCAGGCCAAGATCGAATGCCAGGCTGCCGGGCTGGGCCACGGCTTTGTGCCGCGCGCCTGTGTGCGTGTGGAACTGGAGACCGGGGTGCTGGTGGAACTGGCGGTGGAAGAGCCGCGTCCGCCCGAAACCTTCTGGCTGGCCTGGCGCAGCGATGCCCGCGGCCGGGCCCAGCAATGGTGGCGCGAGCGCCTCAGCCGTCCACTGCTGCCGGGCATACTGCCCTATTGAAACGGCCCTGCAACTCAAGGAGGCAGGGCCGTGATGATGCGAGCCTACGAGGTCTGCGGCAACGGCTTAAGCCATGCCCAGAACCTCGCGAAGCTCAGGGAAGGGACGATCAGTCCAGCTTCACGCCAGCCGTCTTGATGACCTCACCCCAACGCTTGGCTTCGGTGCGTGCCAGTTGGTGAAACTGCTCGGGCGTACCAGGCAGGGCTTCCATGCCGAAGTCGGCCATGCGCTTGACCACGTCGGGGTCCTTGAACGCTTTTTGCAGGTCTGCATTGAGACGCTGCACGATGGCTGGCGGCAATCCCTTGGGACCCAGAATGCCCTGGAAGGCATAGACCTCGGAATCCTTGAGACCCAACTCGGCCAGCGTGGGCACATTGGGAAGATTGGGCACGCGCTTTGCCGTACCTATGGCCAGGGCTCGCACCTTGCCGGACTGAATCACGGGCAGGCCCGATGCCAGATCCAGGAACATGCAAGGCACCTGACCGCCCATCACATCGGCCAGCGCGGGCGCGGCGCCCTTGTAGGGAATATGGGTCAGGCTGGTGCCGGTGCGGTTCTTGAACAGCTCCATGGCCAGATGGTGGGGCGAGCCATTGCCGGGCGAGGCGTAGTTGAGCTTGCCGGGGTTGGCCTTGGCATAGGCCAGGAATTCCTTGAAGTCCTTGGCTTCGAATGCGGGGTTGACCACCAGCGCCATGGGGAAGCGGCTGATGCCGCCCACATAGGTGAAATCCTTGTCGGGGCTGAAGGGAAGCTTGCTGAACAGGTGTTCGTTGAAGGCCAGGATGGCGTTGTCGGCCGACATGATGGTGTAGCCATCGGGCTTGGCCGAGGCAACGAGCTGGCCGCCGATATTGGTCGAGGCACCGGGACGGTTGTCCACCACGATGGTCTGGTTCAGCGTCTTGCGCATGGACTCGGCCACGGTGCGGGCCAGCACATCGGTGCCGCCTCCGGGTGGGTAGGGCACGACCCAGCGCACGGGGTTGGCGGGCCAATCCTGCGCCATGGCAAAGGGGGATGCGGCAGCAGCCGAGCTGGCTGCCACGGCAGCCAGGAATTGACGACGATCCATCGTTTGTCTCCTTGAGGGTGATGTAGGGGGTTGTGGAATGATTTTTGGACCCCGCCAAGCTGCCTGCTTTTTTAGAATTGATAGCAGCTTGCGCTTGTCTCTATTCGGTTTGAAGTGCTTTTGACTCCGATTCCTGTTTGGCTGGCAGCTTGAATCTCACACGCTCGACCTGATAGCCTTTTTGCCGCAGCAACTCGGGCAGGCCCATGGGCCCGACCATATGCAGCGCGCCGACGGCAGCAAACACCGTCTTGCCCTGCTTGAGCTGGTTCGCAATGCCTTGCGCCATGCCAGGATTGCGTCCCTCCATCAGGCGGGCGTATTTGAGCCGGTCACGCTCGGTCTTGATGCAGTCACACCAATCGGCATAGTTCTCCAGCGTTTCCTCATTGCCGCTGGCCCAGATGTTTGCCAGCCGTTGCAGGGTTTCCGGGGACTTGGGATCTTCGAGCTGCTCAAGCCCGTCACGCACGCTTTCCCGGACCTCCACGGGATCATCGGAAAGCAGCTCCTGGAGCTGGGTCTGGACCGACTCCAGCCCCAGCACGGGCTTGTGCAGCGCCTGGGCCATGCCCGCCAGCAAAAGGTCGGCGCCAAACTCGGCCATCAGCCCCTGCTTGCGCCCCAGTTGACTGACCAGTCCCAGCAGCTGGGCATCCGGGCGCTCCGCGCTCAGGTGTTCGGCACAGGCTCGCTTTCGCTGCAGCGCCAGCCGGGCCTCCAGGTCTGCGGGCAGTGCGGGGGCGTCGGCACGGGCCTTGAAACCTTCGATCAACTGCTGCATGACCTGCGGATTCAGCAGATCCAGCTCCAGGGCCAGCAGGTCGGCGCCATACATGGAGCGCACGATGGTGCGACCGGGCAACATCCATTCCCGCTTGCCTACATGCAAGGTGCCGTACAGCCAGCTGGTGCGCTCGCCATCCTGCACGCGCCAGAGCAGACCCCTGTCCTGCATATGGGGAGCCATGGCCTGCACTTCGGCCTGTGTGGGCGGACTGAAGGGCGGCGGGCAGCCTGCTTCGGGCTCGGCAGCCATGGACAGGCCCGCACACAGTGCGAGCAACGCGGCCGGCACGGCCTTCAGGGAGGGCCTGTGGCGAGGCAGATTCAGACTTGGCATGGGCATGGCTGCTACGTCGCGGCGTCAGTCCTCGGAGGCATTCAGGGACTGGCCCTGCGGCTCGTCATCCCTGCTGCTTCCGGGGGGCGCAATGTTCTGATCGATGGCGCCGAAGATGCTCTGGCCATCCTTGCCCTTCATCTCGATGCGGATGGTGTCGCCGAACTGCATGAACTCGGTCTTGGGCGCACCGTCCTGAATGGTTTCTATGCAGCGCTTTTCGGCGATGCAGCTATAGCCCTTGGGCCATTCCATGCGCTTGTTCTTGCCGCTGCCGGTTTCCACGCCCTTGTTGCTCACCGTGCCGCTGCCCACGATGGAGCCGGCGCGTACATTGCGGGTCTTGGCGATATGGGCGATCAGCTGACCGAAGTGAAAAGTCATCTCCTCGCCCGCATCGCACATGCCGACCTTGCGGCCGTTCCATGTGCTCTGCAGCGTCAGATGCAGACGGCCGCTCTTCCAGGCATCGCCCAGCTCGTCCAGTGTCACGGCCACGGGGCTGAAAGCCGTGGCAGGCTTGCTCTGGAAGAAGCCGAAGCCCTTGGCCAGTTCGCCGGGAATCAGATTGCGCAGACTCACGTCGTTGACCAGCATGACCAGACGGATGCCGTCCAGCGCATCTCTCGCGTCCGTGCCCATGGGCACATCGCCGGTGACGACGGCAATCTCGGCCTCGAAGTCAATGCCCATGGCCGTGCTGGGCACGATCACATCGTCGCAGGGGCCGATGAAGTCATCGCTGCCGCCCTGGTACATCAACGGGTCGGTGTAGAAGTTGGCCGGCACCTCGGCATTGCGCGCCTTGCGCACCAGCTCCACATGGTTGATGTAGGCCGAGCCATCGGCCCACTGATAAGCTCGCGGCAGCGGGGCCATGCAGCGCCGGGGATCGAAGGGGAAGGCATGGCGGGCCTTGCCGTGATTGAGCTCGTGCGACAGATCCTGCAACTGGGGCGCCATATAGCTCCAGTCGTCCAGCACCTGTTGCATGCGGTTGGCAATGCCGGTGGCATAGCAGGCCTGGCTCAGGTCACGCGAGACCACGACCAGTTGCCCATCACGCGAGCCATCCTTGTACGTTGCCAGTTTCATTCTCTGTCCCTCTGCTCGCGGCAGCGGTGCTGGCACAATGCCTGACAACGCTAGCCAAAATTACGATTGGTTAAATTGATTTAACTAAACAAAACACGATTCTATTGCAATGGAAAAGGAACGCGCAGGGATTCAGTCGGTCGAAGTGGGTTTCTCCCTCATTGAGGCGCTGGCACAGGCCAGCGGACCGCTGATGCTCAAGGATGTTGCCGCTGCCGCCGGCATGAGTGCCGCCAAGGCTCACCGCTATCTGGTGAGCTTTCAGCGCATCGGTCTGGTGGCGCAGGACGAGCGCAATTCGCGCTACGACCTGGGCCCTGCGGCGCTGAAGATCGGCCTGGCATCGCTGGCCCGCCTCGACCCGGTACGCCTGGCGCGCGAACGCATTCCGGCACTGCTCGAGACCCTGAACCACACGCTGGCCATCGCCGTCTGGGGCAACCATGGCCCGACCATCGTGCATTGGGAGGAGTCGGCGCAATCCGTCACCGCCAACCTGCGCCTGGGCGACGTCATGCCCATGCTGGCCTCGGCCACGGGCCGCTGCTTTGGTGCCTGGCTGCCGCGCGAAATGACGGCGCCGCTGCTGGAGCCCGAAGTCGAGCGCGCCCGCAAGGCCAGACGCCAGGATCTGCCCCAGACCGAGGAAGCCGTGGCAGAAATGCTGGCCGAAGTCCGTGCGCGCGGCACGGCCCGCGTGGTCGATACCGTGCTACCCGGCATCGTGGCCTTTTGCGTGCCGGTCTTCGATGCATCCGGCCATATCGTGCTGGGTCTGATGACCCTGGGCTCGCTGGCGACTTTCGACCCCGACTATGGTGGAGCCATAGACGCGCCGCTGCAGGCCGCTGCCCGCCAGCTCTCCAGCGACCTGGGCTGGCGCGCCGATTCCAGCCACTGAAACCCGCAATCTCCGATCCACGTTCATGGCCCCCCCCCCTCAGGCAAGCCTGGCACGCAAGACACTGCTGCCCATCACCGGCTTGGTGCTGGCAGCCCATGGGCTATTGCTCTGGGGCCTGCCCGAACTGAGCCCGCAGGACAAAGCGGCGGACGACCAGATCGTGATGGAGACGCGCATGCTGCAGGCGCCTCCTCCCCCGCCACCGCCTGCGGCACCCAAACCGGCTGCGCCGCCGGCGCCCAAGCCCCGGGTTGCACCCCGGGCGCCAGCGCCGGCCCCCGTGCCCACGCCCATACCGGACGAACAGGAATCTGCACCAAATCCGCCCCCAGCCCAGGAGGTACAAGCGCAAGAAGCTCCTGAAACAGAAGCAGCTGCCAATACGGAGCAGCCCGCTGCTGCTGCAGAACCGGCACCAGAGCCCGCGACCGAGCCAGCCGAGGCCCATGGCGCAGACACGGCCCGCCCCATTGCGGTCACGCCCGCAGGCAGCGCGCCGCTGCCGCCAGGCTCCATGTTGCCTGTCACCCTGCCGAACTCCGCCACGCTGGAGTTCAATGCCTCGGGTCAGGTCAAGGGTTTTCAATACTCGGCCGGCGCCCAGCTGCAGTGGCAGCATGACGGTCAGTACTACCAGGCTAGGCAGTCGATCAGCATGTTCCTGCTGGGCGAGCGCGCCCAGACCAGCGAAGGGCTGATCACGCCCAAGGGCCTGCAACCACTCAATTTCAGCGACAAGGGGCGCAAAACCCAGTCGGCAGCCTTTGACGTGGCCAGCGGCAAGGCGCATTACAGCGGCGGCCAGACCGATGCTGCCATTGGCGACGGCGTGCAGGACCGCCTCAGCGTCTTTCTGCAGCTTTCGGCCCTGATGGCTGCCGGTCCCGAAAAATACCCACCAGGCACACTGATAGAGCTGACCACCAGCAGCGCACGCTCGGCGGTCCGCTGGCAGTTCCGCGTGGGTGCCAGCGAGGCGCTGGAGCTGCCCTTTGGCAGCGTCATGGCACTGCGCCTGGACAAACTTCCCGGCAAAAGCAGCAGCGACCAGCGCGGCTCGGTCTGGCTGGCTCCTGCCATGCAATACCTGCCGGTGCGCATCAAGCTCAGCCAGGGGCAGGATGACTTTGTCGATCTGCAGCTCAAAAAATATCAGCCCGCCCCGCAATAGCCCGGAGTGTCGCCTCCTGGCGTAAACCCCAGGGCTACTGCATCAAAAGCGCTCACTTACCTTCCAGCCAAGGCCTGCAACCTGCACCGGCTCGGGCTGAACGCTGTCGCAGCGCTCAAGGACTTGCCTACTACAGCTTGGGAAAACCGGTTGCCCACAACCATGTCAAATCCATGGAATACTGTGCTCAAGTGCCAAGAGCAGGCATTTCCACCTTGAAATGCGGCACCCTGTCGCCATATCCATGGCAGGCATGCTCATAACGGAAGTGAAAGGAGGAACACCATGCAAATGCTTTACGACTCTGAATCCTTTGCGGTGCTCCATCTGCGTCCCGATATGGAGGCAGACGTTCCGGCAGGCACAGCCAAGGCCGAGATCCAGCAAGCCCATCAACTGCCGCGCCACGGCTTCGAGATCGTGGACAAGCGCTCGGGCAAGGAGGTGTATCTGGACGGCTCCTGGGCCGAAATGTTCCAGAAACAGATCCTCGCCTGGCAGCAAGACGCCCCCACCGAAGAGGAGGTGGAGGAAATTCTCGACACCTACACGGGCTTGGCCCAGCAGCCGGTCATCATTCACTGAACACCTTGCAAAAAGCCACTCGAAAGAGTGGCTTTTTTGATGCTTGAAGACACGCCTTAGTGCTTATCAGGAAAGCACGAGCCGCTATGACTTTCTGCACAGCAGCATCATCGCGCTGGCAGGCAGCATGCAGCCGAAAAAACCCAGCAGCCACCCTGCCGCGCCCAGTGCCAGCCAGTGACCCCAGTCAATGCCCTGCTCTGCGCAGCGAATCTCGCATTGGGGGTTGTGGTCCCAGGCCATCCACATCAGAAGTCCGGCCAGCAGCAGGCCCACGCAGACACTGACGATCAGACAGAGCTTCCAGCGCTTTTGCATGCTGCGGGCTATGGCTGCGTCTTCTGTGGCGCACTGCTCAACCACCGGTACAGCGGAGCCACCAGCAGCAGCACGGCAATCAGGCGGCAGACCTGAAAGGCCGTGACCACGGGCACGCCCAGCTGCAGCACCTTGGCGGTGATGGCCATCTCGGTAATGCCGCCCGGCGATGTGCCCAGCAGCAAGGTGACCCAGGGCAGGCCTGTGGCACCGTGCAGCAGCCAGGCAAAGCCCGCGCAAACCGCCATCAGCCCCACGGTACCCAGCGCCACCATGCCCAGCCAGCGCGGAGCCGTGTGCAGGAATTCACGGCGAAAACGCACCCCCAGGCTAACGCCGATCACCAACTGGGCGGCATTCATCAGCCACTGCGGCACGGCGGACAGCTCCACGCCAGCCATGGTCAAGCCCATGGATACGGCCAGCGCGCCGAGAAACCAGGGGTTGGCGCGCCTGAGCTTGAGCATCAGCAGTGCCCCCGCGCCAGTGGCCAGCGCCAGCCAGGCAAAGCCCGGCCATTGCACATTGCGCACGCTGGGCAGCGTCAGGCCGGGGTCTCCCTGCAGCCCCGCCCATTGCAGGGCAAAAGGAATGCTTACCGTGACGATCACCAGCCGCAGGCTATGCGCCGCTGCGACCAGATCGGTACGTGCATGCTCGCGCTCGGCCAGCAGCGTCATTTCCGAAGCCGCGCCTATCGCACCCGAGAAATAGGTCGTGGCGCGCAAACGCTCTTCGTCCATGCCCCGTTGCCCCAGCATGGAGGCAGCCTGCACGCGATACAACCAGCGCCCGAAGCCCCAGCCCAGCAGCAAGGCCCAGGCAATGGCCAAAGCAATCGCCCACCACAGGCCGGCCACCAGCTCGGTCACGGCAGGCGTGAAATACAGGCCCAGTGCGCCGCCTATCGTCCACTGCCCAAGATCGCGCAACCTGGCCCAGCTTTGGGTCGGCGCTCCACCAATCGATAGCAGGGAGATGGAAATCAGCGGCCCCAGCATCCACGGCAGCGGCGTATGCAGCATCAGACAGAGCTGGGCGGCCAGCCAGGCCAGCAGCAGGGTGGCGGCCACACGGGCCAGAAACGCGGGGGGAGGCAATACGGACATGTGCACGGGAATCCGGCAAGGCACGACAATGGACGCGCGACAGGGGCAATGCCCCGCAGTATCGCGGCAAAACTCGGTGGGCAAAGCCGGTACGAAATCTACAGCTACGAAGCCATGCCCCGTCTTAGACGAATGCAATCAGCTCATATGTGGACTTTCATTTCTGCGGCGCAGCCGCGCCAGCATCTCAATCCTTTGGCCCTGACGGCTCTTGCCGGCGCCCTGCTGCTGGGCGGCTGCGCCCATCAAAGCGCCCAGCGAACCAGCGATGCCGAGTGGCAGCAGACACTGGGCCAGTGGGCGGGAACACCGGTCATCCTGCTCGGCGAGCAACATGACCAGATCGCCCATCACCAGTGGGAAGCCGCTACCGTGCGCCACCTGGCAGCGCAAGGCAGGCTCGCGGCCCTGGTGGTCGAGATGGCGCCCGCAGGCGGCAGCACCCGAAGTCTGCCGGCATCGGCCAGCGACGAGGAGGTGAAGGCCGCGCTGCAATGGGCCCAGGGCGGCGGCCCGGGCGGCTGGCCTTGGCAGAACTATGGTCCGGTGGTGATGGCTGCCGTGAAAGCCGGCGTGCCCGTGCTCGGCGGCAATCTGCCGCGCACCCGGATGAAGCAGGCGATGGGCGAGTCCCGCTACGACGCACACCTGCCGGCCGCAGGCTGGCAGCTGCAGCTCGACGCCATCAAGGATGGACACTGCGGCCTGCTGCCCGAATCGCAATTCGCGCCCATGGCCCGCATTCAGCTGGCCCGCGACGAGGCCATGGCCAGGGTGACGGAGACCGCGGTGCGCGAGCTGGGCCAGACCGGCAAAAGCGTGCTGCTGGTAGCGGGCCGTGGCCATGTGCGCAGCGATATCGGCGTGCCGACCTGGTTGCCTGCCGACTTCAAGCAAAAAGTGGCTATAGCCCAATCAGACAAAGCGCAGACTGCTACCACAATGAAAGCAGACAAGCAGCTGACACTGGAAGGCAATGCCTCCGAGGATCAATGCCAGCAACTGCGCGATCAATGGAAAAACAGGCCCGCTCCCAAGCCTTGACGGCTGCTGCCGGGCTGGTGATCCTCAGTCCGCAGTCGCGACAGCCACCAGCGGCTGACCCTCGCGGGTCTGTTCCAGCAGGCGCGTGAAGTCTTCGGCCGGCAAGGGCCGGCTGCAGAAATAGCCCTGAAAGTAGTCGCAGCCTTTTTGCTGCAGGAAGCTCAGCTGCTCCTGGGTTTCCACGCCTTCGGCCAGGACCTTCAGGCCCATGGCGTGGCCCAGGGCAATGACCGAGCTGCTGATGGTCATATCATCCGCGCTGTGCGGAATGTCGCGGATAAAGCCCTGATCGATCTTGAGCAGATCAAGCGGGAAGCGCTTGAGGTGCGCCAGCGACGAATAGCCGGTGCCAAAGTCATCAATGGCCAGGCGAAGGCCCAGCTCACGCAGGCGGTTGAGCACGGCCAGTGCCTCCTCGGGCTTTTCGGCCAGCGCGCTTTCGGTGATTTCCAGCTCCAGCAGGCTGGCCGGAAAGCCCGACTCGGCCAGAGCCTTGGCCGTGGCACCGGCAATATCGGTCAGCAAAAACTGATGCAGCGAGACATTGACCGCAATCGTCAGATCGGGCAGGCCTGCGGCACGCCATTGCTGGCCTTGACGACAGGCCTCGCCCAGCACCCACAGGCCCAGCGGACCGATGACGCCCGAGTTTTCCGCCACGGTGATGAAGCGGGCCGGAGAGATCAGGCCGTCTTCGGGGTCCAGCCAGCGCACCAGGGCTTCCGCCCCCATCAGGCGTCCCGTCGCCAGATCGATCTGCGGCTGGTAATGCAAGCGCATATGACCGAGGTCCAGCGCACGGCGCAGACGCGCCTCCATGGCCAGGCGCTCGCGGGCGGCCTGGGTCATGTTTTCATGGAAGAAGCACCAGGCATTGGAGCCCCTTGCCTTGGCTCCATAAACTGCCGCATGGGCACCCTGCAGCAGATCGCCGGCCGTCAGCGCATGCTCTGGGTACAGACAGATGCCGGCACTGACACTCACCACCACGGACAGCCCGTCAGGCGTGGTCCAGGGCTGGCCGGCAGCCGCCATCAGGCGCTCGGCCACATCCACCGCACTGTCACGGCCGCATATGGATTGGGCCACCACGCAGATTTCATCGCCCGCCAGGCGGCCAATAATGTCGCCATGGCGCAAAGCGCCCTGCATCTGTACTGCCACATGCCTGAGCACCTCGTCGCCGATGGAGTGGCCATAGCTGTCGTTCACGTCCTTGAAGCGGTCGATATTGAACAGCAGAACGGCCATGCGGAGGTTGTTGCTCTGGCTCAGCGCCACCGTCTCGCCCAGCATGCGCGTGAACTGCGCGCGGTTTGGCAGACCGGTCAAGGTGTCGCGATGGGCCAGGAACTCCAACTGCTGCTCGCGCGCCTTCTCGGCCGAGATGTCGGTGAACATGCAGACGTAATGCGTGACCTTGTCGTTCGCGTCCTTGACCGCACTCAGCGACATGCGTTCGGGAAAGATCTCTCCGTTCTTGCGCCTGTTCCAGATTTCACCCTGCCAGTGCCCGGTGGCATGCATGCTGGCCCACATGGCATCGTAGAAGGCCTTGTCATGCCGGCCAGACTTGAACATGCGCGGCGTCTTGCCCAGCATTTCGGCCTCGGAGAAGCCCAGCAGCCGCGTGAAAGCATGGTTGACCGAGAGAATGCGGCTGTTTGCATCGGTCACCACCACGCCCTCGATGGTGTTGTCCACCACGGTGGAAGCCAGACGGCTGCGCTCATCGGCTTCGCGACTCGCGGTCTGGTCGGAAAGCAGGCCCGAGATACGTATCAGACGTCCGCTCGCATCCCTGTATGCCTGACCGCGTGCGCGGAACCAGCGGTACAGACCGTCGAAGCACAGCAGGCGCGCCGTCAGCACCAGCATGCTGCCCTGCTCCAGCGCCTGCTCGGCCTGGGCACGCGCCGTTTCAGCATCTTCGGGATGCAGGCGCTGATCGAAATCGAATTCGCGTGCCAGATCCTGCCCCTGGTAGCGCAGCAAGGCACTCATGCCCGTGGAGAAGTTCAGTCGCCGCTCCAGCGCATCCCATTCCCACACGCCATTGCCGCTGCCTTCCAGTGCCAGACGCAGCATGGTCTCGCTGCGCACCATGGCATTGCGCGCGCTTACCATCTCGCTCAGATCCTGCAGCACGCAGACCAGGGCTACCGGCCCTCCCACCCCCGACGCTGCCACGCGGCTGGTGGTGCACAGCACGGGCGTGACCTTGCCGGTTTCAGCATGCACGCACTGGCGCAGCACCTGGAAGTAGTCGGTGCTGCCGTCGAGCAGGCGCTGCAGCTGCAAAACCACCTCGTCGCGGTCATGGACCGGCACCAGCACCCGAAAATCCTGGCCGCGCAGCGACTCCACGCTGCGGCCCAGCCAACCCGCCAGCTTGGCATTGGCCCAGACAATCTCGGCCCCGCCCACATGCACGCGGGCCATGCCGGCCGGTGCGTGGCGCACCACCAGCTCCAGTTCCTGTGCCGTCTCCCGGCCACGCTGGTCGGCGCGCGTCTTGCGCTGCATGAACCAGAGTGCGACCAGCGCGGTCGCCAGCAACCAAACAATGAACAGGCCTATCTGCCAACGCAGCGACTGTCGATTCAGCGATACATCAAAATAGTTGAGCACACCTGCCTGTGCCCCCAACCACAGCATCCCCGCACACAGATAGAGGGCGACAATCACCCTGGGTGTGAGCGCAGAATGCCCCTCCTCGCTTTTCATGAATTTCCTTTGTCCGCAGGGTCCTCGCCTTGCTGCGACAATTGCCCAGCTATGACCCAAGCCTATATTTTGACTTTATCCTGCCCAGACCGACTGGGCCTGGTGCATGCCGTTTCCGGATTCTTGCTTGAGCAAGGCGGCAATATTGAAGAAGCAGCGCAGTACAACGACCCGGTAACCGGCCTGTTCTTCATGCGCGTGCAGTTTGCCTGCGATGGCAAAGACGCCGCCTCTCTAAAGGCATCCGTTGCTCAATTAGCTGATCAATATCAAATGCAGTGGAGTTTGCACTCCAAAGCCGAGCGCATCAAGACCGTCATCATGGTCAGCAAGGAAGGCCACTGCCTCAACGACCTGCTGTTCCGCTGGAAGTCGGGTCTGCTGCCCATCGAGATCAAGGCCATCATCAGCAACCACCGCGAGTTCTATCAGCTGGCGGCCAGCTACAACATTCCCTTCCATCACATTCCCGTGACTGCCGCGACCAAGGCCCAGGCCGAAGAGCGCCAGTACGAGATCATCGAGGAAGAAGGCGCCGAGCTGGTGGTGCTGGCCCGCTACATGCAGGTGCTGTCCAACGATCTGTGCAAAAAGCTGGCCGGTCGCGCCATCAATATCCACCACAGCTTCCTGCCCAGCTTCAAGGGTGCCAAGCCTTACTACCAGGCGCATGACCGCGGCGTAAAGCTGATCGGTGCCACCGCCCACTATGTGACCGCCGACCTCGACGAAGGCCCGATCATCGAACAGGACGTGGCGCGCGCCGACCACACCGACACCGTCGAAGACCTGACGGCCCGCGGCCGCGACACCGAGAGCCAGGTGCTGGCCCGTGCCGTGAAATGGCATAGCGAGCGACGCGTCATTCTCAACGGTCACAAGACCGTGGTGTTCCGCTAAATCCCTGGGCTTGGGATTGACCATATGACCCGCAGCCCCGGCTCCTTGAACAGCATTACGGCCAGGCGGATTCCGCCGATACAGTGCCTGCTCACTTTCGAGGCGCTGGCGCGGCTGCGTTCGGTCACCTTGACGGCGGAGGAGCTGTGCGTCACGCCCAGCGCCGTCAGCCACCGGGTCAAGCAGCTGGAGCAGATTCTGGGCGCGCGCCTGTTTGGCCGCACCGATTTCTCGCTGACCACGGACGGCAGCTCCTATCTGGCCCATGTACGCGAGGGCCTGGGCGCCTTGCAGCGCTTCCCCGGAGCATCGGCCTCCCCCGGACGCAGACGCCTGAAACTGGCCGTCACCCCCACTTTTGCGCGCGTGATCCTGATTCCACGCCTGCGCCAGTTCACCGAGGCCTATCCCGAAATCGACATCGCGCTGCAGGTTTCGATTCCGCTGCTGGATGTGATCGGTGAGGACGCCGACCTGATGGTGCGCTTCGGCGCCGGCCACTATGCCGACGTGGAGCATATCGAGCTGGCCCGCGACACCGTCACACCGCTGGCCTCGCCCAGCTTCATCCGCGAGCACGGACCGTTCGAGCGCCCGGACGACCTGGAAGGCATGCCGCTGCTGCGCAGCCCACTGGAGCCCTGGCGCACCTGGTTCGCCGCGACCGGCCTCGACATGGCCGAACCCAACGAAGGCTCCCAGTTCAACGACATCGGCCTGATGTGCGACGCGGCATCGGCCAGCATGGGGATCGCCCTGGTACGCCACAAGCTCGGAGCCCCCTGGCTGGAAAACGGCACATTGGTACGCCTGTTCGATGTCGATGCTCCCAGCCCCCACGCACACTATCTGTGCTGGAAGACCGGCATCATGGATCGCTGGGAATGCGCGGCCTTCGCAGAGTGGCTACGCAAGGCCATGGGCTGAGCGGTACCCTGTCGGCCTCGCTGCGGCGCGGCCTGTTGCACAGGCCGCGCGATGGATAACGAAGATGGAGCACCCACGGCATGAACCTGCAGCCCAGGCTGTACCCCGGCCTTGACCAGAACCAGGCACTCAACAGCGAAGCGTCCTCGCTGCTCATCCGCGCCCTGGCCGGCACGGGCAAGACGACCACGCTGGCCATCAAGGCCGTCGACCTGATCCGCACCCAGGGCGCGCGCAAGGTGCTGATGCTTGCCTACTCCGAAGCCGGCATCAAGGCCATTCAGGCGCGCCTGGACCGGCTCACCGCCGTACGCCTCGAAGGCCTGCACCTGCTCACTCTGGAGCAGTTTTGCGCACGCATACTCGAAGAGCTGGGCGACCCCGTGCCCATGCTCTCCTCTGCCCTGGAGAAGAACCTGCTTATCCAGCAGGCGCATCAGGCGTTGTCGCAAGAGGCCGAGCGGCATGCCGAGCTCGACATCCCCGAGCTGTCCGACTATTTCGAACGCCCCCTGGACATCAGCGCCTTCCTCGCCTTCGAGGCCCAGGCCAAGCAGCGCATGCTGGAACTCGACATTGACGCCAGCGGCCTCGGAGCGCTGGCATATTGCCGCGACAACGCTCTGGACTACGGCATGTACCGGCTGCTGCGCAGCTATGAACGGCTGCGCGCGGGCCCCACCCAGGAGCCGCTGTTCTATGCGCCCGGCGACTGCACCTACGCACTGGCCTGCCAGCTGGCCGCACTGGACTTCGATGCCGGCTTTCCGCTGCTGCAGGGCCGCTTCGAAGCCGTGCTGTTCGACGAACTGCAGGACCTGGACGAGGCCGCGCTGCTAGTGCTGCGCCATCTGGCACGCGGCAACGGCCGCTTCATCGGTGTCGGCGACTTCAACCAGCACATTCTGCCGAGCGCTTCCTCCATCTTTGGCGACAGCGCCCAACGCATCCTTCAAGAGCTGCCCGCAGGCACCGGCCAAGCCGCGCTCAACACAACCTATCGCTTCGGCCCCCTCATCTGCCAGGAACTGAACCGGCTCTTCGGCGTGGAGTTCGAAGCCCATTACCGCAATGCCTCGGCCTGGTTCGAACATCGCCGTGGAGATGATGAGGACTGCGCCCGGCAGTTGCTGGACATCCATGCCGCCGTGGCCCGTCTGCCCCACAAACCGCAGGACCCGCCCGCCGTGCTGCGCGTCATCCTGCGCTCGCCCGAAGATTCGATACGGCTTGAATGGCTGTTCGCCCACGAAGGCGTGCACTATGCCTGCAAAGGCATGCAACGCTTCTACCAGCGCCGTGAAATCGCCCTGATGCTGGCCATGCTGTGGGCCATGCCCGGCTGCAGCGGTGCCGCCCGGCTCTCGCAAGGCATTCTGAACAGCGCCGCCGAAGGCCTGATGCGCTATGTGCGTCATGCCAGCCCACCCGACCGGGATCTGCTGGCCAACGGCGTGTTTGACATGAGCGCATTGGGCGAAGCCCCGCCGGAGTCCGACACGCTGCGCATCGCTGCCGAACTGATGGGACGGCAGAGCGCCATGCGCCGTTTCCTTGCCGTCCAGATCGCACCAGACTCTGCCGCCGCCCGCTTGCTGGCCCTGCCCGCCGAGCAGTGCGCCGATGCTGGGCAGCTGTGCCGCCATCCGCTGCTGCAGCAGTTCTTTGCCCAGGCTCCCATCAGCCAGGACGAGTTGCGTCAATGCCTGACCGGCCTGCAAGCGCTGTCGCAGATCTGCGCCGGGCTTTCCGTCGATGAATTCCTGGGCCGTCTCAGCCTCATGGTTCAGTCGAGCATCGCACAGCATCAGCGCCAGGAAAAACCCAGCCTGCAACTGCTCACGGTAGAGCGCAGCAAAGGCCATGAATACGAATATGTGGCCGTGCCCTTCGTCCATGCCAGGCATTTCTCCCCCGATGCGAACGACCCGCAGCGCAATCTGCTCTACGTCGCCATGACCCGCGCCAGCAAGCGGCTGTGGGTACTGGAAAGCAGCTGACGACGCAAGGCCAGGGGCTGATACAGGTCAAGCCTGCATCCCGCATGCGAGTCAAAACTGTGTAACGTCGCTGCGCGCAGACATTGCCGCAGTTGCCCTCTATCGCCGGCCCGCTCCCCCTCCCACCATGGGCTCACAACAACGAGGAGGAGACCTATGCCAACCCCAATGCGCTGCGCCTGGCTTCTGGCCGCCGGCATTGCCGCCCTGCCCCTGCATGCGCAGGACAACCCCGTCACCATCGGTGTCAGCCTGCCGCTGTCCGGTGCACAGGCCGAGGCCGGCAAGGAAGGGCTGAGCATCATGCAGGCCCAGGTGGAGGCGTTCAACAAGCTCGGCGGACTGGGGGGCAAGCCTCTGACGCTCAGGGTACTGGACGATGGCTACGAGCCGCAGCGCGCCGCCGGCAATGCACGCCAGCTGATCCAGGAAGGGGCCGTGGCCCTGCTCAACTGCTGGGGAACGGCCAGCTGCGCCGCCATGCAGCCCGAGATACAGCAGGGCCAGACCGCCCTGCTGGGGGTGATTGCAGGGGCCGGCAGCATGCGCCAGCAGCCCAGCCGATTCGTCTACCCGCTGCGCGCCAGCACCCAGGCCGAAATTGCAGCCATGTTGCAGCAAATGCAGACCATAGGTCTGCGACGAGTCGCCATCGTTCATCAGAACGACGGCTTCGGCAAAGACAGTCTGCAGATTGCCCTGACCGCCTTTGCCGCCAAGGATCTCAAACCCGTCATCACGCTGGCCGTGGAAGCATCGGGCGCCAATTCCCCGGAGCTGGCCAGGCAGCTGGCCGCCCAGCCCGATCTCCAGGGCGTCATCGTGCTGGCGGGCGCTCCGGCCACCATAGGTCTGATCACCATGGCCAGGCAGGCCCATGTCACCGCACCGTTCTACAACCTGGCGGCTCAGGCCAATCGCGCCGTGGTGCAAGGGCTGGGGTCGTATACGCGCGGCATCGCCTTCACCACCTTGGTTCCCAGCCCCTGGAAGGGCGCGATCCCGGCCATCAAGGACTACCAGCAACTCGTCGGCCAGCCAGGCATGCCGCCAGCCTCCTATCTGGGGCTGGAAGTCTTTCTCAACACCCGCACCCTGCTCGATGCGCTGCGCAAGGCCACGCCCTCGAATCAGCGTGCGAGCCTGACTACCGCACTCGACGCCATGGGGGAGGTTCGCTACGGCGCCATGCACCTGCGCTTCACGCCGCCACGCAGCGGCTCCAGCTATGTCGGGTTGACCATGATCGACGCAGGCGGCCATTTCAGAGAATAAATCGACTCAATCGCCTACCCACAAAGCGGTTGATGCTCTCATTTTAAAAGCCTTCTTGACTGTCATCGCAAAGCATTTCAAGCAGCTTTGCAATAAAGCTCACACCAAGGCGCGGGCGCATCCCCTACATTTGCAGGCATGACGTCCGCCAGCACATTCACCGATCTCGTCGCCACCTCCAGCACGGCGGCCAACGCAGCGCATCACCTGCCCGAGCCGTCCGAGCGCGCCAGGCGCCAGGCCGAGGTGCTGGCGGCACTGCGCCCCCATGTGCCGGCGCATGCCCTGCTCTATCAGAGCGAAGACACCACGCCCTATGAATGCGACGGGCTGACGGCCTACCGCCAGCGCCCGCTGCTGGTCTGCCTGCCCGAGACTTATGCACAGGTGCAGGCCGTGCTCAAGGCCTGCCATGCCATAGCGGCCCCCGTCATTGCGCGCGGCGCGGGCACCGGGCTTTCGGGCGGCGCCATGCCCCACCCCATGGGCGTGACGCTGTCGCTGGCCAAGTTCAACAAAATCCTCGGCGTCGATGCCTACAGCCGCACGGCCCTGGTTCAATGCGGCGTTCGCAACCTTGCCATCAGCGAAGCCGCTGCACCCTACGGTCTGTACTATGCGCCCGACCCCAGCAGCCAGATCGCCTGCACCATCGGCGGCAATGTGGCCGAGAACTCGGGCGGCGTGCACTGCCTCAAATACGGACTAACGGTGCACAACGTGCTCAAGGTCAAGGGCTTCAGCATCGAAGGCGAGCCCGTCGAATTCGGCTCGGATGCACTCGACACCCCCGGACTGGATTTGCTGGCCGTCATGATAGGCAGCGAAGGCATGCTGGCCGTGGTGACCGAGGTCACGGTCAAGCTCGTGCCCAAGCCCCAGCTGGCACGCTGCATCATGGCCAGCTTCGACGATGTGCGCAAAGCCGGCGACGCAGTGGCCGCGGTGATCGCGGCCGGCATCATTCCGGCCGGGCTGGAAATGATGGACAAGCCCATGACGGCCGCCGTGGAGGACTTTGTGCGTGCCGGCTATGACCTTACTGCGGAAGCCATCTTGCTGTGCGAGAGCGACGGCACGCCCGAGGAGGTGGAAGAGGAGGTCGCCCGCATGAGCGAAGTGCTGCGCCACGCCGGAGCCACGGCCATCACCGTGAGCGAGAGCGAGGAAGAGCGCCTGCGCTTCTGGAGCGGGCGCAAGAATGCCTTTCCCGCCAGCGGCCGCATCAGCCCCGATTACATGTGCATGGACTCCACCATTCCACGCAAGCGCCTGGCCGACATCTTGCTGGCGATTCAGGAGATGGAGAAGAAGTACCAGCTGCGCTGCGCCAATGTGTTCCACGCGGGCGACGGCAATCTGCATCCCTTGATCCTGTTCGATGCCAACAACCCCGACGAGCTGCACCGCTGCGAGCTGTTCGGTGCCGACATTCTGGAAACCAGCGTGTCCATGGGCGGCACGGTGACGGGCGAGCATGGTGTCGGAGTGGAAAAGCTCAACAGCATGTGCACCCAGTTCACCACGGCCGAGAACGCCCAGATGTTCGCGCTCAAGGCAGCGTTTGATCCGCAGTCCCTGCTCAATCCCGGCAAGGTGATCCCCACGCTCAACCGCTGCGCAGAGTACGGCAAGATGCTGGTGCGCGGCGGCCAGATCGCCCATCCCGACCTGCCGCGATTCTGAAGTCCGGCCATGGCAAGATCACGGCTGCTGAATGCATTTGTGGAGCCGTTCGATGATCTCTTCCATCGGTAAGACGCTGGGCCTGCTGCTGGCCCCGGTACTGCTGACGCTGGCTGCGACCCAGCCCGCACAGGCGCGTGGCTACACCTCCACCGGCAAATGCGGCATCTATCCACGCCTGGCCATCACCAGCCCCGCCGGCACCTGCGTGGGGCTGATTGCCGACGAAGCGCACGGCCTGCGCTTTCCGCGCCGCGTGCTGGAGATTGCGCCTGGCCGCATCTGGGTGCTGGACATGGGCAACTGGATGCCCCATGTGGGCCAGCTGATCGAGCTTCGACTGCCTCCTGACGCGGCCACTGCCGCCAACGCCAACACCACGGCCAAAGCCGTGGAAGCCCGGGTGCTGCTGAGCAAGCTCAACTATCCTTCGGGCATGGTGCGCGGGCCGGACGGCAAGGTCTATATCGGCGAGGCCGACAAAATATGGCGCGCTGCGGTGCCCGTTCTCGGCCAGACGCCGCAACCCGAGATGCTGGCCAGCGGCCTGCCGGCCGACGGCGCCCATCTGCTCAAGGAACTGGCGTTTGCGCCGGACGGCAGCCTCTACGTGAACATGGGCTCGGCCACCGACGCCTGCCGCGGTGAAGACCAGAAACAACCCGTTCCCTGCCCCGAGCGCAGCGCGGCCATGCCGCGCGCTGCCGTCTGGCGCATGGTGCTGCAGCCTGGCCCGCAGAGCGTCAAGGAGTTCAAGCCCTTTGCAAGCGGCCTGCGCAATTCCATGGCGCTGGCCGTGATGCCCGATGGCCCGGCTGCGGGCACGATCTGGCAGGGCGAGAACAATATCGACTACCGCGACCCCAAGCAGCCGCCCGAGGAACTCAACCTGCTGCGCGCAGGTGCCGACTATGGCTGGCCTTACTGCATAGGCGCACGCCAGAACGCGCAAGGCTATGAAAAGCGCTTCGACTGCAGCAAGACCGAAGCGCCCCACATGCTCTGGCCCGCCCATGTGGCTCCCCTGCAAATGCTGGCGACACCGATCGGCAGTGCATTTGGCGGGCAATTGCTGGTGGCCTGGCATGGACAGCGGGCCGAGGGCCAGCGCCTCGTGGGCTTTGCACGCGACGGCAAGGGCCGGCCCTCGGGCCAGGCCATTCAATGGCTGAGCAACTGGGATGCCAAGCCCGGTCTGCGCCCTGGCGGGCGCCCCACGGGCATGGCCATCGACCATGCGGGCCGGCTGCTGGTGGTGGAGGACTTCAACCGCAGCCTGCTGGTGCTGATGAGCGAAGCAGGCATGGCGCCAAGGCCCAAGTAACCCAGGTAAACCGGGGCAAGGCGCTCAGTTCGCCAGATCGCGCCCGCGCGCCAGAAACCGGGCGTATTCCTCGCCCGGAACAAACAGGCCGCCTGTCGTCCAGACGATATGTGTGGCGTTCGCCATATGCGCCTGCAGCTTCTGGCGCTGCAGATAGTCCTGACCCGCAGCACTTTCCAGCAGGGCACGCGGACCGCCAAAGCCCGCGGCAGCCGATGGCTCGATCTGCAACCCCTCGCTGTCCAGCAACAGGTACAGATGGCGAAACAGGGTCTCGTCCGCCACCGTGAACACGCCGCCGAGAAAACCACGCACCACGTCGGCAGCCAGCTCCGACGCCCGCGGCACGGCCAGGCAGTCGGCCTCGGTCCGGTTGTTCAGGCCCAGCGCATAGACCGAAGGATGGGCTTCCAGACCCGGCAGGGCCGAGGCACCGGCCAGCATCTCCACCATGAAGCAGGGCGACTGCACGGGTTCGGCAAAAAAACAATGCACATGTGGCCCGAATGCCTGCTGCAGACCCAGCGCCACGCCGCCGGGCGCCCCCCCAACGCCGCAGGGAATATAGACAAACAAAGGATGCGTCTCATCCACGGCAATCCCGTTCTCTGCAAGTTGCGCGACCAGGTATGGAGCCGCCGCCGCATAGCCCAGCAGCAGCGAGAGCGAATGCTCGTCATCCACAAAGTGACAGTGAGGGTCCCGGTCGGCCAGCGCGCGGCCCGCAGCCACGGCCTGGGCATAGTCACCAGCATGCTCCACCACCTGCACGCCACGCGCACGCAGGCGCTGCTTTTTCCATTCCTTGGCATCAGCTGACATATGGACCACCGCCTCGAAGCCCAGGGCCGAGGCCATGACGCCGATCGACAGGCCCAGGTTGCCCGTGGAGCCTACCGCCACCTGGTAGCGGGCAAACACCGCACGCGCGGCATCGGAGGCCAGCTGCAGATAGTCGCCATCGGCCAGCAGGCCGTGCTGCAAAGCAATCTGCTCCGCGTACTCCAGCACCTCGTGCACGCCACCGCGCGCCTTGATGGAGCCGGCCACCGGCAGGCTGTGATCGGCCTTGAGCCAGAGTCGGCCCATCTGCTCGGGCAGTTGCAGCGCCCGCTGCATCTGCGGCACGGGCTGCAGCGCCGACTCAATGCGCCCGCCAGCCACCTGCAGCTCGGGAAACAGCCGCGCCAGCAAGGGTGCAAAACGCTTGAAGCGCTCTACGGCCTGCTGAACCTGGGCCGCGTCTATGACCTGCGAGGAGTGTTCTGCATCGCTGCGCCCGGCCCACAGCGTAGGCCGGGCATGGCGCAGATCTTCAACCAGGTCGTGCAGCACGGAAAAAGTCATGGCATGCATCCATCGTCATACAAGACAGCCATATTAGGGCCAATGGAGCATGCCGGACGGGACGGCCAAGGCGTGGCTGCTATGCCTCTCCCATGGCAGGGTCGCTGACCGTGTGCTGACCGGTTTCCACGCGGCCCGCAAAGCGCCGGTAGTACGCCGGATCGCTGTCGCAGGTCACGGCGAAGTCATACCACTGGCCGCTGGCCTTCAGCTCCCAGTGCCTCTCGGCACTGGCGGCGGCGCCAACTTCGACCGTCCATGGGCCGTCGCTGCGGTAGGCTATGGGCGTGATGGTGAACACCGCAGCCTGCGCGCCCTTGTTCATCAGATCCACATAGACATTGCCGTTGGTGATGTCGTAGCAGACCCGCACCTCGGGGGCTGCCTGCACACTGCCCAGGCGATTCAGGTCGCCCTTGAAGTGGCGATGGAATCCGTTGGGGCCCAGCACCCAGAGGTCGTACTTGCCGAAGTTGTCGCGCACGGCATCCCAGGTATCGGACAGCGTCTTGCCCGCTTCCACCATGTAGCGGCGAGGCGTGCGGTCCAGCTTGTAACGGTCATAGACATGAAAGACGGCTGCCTGCGTGCCGGTATTGGCAAACACCAGCTCCACCGGGCCGTTGCTCTGACAGCGCGCACTGGTATGCAGTTCGTAGGGCAAGGCCCGCGACGGACGTGTGCCTGCGGCCTGCAAAGGCAGCTGCATATCGCGAGGCACGGGCACGGCGGGCAGCTTTTGCTGATCGGCACGCAGCTTGTCGGCAACATCGCGCGTGGAGCGGCCGGCCAGCACGGGCAGGGTCTCGTTGTTCGGCGTCTTGAAATTGAAGCTGCTCAGCAGATCGCCGCAAACCGCCCGGCGGAACGGGCTGATATTGGGCTCCTTCACGCCAAAGCGGGCCTCCAGGAAGCGCAGCACCGACGTATGGTCGAACACCTGGGAGTTGACCCAGCCGCCGCGGCTCCAGGGCGAGATCACATACAGCGGAACACGTGGACCGGGACCGTAGACACGGCCATCGGGGGCAGGCTGGCTGCGGCTGCCGGCCGGTGCGCCATGCGTGAAGTATTCGGCCTGCAGATCGGCCTCCGGCAGCGTGGTCTTGCCTGCATAGGTCTTGTCGGCGTTCTGGGATGGTGCCGAGGGCGAAGGCATATGGTCGAAGTAGCCGTCGTTCTCATCGAAGTTGACCAGCAGCACGGTCTTGCTCCAGACCTCGGGATTGGCCGTCAGCGCGTCCAGCACCTCCTGCAGAAACCAGGCGCCCTGCACCGGGCTGGATGGGCCGGGGTGCTCGCAATAGATGGACGGCGCGTTGACCCAGGACACCTGGGGCAGCTTGCCTTCGCGGATATCGCGCTTGAAGGCGTCCAGATACTCCTCGGGCTGGTTGCCGGGCAAGGTGTTGGCTACGCCTTTGTACAGCGGGTTGGCAGCGTCGTCGCTGGTCGCGTCATAGGCATGGTAGGGCAAAGCCTGGCCGGTGTTGGTATACGGCGAATTGGGCGCGCCGCCACTGGAGACAGGAAAGCCCGAAGCCAGATTGGCGCGACGAAAGCTCTGGAACGCGCCCAACATGTTGTCGCCCCACTCGTCAGGCATGTTCTGGTAGCTGATCCAGCTCACTCCCGCTTCCTGCAGCCGCTCCGCATAGGTCTTCCATGTATAGCCGGTGGTGGCATCGCTGGACACGCCATTGATGGCATCCCACTCGTTATTCACGAAAGCCACGTTCTGGGGCACGGCACCGTTGGTGCCCGTCATGTGGAATGACCGGTTGGCGTCGGTGCCGGTGTGCATGGCGCAGTGGTAGGCATCGCAGATCGTGAAGGCATTGGCCAGCGCGAACTGATAGGGCAGCTCCTGCTCCTTGAAATAGCCCATGGACGTATCCGTCTTGGCCACGGGCCAGCGCGACATGCGGCCGTTGTCCCAGGCCTGCTGACTGTCCAGCCAGGAATGGGGGGTTCCGGAAACGCGCTGCGCATTGTTGGCCGTGCCGTCCAGGTGATAGGGCGTGATCACCGTGCCGTTGGCTCGCTCCTGCTGCCAGACCTTGCGGCCGTTGGGAACGGGAATGGTCATCCGGTCGCCAAAGCCTCGCACCCCCTTGAGCGTGCCGAAGTACTGATCGAAGGAGCGGTTTTCCTGCATCAGGATCACCACATGCTGCACGTCCATGACCGTGCCCGTGACATTGTTGGCGGGAATGGCCAGCGCACGGCGGATGCTGGGAGGAAAGGCGGCCAGTGCGGCAGCGGAAAAGGCAGCGTTCTTGCCGGCCTGCAGAAGATTGCGTCGCGAAATCATGGTGAAGCCTTGTCTGTCACCGCGCTCAGGGAGCACAGCGCATCTCCGGCTTGGCCGGCTCGGTGGGGTTCGTGGGGGTCGTGGGATTGGTCGGGTTCGTGGGAGCAGGCGGGCTGTCATCGCTGCCACCACAGGCGGCCAGCGTGGCAGCCGTCAGGCAGGCGAGCGCCAGCGCCTTGATCAAACGCTTGTTTTGCATGGAGTCTTTCGCTTTGATGTCGACAGGTTTCGACCGGCAAGAATCTAGGAAAAGCTCATGTCATCCCGATGACGCCCGTGTTTCAGTCCGTTTGCTCGCATCGCTGCTGCGTTCGAAGCTCGCGAGCCCTCTTCAGCGCGAAGCGCCATGCAAAAAGGGCCGACGCACCCACGTCGGCCCTCTGCAAGAAGCATCGCAACGCCAGTCAGAACGCTGGCGCTTGCGCGGCTATTGCCGCTTTCCGTATCCCAGCCGATACAGCAGCGGCAGCACCAGCAAGGTCAGCACGGTTGACGAGAGAATGCCACCGATCACCACCGTGGCCAGCGGGCGCTGCACCTCGGCCCCGGTGCCCGTGGCAATCGCCATGGGCACAAAGCCCAGCGATGCCACCAGGGCCGTCATCAGCACGGGGCGCAGGCGCGTGAGTGCCCCTTCGGTCACGGCCTGTTCAAGATCCATGCCCTGCTCTCGCAAGCTGCGGATATAGGAGATCATGACCAGGCCGTTGAGCACGGCCACACCGCATAGGGCGATAAAGCCGATGGCCGCCGAAATGGACAGCGGAATGCCGCGCAGCCACAGCGCAGCAATACCGCCCGTCAAGGCAAACGGAATGCCGGTGAAAACGATGAGACCGTCTCGCACGTTGCCGAACATGGCAAACAGCAGCGTGAACACCAGCGCCAGCGCCACGGGCACCACGATCATCAGGCGCTTGCGTGCGGACTCGAGGTTTTCGAAGGTTCCGCCCCAGCGCGTCCAGTAGCCGGCCGGCAGCGCAATGCCTTCGAGCTCCTGCTGGGCCTGGGCCACGAAGGAGCCGATATCGCGACCGCGCACATTGGCGCTGACCACGATGCGGCGCTTGCCGTCCTCGCGGCTGACCTGGTTGGGCCCCGGCGCCAGCTCCACCGTCGCCACGGATGACAAGGGCACAAAGCCCAGACGCCCGTCGCCGCCGCGCGGCAGCGCGATCGGCAGGCGACCTATGCCGTCCACATCGCTGCGCATGGCCTCGGGCAGGCGCACCTGGATGGCGAAACGTCTGTCGCCCTCGAATACCGTGCCGGCCTCGCGTCCGCCAAAAGCCGTGCTGATGGCGTCCTGCACATCGCCCATGTTCAGGCCGTAGCGCGAAGCTTTCTCGCGATTGATCTGCACCGTGAGCATGGGCAGACCCGTGGTCTGCTCGACCTTGACCTCGGAGGCACCGGGGATCTTCTGCAGCATGGCGGCCACGGCCTGCGCAGACTTCTCCAGCTGGGCCATGTCGTCGCCGAAAATCTTGACGGCCACATCGCTGCGCACGCCGGAAATCAGCTCGTTGAAGCGCAGCTGGATCGGCTGCGAGAACTCGTAGTTGCTGCCCGGAATCCCTTCCACGGCCTCCTGCACGGCGCTCAGCAGATCGTCGCGCGAGCGCGCCGGATCGGGCCACTGATCGCGCGGCTTGAGCATGATGTAGCCGTCCGAGATATTGGGCGGCATCGGGTCCGATGCGATCTCGGCCGTTCCGGTACGCGCAAACACGCGCTCGATTTCTGGGAACTGCTTCTTGAGCTCGCTCTCGAGCTGCATCTGCATCTGCACCGACTGCGTGAGACTGGTGCCCGGTATGCGCAGCGCCTGGATCGCGAAGTCGCCTTCGTTGAGATTGGGCGCGAATTCGCTGCCCATGCGTGTGGCCAGCAGCAGGCTCAGCGCGACGATGACACCTGCCGCCGTCAGCACCACGGCTGGCGCATGCATGACTTTTTCGAGCACCGGTGCATAGGCACGGCGTGCCCAGCCCATGAGGCGGTTTTCCTTCTCGGCCACCTTGTCGCCCATGAACAGCGCAATCGCGGCGGGAATGAAGGTGATGGACAGCAGCATGGCACCCAGCAGCGCAATCACCACCGTCAGCGCCATGGGGTGGAACATCTTTCCTTCCACGCCGGTGAGCGCAAAAATGGGCAGATACACCACCATGATGATGAGCTGGCCGAACAGCAGCGGGCGCCGGGCCTCGCGGGCTGCCGCAAACACCTCCTCGAAACGTTCGCTGCGGGTCAGCGGCCGGCCTGCTGCCGCCTGGGCATGGGCCAGACGGCGCACGCAGTTCTCCACGATCACCACCGCGCCGTCGATGATGATGCCGAAGTCCAGTGCCCCCAGACTCATCAGATTGGCGCTGACGCGCATCTGCACCATGCCCGTGAAGGTGAACAGCATGGAAAGCGGAATGATGAGCGCAGTGATCAGTGCGGCGCGCAGATTGCCCAGGAACAGGAACAGGATCGCCACCACCAGCGCCGCGCCTTCGATCAGGTTCTTCTTGACCGTGGCAATTGCCTTGTCCACCAGATTCGTGCGGTCGTAGACCGTCACGGCCTTCACGCCGGGCGGCAGGCTTTTGTTGATCACCTGCATGCGCTCGTGCACGGCCTGGGCCACGGCACGGCTGTTCTCGCCAATCAGCATGAACACTGTCCCCAGCACCACTTCGCGGCCGTTGTCCGTGGCTGCACCGGTGCGCAGCTCGCGGCCCAGGCCCACGTCGGCCAGATCGCGTACGCGTATGGGCTGGCCTTGCGCCGAGCCCACGATGACTTCGCGAATATCGGCAATGCCGCCCACCTGCCCCGGGGCGCGGATCAGATACTGCTCGCCCTGGCGCTCGATATAGCCGGCGCCCACATTGGCGTTGTTGCGCTCCAGCGCTGCAACGATATCGGCCAGCGTGAAACCATAGGCCGCGAGCTTTTGCGGCTGTGGTGCCACCAGGTATTCCTTGGCAAAGCCGCCAATGGAGTTGATCTCGGTCACGCCCGCCACATTGCGCAGCTGGGGCTTGATGACCCAGTCCTGGATCTCGCGCAAATCCATGGGCGTATAGGGCGATCCGTCGGGCTTGGTGGCACCGTCATCGGCCTCCACGGTCCACAGGTAGATCTCGCCCAGTCCCGTGGAAATAGGACCCAGCGCGGGCGCCACGCCCGCTGGCAGCGCATCGCGTGCCTGCTGCATGCGCTCGTTCACCAGTTGGCGCGCGAAGTAGATGTCCGTGCCGTCCTTGAACACCACGGTCACCTGGGACAGGCCGTAGCGCGAAAGCGAGCGCGTCTGGTCCAGCCCCGGCAGGCCGGCCATCAGGGTCTCGATGGGGAAGGTGACGCGCTGCTCGGTCTCCAGCGGTGAATAGCCAGGCGCCGAGGTATTGATCTGCACCTGCACATTGGTGATGTCGGGCACGGCATCGATGGGCAGGCGCTGGTAGTTGTAGATGCCCAGGCCCACCAGGGCAAGCGTGGCCAGCATGACCAGCCAGCGCTGGGCAATGGCAAAGCGGATGATGCGCTCAAACATTCAAACTCCAAATCTCTTCTTCTGCCCTGTCACACTGGCGCAATCCAAACCAGAGACACCGAGCAAGAGCCACCTCGCAGCGGGGCCGCCCAGGCGAGGGTGTCGTCCCCTGGGGGAAGGCGCGCCGCGCCTCAGGGGGGTCCATTTAATGCACATGCTCGGCCGTGGCCTTGCCCAGCTCGGACTTGAGCACGAACGCCCCGTCCTTCACATAGCGCTGGCCTGTGCTCAGGCCCTGCAGCACTTCGGTGTTCTGGCCGTCGGCCTTGCCCAGCTTCACGGCCTGAGCCTTGAAGCCGCCGGCTACCGGCACAAACACCACGGGCTTGTCGCCGTCGATCTTCTGGATGGCCGCATTGGCCACCGCCACCGCCGCCTGCTGGCCCGCGGCCGTCAGATCCACATTCACAAACAGGCCCGGGCGCCAGATGCCGTCCGGGTTGTCCAGCGTGATGCGCGCAGGGGCGGTGCGGGTTTCCTGCCCGATCAACGCGCCCACATAGGCCACGACTCCCGTGGCCCTGGATTCGAAGGCCGTTGCATGCACCGTGGCCTTTTCGCCCACGCGCACAAAGGGCAGATCGCTGGCCGCAACCTTCATTTCGGCCCAGACCGAACGCAGATCGGAGATGGTGAACACGGCCGTACTGTCCTGCACGGCTTCGCCCACGGCAAGGTGCTTTTCCACCACCACACCATCGAAGGGCGCGCGCAGCTCGAAGCGGTTCAAAGCGCCGGCAGAGCCCGATCCGGCGCCGATCGCGGCCAGCTTCTGCTGCGCATTGGCGGATGCGATCTCGGCCTCGCGCAACGCCTGCTGAGCCTGCAGATAGTCCTGCTCGGCCGAGATCTTTTCCTGCCACAGCTGCTTTTCGCGCTGATAGGTGGTGCGTGCCAGCGCCAGGCGCTTTTGCGCCGCCATCAG
Organism: Comamonas sp. C24C; assembly: GCF_053345995.1. Taxonomy (NCBI): domain Bacteria; kingdom Pseudomonadati; phylum Pseudomonadota; class Betaproteobacteria; order Burkholderiales; family Comamonadaceae; genus Comamonas; species Comamonas sp. C24C. The sequence continues at coordinate 190,581 of NZ_JBKFBC010000005.1, read as the reverse complement.
CTCGCTGCGCTGCTCGGATACGGCAGGGCTGGTCAGGGTGGCCAGCAACTGGCCCTTTTTCACCACCTGCCCCAGATTGGCGGCCACGCTCTCGGCCACGCCCGCCACACGGGGCACCACATGGGCCGTCCGGTCCTCGTTGAAGCGAATCTCGCCGGGCAGTTGCAGCGTGCCGGCAATCAACGCCGGGCCGGCCTCGGCCAGGCTCACGCCCGCTGCCCTGGCCCGCTCGGCATCGAGCTTGAGCAGGCCTTCCTCCTCATCGGCATGCTCGGCCTCGGCAGCGGCTTTGCCCTTGTCCGGGCTCTGCTCGGCATGCCCGGCTTCGCTGCCATGGTCATGCTCTTTTTCTTCATGGGAATGGCCTTTTTCTGCAGCGCCATGTTCATGGCCTTGGCCTTCCACGGCCACGGCCGCCGGCCGGGTGCCGTAGACGATGGCCGCGGCAGCTGCCGCGCCCAGCGCCAGAATGATGGCAATCGCAATCGCCGTGCGGCGGGGCTTTGGGGAGATGGAATTCATGATGCGTGTTCTTACTCAAGACCGGGCACATCGCCCAGCTGGCGGGTGATGTCGGCCGCTGCCTGGTGGGTAGCCACCAGCTGCTCCAGATAGAGGCTGCGTGCCTCGGCCAGCGTGCGCTGGGCATCCAGCACTTCCAGATAGCTGAACTTGCCCAGGGCAAAGCCCTTGGCAGCGACTTCGTAAGCGGATTCGGCCGCCGGCAGCACCTGCTGCGCGAGCTGCTCGGCCTGGGCCCGGCTGGTCTGCAACTGCTCGCGCTGCTGCTGCAGCAGCGCATGCATCTGCTGGCGGGTGGCCAGCAGCTCGTCCTCGGCCTTGTCGGCCAGACGCAGCGCCTGCAGCTGATTGCCGCGGTTGCTGTCCAGAATCGGCAGCGGCACCGAGATACCCACCACCAGCTGATTGCGGCCCACTTCCTGTGCACGCTTCATGCCCAGACTCACGCTGGGATCGGGCAGGCGCTTGGCGCGCTCCAGTTCGGCGACGGACCTGGCCTGAAAGACGGCCTGCTGCGAACGCAGCATCTGCGGCGAATGCTCCAGCCTTTGCAGCATCAGGCCTTCATCGGGCAGTACCGGCAGCTGCGCCAGCTCACCCACCGCGCTGCCAAATGCCGCAGGCTGCGCTCCCCACAGCGCTGCCAGTTGCTGACGCGCCACACGCAGACCGGAGCGCGCCTGGGCCAGCGCCAGCTCGGCACTGCTCTCGGCCACACGGGCCTTGGTTTCCTCCAGCGGCGCCACCTTGCCCGCCTGCACCCGCTTGGCCGCCGCATCGCGGGCGCTGCTGGCAATCTCCAGCGTCTTCTGATGCAGCTGCACGCGTTGCTGGCCGGCCAGCACATTGGCAAAAGCCGTGCGCACATCGGCACGCAGGCCGGCCTGGGCAGCCTCCAGCTCGGCCCGGGCCAGCTCGCGGCCATGCTCGGCCGCCTTCATGCGCGCCTCGCGCTTGCCGCCGATCTCTATGGACTGGTTCCACTGCAGCGTCATGGAGCGGGTTTCGCGGCGCGTGTCTTCCTGCGAATAGGCCAGCTCGGGATTGGGTCGGGCACGGCTCTGAATCAATGCCCCTTCGCTGGCCGCCAGGGCCTGGGCTGCCGCCCGCAGACCAGGGTTGCGCTCCATGGCCAGTGCCAGCGCGGCCTGCAGGCTGATGGGGGCGGCAGCCGCTGCCGTGACGGGCGCAGGCTGTTGCGCCCAGCTGCAGGGCACGAAAAGGCCCAGGCCGCTGCCCAGCAACGCAGCGGCCGCCTTGGTGATGAATGTCATGGTGATGCTCCGCCTGCATGCCAGCCCCTGGGTTGGCAGTCCTGTACAGGCGGGGCAAATCTAGCGTGGCGGCCCCCACAGGGTTCTGACCTCAAGATGACAAATTTGTCATCTTCGCCAGCGGCCGACTTGCTCGACAATCTGCGGCATGAAGCTTCTAGTCATCGAAGACGAAACCAAGCTCGCCGAGTACCTGCAAAAAGGCCTGGGCGAGGAAGGCTTTGTGGTCGATGCCGCGCACAACGGCATCGACGGCCTGCACCTGGCCACCGAGCAGCCCTACGATCTCATCATTCTGGACGGCATGCTGCCCGGCATCGACGGTCTGGCCGTGCTGGCCGCCCTGCGCCAGTCGCGCCAGACGCCGGTGCTCATGCTCACGGCCCGCGCCCAGGTGGAAGACCGAGTAAGAGGCCTGCAGGCAGGCGCCGACGACTATCTGGTCAAGCCTTTTGCATTTTCGGAACTGGTGGCCCGCATTCATGCGTTGCTGCGCCGCGGCCTTCAGGCCCAGGCCACGCCCGAGGCCACGGTGCTGCGCATGGCCGATCTGGAGCTGGATCTGCTGCGCCACCGCGCTACGCGTGCGGGACAGCGGCTGGACCTGACGGCCAAGGAATTCAATCTGCTGAGTCTGCTGCTGCGGCGACAGGGCGAAGTGCTGTCGCGCACCGAACTGGCTTCCCAGGTCTGGGACATGAACTTCGACAGCGAAACCAATGTCGTCGAGGTCGCCGTGCGCCGCCTGCGCCTCAAGCTCGACGCGCCCTTCGAACTACCCCTGCTGCACACGGTGCGCGGCATGGGCTATGTGCTGGAGCTGCGCCCCGAGGCCTGAGCCCCGGTGCCTACCATTCGCGTGGGGCGATCAGCTCTTCCACATCCGCCTCTGCAAATCCATAAGCCCTGGCAATGGCCTCGAAATCAGCCGCAATGCATTCACGTGCCGCCGTCTCCATCTCGCTGCCCTGCTCTTCGAACTCCTGCTGCAGATCGTTGAAGCGCTCGGTCGCCGCATGGCTCAAGCGATACAGTTGCTCCAGATTCTGCGGCTTTTGCTGATCGATCTGAAGACACAACTCTCGCAGAATATCCTCGCCCTTGCGCACCAGCTCCTCGGGGAAATAGCTGTCCTCGTACATCTCCTGCAAGAAGGCATGGTGGTTCAGCATGGCATTGGCAGGACTCATGGTTTCTTCCTCCGCAAACAATCAATCGTCCAGCATAGCAGCCACCATGACCGCTGATTCCACTCCTTCCCGCGCAGCCCGGATCCCGAACCTGAGCCGGCGGCTGTCACGCTCGCTGGCCCTGCAGACCATGCTGGGCCTGGGCCTGGTCTGCGTGGCCGTGTACTGGGGCAGCTGGCTGGCACTGGCCCAGCGCCAGCAGGAAAGCCTGGAGCAAAAGCAGGTCACCGTCACCCATCTTCTGCAACAGGCGCGTGCCAATCGCTCCGCCTCCAGCATGCAGCACATGCTGTCCGACTTCCTCACGGGCCACGAGGATATGTCGATCCGCGTCAGCCATGCCGACGGCACGCTGCTGTTCGAGAAACTGCACCAGCCCCTCGACGATGTTCACAGCGCCCGGCGCAGCTTCAGTGTCATGCTGCCAGCCCATGTGGATCAGCAGGCGCAGCAGGTCGTGCAAGTACTGCTGATGCTGGACCGCCGCCCAGACGACGCCCTGCTGCGCCAGCTGGCCTGGATTCTGGGCCTGGCTGCCGTCAGCGGTGCGCTGCTGGTGTCGATGTTCAGCGCCTGGCTGGTGCGCCGCGGGCTGGCGCCTCTGCATTCGCTGGTGGAGCAGACCCGGCAACTGGGCGCCAAGGATCTGAGCCGTGACTGGCAGACCAGGCTCGACGACAGCAACCAGCCCCAGGAGCTGCGTCCGCTGATTGCCCAGTTCAACGCGCTGCTGGAGCGGCTGGCCGTGGCCTACCGCCAGATGGAGGCCTTCAACGCCGATGTGGCCCATGAGCTCAACACCCCGCTGACCACGCTCATCAGCAGCTGCGAGCTGGCCCTGCGCAAGCCCCGCGATGCGGGGGAGCTGCGCGACATCCTGGCTTCCAATCTGGAGGATCTGCAGCGCATGGCCGGCATCGTGGCGGACATGCTGTTTCTCTCTCATGCCGATCGCGGCGAGAGCGCGCACCGCATCCAGGTGGCCAGCCTGGCCAGCCTCGCGGACGAAGTGGTGGAGTACCACGAGGCCGCGCTGCAGGAGGCCGATCTGCAGGTGCGGGTGCAGGGCGATGCGCAGGCCCAGGTCGATGCGCGATTGCTGCGCCGGGCGCTGTCCAATCTGCTGGGCAATGCCACGCGCTATGCCACGCCGGGCAGCTGCATAGAGATTCAGATCAGCATGCCGCAGGCCGGCCAGGTCACGCTGGCGGTGCAGAACCAGGGCCAGGCCATTGCCGCAGAACATCTGCCCAGACTGTTTGACCGCTTCTATCGCTCGGACGCAGCGCGCAGCCAGGCAGATCGCAACCACGGCCTGGGCCTGTCCATCGTGGCCGCGATCGCACGCATGCATGGCGGACAGGCGTTTGCGCACTCCGACCGCTCCGTCACCCGCATCGGGCTGAGCTTGCCTGCGGGCCAGGACGCACAGGCACGGGCGCCTGTTTCATCCGGCAACCGGTCGTAAAAGCCGATGAGACCCACACGCAGCACCGAGCAGGGATGACATGAAGCTGCGCGGTCTGGCCGCAAGATGGCCGGCCGTGTATCGCTGAAAGGAAACACCATGCATTGCTTGAGAAACGCTGCCTGCCTGGTTCTGGCCGCCAGCACCGGTCTCGGCCTGCCCGCTCTGGCTCAAGGCCGGATTCCCGATATGCAGCAGGCCGGCGCGCTGCGCTACAGCTGCGGCGGCATAGGCGAGGACGAGTCCACGCTCATGCGCGCCGCGATGAAGGACTACCCGCTGTCGCTGCTGTTTGCGCAAAAGGACGGCGCCTATCTGGCCAATGTGGCGGTCGAGGTCAGCTCCGGCAAGGACAGCAGCCGCTTCACGGCCAACGGCCCGGTCTGCCTGGTACAGCTGCCTGCCGGCAGCTACAAGATCACCGCCACCACCAGGGAGGGCATAAGCAAGACCCAAACGGCAGAGATCGGCAAGGGCCCGCATCAGCTGGACTTCCGCTACTAGCGTCAAGCCGCCTGCAGGCGGCGGCAATGCCCCGGGGCCGTCCAGGGGAGATGCGCGCGGTCGCGCTCCGCGAGGCCAGGCAATGAGGACAATAAGCGCCATGTCCCAAGATCAAGACGCATCCACCTATCAGGCCCACCTGCAGGCCGGCAACGCGCTGGTGCAGCAGGCCCAGAAGATTGCCACGCAGGACTTCGAGCAGGCCCGCGCATTCTGGCAGGCCGCCGGCAAGGAGTTCTATCTGGCGCACAAGGCCGACATGAACGAACCGGAAGCCGCCTTTCGTCTGGCACAGGCCTGGATGGCCGAGGCCCATGCCTTGCAGAAGGAAGAAAACCGCAACGCATTGCTGATGTGGGCCAACGCCGCTGCGCAATGCGAGCTGGCCTTTGACCTGGAGCCCGAGAACGGCCGCATCGCCATGACGGCCGCCAGTTGCCATCTGTTCGCCGGCCAGGCCGATGCCGCCAAGGCCTGGCAGCTGATTGGCAAGCAGCTGCTGCCGCCCGAGCCTTCGGAGCCCGCTGCCTGATACTTTTGATAGCTTACTGCGCATGAAAACAAAGGGTTTCAATGCTTTTATGCATTGAAACCCTTTATTCATTGGCGAAAGCAGCTATTAAATTAATGCTCTCTTAGAAAGCCTGGCGTTCGAGCGCGGCGCGAATCTGCTGTGCATTGGACCGCATGGCCTGAGGGCCGCTGCTGCCCAGCAAATACCAGAGCTGCGGGTCGACGAACACCAGTTGCTGCTTGCGGCCTGCACGGGTGTTCCTGATGGTGTCGTTGTCGAACAGCTCACGCGACGGCACGACCGGCTTGCCGTCCTTGTCCCTGGTGCTGCCCGTGCCCGCATTGCGGTCGATCACGAACAGCCATTCGGGGATATCGTCCATCTTCAGCGCAATGCCGCGCGCCTGCGCCGGATCTGCGGGCAGGGCTGGCTTGATGCCCAGCACGTCATGCAGCAGACCGAAGCGCGAACCCGGCGTCTGCCCGCTCATATTCCGGTTGACGGCCAGCACCAGCAGGCCTGGCGCGGCCTTGGCCGCGGCAGCGCGGGTGGCTTCCACGTCGCTGCGCACCTGCTGCATGAGCTGCGCGCCCTGCGCCTGCTTGCCCCACAGGCTGGCCAGTGCGGTCACATTGCGCTGCATATCGCCGAGCAAGTCCTGGCCCGAGGTGCTCAGGTCCAGCGTGGGCGCGATACGGCTCAGCGTTTCGTATTTGCCGGCCGAGCGGCCGGCCACCACGATCAGATCGGGGCGGATGCGGCTCAGCGCCTCATAGTCGGGCTCGAACAGCGAGCCCGCCACCTGGTAACGGGCATCGGCATAGCCGGCCAGATAGGCGGGGAAATGGACCTTGGGCACGCCCGTCACCGGCAGCTTGAGCGCCTGCATGGTGTCCAGCGAAGCCAGGTCGTACACCACCACGCGCCGGGGAGCCTTGGGCAGCTCGGTCACGCCGCGGGCATGCTCGACCTGGATGCGGGCGGGCTGGGCCGCAGACGACAGGGCCTGCGGCGTTTGCGCCCAGGCGGCGCCGGCCATCATCAGCAGGGCCACGGTGGTGGCGCGACGGCTGGTCAGTGGTTGCATGAAGTACCTTGAAAAGCGGAAACAGAAGAAAGACCGGCAGCCCTTGCCGCGCACTGCAGCAACGGACTGCGATGACCAGGATCAGAACTTGACGTTCATGCCCAGCCAGTAGCGGCGGCCATCGAGCACGGTGTCGTAATTGACGCCGTCATAGATGACCTGCTTGTCCAGCAGGTTGTAGATGCCCGCGTACAGCGTGACGGTCTTGTTGAGCTTGTAGGAGCCGCCCAGATCCAGCATGGTGTAGCTCTTCTGGGTGAAGCTGCCCGAGGACGCTCCGCCCGTGGGCGCGCTTTCCTCGCCGCGGTAGGAAGCCTTGAGCCAGCCGTTGAGCTGGGCCGTGGGGCTCCAGTCCAGCGAGACATTGAACAGATGGCGTGGCAGCTGGTTCAGCGGCATGCCGGCAAACTCGCCGCTCTTTTGCTCGGACTTGGTGAAGGTGTAGTTGGTCTTCAGGCGCAGCGTCTTGCTCAGCTGGGTGCCCAGCGAAGCCTCCAGGCCACGCGTGATGGCGTTGTCCACATTGATGTTCGTGGTGGGCACGCGGCCCGAGCTGTTGAGCGGGCCGCAGCTGGGGCAGGCCACGCGGGTGATCTTGTCCTCGAACTCGTTGTCGAACACCGTCAGCCCTGCCGTGGTGCCTGCGCCGCTGTCGTAGAGCACGCCGATTTCCTTGGTCAGCGAGGTTTCGGGCTTCAGATCGGGGTTGCCGTAGATGTTGCCGCCACGGCTGCTCTGGCCCCAGTCACCCACGGTCTGACGCAGCGACGGCGCACGAAAGCCCGTGGAGACACCGCCCTTGACCGTCCACTGCGGGGCCAGATTCCACACGCCATACAGGCGCGGGCTGACCTGGCCGCCGGCCTGGCTGTCATGGTCGTAGCGCAGGCCGCCGGTCAGTGCGAAGTCCTTGTGCAGACGCCATTCGTCCTCGGCAAACACGGCCCACTGGCTGCGGTTGATGCTGGTGCGGCTGGCATTGGGCAAGGTGTTGGTGGTGGTGTCCGTCAGGTCCTGCTCGTTGTAGCTCACGCCCGTGGTCATCAGATGGCTGGCCCCCAGCGGCGCCACCCAGCTGCTGTTGAAGACCGTGTTCTTGATGGTCATGTCGCGCGACAGATTGCGCGTCTTCTCCTGCTGCAGATAGGTGTCCGAAGATGCCCAGCCCCAGCGTCCCTTGTGCTGCAGCGAGAAGTTGTCGCGCTCGAACTTGCGGTCGCTGAGTGCAGCCGTGGCCGCCAGCGTCTTGCCCGGCGTCGAGGTGTAGTGCTGCTTGCCGGTGCCCAGCTCGGCAATGATGTCGTGGTCCTTGTTGGGCGTCAGCGCCAGCTTGACGTTGAGCGCGCGGTTGTCGTAGTCGTTGTAGCCGTTGAGGATGTTGTCCTCGCCGCGCTTGTTGTAGTTGCCATAGATGCTCAGACCCAGCAGATCGGTCTGTATGGGGCCGGACAGATAGAAATTGCTCTGGTAGATATTGCCCGAGGACGAGCGCTCCTGCAGCGTGGCTTCGGTGCGGATGGAGCCCATCCACTCCTTGGCCACCTTACGCGTGATGATGTTGATCACGCCGCCCATGGCGTCCGAGCCGTAGAGCGAGGACATGGGGCCGCGCACCACCTCGATGCGCTCGATCGCCTCCAGCGGCGGCACCCAGCTCTGGTCGGTGCCGGTGGAGCCGTTGGCCTGGGTTTCGCGGGTATTGGTGCGCTTGCCGTCCACCAGGATCAGGGTGTAGTTCACGCCCATGCCACGCAGGCTGATGTCGTTGGAATTGTTGTCCGAAGGCACCAGATTCACGCCGGGCACATCGCGCAGCGCATCATGCAGATTGTTGTAGCTGCCTTTTTCCAGTTCTTCGCGCGTGATGACGGAAATCGATGCCGGCGCATCCTTGATCTCCTGCTCGAAGCCCGAGGCCGTCACCACCACCGTCTCCAGCGATTTTTCCTGCGCCGCGGTCAGCCCGTGGGTCAGCAGGCCGGCAGCCGCCAGCGCCATGCCCAGCATGGGGCGCAGCGACCGGCGGACGGTGATCAGAGGACGGGAAGATGAAGAGGCGCAGGCCGTGGCGAAGCCTGCAGCAGCGGCTGCATGAATTTGCATGATGAGTTCGGAAAAAAAGGCACATCGACCAGGCAAGGCTGCGCCCCATGGTCAGGGCCACGGAAAGCAGGTGCCGGTCAGCGAAGCATTCGCGCTGTTGGAGTGATGAAGAAGGCAATCACGATCTGCGCATGAGATCGTCCTGGCTGAACCATGCGGCGGGGCATGGCGGCATGCGGCCATTCGATGGGCATGCCTGGCTGAGTCAAAGATTGCAGCAAGGTCTTCTTGTTGCGAATAATTCTCATTGTAACCGCAACCAACAGGCCTTCCAAAGAATTTTTACTGTTAAGTACTTTGGCATGACCTCAAACCGGCATCGCCCGGCAGCGGCATGTGCGGTCTGGCCGTGAAAAGGCCTTAGCCCAGCCAGGCCAGCATGCTGCGCCACAGGGCAGCGGCATGCGAGATCAGAAACAGCAGCAAGCCGATGGCCCCGCCCACCAGCGTGCCGTTGATGCGTATGTACTGCAGGTCCTTGCCGATATGCGCCTCGATCAGCGTGGCCAGCTGCTCGGCATCCCAGCGCTGCACCGTGTCGGCAATATGGCGGGCGATGAACTGCGAGACATCGGGCGCCAGCGTCGTCGCCCAGCGCTTGAGGCGCTCGTTCATGGAACTGCGCAGTGCCTCGTCATGCGCCAGCGCCTGGCCCAACCAGCGCCCCATCACGGCGGCGCGGCGCGCCATGGCCGAATTCTCGTCGGCCAGATCGCGCTCCAGCCGGGCGCGCCAGCCGGCCCATAGCTCGCGCAGGTAGACGGCCAGCTTCTCGTCATGCAGCAGATAGTTGCGCAGCTTTTCCACACGCTCGGCGTAGACGGGGTCGTTCTGCAGACCGTCGATCAGGCGCTGTATCGAGTTGTCGAAGGCCTGGCGCAAACGGTGGCCGGGGTTCTGGGCCACGTCCTGCAGCAAGCTGTCGAGAGCGCTGGCAATCACGCTGGCGCCCTTGTCGCTGAGCCAGTCCGTGGGCAGCATTTTTTCCTTGATCGGGTGCTCGCGCTTGAGCCAGACCACGATGGTCTGCGCGATCATCACATGCGTCTGCTCCTGGCGCAGCACGCGGCTGATGCGCGCCAGCACATCGTCGAGCACCTCCTGGTGGCGCCCGCCCGCCGTCAGCCCCGACAGCAGCGAGGCCGCCGCACGCGACAGATCCACATGCTGCATCACGGCCTTGAGCGACTGGGTCAGAAACTTCTCGACCTGCTTGTCCTGCACCATCTCCAGCGCGGCCAGTGCCAGCCGCGCCACCTGCTTGCCCAGCAGCTGGCTGTTGGCGGGAGCCGTCAGCCAGTCCGCCAGCGCCTGGGCCGGATTGTTGCGCTCGATCAGCGCCACCAGCGAGGGTGCGTCGAGAAACTTGTCGCGCACGAACGTGGCCAGGTTGTTCCCTATGCGATCCTTGTTGCGCGGGATGATGGCCGTGTGCCGCCCCACCAGCGGCAGCGGAATATGGCGAAACAGCGCAGAGACCGCAAACCAGTCGGCCAGTGCCCCCACCATGGCGGCCTCGCAGATGGCCCGCAGGCACACCAGCCACAGCGGCACAGCCTGGCCCTCCAGTCCCCAGCGCGAGCCCGCCAGCGCCGTGGCGATGAAGCCGGCCGTCACCAGCAGCAGCAAAATCAGCGGCAGCCGCTTGGCGCGCTGCAGGGACAGGCGTTGTTCTTCGGTGAGCATGGCGCAAGCATAGGCGAGTCGGGCCGCCACGCCTATGCCTTCGGCCCCGATGGCCGCGCATGGCCTGCGCTGCGCCATTGCAGCGACAGGCGGCAGGCTTTTGCAATTGCACCGAAAATAGCGCTCCTGTATTCCCTGACTCTCGAGAAATCATGACCGAAGCCACCCGCCCCGAACTGCCCGACCGTCTGTCCGTTGACCCTCGCAGCCCCCACCATGTGGCCTCCGTGTTCGAGCACGACATCGGCATCCGCTTCAACGGCAAGGATCGCTTTGACGTCGAGGAATACTGCGTCAGCGAAGGCTGGGTCAAGGTGCCCGCCGGCAAGACCCTGGACCGCAAGGGCAAGCCCCTGCTGATCAAGCTCAAGGGCACGGTCGAAGCGTATTACCGATAACCCCCTGAGCCGCTACGCGGCTTCCCCCCGAGGGGGACGGCAGCCTCGCTGCGGGGCGGCCCTTGCTCGCTGCCTCCGGCCTGGGCCGCGCACGGTTCACGAGTCAGCTATCAAATAAAAGAGCTGCTTGCACTTTCTACATATGATTTTCAATGAAAAAACACCTTGAAACTCTTGTATATCAAGCGCAAGAAGCTCTTTTTTAATGAGCATCCATTTGTTTGCAGGTCACAGCGCTCAAAACCGGCGCGCCCCAAAGCGAGGGACACCGAGCAAGGGCCGCCCCGCAGCGACGGTGTCGTCCCCCTCCCCTAGCGCGCAGCGCGTAGAGAGAGGGGGAAGCGGCAAAGCCGCTCAGGGGGTAGTCAGCGCTTCCGCCGGACCGAAGAACTCGTAATGCACCTGGGCGTCGGGCACGCCCAGCTCGCGCAGCGACTGCTTGACGCTGCGCATGAAGCCGCGCGGGCCCAGGAAGTAGACATCGGCATCGCGCGACTCGGGCAGCCACTGGGCCAGTCGCTCGGTGCTCAGCAGGCCCTGGGCATCGACCTCGTCGCCCGCGTCCGCCTGGTCGTAGCAATAGCGGCGCGTGAGCTGCTCGTGGCGGCTGGCCAGCGCGTCGATCTTCTCGCGAAAGGCATGCACGCCGCGATCGCGCGCGCAGTGGATGAAGGTGATCTCGCGACCCGTGGGCAGCGCCGCCTGCAGCATGGGCAGCGTGGGCGTGATGCCTACTCCGCCGCTGATCAGCACCAGGGGCCTGGCGCCGGCCTGCAAGGTGAAATGGCCAGCGGGCGGGAACAGCTCCAGCGTGTCGCCCACTTGTAGCTGGTCGTGCAGATGGTTGGAGACCTTGCCGCCGGCCTCGCGCTTGACGCTGATGCGATAGCTCCTGCCGTTGGCAGGTGCCGACAGCGAATAGTTGCGGCGCTGCTCCAGGCCGTCGACCACCACGCGCAGGCCGATGTACTGGCCGGGCTGGTGGGCAATCACCGCGCCGCCGTCCACGGGTTCCAGATAGAAGGACGTGATCTCAGCGCTTTCGGCCTCTTTGCGCACCAGCTTGAAGGCGCGCGCACCGCGCCAGCCGCCTTCGGCTGCCGCCGTCTGCTCGTACACGCTGCGCTCGGCCGCGATCAGGATATCGGCCAGCTGTTGATAGGCCGCCGCCCAGGCTGCGATCACCTCGTCCGTGGCAATCTCGGCGCCCAGCACTTCGCGAATGGCACGCAGCAGGCAGGCACCCACGATGGGGTAATGCTCGGCCTGCACCTGCAGCGCCACATGCTTGTTGATGATTTGCGCGGGCAGATTGCCCAGGTTTTCCAGGCGGTCGATGTTCTTGGCATACATCAGCACGCTGTGCGCCAGAGCACGCGGCTGGGCACCGCTTTGCTGGTGCGCCTGGTTGAACAGCGGGCGCACCTCGGGGTATTCGCCCAGCATGGTCTGGTAGAAATGCGTGATCAGCGCCTCGCCGCCGGTTTCCAGCAGCGGCACGGTGGCCTTGACGATCTCGCGTTGACGTTCGGTAAGCATGCAAATCTCCTGGTTGCTGCCTTGCCAGCTGCAAGGCTTGTACCAGTGAGTGCAAGCAGCGTGCCAGCCTCAATACCACTGCAAAACAATGGCTTGCGGAAATATGCGTCAATATGACATTGCTCAATTGATGTCTTATTGACACCAAACGCTGTCGTTATGACAACCTCCCACATTCTCAACGCTGTCAGCCCGCTGATCGCCGATCTGGCCCAGGACCTGCCCGAGCGCGAACGCCTGCGCCGCCTGCTGGCCGCGCTGCGCAATCTGCTGCCCGCCGATGCCGTCGCCCTGCTGAAGCTGGAAGGCGAATGGCTGCGCCCCATGGCGATCGACGGCCTGATGCCGGACACGCTGGGCAGACGCTTTCGCCTGGCCGAGCACCCGCGCTTTGCCCAGTTGCTGGCGGCCGGCCAGGCCATGCGCTTCGAGCCCGACAGCCCCCTGCCCGACCCCTATGACGGGCTGGTAGCGCACAAGGGCCAGGCCATCAACGAGCTGCATGTGCATGACTGCATGGGCTGCGTGCTGCAGCTGGGCGGCCTGCCCTGGGGCCTGCTGACGCTGGACGCAATGGAGCCGGGCCGCTTTGCCGACCCTGCGGCGCTGGCCATGCTGCAGGCCTTCAGCAATCTGGCTGCAGCCACCGTGGCCACTGCCGAGCGCGTGCAGCAGCTGTCGCAACTCGCGCGCGGTGCCACCGGCTCGACTAGTCCAGCCGCGCCGCCGGAGCGCGGACTGCAGGGCGCAAGCCCCGTCATGCGCCAGCTGCAGAAAGACATTGCCCTGGTCGCCGCCAGCGATCTGTGCGTACTCATCACCGGCGAAACCGGCACCGGCAAGGAACTGGTGGCCCAGGCCGTGCATGCGCAGTCGGGCCGGGCCGGCAAGCCCATGATCAGCATCAACTGCGCGGCCCTGCCCGACAACCTGGTCGAGAGCGAGCTGTTCGGCCATGTGCGCGGTGCCTTCACGGGAGCGCTGAGCGAGCGCAGCGGCAAGTTCGAGCAGGCGCATCAGGGCACGCTGTTTCTGGACGAGGTCGGCGAACTCTCGCTGCCCGTGCAGGCCAAGCTGCTGCGCGTGCTGCAAAGCGGCCAGCTGCAGCGCCTGGGTTCGGACCGGGAGCATCATGTGGATGTGCGCGTGATCGCCGCAACCAACCGCGACTTGGCTGCGGAAGTCGGCGCCGGGCGCATGCGCGCGGACTTCTATCACCGCCTCAACGTCTATCCGCTCAACGTGCCGCCGCTGCGCGAGCGCGACAGCGATGTGCTGCAGCTGGCGGGCTATTTCCTCGAGGAGAACCGCTCCAGGCTCAGGCTGGGCGGCCTGCGCCTGGATGCGGCCGCACAGGCAGCCTTGCTCAATCGCGGCTGGCCCGGCAATGTGCGCGAGCTTGAGCACTGCATCAGCCGTGCCGTGCTCAGGGCCCTGAGCCGCCATGATGGCAGCGCCAGCCGCGCCGGTGCCAGGTTGCGCATCGTGACGCTGGGGGTTGCCGATCTCTGGGAGCGGACCGAGGCAGCTGCCACCGAACAGACTGCAGCCGCCAGCGACCCGGCCACACCGGCAGCGGCGCCCGAGGCCGGCCTGCGCGCCGCCGTCAGCGCCTATGAGCGCCAGCTGGTCAGCGCCAGCCTGGCCCGCCACCGGGGCAGCTGGGCCGCTGCAGCGCGCGAGCTGCAGCTCGATCGCGCCAATCTGCAGCGCCTGGCCAAGCGGCTGGAGATAGACAGGCCTTGATCAGCGGCCCTGGATGCCCAGCAGCTCCACGTCGAAGTTCAGCGTGGCATTGGGCGGTACGGCACGGCCCGCGCCGCGTGAGCCGTAGGCAATGGCCGGCGGGCAGGTGAACTTGGCCTTGCCGCCGACCTTCATCTTCTGCACGCCCTCGGTCCAGCAGGGGATCACGCCATTGAGCGGGAACTCGATGGGTTGCTTGCGGGCGTAAGAGCTGTCGAACTCCTTGCCGGTATCGGGGAAGTAGCCGCGATAGTGCACCTTGACGGTGTCAGTCGCCTTGGGGCTGGGGCCCGTGCCTTCGACCTGGCTTTCATAGACCAGCCCGCTGGCGGTGGTGACCGGCGCAGCATGAACCGCTGCGCCAGCACCCATGGCCCATACAAGCCCGATCACGGTGATTGCTTTTTTCATATCGGATGCGCTGAATGAACAAAACCCGACTTTAGTACGAAGTCGGGTCGGAAAAATGTCACGGCAGCCATGCTGCCGGCTGCATTGACTCAGATCAGGGCAATGCCGATATCGTCCAGCGCCTTGGACAGATGCGCCACGGAGCGATCCGAGTCATGCCATTTGTCCAGGCCGAACAGGCCGATGCGGAAGGTCTTGAAGTCCGGGCCTTCATCGCATTGCAGCGGCACGCCCGAAGCGGTCTGCAGGCCGACCTTGAGAAAGGCGCGACCGCTCTGGATTTCCGTGTCCGTGGTGTAGCTCACGACCACGCCGGGAGCCTTGTAGCCCTCGGCGGCCACGCTGGGAAAGCCGCGCGACTGCAGCAGCCCGCGCACCTTGCGCCCCAGCTCCATCTGTTCTTCGCGCACCTTGGCAAAGCCGTACTCGCGCGTCTCCAGCATCACGTCGCGCAGGCGCAGCAGCGCATCCGTGGGCATGGTGGTGTGATAGGCATGCTGGCCTTTTTCGTAACCCTCGGCAATCTGCATCCACTTCTTCAGATCGCAGGAGAAGCTGGAGCTTTGCGTGTGCTCTATGGCTTCGCGGGCACGAGCCGAGAGCATGACCATGGCGCAGCAAGGCGAGCTGCTCCAGCCCTTTTGCGGCGCAGAGATCAGCACATCCACGCCGGTTTTTTCCATATCGACCCACATGGCGCCCGAGGCCACGCAATCCAGCACGAACAGCGCGCCGACCTCGTGTGCGGCATCGGCGACGGTGCGCAGGTATTCGTCGGGCAGCATGATGCCGCTGGCCGTTTCAACATGCGGGGCAAACACCACCTTGGGGCGCTCCACGCGAATGGTCTCGGCCACATCCTCGGCCGGACATGGCGCCCAGGGGTCCTGGCTGCCCTCGCCCTGCTTGCGCGCCTTGCAGACCACGGAGCCGCCGCCCAGGCCCGCATCGGCATCGAAGATCTGCGTCCAGCGGTAGCTGAACCAGCCGTTGCGCACGATCAGCACCCGCTCGCGGTTGGCGAACTGGCGCGCCACAGCCTCCATGCCGAAAGTGCCGCTGCCCGGAATCAGAACGGCCGTGTTGGCGTGATAGACATCCTTGAGCATGCCCAGGATGTCCTGCATCACACCCACGAACTTCTTGGACATGTGGTTGAGCGCTCGGTCGGTGTAGACCACCGAAAATTCAAGCAGGCCATCGGGGTCGACGTCGGGCAAAAGTCCGGGCATGGGGTATCTCCAATCGCAAAAGCTGAGCAGTCAAAAACACCCCGGGGCCGCCGGGGCGCAGGTGCAAGACATTCAGCTTAGCATGAGCCGGAATATGGTTTTGCGTATGCAGTTCATATCAAAAACATGAGCTGCAAGCGCTTTGCACATCGAAGATTCCGGCCGATTAAACGCTGCAAATGCGAAATCTCCATCAGCGTTTACCATGTGTCCACGAAGCGGCCTTCACCCTCGCGCAGGCGCGCACCGGCCAGGCCGCGCACCAGCCAGGCGCGGGTCTCCGCGGGGTCGATGACGGCATCGACTTCCAGCGTGGCCGCCATGTGCATGGCCTCGCCATGTGCGTATTGCTGGGCCAGCAGCTTCTCAAACAGCGCCTCGCGCTGCGCGCCCTCGGGCAGGGCTTCGAGCTCCTTGCGAAAGCCCAGCCGCACTGCCCCTTCCAGACCCATGGCGCCGAACTCGCCCGTGGGCCAGGCCACATTGAAGATGGGCGCATGAAAGCTGCCCGCCGTCATGCCCATGGCGCCCAGGCCGTAGCCCTTGCGCAGCACCACGCTGAAGTACGGGACACGCAGCTTGGCCGCCATGACGAACAGCCGGCTGACATGGCGCACCTGGGCGGTTTTCTCGATCTCCGGCCCCACCATGAAGCCGGGCGTGTCGACCAGGCTGACGATGGCGATGCCGTGGGCATTGCACAGTTGCATGAAGCGCGCCGCCTTGTCCGCCGCATCGGCATCGATGGCGCCGCCCAGATGGCCCGGGTTGTTGGCCATCAGCCCCACAGGCCGCCCCTCGATGCGCGCCAGCGCCGTGTGGATGCCGGCGCCGAAGCCGGTTCTCAGCATCAGCAGACTGCCCTCGTCCACCAGCCCGGCCATGGCGGCGCGGGTGTCGTAGGCACGCAGGCGGTTCTCGGGAACGACCTGGCGCAGCAGGCGCTGGTCGGGCTCGGACCATTGGTCGATGCGCCCCTGGAAGAAGGACAGATAGTGCCTGGCCGCGGCCACGGCCTGGGTCTCGTCGTCGACCAGGATGTCGATCACGCCATTCGCATGCTGCGCGCTGGCGGGGCCGACTTCCTCGGGCCGGAAGACACCCAGGCCGCCGCCCTCGATCATGGCCGGTCCGCCCATGCCGATATTGCTGCTGCGCGTGGCGATGATCACGTCGCTGCAACCCAGCAGCGCGGCATTGCCTGCAAAGCAGCGGCCGTGGGTGATGCCCACCACGGGCACCTGACCCGAGAGCGCCGCATAGGCCGCGAAGGTATGCACATGCAGGCCCGCGACCACGGGTGTGTCGGTATCGCCAGGCCGGCCGCCGCCGCCTTCGGCAAACAGCACCACGGGCAGCTTCTGCTGCAGAGCTATACCCAGCATGCGGTCGGTCTTGGCGTGATTGCGCGCGCCCTGGGTGCCGGCCAGCACCGTGGCGTCATAGGACATGACCACGGCGCGCGAGCGCTCTGCACCGAACTGCGCGGCATTGATGGAGCCCATGCCCGTCACCATGCCGTCGGCCGGCGTGTTGGCCACCAGATCGTCAAGGCTGCGCCTGCGGGTCTGCGCGGCAATCGCCAGCGCCCCGTACTCGATAAAGCTGCCTTCATCACAGAGATCGGCAATGTTCTCGCGCGCGCTGCGGCTGCCCTGGCCGTGGCGCCTGGCCATGGCCTCGGGCCGAGCTGCATCGAGCGTGAAGGCATGGCGATCCTTGACGCGCTGCAGATCGGCCCGGATGTGGCCCGGGTCCTGCCGCTGCGGTACCACCTCGGCATGCGCCGCATCGCCCTGGACGGGCGCGAGCACCAGCAAGGCCTGGTCCTGCGCCACATAGCTGCCGGCCTCCGCGAGCAGCGCCTGAACCCGGCCAGCAGCCTGCGCGAACAACACATGCTGCATTTTCATGGCTTCGAGAATGCCCAGCTCGGCACCCTTGGCCACCGTCTCGCCCACCGCAACAGACCACTGCACGACCCTTGCGGGCATGGGGGCCAGCACTGCATTTTCAGGAGCTTGCTGCGCTTGGTATACATTGTTTTCAGAATCAAAAGTATCTGAATTCTTTGAATGACTTGCGCTTGAAGCTATCTTTTCTGCGGCCTCCACCAGCTGCGGCAAGACCTCTTCGAGCCAGCGCGTGTGCACGGTCTGCTCCAGCATCTCGGGCCGCTGGGCCAGGGCCTGCAGCAGCGGCAGATTGGTGGCAAGGCCCGCAATGCGGCAGTCGGCCAGCGCGCGCCGGGAGCGGCGCAGCACATCCTCGAAACGCGGCGCGTGACTGTGCACGACGAGCTTGGCCAGCAAGGTGTCGTAGTGCGGCGACGGACTGCCCCCCTGCTGCGCATGACCGTCCAGGCGTATGCCCGGCCCTTGCGGCCAGTGCAGCTCGGCAATGCGGCCGCCGCCGGGGCGGGAGTTGCCCTGGGCATCCAGGGTTTCGGCATTGATGCGCCACTGCATGGCATAGCCGCGCGGCCGGGGCGGGGCATTCACATTCAGGCCCAGGTCGGCAAAATGCTCGCCCGCCGCAATGCGGATCTGGGCCTGCACCAGATCGACGCCAAAGACCTCCTCGGTAATCGTGTGCTCCACCTGCAGACGCGGGTTGGCTTCGATGAACACATAGGGCAGGGACTCGGACTGCAGATCGACCAGAAACTCGAACGTGCCCAGGCTTTCATAGCGCAGCCTGGCTGCCATGCGCAGCGCGTCCTCGGTGATGAGCT
>NZ_JBKFBC010000005.1:167411-171920 GCF_053345995.1 Comamonas sp. C24C | reverse complement strand
CGGTGCCCGCACGCATGCCGCGCCCGCCGCCGCCGCCGATGGCCTTGATCATGATGCCGCTGGCCCCGTCGGCCTGCTGCCGCGCAAAGAACTGCTGTGCCTGCTCCAGCGTCACGGCCTCGGTGCTGCCGGGCATCAGGGGCACGCCGCATTGCTGCGCCAGCGCACGGGCTCTGGCCTTGTCGCCAAGCAGCGCCAGCTGCTCGGGCGTCGGGCCGATAAAGCGCAGTCCCGCTGCCGCACAGGCGCGCGCAAAGTCTGCGTTCTCGCTGAGAAAGCCATAGCCCGGGTGCAGCGCATCGCAACCGTGCTGCTGGGCAATCCGCAGCAGATGCGCACCATCGAGATAGGCAGCCGGGCCGCTCGCGCCCAGTGCCTGCGCTTCGTCAGCCGCCTGCACATGCGGAGCCGCCGCATCATCGGCGGCATACACCGCCAGGCTGGCAATGCCCAGTTCCTGCAGCGCACGGATGATGCGCAGCGCGATTTCACCGCGGTTGGCGATCAGGACTTTCTTGAACATAGGACTCTCGTTTTATTAGCTTTTAGCGCTCACCAATCAATGGTCACAACCACTTTTGATGCAAAAAATCAGGGGATATCTCGCAGCAAACGGCGCAGCACCTTTCCTGCGCCCGTGGCCGGTAGCGCATCGATGAAGCGCACCTCGCGCGGAGCCTTGTAGCTGGCCATGTTTTCCTTGCTCCAGGCCAGCAGCCCGTCCGCCTCCAGGCTTTGTCCGGGCTTGCGCACGATGAAGGCGCGCACGACCTCGCCTTTCTGGGCATCGGCAACACCGATCACGGCAGCCTGGGCGATGGCCGGATGCTTGATCAGAATCGTCTCCACTTCTTCGGGGAAGACGCTGTAGCCCGAGACCTTGATCATTTCCTTGAAGCGGCCGATGAAGGTCAGATAGCCGTCCGCATCGAATCTGCCCATATCGCCGGTATGCACCCAGCCGTCCTTGAGCGTCTTGGCCGTGGCCTCGGGCTTGTTCCAGTAGCCCTTGAAGTTGCCCGGGCCGCGAATGATGATCTCGCCCACCTCGCCTGCCGCCAGCGGCGCGCCGGTCTCAGGATCTATCACCCGGATCTCGTTGCCAGGTGCTGGTTTGCCATGCGTGCCCCAGCGAATGGCATCGCCCGGCATGAAGGTATCCATGGTGTGGGTTTCGGACAGGCCGTAGGCCGCCTCACTGGAGATGGCGTTGGGTGCGAACCTGCGCCATTGCTGCGCCAGATCCTCGGTATAGGTGATGCCGAAGCTGGTGACGGTGTTGCGGCGCAGCGCGCTGAAATCCATCTTCTCCACGCCGGGCACCTGCATCAGCGCCACATTCATGGGCGCGATGCTGTACCACCAGCTGACGCGGTAGCGCTCCAGCGCCTGCGCCACGGCCAGCGGATCGAAGCGATGCAGCAGCACGCAGGTCGCTCCCGAATGCACGGGCATGTTCACCCCCATGGACATGCCGGCGATGTGATAGAGCGGGGCAACAGCCAGCAACACATCCTCGGCACTGACGCCGGTCACCCGGGACGCACCGGCGGTCTTGTACGCGGCCGCGCCAAAGCTCAGCATGGCGCCTTTGGGCAGGCCCGTGGTGCCCGAGGTATAGGTCATCAGCGCCACCTCGTCCATGTCCACCTCGACATGGGAAGGCCTGGCGCCGCTGTGCATGAGATCCCAGAAGGACGTCACATTGCCGGGCAGCGGCTGCACGGGGGCCTGCAGTTCGGCAGGCAGGGGCAGCGTGGCTCTGGCGGGCAGCCAGTCGCCGTAGCGCACGGCCAGCACATGCTGCAGCGCGGTGCTGCCGCGCACCTTGTCGACCACGGGCAGCAGCACATCGGCCGCGATGATGACCCTGGCCTGCAGATCGTTGAGCTGATATTCGAGTTCATGCTCCTTGTTCAGCGGCCCGCAGGGACAGACGATGGCAGCGATCTTCTGCACCGCGTAGTGCGCAATGATGTACTGCGGGCAGTTGTTCATGAACAGGGCGACGGGCTCGCCGGGCTTCACGCCCAGTTGCTGCAGATGCGCGGCCACGGCATCGCTGGCCTCATCCACCTGGCGCCAGCTGATGTGCTGGCCGTACCAGATATAGGCATCGCGCTCGGGGTGGTTGCGCGCATTGCGGCGCAAGGCCTCATGCAGGGGAATGAGGATTTCGGATTCAGCCATGGTTGTCTCCTGGGTGTCTCGTATAGACCGAACAGCGGCGCCACTTTGCGGGCGTTCTCAGGGATTGCCTTAGGGCAATCTGCTGCTCGGCGTCTTGTCAATGTATACCTGCCGGTAGAACAATGCTACCCATTGGTATAACGAATGCGACACACGCAAACCCTCATGCCCGCCACGACCAGAAAGACCGAGAAAAAGCCGGCTGCGCCCGTGGCGCCGCGCGGCCGCCAGCGCCTGCCCACCGCTGGCTCCGACGAGAAGCGCGAGCGCATTCTCAAGGCCGCCGAAGCCCTGTTCGACCGCTATGGCTATGCCAACACCACCATCGAGCAGATCGTGCAGGCACTGGGCGTGACCAAGCCCTTTGTCTACTACTACTTTCGCAACAAGCAGGAGATCTTCGAAACCCTGTGCTGGGCACCGACTGAGGCCTGCTTCACGGTGCTCGACTTTGCGGCCGACGACCCGCGCCCCGCGCATGAGAAGGCCATCGACGGCCTTCAGCGACTGATCGCCGCCACCATTGCGCACTATCCGGCGGGCTTCTTCCCCTACCGCGAGCCGCAGGCCTTCAGCCCCGCCTATCTCAAGGCCTCGCGCAATGTGGCCCAGCAGTTCTACAAGCAGTTCTGCGCCCTGCTCGACGAAGGCCGCGCCAGCGGGCATTTCGACTTCCGCGACACCCGCATCACCGCCCAGGCGGCCTGCAGCCTGCCCGGATTTCTCTACAACTGGTATCAGCCTGGCGGCAAGCTGGGCCCGGCCGAGATGGTGGTCGAGCTCACCGATCTAGCCTCGCGCGTGCTGGGCCTGCGCACTGCTGCGGCCCCTGCGCGAAAGCGTGCGGCCAGGGCCGCACCGGCGCCGGCAGCGCAGACCCCTTCGCCCCCCAGGCGCCGCAAGAGCGCTTCATCCACCACCAACAGCGCCAGCTGAGAGCCTCGAAGGCCAAGGCGCAATTCCAACTCCCTGGAGACAAAACCATGTCAGTTCGCTTCTCAGCCCTTGCGCTGGCCGCCGGCCTTTGTGCCGGCACCGTATCCGCCCAGACGGCAGAGCCGTTCAAGATCGCGTTCATCGACCCTCTCTCCGGCCCGTTTGCCAATGTGGGGGAAGTCATGCGCAACCATGTGCTCTATGCCGTCGATGACGTGAATGCCAAGGGCGGCCTCTACAACGGAACCAAGTTCCAGCTGCTGCAGTTCGACAGCAAGCTCTCGGCCCAGGAAAGCCAGAGCGCGCTGCAGGCTGCCATAGACCAGGGCGCGCGCGTAGTGGTGACGGGGGGCTCGGGATCCTCGGTGGTCACGGCGCTGGTGCAGGCGGCGGCCCGCTACAACCAGCGCAATCCGGGCAAGGAGGTGCTGATACTCAACCACAGCTCCATCGATCCCGAGCTGACCGGCAAGTCCTGCAGCTTCTGGCATTTCATGTTCGACGCCAACACGGCCATGCGCATGCAGGCCATCGCCAACTACATCAAGACCCAGCCCGAGATCCGCAAAGTCTTTCTGCTCAACCAGGACTATGCCCATGGCAAGCAATGGGCCAGCTTCGGCCGCAGCATGGTAGCCAAGGCAAGACCGGATGTGCAGTTCGTGGGCGAGACCTTGCACCCCATGGGTCGCATCAAGGACTTTGCGCCCTATGTGGCCAAGATCAAGGAGGTCGGCACCGATTCGGTCATCACCGGCAACTGGGGCCAGGATCTGGCCCTGCTGCTCAAGTCGGCCGGCGACTCGGGCTACAACCTGCGCTACTTCAACCACAGCGCAGGCGGCTTTCCGGGCACCGTGACCTCGATTTCCCAGGCAAGGATAGGCCAGGTGACCTGGGTCGCGGAATGGCACCCCGGCATGGCCGACCGCGCCCAGGCCGACGCCCGGGCCAGGGAGTACAAGGCCAGGATGAACCAGGACTTTCTGGCCCCGCGCATGGACCTGGTGCCGCGCATGCTGGCCGCTGCCATGGCCAAGGCCCAGTCCACCGAACCCGTGAAAATTGCCAAGGCCATGGAGGACATGTCCATGGACACAGTCTTCGGCCCCGTCAAGATGCGCGGCAAGGACCATCAGCTGCTGCTGCCCCAGGTCGTCAACACCATCGCCCCCGTGGATGGCAAGCTGGTCAAGACCGGCTGGGAAGGCACGAACTACGGCTTCAGAACCGACGCCGTCTATTCCGCCCAGCAGCTTGATCTACCGACCGAATGCCAGATGAAGCGGCCTTGAGCACAATCTCCTGTGCGGTATGGCATAGCCTAAGCGGTCTGATACCGGCGCGGACCAACTCAGAGACACCAAGGAAGGGCCGCCCCGC
>NZ_JBKFBC010000005.1:93130-167340 GCF_053345995.1 Comamonas sp. C24C | reverse complement strand
CCCCCTCCCCTAGCGCGCAGCGCGTAGAGAGAGGGGGAAGCCGCGTAGCGGCTCAGGGGGTGGGCGTACCGTAGGTACGCCGTCCAAACACTCCGCTGCCCACGCGCACCATGGTGCTGCCTGCTGCCACGGCGGCTTCCAGATCGCCGGTCATGCCCATGGACAGCGTGTCGAAATGCTCCAGCCCCGCGAGCCCGCTGGACTTTATGGCATCAAAAATGGATGCAGCCCTTTTATGGACTGCGCATTGCGCTTCGAAATCAGGAGTGTCATCGGGAATACTCATGATGCCGCGCAGCTGCAGATTGGGCAGCTTCGCCATGGCTTCGGCCAGTTCCAGCGCTTGCTCGGCCACAACGCCGGACTTGGTGGTGCCGCCATCCACATTGACCTGGATGCAGACATTGAGCCTTGCCATGCCCTGGGGGCGCTGGGCCGAAAGACGCTCGGCGATCTTGAGCCGGTCCACGGTCTGAGCCCAGTCGAAATTCTCGGCCACCAGCCGCGTCTTGTTGCTCTGGATGGGGCCTATGCAATGCCAT
The DNA here is from genome assembly GCF_053345995.1 of Comamonas sp. C24C. Taxonomy (NCBI): domain Bacteria; kingdom Pseudomonadati; phylum Pseudomonadota; class Betaproteobacteria; order Burkholderiales; family Comamonadaceae; genus Comamonas; species Comamonas sp. C24C. The sequence goes on along the minus strand of NZ_JBKFBC010000005.1, from coordinate 166,798 downwards.
TGCAGCGCCTCGCCGCCCGGCAGTTGCATGGCGCGCACGGCGGCGATCTTCTCCACGGCCTCCTGGATATAGTTCTCGCCAAAGCTGCGCTGGCCGGCCAGCACGGCCTCGCGCACTGCATCCGCGCCGAAGGTCTTGGAAACGGCCAGCAGTTGCACCGATGTCACGGGCCGGCTTGCACTGGCGCAAGCGGCTGCAATGCGGGCATGAATCTGCCCCAGATTGTTTTCAATCGTCGTCATAATTGGCGCCAGAGTACCAAACCAGAGAGGGATCTCCGTGGATATCACGCAATTGCTGGCATTCAGTGTCAAGAACAAGGCTTCGGACTTGCATTTGTCGGCAGGCCTGCCCCCCATGATTCGCGTCCACGGCGATGTGCGTCGCATCAACATCGATCCGCTGGACCACAAGACCGTGCACGCCATGGTCTACGACATCATGAGCGATGCCCAGCGCAAGCAGTACGAAGAGTTTCTGGAAGTGGACTTTTCGTTCGAGATTGAAGGTCTGGCCCGGTTTCGTGTCAACGCCTTCAACCAGAACCGCGGCGCGGCGGCCGTGTTCCGTACCATTCCCAGCAAGATCCTGACGCTGGAGCAGCTCAACGCCCCCAAGATCTTCTCCGACCTGGCCCTGAAGCCGCGCGGCCTGGTGCTGGTGACCGGCCCCACGGGCTCGGGCAAGTCCACCACTCTGGCGGCCATGGTCAACTATCTCAACGAGACCGAGTACGGCCACATCCTGACGGTGGAAGACCCCATCGAATTCGTGCACGAGTCCAAGAAATGCCTGATCAACCAGCGCGAAGTCGGCCCCATGACGCTGTCGTTCGCGGCAGCCCTGAAATCCGCGCTGCGTGAAGATCCGGACGCGATCCTGGTCGGCGAAATGCGGGACCTGGAAACCATCCGCCTGGCCATGACGGCGGCCGAAACCGGTCACCTGGTGTTCGGCACGCTGCACACCTCGTCGGCGGCCAAGACCATCGACCGTATCATCGACGTGTTCCCGGCCGAGGAAAAGGAAATGGTGCGCGCCATGCTCTCCGAGTCGCTGCAGGCAGTGATCTCGCAGACGCTGTGCAAGACCAAGGACGGCCAGGGCCGTGTCGCCGCGCACGAGATCATGCTGGGCACGCCCGCCATCCGCAATCTGATCCGCGAGGCCAAGGTGGCACAGATGTACTCCACCATCCAGACCAGCCAGAACATGGGCATGCAGACCCTGGACCAGAACCTCACCGATCTGGTGCGCCGCAACCTCATCAGCCCGGCCGAGGCGCGCAGCAAGGCGAAGATTCCAGAGAATTTCCCGGGATAAGGCTCCCCCTGAGCGGCTTTGCCGCTTCTCCCTGAGGGGGACGACAGCCTTTGCTGCGGGACGGCCCTTGCTGGCTGTCTCTCGCTTGGGCCGTGCCAATTTTTAAGAGTGGTCTTTGCTTGCGACCACTGGACAAGGAGTGATCATGGAACGCGATCAGGCCAGTAAATTCATCAACGATCTGCTCAAGCTCATGGTCAGCCGCAACGGCAGCGACCTGTTCATCACGGCGGAATTTCCGCCCGCCATCAAGATTGACGGCAAGGTCACCAAGGTCTCGCCGCAGCCGCTGAGCCAGCTGCATACGCTGGCCCTGGCGCGCTCCATCATGAACGACAAGCAAGTGGCGGACTTCGAGCACACCAAGGAGTGCAACTTCGCCATCTCGCCGGCCGGCGTGGGGCGCTTCCGCGTCAATGCCTTCATGCAGCAGGGCAAGGTCGGCATGGTGCTGCGTACCATTCCCACCACCCTGCCCACGATTGACGGCCTTGGCGTGCCACAGGTGCTCAAGGAGGTCACCATGACCAAGCGCGGCCTGTGCATTCTGGTCGGCGCGACGGGCTCCGGCAAATCCACCACGCTGGCCGCCATGGTGGACTGGCGCAACGAGAACTCCTTCGGCCACATCATCACGGTGGAAGACCCCGTGGAATTCGTGCACCCGCACAAGAACTGCGTGGTCACGCAGCGCGAGGTGGGACTGGATACCGAAAGCTGGGAAGCGGCGCTCAAAAATACGCTGCGCCAGGCTCCCGATGTGATTTTGATGGGCGAAATCCGCGACCGTGAAACCATGGAGCACGCGATTGCGTTCTCGGAAACCGGTCACCTGTGTCTGGCCACGCTGCATGCCAACAGTGCCAACCAGGCACTGGACCGCATCGTCAACTTCTTTCCCGAAGAACGCCGTCCACAGCTGCTGATGGATGTGTCGCTGAACCTACGGGCCATCATCTCCCAGCGTCTGATTCCCAAGCAGGACAGCAAGGGCCGTGTCGCCGCCATCGAGGTGATGCTCAACTCTCCGCTGATTGCCGACCTGATCTTCAAGGGCGAGGTCGTCGAGATCAAGGAGATCATGAAGAAAAGCCGCAATATCGGCATGCAGACCTTTGACCAGGCGCTGTTCGACCTGTTCGAATCCAATCTCATCACCTACGAAGATGCGCTGCGCAATGCAGACTCGGTCAACGACCTGCGTCTGCAGATCAAGCTCAACAGCCAGCGCGCCCGGACTCTGGACCTGGCAGCCGGCACCGAACATCTGACCATCGTCTAACCCAGGGCGCCGGCATCTCCTCCCACAGGTGGAGCGCTTGCTTTGCTGGGGGCGGCAGGGCCGCCCAGGACCCTGCTCTCCGCCACGGCCATGCACTGCGGCGCTACCATGATCGAACTGTTCCGCACCAAGTCTTAGAGGATTTCATGAGCACAGCCACCATCGCCTCCCGCAGCTACGCACCCTGCACTTCCACGCCCGTGGCCTTTCTGGGTCTGGGTGTCATGGGTTCCCCCATGGCCGGGCATCTGGCTGCCGCAGGCCATCAGGTCACGGTCTACAACCGCACGGCCACCAAGGCCGAAGCCTGGGTCGAGGAATTTGTCGGCGGCCGCCATGGGGCCACGCCCCGCGAAGCCGTCAAGGGCGCACGCATGGTCTTTTGCTGCGTGGGCAACGACGACGACCTGCGCTCGATTGCGCTGGGAGACGACGGTGCTTTCGCCGGCATGGAGCCTGGGGCCATCTTTGTAGATCACACCACGGCCTCGGCGCAGGTGGCACGCGAGCTGTATGCACAGGCCCGCCAGGGCGGCCTGCACTTCATGGATGCCCCGGTATCGGGCGGTCAGGCCGGTGCGGTCAACGGCCAGCTCACCGTCATGTGCGGCGGCGATCAGGAGGTTTTCGATCAGGTGGCACCGGTGGCCGATGCCTTCTCGCGCGCCTTTACCCACATGGGTGCCAGCGGCAGCGGTCAACTGACCAAGATGGTCAATCAGATCTGCATTGCGGGCCTGGTCCAGGGGCTGTCCGAAGCCATTGCCTTTGGCCTGCGTGCCGACCTGGACGTGGAGAAGGTCCTCGACGTGATCGGCAAGGGCGCCGCCCAGAGCTGGCAGATGGACAATCGCGGCAAGACCATGGCCGTGGGCAAGTTCGACTTCGGCTTTGCCGTGGACTGGATGCGCAAGGATCTGGGACTGGTTCTGGCCGAAGCCCAGCGCAATGGTGCGCGCCTGCCCGTCACGGCGCTGGTGGACCAGTTCTACGCCGATGTGCAGGCCATGGGCGGCAGTCGCTGGGACACGTCCAGCCTGATCCAGCGCCTGCGCTGAGCGTCGGCCCATGAAAAAAGCCGGACCTGGGTCCGGCTTTTTTCATGCCTGTAGCTCTGCTTCAGTTCATGCTGGAGCGGTCTTCGACCACCGGTGCAGCCCTGGATGTCGATGCGGCCAGCTCCTCTTCGGAGATGACTTCGAACAGGCGCACAACCTTGCTCACATCGTTGACGCCACGAGCGATCTCCGCTGCACGCTTGGATTCGCGCGGCGTGACTATGCCCATCAGATAGACCACGTTGTTCTCGGTCACGACCTTGATGGCCGAGGATGAAATGTCCTTGGCATTGACCAGGCTGGCCTTGACCTTGGTCGTGATCAGGGAGTCCTGAGAGCGCTGGCCCAGTGTTGCCGTGAAAGGCACGACCTCGATCTCGTTGTAGACCTCTCGCACGGTGGCCTGCTCGCGCACCAGCTTCTCGATGGTCGCCTTGTCCGTCGCATTGCCGGCCTGGCCGGTCAGCAGCACCACACGGTTGTAGCTGGTGGCGCTGACGCGGGCCTTCTCGCCCATCACCTCGCTGATGCGATTGCCGGCACGCAGCTCGATGCCCTGGTCCTCAACCTGTGTGCCGGTAGTGCGCCTGTCCACTGCCGACATGCCTGCCACGGCGGCACCGCCGCCCACCAGAGCCACGCAACCGCTCAAGGCACCGCCCAGAGCGGCAACGGTCAGGGCCGCACATGCAACACGGGTCCACTTCAACTTCATAAAGGCATCTCCTGGTCACCAAGCAGTTGAGAGTCCACACCGTCGGCCAGACAGTGCAGGATCAAGGTATGGGTTTCACGCACGCGCGCCGCACGGTCGTGGGGCACGCATATCAGTACATCGGTCTCGCGCACGGTGGTGGCCAGGTTGCCGCCGGTGCGGCCTGTCAGCACCACGGCCATCATGTCGCGCTCGTGGGCGGCCTCCAGGGCTTCCTGTACGGCCATGTCGTTGCCGGTCACCGACATGAGCAGCAGCAGGTCGCCGGGCTGCCCCAGCGCTCGCACCTGGCGCGCCAGATACTGGCTGGCATTGCCGCCCGAGCCCGTGGCTCCTACGCTGCCCAGCAGGCCGCCGTCGGACGTCAGGGCCACGGCCGCCAGCTCGGGACGATCGCGTTCGAACCCTGTCACGCACAGGGAGGCAAATAACTGGGCATCGCTGGCCGAAACGCCCGTACCGCAAGCCAGCACCTTGCCGCCGCCCGTCACACAGGCCAGCATGGCTTGTACGGCAGAAGCAATAGGTTGGCTCAGCGCCTGGGCGGCCTGGTACTTCAGGTCGGCACTGTCGATGAAATGCTGTTGAATTCGTTGCTCTAGCATGGAGGCCCGATGATACCCGCCACCTGTTATCTCTTTGGTAGCAAACCGTTATTTGCGCATCAGTGTTGCGCACAACTATGACGCGGCGACTAAAGCGCCTCGAATGCCGCTTGGAGCCACTCGATGCGCATCTGGTTCCCGGAGCTGTCGACCAGCACCACATCAAAGCGACATGGCGGCACTGCCGCAAGCCTCATCAGATAGTGTCTGGCGGCCAGCACAATGCGCTGCTGCTTGAGGCGGCCGATGCTACCGCCGGCACCGCCGAAGCACTCGGTGTTGCGGCTGCGGACTTCGACGAACACCAAAGACCCGTCGCGGTCACGCAGGATCAGGTCGATTTCGCCACCACCACGGCCCGGCGTCCGATAATTGCGCTCGACAAGCTTCAGGCCCCGCGCCTGCAAATGGGCCAACGCGGCATCCTCGGCCTGCTGCCCGCGTGCGGTTGTGCTTTGCGCCGGCTTGGGCCGCTTTCCAAGGAAATCCATTGACTACCTCTTTCGCCTCTGCACTGACTGCCGCACATGACGCGGCCGCTTCCCAGCATTATCCGCAGGGAGCCCTGTATGTGGTGGCGACGCCGATTGGCAATCTGGCCGACATCAGCCTGCGCTCGCTGCATGTGCTGCAGATCGTGGACTGCATAGCCTGCGAAGACACGCGCCACACCCAGGGCCTGCTGCGCAGCTATGGGCTGGACCGACCCGGCAGCCAGTTGCTGGCCGTGCATCAGCACAATGAGGCAGAAGCCGCCCAGCAGGTGATCGAGCGCCTGCAGCAAGGCCAGCGCATCGCCTATGTCAGCGATGCAGGCACGCCCGGCGTCAGCGACCCGGGCGCGCGCCTGTGCGCGGCGCTGCAGGCCGTGGGTCTGCGCAGCATTCCACTGCCCGGCGCCAGCAGCGTGACATCGGCCATCAGCGTGGCTGGTGCCGTCACGCCGGCACAGGGCGAAAACGGTTTTGTGTTTGCCGGCTTCCTGCCCACCAAGAATGCCGAACGACTGGCCGCCGTGCAAAAGCTGGCCGACCAGCCGCGTTGCACCGTGCTGCTGGAAGCCCCGCACCGCATCATCGAGCTGGCCCAGGCTCTGGCCCTGCTGGGCGAGCGTCGCGTCACGCTGGCGCGCGAGATCACCAAGCAGTTTGAAGACATCGCCAGCATGCCGGCCCACGAGCTGGCAGCCTGGCTGCAGGCCTCGCCGCAACGTGTCAAGGGCGAGTTCGCCATCGTGCTGCACCCCGTGGCAGTGCAGCAGGAGTCGGGCGAGTCCGAGCGAGTGCTCAAGCTGCTGCTGGCCGAGTTGCCGACCAAGACGGCCGTGAAGCTGGCCGCCGAAATCACTGGGGCCAGTCGCAACACGCTCTACGACCGGGCGCTGGAACTCAAGCGGGCCGCCGAAGAGGAATAAGCAAGTCAACCGGGCGCGGTACAAACCTGAGACGCTTGGCAAGGGCTGCCCCGCTGCCCCCCTTTAGGGAAGCATCGTTGCGACTCAAGCGTAGGCCAGACCGGTTGCCACGCCACCAAACAGGTCGCCTTCGACCTGCGGCACACCGGGGAAAGCGACGCGCAGCGCATCGCGCAGGGTGCGCAGTGCCGACGAGCCGCCGGTCAGATAGATGGCGTCTGGCGCTGCCACGCCGGCCTGGCGCACACAGTCCTGCGCACATTCGACCACCTGCAGCAGCAAGGCCTGCAACTGTTCTTGCAGAACCTCCGGGGAGATGGCCGCAGGCAGGTCTTGCTCCAGCCAGTCCAGAGCAATGGCCGAGGCCGCATGGCTTTGCGAAGCCGCAATCTTGGCCTGCTCCACCGCATCGGCCAGCCTATGGCCTTCGCGCCAATCCAGCACCTTCATCAGGCGCTGGTGCAGTTGCTGATCGCTGTAATCGCTCTTGAGACCGCGCGCCGAAGCCAGGGCCTTGGCCGTGTACAGCCACTGGATCAGATGCCAGGTGGAGAGATCGAAGAACACGCTGCTGGGCACCTCGCGCCCGCTGGGACCGATGTGCTTGTAGCCCAGCAACGGCATGACCTGGGCCACATTGAGGCGATGGTCGAAATCCGTGCCTCCGATATGCACGCCGGTGGTGGCCAGAATGTCCTGGGTACGGTCGACATGCCCGGCCTGTTGCGGGCCGAGACGCACCACCGTGAAGTCCGATGTGCCGCCGCCGATATCGACCACCAGCACCAGCTGTTCCTCACCCAGGCGCTGCTCGTAGTCCAGTGCCGCCGCAATCGGCTCCAGCTGAAAGCTGACTTCACCCAGGCCGGCGGCGCGCGCCGCAGCGGCCAGGGCATCCTGCGCCTGGCGGTCGCGCTCCGGGTGCTCGTCGACAAAATGCACGGGACGCCCCAGCACCACACGCTCCGGTAGACGGCCGTCCAGCGCCCGACGTGCCTGATCGGCCACGCGCTTGAGAAAGATCGCGATGATGTCCTGGTAGCTGACGAGCTGCTCGTGCACCGCGGTCTTTTCCAGCAACAGGCTGCTGCCCAGCAGGCTTTTGAGGGAGCGCATCAGACGCCCTTCCTCGCCCGCCAGATACTGCTGCATGGCATCGCGGCCGAAATGCGTGCTGTGCTCTTCGGTATTGAAGAACAGTGCCGTGGGCATGCCGGTGGCAGCGCCTTCCAGCGGCAGCAGACTGGCGGCCCTGCCGGGCAGGCGATAGGCGGCAGCAGAGTTGGAGGTTCCGAAATCGATGCCCAGAGTGGCAGGCGTGAGAGCTTTGGTCATGAAAGGCGGCGCTGCACCGCACCGGCCCGCAAAGGCTCACGCGGCCGCAACGAAAACGCCCACCGAAGTGGGCATGGGTGTCAGCGGGGGCGCTATTCTAGCGCCCCTGTTATTGGGCCTAGGCGGCGGCGGTTTCCGCCTCTAACTCCGAATGCTGTGCCAGCTCGAGGCGCACCCCGTGGGTGGCTACTTCGTCCAGTGCCCCTGTTGTCGCCTGCTGGTGCACCGACAGCACGACTGCATAAGGGCCTTCGCCGCGCGTAGCCAATCTTTGAGCCAGAGGGCCCGCAGCCCGGACGGCTGCGGCCAGCACCAGCTCGGTGGCGCCCAGACCCAGCGATATCTGCTGCGTGCTGCCGTCGGCCGAGACCCGCAGCGGGCCGACGTTCACTGCATCGCCGAGCAGTGCCCGCCAGCGCGCCAGACTGGCCTGCAGGTCCTTGACCGCCACTTCCAGGCGCGCCACGCCGGTCGCGCCATTGGGATGCACGCGGGCCTGGCCTTCGGGCACGCGCAAGACACGCGGTGTCAGGTCGCCGCACAGAAACGGCAGATCCTGGCTTGGAGGGCGTGCATTGCGCCAGCGCAGCTGCTCTCCGTCGGGACGCTGACGTCCGCCCTCATAAGGCGCTTCATAGCCCAGGCCGCGCGCCTGGGCCCCCGCCACCACGGCGCCGGTCTCGGAGGGCAGCAACGCAAAGTCGACCAGCCCCTCGCCGTGCTGCTGCAACTGCTGCCACCAGCGCTCCTCGGGCGCGGGCGCACGCCAGGCAATGAGTTCGAAATAGACGCCGTCGGCAAAGACCACCAGGGCGTTGTGCGTGGAGCGGCCCGGGTGCTCGCCGCCGCGCAGCACGTTGAAACCCAGGGACTGATAGTCGGCAATCGTGCGCTCCAGGTCCTGGACCGCGATGACGATATGGTCGAGTGGCAGGCTCATGCAAAAGTCTTTCCAAAAGGTTTTCAGGCCGCCAGGCGCTCGGGCGCGCTGGAGTCGGCATGGTGCACTTCGGCGCGGATGGACTGCGGGTTGCGCAGCAGGTTGAGGATGGGGCAGGTTCGCTCCACGGCCTCGAACAGCGCATCGATCTCGGCGCGGCTGGCCGGCGAATCGATATGCACGGTATAGCCGATATCGTGCGGCCAGATCGGCGTCGCCTCATGGCCTGGCTTGCCGCCGCGCGGGTCGATGACGCCCGTGACCTCGACTTCGAGGCTCTCCAACGGCACCTGGCGCTCGGCCGCCTGAATCAGAAAGATATGGGTCACGCAGGTGCCCAGCACGCCCAACTGCAGCTCGGGCGAGCTCGGGCCGAGGTTGTAGCCCGCGAAATCGGGCGGGCTGTCGCTGATGACCTGGTGCTCACGGATGCGCAGACGGCGCACGCCGCTGCGCCCCTCGGCACGCACGCTGGCCTTGAGTCTGGCGGCCTGGGCCGTGCCCGCCGCAATGGCGGCGCTGCGTGCCAGCACGGCTGCGCGTTTTTCGGAAAGATATTCGTTGAGATGACTCATGAGCGGGCTTTCGATAAGGGAATGCCAGGCCATTGTTGTGAGAGCGGCCTGCCGGGCCAACAAAGGAATTCGTCTGCGCTTATGCGCTTTGCAAATATGCGACCTCGCTGCTCTTAGTTGTTTTTCGAATAACGATGCTACCCAATATATGAACAAGAATATTTGGCGTCTATAGCATGAGAGCCATGAATCCGGTCGGTCGCTGCGGCGATGCGTCCGGAACCTGAGTTTTCAACGCCATGTGGCGACGAGGTATGAACGTGTTTTTCCCTTCGCAGACGGATCCATCGACAAAACAGTCGGCAAACAGGCCGGCCCGACGCCGCGCCCTATGGGCCGCAGTGGCGGTACTGACGGGCAGCATGCTGCTGGCCGGCTGCTCCAGGCAATCCGGCACGGCACAGGCCGGCGCCTCGGCGGAACCGGTCCAGGGCGGCACCCTGGTCTATCTCGAACAGCAGGCACACACCAATCTCTATCCGCCTGCCGGCGGCTTCTATCCCAACGGCGGCGTGCTCAACCAGATCACGGACAAGCTGACCTACCAGGACCCCGAGACGCTGGAGATCCAGCCCTGGATCGCCGAGTCCTGGACCGTGAACGCCGATGCCACCGAGTACAGCTTCAAGCTGCGCTCCGGCGTGAGCTTCTCGGACGGATCGCCGCTGGACGCGGCCGCCGTGGCGCGCAACTTCGATACCTACGGTCTGGGCAACAAGGCGCTCAAGCAGCCGGTTTCCGAGGTCATCAACAATTACGAACGCAGCGAAGTCGTCGATCCGCTGACCGTGAAATTCTTCTTCAAGAAACCCTCGCCGGGCTTTCTCCAGGGCACTTCGGTGATCGGCTCTGGCCTGGTCTCGCCGGCCACGCTGGATCGTCCATTCGAGGAGCTTGGCGATGCCACGCGCATCATAGGTTCGGGCCCCTTCGTGGTGGCCAGCGAGACCCTGGGCAAGGAACTGGTGCTCAAGGCGCGCAAGGACTACAGCTGGGGCCCGGCCAAGCTGGCCCACCAGGGCCGCGCACGCCTGGATGAAGTCAAGTTCATCGTCACGCCCGAGGACAGCGTGCGCATAGGCGCACTGCTGGCCGGCCAGGCCGGCTTCATCCGCCAGGTCCAGGCCTATGACGAAAAGCGCGTGGAGCAACAGAAGTTCAGCATCTACGCGCCGTCCACGCGCGGCGTGAACAACAGCATCGCCATCCGTCCCGACAACGCTCTGGTGGCCGATCTCAAGGTGCGCCAGGCCCTATTGCATGGCACCAATACCAAGGAGATCGTCGAAACCCTCTTCTCGCCGCGCTACCCGCAGGCACGTTCGGTGATCGCATCCACAGCAGCAGGCTATGTGGACCTGTCGGCCAAGCTGGTCTTTGACGAGGCCAAGGCCAGGCAATTGCTGGACGAGGCCGGCTGGAGCCTGGGCGCCAACGGCCTGCGCCAGAAAAACGGCCAGGACTTCGTGCTCTCCACCTACGAATCCCTGCCCCAGCCGCAGAACAAGGAAACCCTGCAGCTCGTGGCCCAGCAATGGGCCAGGCTGGGTATCAAGCTCAATGTGCTGGCCGGAGACTCGGGCAGCCGCACGGTGGACACGCTGGACCCCGACAAGACCGGCGTGCTGCCGGGCATGGTGGGCCGCGCCGATCCTGACGTGATCAAGAGCAATTACTACCCTAGCAACCGCAACGTGCTGCTGCAAAAAGGCGGTGCGAGCCAGAAGGTCAAGTCCTTCGAGGACGGCAAGCTCAACCGCCTGTTCGATGCCATCGCGGCCGAGACCGATGCCAACCGGCGCCTCGCGCTGACCGGCGAGGTGCAGAACTATCTGATCGATCAGGCCTATGTAATCCCGATCTTCGAGGAACCCCAGGCCTTCGCGGGTGCGACCTGGGTGCGTGAGGTGGGCTTCGAGGCCGTGGGCCGCCCCAGCTTCTACAGCACCTGGCTGGCCAAGCGCTGAGTGCGCACCGTTCAAGGAGGCGCACCCATGCCACGCCGCTATCTGCTTGGCCGCATCGCACAGGCCGCCCTGGTGCTGTGGGCGGCTTTCACGGCCTCTTTCATCCTGCTGCAGCTGCTGCCGGGCGATGCCGTACTGATCAAGTTCCTGAACCCCGAGCTGGGCCTGGGCCCGCAGGAGATCGCCGACATCCGCGCCGCCTATGGCGCCGACCAGCCCGTCTGGCAGCAATACCTGCATACGCTGGCTCAGTTCCTCACGGGCCATTTCGGCTACTCGCTGCAGGCCGGCGTGCCCGTAAGCCAGGGCCTGGCCACCAGTCTGCCGCCCACGCTGCGCCTGGCGGCCCTGGGCTTTTCCACGGCGGCACTGCTGGCCATCGCTCTGGCGGCCGCAGCCAGCCTCGCGCCGCTGGCCTGGCTGCGCAATGCCCTGCAGGCCCTGCCCTCGGTCTTCGTCTCCGTGCCGGTTTTCTGGCTGGGCATCATGCTGATCCAGGTCCTGTCCTTCCGCCTGGGATGGATTCCCGTCATCAATCCCGGCCCCTGGGAAGGTCTGGTACTGCCCACGCTGACGCTGGCCGTCCCCATTTCGGCGCCACTGGCCCAGATCCTGCTGCGCAATATCGACACCGTGCTGGCCCAGCCCTTCGTGGCCGTGGCGCGCTCCAAGGGCGCTTCTCGCGCCTGGGTGCTGCTGCACCATGTGGCGCGCAATGCCTTGCTGCCCACCTTGACGATTGCCGGCGTGCTGTTCGGCGAGCTGCTGGCCGGTGCCGTGGTCACCGAGGCCGTGTTCGGCCTCAACGGCCTGGGCACGCTGACCCAGCAGGCCGTGGGCAACCAGGACACGGCCGTGCTCCAGGCTGTAGTCGTGGTCTCGGCCGCCGCCTTCGTGCTCATCAACCTCGCCGTGGACCTGCTCTACCCGCTGCTCGATCCTCGTTTGCGTCATTCTGTGGAGAACCGGGCATGAACACCGCCGTCTCGACCGCCATTCCCAAGCCACTGGCATCCGGCGTCGCCTCGACCGCTGCGCCCAGGCTGGCGCCCCCGCCGGCACCGGCCGCAAAAAGCCTGCGCCCCGTCCTGATCGATCTGCAAAGGCTCAGACGCCTGCCGCCCACGCTGGCCCTTGCCTGGCTGGTGATTGCCACCGCCGCGCTGTGGGCCCTGGTTCCGGGCTGGTTTGCCCATCAGAACCCCATCGTCGGCCAGGCCGGCCAGCAGTTGCTGGAGCCCGGCCTCGCGCACTGGCTGGGCACAGATGCGCTGGGGCGTGATCTCTGGGCCCGCGTAGTGCACGGCTCCGTGCACTCCTTGTCGGGTGCTTTCCTGGCCGTGGCCGTGGGCCTGGTGGCGGGCACGCTGATCGGCCTGCTGGCCGGTGCCACGGGCGGCCGTGTCGATGACGCGCTGATGCGCTTCGTCGACGTGCTGCTGGCCGTGCCTTCGCTGCTGCTGTCGCTGACCATCATCATCCTGCTGGGCTTTGGCACCATCAATGCGGCCATCGCCGTGGGGGTGGCATCCGTGGCCGGCTTCGCGCGCCTGGTGCGCTCCGAAGTGGTACGCGTGCGGCGCTCCGACTATGTGGAGGCGGCCTTCGGCAGCGGCGGACGCTTTGCCGCCGTGCTGTGGCGCCATGTGCTGCCCAATTCGCTGACCTCGGTGGTGGCCCTGGCCGCTCTGCAGTTCGGCTCGGCCATCCTGTCGATTTCCACGCTGGGTTTTCTGGGCTACGGCGCGCCGCCGCCCACGCCCGAATGGGGTCTGCTTATCGCCGAAGGGCGCAACTACATCGCCACCGCCTGGTGGCTGACCACGGCGCCGGGCCTGGTCGTGGTGGCGGTGGTGCTGGCCGCCAACCGCATCGGCGCCTCCTTCGCAAGGAGGCCGGCATGAGTGCCCTGCTGCAAGACCGCCCCGCCACGACAATCCCTGCCGCAGCCCCGCTGCTTGAGGTCCAGGACCTGGTCATCGCCTACCGCGACCACAGCGGCCAGGAGCAGCGCGTGGTCCACGGCCTGTCGTTTTCCGTGGCGCCCGGCGAGGTCGTGGCCCTGGTCGGTGAATCGGGCTCGGGCAAGACCACCACGGCCCAGGCCGTGATCGGACTTCTGGCCGACAACGGGCGCCGCGAGCAAGGCAGCATCAGGCTACAGGGCACCGAGGTCTCGGACTGGAGTGCTGCGCGCTGGAACAACATTCGCGGCCGCGTGATCAGCCTGGTGCCTCAGGATCCGACCACCTCGCTCAACCCAGTGCGCACCGTGGGCGACCAGGTCGGCGAAATCCTGCGCATTCACGGCCTGCGCGACCGCACTGCCATCGAGGCGCGCGTGATCGACCTGCTGACCCGCGTGGGCCTGTCCCAGCCCGCCCTGCGCGCGCGCCAGTATCCGCACGAGCTGTCGGGCGGCATGCGCCAGCGCGTGCTGATCGCCATCGCCATCGCACTGCGGCCTGCGCTGATCATCGCCGACGAGCCCACCAGCGCACTGGATGTCACGGTGCAGCGGCGCATCCTGGATCTGATCGACGAGCTGCGCCGCGAAACCGGCACCGCCGTGCTACTGGTCACCCACGACCTGGGCGTGGCGGCCGACCGCGCGCATCGCCTCATCGTCATGCAAGGCGGCCGCATCCAGGAGCAAGGCCCGACACTGGAGCTTCTGCGCAATCCGCAGAGCGCCTATACGCGCCGCCTGCTGTCTGATGCTCCGTCGCTTACGCCCGCCCCCCGTCGCACCGCGCCATCGGCGGCGGCCACTGCCCAAGACTGGGCCATCGAGGTCGAGGATCTGGTCCATGACTTCCATGCCCCCGGCCAGGGGCTTGGCGTTTTCCGTGCCGTGGACGGCGTGTCGCTGCGCCTGCGCCGGGGCTCCACGCATGCCATCGTCGGCGAGTCGGGCTCGGGCAAGACCACGACCATACGCGACATCGTGGGCCTGGTGCGCCCTACATCGGGACGCATCCGCATCGCCGGCGCCGAACTCACGGGCCTGCGCGGCGAGGCCCTGCGCCAGCTGCGGCGCAAGGTCCAGCTGGTCTACCAGAACCCGTTCAGCTCGCTGGACCCGCGCCAGCGTGTCTTCGACATCATCGAGGAGCCACTGCTCAACTTCGAGCCGCTGCCGCCCCAGGAGCGCCGCCAGCGCGTGCTTGACATGCTCGAGCGCGTGGGCCTGCCGGCCGCCGTGCTCGAACGGCGCCCGCATGCGCTCTCGGGCGGCCAGCGCCAGCGCGTGGCGATTGCACGCGCCCTGGTGCTGCAACCGGAGGTGGTGGTGCTGGACGAGGCCGTTTCGGCCCTGGACGTGACCGTGCAGGCCCAGATCCTCGCCCTGCTCGCGCAGTTGCAGCAGGACCTGGGCCTGAGCTATCTCTTCATCTCGCACGACCTTGCCGTGGTGCGCCAGATCGCCGACACGGTGTCGGTGCTGCGCGCAGGCAAGGTGGTGGACGCGGGCAGCGTCGAGGACGTGTTCCTGCGCCCCACCAGCGACTACACACGCGAACTCATGGACGCCATTCCCGGCAAAAGGAGCATTGATTTTGTCCCCCACCCCGCCTGACACTCTTGCTAGCGTGCGCCCTGCCCCACGCCTGGGCTTCTTCAGCCGCCTGCTCGATGAGGTGCCGGCCGGCGAACGCTACCGCCTGGTCACCGAGCAGATCGCCCATGCCGAAGCCCAGGGCTTCGACTCGGCCTGGATCGCCCAGCATCATTTCCACGAAAGCGAGGGCGGCCTGCCCTCGCCCTTTGTCTTTCTCTCGCATGTGGCGGCCCGCACGCGGCGCATCCGTCTGGGTACTGGCGTGGTCACGCTGCCGCTGGAAAATGCGCTGCGCGTGGCCGAGGATGCGGCCGTGCTGGACCTGCTATCGGACGGTCGCCTCGAAGTGGGCCTGGGCACGGGCGGCACGGCGGAGTCCTTCGAGGCCTTCGGCGTCACAGGCAGCGAGCGCGGCGCAGTCTTTGCACGCAACTTCGCCGTACTGCAGGATGCCTGGGCCGGGCGCGAGCTGGCAGGCGGCGTGCGCCTGTACCCCGCAGCCCCGCAGCTGCTGGAACGCGTCTGGCAGGCCACGTTCTCGGTCGAGGGCGGGGCACGCGCCGGCGCCAACGGGGACGGCTTGATGCTCTCGCGCACCCAGCCCCGACCCGAAGGCCGACCCCGGGCCACGCTGTCCGAGATACAGAACCCCATCATCGAAGCCTATCTCGCGGCCCTGCCCGCAGGACGCGCACCGCGCATCCTGGCCTCTCGCACGCTGCTGGTTGCCGACAGGCGCGAACAGGCGCTGGACTGGGCCGAGGCCGGTCTGCGCCGTTCGGCCCGGCGGCATACGGCCCTGGCCTCATCCGCGTCCACGCAATGGGCAACGCGCGTCGATCCGCAGGCGCCGCTGCAGCAGCTCATTGAAGCCTATGACGTGCATGTGGGCACGCCCGAGGAGGTGATCGCATCGCTGCGCGCCGACACGGCGCTGGCTCAGGCCAGCGACATCGTGTTCCAGGTCCACTCCATCGACCCGCCGCACCAGGCCATTCTGCGCTCCATCGAGCTGACGGCAGCCGTCGTGGCGCCGGCTCTGGGCTGGCACCGCAGCAATGCCCCCGCCGGCGCTTCCCAACCCTCAGTCCGGACCGAACTACTTCAAGCCGCATGACCATGAGCAATACCGCACAGACCCGCTTTCCCGAAGATGTGATCGACCATCTCGCCGATATCGCTGCCGGCAGCACGCTGGATCAGGTGCGCCGCCACCGCAGCGAGGCTCGCACCCAGGCCCAGCAAAGCTTTGCCGCGCTGTTCACCCCTGCCGAGCCCGTTGCAGGAACCGTCTCCCTGCGCGAGCGCCTGACGCTGGCCGCCTTCACGGCAGGCCTGCATGGCGAGCCTCGCAGCACGGCCTTCTACACACGCGCCCTGGCGGCCGAGGATTCCGATCTGGCCGATGCCGTGAGCTCGGAAGTGGTGCGCGGGCGCGCTGCCAGCCTGCAAGCCGGCAGCGGCCCGCACGGCCCCTACGGGATCTATCCGGCCGGCCCCTTGAGCCGCGAGGACCAGAGCGGCCCCAGCTACGCCGTGGACCCGGCGCATGCGGCTTTGCTGGGTCCACGCCTGAGCGCCGCTCTGACCCATGCCCATCTGCTGGCCTACCACCCACGCGATGCGAGTGACCAGGCCCTGCTGGCGCTGCAGCAGGCCGGCTGGAGCGAGACCGATATCGTCATCCTGTCCCAGCTCGCCTCTTTCCTGTCCTTCCAGATCCGCCTCGTGGCGGGGCTGCGCGTGCTTGGCGCACGAGCTGCAATCACCACGGACTCTTCCACCCCTGCCCTGCAAGCCCAGCCATGACCACCACGCACAACACCTCCCCCAAGGTCTTCACCCAGGAACAGCTCGACTGGCAGCCATGGATAGCTCCGCTGGAGGAGAGCGAGCTGAGCGAGCGCCACCATGCAGGGCTGGTGGACGCGGCGCGCGCGCGTTCACCCTATTTCCGGCTGCTGGCGCGCGACCCCGACACGCTGGGTGCACGCACGCGCACCGACAAGGACATCTTCTACAACCCCGATGCCGGCCTGCCGCGCGCCGAGCGCGAACTGGCAGCAGCTGCAACCTCACGCACCAACGGCTGCATCTACTGCGCTTCGGTACATGCGCGCTTTGCCACACATTTCTCGCAGCGCGCCGCCGATGTGCAGCGCCTGCTCGATGAAGGCCCGGGCAGCGATCTGGGTCCGCGCTGGAACGCCATCGTCGCCGCCGCCGTGGCCCTGACGCAGACGCCGCCCGCGCTGGAATCCAGTCATATCGATGCGCTGCGCGCCGCCGGTCTCGACGACGCTGCCATCTCCGATGCGCTGCAGGGCACTGCCTTCTTCAACTGGGCCAACCGGCTCATGCTGTCGCTGGGCGAGCCGCTGCGCACGAGCAACTGACAGCGCAGCTCACCACAGCCCCAACAGCTTCCACCAGGCGCTGCCGACGACAGCGAAGATCAGCAACTCCAGCACGCACATCGCGGCTCCCACGCGCCACCAGACGCCCAGGGTCACATAGCCGCTGCCGAAGATGATGGGCGAGGTGCCGGTCGCGTAATGCGTCAGCGTCATCATGATGGCCGAGCCAGCCGTCATCATCAGCATAAAGGGGACGACATAGTCGGCCGGGATCAGCTGCGCACCCACGGTCAGAAAGGCCAGCATCATGGCGCTGATATGAGCCGTGGTGCTGGCAAACAGATAGTGCGAGAAGACGAAGACGCCCACCAGAATCGCGGCCACGGGCAGCCAGTCCAGGCCGCTGGCGACGATGGCATTCTTCAGACCATCGGCAAACCAGGCGACCACCCCTAGCTTGTTGAGCTGCTCGGCCAGCATGACCAGGGCACCGAACCAGATCAGCGTATCCCAGGCGCTTTTTTCGGACAGCACATCATCCCAGTCGATGGTGCCCGTGATGATCAAGGCGAACAAACCGAGAAAAGCCACCACGGTCGGGTCCAGCGTGAAGGCCGGACCGAAGAGCATCTGCGGCACATTGGCCCACAGCAGCAGCATCATGCCGAAGGTCCCGAGCATCACCCGCTCCTTGCCCGACAGCGGGCCCATACGGACCATCTCGGCACGAGCGTATTCCACGGCATTGGGCGTAGCCTTGAGCTCGGGAGGCGACAGCAGATAGACCGCCAGCGGCATCAGCAGCAGACACAACAGGCCTGGCAGCAGCATGTAAAGCGCCCAGCTTGTCCAGCTCAGATGCAGGGACTGGCCCGTGGCCTTGGCCACCAGGTCCACAACCAGAGGATTGGGCGCCGTAGCGGTCAGGAACATGGCCGAGGTGATCGGGTTGGAGTGGTAGTTGACCAGTGCCAGATAGGTCCCTACCTTGCCTTGCGTTCCCTTGGCCGGGTCCGACTCAAAGGCATTGGCAATGGACTTCATGATCGGATGCACGATGCCGCCGCCGCGCGCCGTGTTGCTTGGCGTGAACGGGGCCAGCACCAGCTCGCAGATCGCAAGTCCGTAACCGATGCCTATGGTGCGCTTGCCCATCAGCGCAATGAACAGCAGGCCGATGCGGTTGCCGAGCCCCGTCTTCTTGAGGCCGCGCGAGATCAGAACCGCCACCACGATCAGCCAGATCAAGGGGTTTGCAAAGCTGCTCAGCGCATCCGTGATCGCGCCCTTGGATGAGCTGGAAGTGACCTGAGACAGCGACACGATGACAATCGCCATCAGAGCCATCACGCCTATGGGCATGACCTTGAGAATGATCGCCACGATAGTCGTCAGAAAGATGGCCACCAGCTGCCATGCCTTGCTATCCAGCCCAGCCGGCACCGGCGTCAGCAGCAGACCGATCAGCACCAGGGTGGCAACCAGTGCAGGCACCAGCCGAAACGGCACGGCCGCTTTGAGGTAGCGGAACATCGAGACGATTTTCTCGAACATACAAGTCCTTTTCTTTACCTGCAGCGCATCGAGACACCATACCTCAGCTCGGAGAAATCCAGTAGACACGGACGGGCATTGGTGCTCAGGTCGCAGACTGGCATCATGATGCAGTGCCGCACGGCCTCGCCCCCAGGCCGACGTTCACCTTGTCGGCATTTGATCGGCATCAAGACTTATGGAAGCAAAACCGACGGCCAGGCCCGCGGTATGCCAGCATCCGGGGCTGGGACATATGTCCATGGATTGAGCAGGAGAGCCACCCTACATGCCAGCGAACCGATTCTTGCCCGATGAATGGGAAAACCGCCTTGAGGAAATAGACTTGGAGATCCTGCATCAGGCAGCTATCTGCAAGATCCGGCTGCTTGAGCCCGGTGCCGTGGAGCGCGTGCTGGCCAACGATGTAGGCATCTGCGGGGCCGCGCATGAGACGGCATTCCGGACCTTGCGCGGTCTGCTCTATCTGCATTACACCGAGGTGCTGCATATCAGCGAGGTGCTCAGCCCGGAAATCGCCCAGGTGATCGCCGACCGCGTACGCGAGCACCTGCGCCGTCGCTCAGGCACGCAGTCGGGGGTATGACGAGTCAAGGCGGGTGCCGCCTTTTGGCCCATGGAGAAAATGGACAAAAAAAAGGCCACGACATTGTCGTGACCTTTTCAATTTGGTTGCGCGAGAAGGATTTGAACCTCCGACCTTTGGGTTATGAGCCCAACGAGCTACCAGACTGCTCCATCGCGCGGTATTTCCAAATTATAGCAGGCTTTGCAGCCTGCTCGAGGCTTATTCAGCTGCTGCAGCGACTTCTTCAGCGCGCTCAACCAGTTCCACATAGGCCATGGGAGCGTTGTCGCCCACGCGGAAGCCCATCTTCAGGATACGTGTGTAGCCGCCGGGACGCTGAGCGTTGCGGGGACCCAGCACGTTGAACAGCTTGGTCACGCTGTCGCGGTCGCGCAGACGGTCAAAAGCCAGACGGCGGTTAGCCACGGTGTCAACCTTGGCCAGAGTGATCATGGGCTCGATGACGCGACGCAGTTCCTTGGCCTTGGGGACCGTGGTCTTGATGGCTTCGTGCTCGATCAGCGAGTTCATCATGTTCTGCAGCATTGCCTTGCGGTGTGCAGAAGTGCGGTTCAGTTTGCGGAGGCCGTTGCCGTGACGCATGGTGCTTTTCCTTTGCTCCCCGTTTTTATCCGGAGATCTTTATTAAATTAAATCAGGCAGCCGTATCAGGTACTGCCCGAGGCACTTGGACTTTGCCAAAACCATTCGATTTCAGCAAAGTCCTCTATTGTAGCGATTAACGCTTTTCCAGGCCAGCTGGTGGCCAGTTTTCGAGCTTCATGCCCAGCGTCAGACCGCGGGAAGCCAGAACTTCCTTGATCTCATTGAGCGACTTACGACCCAGGTTGGGAGTCTTGAGCAGCTCGTTTTCGGTACGCTGGATGAGGTCACCGATGTAGTAAATGTTCTCTGCCTTGAGGCAGTTGGCAGAACGCACGGTGAGCTCGAGCTCGTCCACAGGACGCAGCAGGATGGGATCGAACGAGGTGGCAGCACCGCGGCCACCGGCAGGAGCGTCGAACACGCTGGCGATATCGCCACCGTCGAGCTGGGCAAACACTGCCAGCTGTTCCACCAGGATCTTGGCGGATGCGCGCACTGCGTCTTCAGCGGTGATGGCACCGTTGGTTTCGATTTCCAGAACCAGCTTGTCCAGATCGGTACGCTGTTCCACACGTGCGGATTCGACAGCGTAGCTCACGCGCTTGACGGGCGAGAACGAAGCGTCGAGCACGATACGGCCGATCGACTTGGTCGATTCGTCACCGTAGCGGCGCACGTTGCCGGGCACATAGCCGCGGCCCTTTTCCACCTTGATCTGCATGTCCAGCTTGCCGCCTTGCGACAGATGGGCAATCACATGATCAGGGTTGACGATTTCTACGTCGTGGGGGGTCTGAATGTCACGGGCAGTGACAACACCTTCGCCATCCTTGCGCAGGCTCAGGGTGACTTCGTCACGATTGTGCAGCTTGAACACCACACCCTTGAGGTTCAGCAGGATGTTCGTCACATCTTCCTGGACACCGTCGATGGAGGAGTACTCATGCAGCACTCCAGCAATCGTCACTTCCGTCGCTGCGTAACCCACCATGGAGGAGAGCAGAACACGGCGCAGGGCATTGCCCAGCGTATGACCGTAGCCACGCTCAAACGGCTCCAGAACAACCTTGGCACGGTTGTGACCAAGTTGCTCGACATTGATTGTCTTGGGCTTCAGCAAATTCGTTTGCATGCAGACTTCCTCTCAATACCCTCGGCTCGTTACACCGGTAAGGCTGGTGAAGCACCCACGGCGCGATGCCTCGCGCCGTGGGGACGGTTACAGAAATGTCGCTGCTAAAGATTAACGCGAGTACAACTCAACGATCAGGGATTCGTTGATGTCAGCTGCGAATTCATCGCGGTCAGGAGACTTCTTGAAAGTACCTTCTGCCTTGTCAGCAGACACTTCCACCCATGCGGGGAAGCCCACTTGAGCAGCCAGTTGCAGAGCTTCGACCACGCGAGCTTGCTTCTTGGACTTTTCACGCAGGGCAACCACGTCGCCTTCCTTCACGGAGTAGGAAGGAATGTTCACGGACTGGCCGTTCACGGTGATAGCCTTGTGCGACACCAGCTGACGTGCTTCAGCGCGAGTGGAGCCGAAGCCCATGCGGTACACGACGTTGTCCAGACGCGATTCCAGCAGGGACAGCAGGTTGGCACCAGTGTTGCCACGCTTGCGGTCAGCTGCTTCGAAGTAGCGGCGGAATTGCTTCTCCAGCACGCCGTACATGCGCTTGACCTTCTGTTTTTCGCGCAGTTGCAGACCGTAGTCGGAAGTGCGCTGACCGGAAGTGCGGCCATGCTGACCAGGCTTGGTGTCGAACTTAGCCTTGTCTGCGATGGAGCGACGAGCGCTCTTCAGGAACAGATCGGTGCCTTCGCGGCGGGAGAGTTTTGCCTTGGGGCCAATATAGCGTGCCACTTGATTTCCTTTGTGTCATCTACCGTGCGCAAACACGGGAGCCGCCCGCGATGCAAATGCACCTGGGCGGCGGTGGGCTTGATAAAAAATTAGATACGACGACGCTTTTGAGGGCGGCAGCCGTTGTGGGGAACCGGTGTCACGTCCGAAATGGAAGTGATGCGGATACCCAGAGCACCCAGGGCGCGAACCGAGGATTCACGGCCAGGACCGGGACCCTTGATTTCGACTTCCAGGTTCTTGATGCCCTGTTCGATAGCAGCACGACCGGCCACTTCCGAAGCAACCTGAGCAGCAAAGGGAGTCGACTTACGCGAACCCTTGAAGCCCTGGCCACCCGACGAAGCCCACGACAGAGCGTTGCCTTGACGGTCGGTGATGGTGATGATCGTGTTGTTGAACGAAGCGTGCACGTGCGCAATACCGTCAGAAATATTCTTACGGACCTTCTTGCGAACGCGAGCAGCTGCGTTGTTTGCGGGAGACTTAGCCATAATGATCTTTCAATCTCTTATTTCTTCAGAGCCGCTGCACCCTTGCGCGGACCCTTGCGAGTACGAGCGTTCGTGCGGGTACGTTGACCGCGCATGGGCAGGCCGCGACGATGACGGAAACCGCGGTAGCAACCAATGTCCATCAAACGCTTGATGTTCATGGTGGTTTCGCGACGCAGATCACCTTCCAGAGTCATGGGATTCAGGAAGTCACGGATCTTTTCCAGATCAGCGTCCGTCAGGTCCTTGACCTTCTTGGAATACTCGATACCGCATGCTTCGCAGATTTTGCGAGCTGTAGTGCGACCGATGCCAAAGATGGCAGTCAGGCCGATTTCAGCATGCTTGTGCGGCGGGATGTTAATGCCAGCAATACGTGCCATATTAGTCCTCTAATGCTTTCAATCAACCTTGGCGCTGCTTGTGGCGCTGGTCAGTGCAGATCACGCGCACAACACCTTTGCGGCGGATGATCTTGCAGTTACGGCAGATTTTCTTGACCGAAGCCGAAACTCTCATTCTTTTCTCCTAAAACTTTCCATCCACTATCGGCCTATCGACCGGGAAACAATGCCCGCGATAGATCGATGGGCGTCTACTAACTTTTGGCAGGCTGCCCCCTTGGGCAGCCTTGTCATCAAATACCAGCCTTAAAGTTCGCTTTTTTCAGGAGCGACTCGTATTGCTGCGACATCACGTAGTTCTGCACTTGCGCCATGAAGTCCATTGTCACGACCACAATGATCAGCAACGATGTACCACCGAAGTAGAACGGAACGTTGTACTTCAGGATCAGGAATTCGGGCAACAAGCACACGAAGGTAATGTAGATCGCGCCAGCCAGGGTCAGGCGAACCAGAATCTTGTCAATGTAGCGGGCTGTCTGTTCGCCAGGACGAATCCCGGGGATGAAAGCGCCACTCTTCTTCAGGTTGTCGGCAGTTTCCCGGCTGTTGAAAACCAGGGCCGTATAGAAGAAGCAGAAGAAAATGATCGCGGCAGCATAAAGGATGACATAGATTGGCTGACCAGGGGTCAACGTGCTCGCAATATCCTTCAGCCAGCGCATGGATTCTCCTGCACTGAACCAATTCACCACCGTAGCGGGCAGCAAGATGATCGACGAAGCGAAGATGGGAGGAATCACACCTGCCATGTTCAGCTTCAGTGGCAAGTGCGAAGACTGACCACCGTACACCTTGTTGCCGACTTGTCGGCGTGCGTAATTCACCAAGATCTTGCGTTGACCTCGTTCGACATACACGACGAAATACGTCACGGCTGCCACAACGAGAACAATGAAGATTGCCGCCAGAATGCTCATGGCACCGGTGCGCACCAGTTCCAGCAGACCGCCGATAGAGCTCGGCAGGCCTGCGGCGATACCGCCAAAAATCAGTATCGAGATACCGTTGCCCAGACCACGTTCAGTGATCTGTTCACCGAGCCACATCAGGAACAAGGTACCGGCCGTGAGACTGACGACCGCAGTCATGCGGAAGCCAAAACCAGGGTTCAGAACCAAGCCTGCGGAGCTTTCCAGGGCAACAGCAATTCCCAAGGACTGAAACAGCGCCAGGCCCAGAGTGCCATAGCGGGTGTACTGGGTAATCTTGCGACGACCCGCTTCACCTTCCTTTTTCATCTGCTCGAATGTCGGGACCACGTAGGTCATGAGCTGCATGATGATCGATGCCGAGATGTACGGCATGATCCCCAGTGCGAACACTGTGAAGCGCGAGAGCGCTCCACCCGAGAACATGTTGAACAGATTGAGAATGCCGCCCTGCTGGCCAGAGAACAGCTGCTGCAGCTGCGCTGGGTCGATGCCCGGAACGGGGATATGCGCCCCGATACGGTATACGACCAGCGCAAGCAACAGAAAAACCAGACGACGACGCAGGTCGCCGAATTTTCCAGTCTTTGCAATTTGAGCTGCGCTAGTAGCCACGGATGTCTTCTTTCAGAACTTTAATCAGGCGATGCTGCCACCGGCAGCTTCGATGGCAGCCTTGGCACCGGCGGTAGCGCCGATACCGTTGAGCTTGACAGCCTTAGTCAGTTCACCGCTCTTGATGATCTTCACGACCTTAGCGATAGAACCAACCAGACCGGCTTGCTTCAGAGCAGCCAGATCGACTTCGGCCAGGCCGAGCTTATCCAGCTCGGACAGGGTCACTTCTGCATTGAACTTCAGCAGATGCGACTTGAAGCCACGCTTGGGCAGGCGACGCTGCAGAGGCATCTGACCGCCTTCGAAGCCCACCTTGTGGTAGCCACCCGAACGCGACTTCTGACCCTTGTGACCGCGACCGGCGGTCTTACCCAGACCAGAACCGATACCGCGACCCACGCGACGCTTGGCGTGCTTGGCGCCGTCTGCAGGCTTGATGCTATTGAGTTCCATCATCAATCCTTTCAGAGAACCTTCACCAAGTAGGCGATCTTGTTAATCATGCCGCGCACTTCAGGAGTGTCCTGCAGTTCGCTGACGCTGTTCAGCTTGCGCAGACCCAGGCCACGCACAGTCGCACGGTGCGACTCTTTGGTGCCGATGGGGCTACGAACCAGCTGAATCTTGACAGTTTGTTGTGTTGTCATGTGCTGGACTCCGATCAGGCGGTGAAGATGTCTTCGACCGACTTGCCGCGCTTTGCTGCCACGTTCGCAGGGGTCGTGGAGTTCTTCAAAGCGTCGAAAGTTGCGCGAACCATGTTGTAGGGGTTCGACGAACCGTGGCTCTTGGCCACGATGTCGGTGATACCCACCACTTCAAAAACAGCGCGCATGGGGCCGCCAGCGATGATGCCGGTACCCTTGGGAGCTGGGTGCAGTTCGACCTTGGCAGCGCCGTGATGGCCCTTCACCGAGTGGTGAATGGTGCCGCTCTTCAGTGCAACCTTCATCAGGTTGCGACGGCATTCTTCCATCGCTTTTTGCACGGCAGCAGGCACTTCCTTGGACTTGCCCTTACCCATGCCAACGCGACCGTCACCGTCGCCAACCACGGTCAGTGCAGCGAAGCCGAGAATACGACCACCCTTCACAACCTTGGTGACGCGGTTGACCGCGATCATTTTTTCGCGCAGACCGTCGTCACGACCTTCGTCTTGCACTTTGGGGGAAAATTTAGCCATTTGTATCCGCTCCGCTTAGAACTGCAGGCCCGCTTCGCGAGCGGCTTCTGCCAAAGCCTTCACGCGGCCGTGGTATGCAAAACCGGCGCGGTCGAAAGCCACTTTCTCAACGCCAGCAGCCTTAGCCTTCTCAGCAATGCGCTTGCCGATCAGCGTGGCGGCGGCCACGTTGCCACCCTTGCCAGCGGCGCCGAGTTGCGAACGCACTTCGACTTCTGCAGTGGAGGCCGAAGCCAGCACGGTAGTGCCGTCTTCCGAAACCACGGAGGCGTAGATATGGAGGTTGGTGCGGTTCACGCTCAGACGTGCAACGCCTTGCTGGGCAATGCGGATGCGAGTCTGACGGGCACGGCGCAGACGCTGCTCTTTCTTGTTCAACATCATGCAGCTCCTTACTTCTTCTTGGTCTCTTTGATCACGACCTTCTCATTCGCATAGCGAATGCCCTTGCCCTTGTAAGGCTCGGGAGGACGAACGGCACGGATCTCAGCAGCCAATTGACCGACCACTTGACGGTCAGCACCCTTGATCACGATTTCAGTCGGAGTGGGGGTAGCGACAGTGATGCCGGCAGGCATCTCGAAGTTGACGGGGTGCGAGAAGCCCACCGCCAGGTTCAGCTTGGAACCTTGTGCAGCGGCCTTGTAGCCCACGCCAATCAGCGTCAGCTTCTTCTCGAAGCCTTCAGTCACGCCCTTGACCATGTTGTTGACCAGCTGGCGGAAAGTACCGGCCAGAGCGTCAGCTTCACGGGAATCGTTGGCGGGAGCAAAGGACAGCTTGCCGTCGTTGTTGCCGATGGCCACCAGGCGGTTCAGAGCCAGCGACAGATCGCCGCCCTTGCCCTTGACCTTGATGGATTCAGCGTTGATGGACACATCCACACCAGCGGGGATGGTCACAATAGCTTTTGCTACGCGAGACATTTCAGTATTTCTCCTTAATGTCCGTTAGGCCACATAGCACAGCACTTCACCGCCGATACCGGCAGCACGTGCTTTGCGATCGGTCATCACGCCCTTGGGAGTAGTGACGATGGCCACACCCAGGCCGTTTTGGACCTGAGGGATTGCGTGACGACCCTTGTAGACGCGCAGGCCGGGACGGCTCACACGTTCGATACGTTCGATCACAGGGCGACCGGCGTAGTACTTCAGGGTAATTTCGAGTTCGGACTTGCCACCTTCGGACTTCACTTCGAAGCCGTCGATATAGCCTTCTTCCTTCAGCACTTGTGCGATGGCAACCTTGACCTTGGAGGAAGGAGCCGACACAGTGGCCTTGGAGACCAGTTGTGCATTGCGGATGCGGGTCAGCAAGTCAGCGATGGGATCACTCATGCTCATGTTTAATCTCTCCTGCTTGCTTACCAGCTGGCCTTGGTGACACCGGGGATGTCGCCAGCAAAGGCCAATTCACGCACCTTGGCGCGACCCAGACCGAATTGGCGGAAGGTACCGCGAGGACGGCCAGTGATCTCGCAACGGTTACGCTGGCGAGTGGGGTTCGAGTTACGGGGCAGCTTCTGCAGACCCAGGCGAGCGGCGTCGCGCTCTTCGTCGGAACGCTTCACGTCGCCGGCGATTGCCTTCAGTTCTGCATACTTGGCAGCATACTTGGCTGCCAGCTTTTCGCGCTTCAGTTCGCGCTGAATCATTGCTACTTTAGCCATGCGCCACCTCAGTTCTTGAAGGGGAATTTGAAAGCGGCGAGCAGTGCCTTGCACTCTTCGTCGTTCTTCGCTGTTGTCGTGATGCTGATGTTCAGACCACGCAGAGCGTCCACCTTGTCGTACTCGATTTCGGGGAAGATGATTTGTTCTTTGACGCCAACGTTGTAGTTGCCGCGACCATCGAACGAGCGACCCGAGATACCACGGAAGTCACGCACGCGGGGCAGAGCCACGGTCACGAAACGGTCCAGGAATTCGTACATCTGAACGCCACGCAGGGTCACCATGCAGCCGATAGCTTGGCCTTCGCGGATCTTGAAACCAGCGATAGCCTTCTTGGCCTTGGTCACCACAGGCTTCTGACCAGCAATCTTGGTCAGGTCAGCCACGGCGTTGTCCATCACCTTCTTGTCGGCCACGGCTTCGCTCACACCCATGTTCAGAGTGATCTTGGTCAGACGGGGCACTTCCATAGCGGAGGTGTAGCCGAACTTTTCTTTCAGTTCAGCCGCGATCTTTTCGCGATAGAGTTTTTGCAGTCGTGCCATGTGTTGCTCCTTAGGCGGCGATTTCAGCGCCATTGGACTTGAACACGCGAACACGTGTGCCGTCGGCGTTCACCTTGATGCCCACGCGATCGGCCTTGCCGGTCGCTGCATTGAAGATAGCCACGTTGGATTGGTGGATAGGCATGGCCTTTTCCACGATACCGCCGGTGGTGCCCTTCATGGGGTTAGGCTTGGTGTGCTTCTTGACCAGGTTGATACCGTCCACGATCACGTGGGAGTCATCCTTGCGCAGAGAAACCACGCCACGCTTGCCCTTGTCACGGCCGGTCAGCACGATAACTTCGTCGCCCTTGCGAATCTTGTTCATGGTGCTATTCCTTTAGAGAACTTCAGGGGCCAGCGACACGATCTTCATGAACTTTTCGGTACGCAGTTCACGAGTCACGGGGCCAAAGATGCGGGTGCCGATAGGCTCCAGCTTGGCGTTCAGCAGCACGGCGGCATTGCCGTCGAACTTCACGAGCGAACCGTCTGCACGACGGATGCCCTTGGCGGTGCGCACAACCACAGCACTGTAGATCTCGCCTTTTTTGACGCGACCACGAGGAGCTGCTTCCTTGACGCTCACCTTGATGATGTCGCCAACACTTGCGTAGCGACGATGAGAACCGCCCAGCACCTTAATGCACTGAACAGACTTCGCGCCGGTGTTGTCGGCAACCTCTAACCGAGATTCTGTTTGGATCATTTCAATATTCCCAACTTGCTCCAGCAACGCTCGACAGCCCCAGAGTCTTCTCAAGGGCCGTTCAAGCAGCCGGTCAGTCTTGGGCCCGTCGTCCACCCCTCGGACCATTCCGAAGGGCTTCCCGCTGGGCAGAAAGTTCCACGCTTTTACACGTGAAGCATGAGATTGTCGCAGGAAATCCTTTGTGCGTCAAGCGTTTAGCCCGCAATACCCGCACTGATTTCACTGGCGCCAAGCCTAGCAGACAGGCCTTTCGCACTTGCAACCAAAACAATAGCACGCAGCGCTCTCACCGCATTGATTTCAAACAATATTTCATCTGAAATCAACAGATAGAAAGCGCTGACAGCTCACATTTTTGGTAAGTATACGGACCACAGCCTGTTGCCCGCACGCCACGCCCCTCGGAGCGGCCGCACAGATCAGCCCTGAGCGGGCAGATATTGGCGGGTCAGAGCCAGAAAGTCGTTGAGATGCACATCCTGCCCCAGCTCCTCGGTCAGAATGGCCGCCACGCGGGGCGCAATCTCGGCCGCCTTGCGGGCATCGAGAAAGAGCAGGCGGCTGCGGCGAGCCAGCATGTCCTCGACGGTGCGCGCGTACTCGAAGCGGGCGGCAAAGCGCACCATGGCCTCGGAAAGTCCGTCCATCAGCCAGTTCTGCGCGCCCGGCAACGCCGCCACGGCCGTAGCATCCGTGCCGTAGGAGTGCAGTCCCTGGCTCTGATTCATACTGTGCGTGACGGCCGCCTCGACCGGCGCACCGACCAACGGCAGGTTCACGGTCACCCCGGCGGGGCGGCTGGGCAGACGACCGATCTGGAAGCATTCGGCCAGCACATCCTCGGACATGGCCCGGTACGTGGTCCATTTGCCGCCGGTAACGGTCACCAGACCCGTCTTGCTGGCCATCACCGTGTGCTCGCGGCTGATCTTCTTGGTGTTCTCGCCATCATCGTCCTGCGGCTTGACCAGGGGGCGCAGGCCCACCCACATGCTGCGCACATCGGCCAGCGTGGGCTGGCGATTCAGATACTTGCCGGCCTCGCCGAGAATGAAATCCAGCTCTTCTGGGAAGGGCAAGGGCTCGCGCGCCAGATCGTGACGCGGCGTGTCGGTGGTTCCCAGAATCACCTTGCCCAGCCATGGCACGGCAAACAGCACGCGACCATCGGCCGTCTTGGGGATCAGCAGCGCATGATCCGTGGGCAGGAACTCGCGATCCACCACCACGTGCACGCCCTGGCTGGGCGCAACCATGGGCTTGACGGGCTTGCCCTGAGCCTCGGCATCCTGCTGGCGGAACAGATCCACCCAGGGCCCCGTGGCATTGACCACGCATTTGGCGCGCACGGTGAAGTTGCGGCCCGATTCCGCATCGCGGCAGATCAGTCCGGCAATCTGGTTGTTTTCATAGATCAGCTTTTCTGCCGGGCAGTAATTGATCAGCAAAGCGCCCTTGGCCGCAGCGGTACGCGCCAGCGCCAGCGCCAGGCGCGCATCATCAAACTGACCATCCCAGTACTTGACCCCGCCCTTGAGACCTTTTTGCTGCACGGTCGGCAGGTATTTCACGGTCTTGGCGCTGGAGAGGAATTCGGTCGCCCCAAGGCCGGCCTTGCCGGCCAGAGCGTCATACATCTTGAGGCCGATGCCGTAGAACGGCGTGTCAAGCAGCTTGTACGAGGGCATCACAAAGGCCAGAGGCTGGGCCAGATGCGGCGCGTTGTGCAGCAGGGTCGTGCGCTCATGCAGCGCTTCGCGCACCAGGGAGATATTGCCCTGCGCAAGATAGCGCACGCCGCCGTGCACCAGCTTGGTAGCGCGCGAGGAAGTGCCCTTGGCGAAGTCCATGGACTCCAGCAGCACGACCTTGAAGCCACGCGCCGCCGCGTCAACCGCCACCCCCAGACCGGTGGCACCACCACCAATGATGGCCAAGTCATACGTCTCGGGCTGAGCCAGACGAGCCAGCAGGTCGGCTCGCAAGGAAGTCAAAGGGGAAGCGGACTGATTCATGAAAAACTTTGCTAAAGGTCTCACATTGCGCTGGCTTCGCACCCACACGAAACAAGCCGCACTGCAGAGTACAAACTTCGGTCAGTATTTTCGCTCTTTTTCGTTTCTTTTGTTTTTAACAGAAAATTTTTTCGATTTTGATACAAAAAGATCTACCAAGGGTAAAAAGAAAGGCTTGGCAAGTGAGTCCCGCCAAGCCCTCTTCTTCAGATCGTCTTAACGCACCTTGCCGTTTTTCCAGGCATTGAGCAGCGTGTCATAGGCAATGGTTTCACCCTTTGGTTTTTCATTGCCCAGTTTTTTCCACGGCGCATGCTGTTCACTGAGCCATTTGGTCGGGTCGCCCTTGGGATTGAGCTTGGGTGCGCAGTGCGCCATGCCAGCGCGCTGCAGACGGGCCATGACTTGGTCCATTTCCTCCGCAAGGTTGTCCATCGCAGCCTGGGGCGTTTTTTCACCGGTCACAGCAGTCGCCACGTTTTTCCACCACAACTGTGCCAGCTTGGGGTAGTCGGGCACGTTGTTGCCGGTGGGAGTCCACGCTGCGCGCGCGGGGCTGCGGTAGAACTCCACAAGGCCGCCAAGTTTGGGCGCCATGTCGGTCATTGCCTTGGAGCGGATATCAGACTCCCGGATAGGCGTCAGCCCCGTCACGGTCTTCTTCAGGCTGGTGGTTTTGGAGGTCACAAACTGTGCGTACAGCCAGGCAGCTGCCTTGCGGTTGGCATCATGGTCCTTGAAGAAAGTCCAGCTACCCACGTCCTGATAACCGTTTTGCATACCGGGCTTCCAGTACGGGCCGTTCGGGCCTGGAGCCATGCGCCACTTGGGCGAGCCATCGGCATTCACCACAGGCAACCCGGGCTTGGTCATGTCTGCCGTGAAACCTGTGTACCAGAAGATCTGCTGCGCGATATGCCCCTGGGCTGGCACGGGACCAGACTCGCCGAAAGTCATGCCCATGGCTTCCTTGGGCGCGTACTTCTTCATCCAGTCCACATATTTGGTGAGCGCATAGACAGCCGCTGGCGAATTGGTGGCGCCGCCGCGCGAGACCGATGCCCCCAAGGGCGTGCACTTGTCATCTGCCACGCGGATGCCCCACTCGTCCACCGGCATGCCGTTGGGAATGCCCTTGTCGGCCGCGCCGGCCATGGACAGCCAGGCGTCCGTAAAGCGCCAGCCCAGCGAAGGATCCTTCTTGCCGTAATCCATGTGCCCATAGATGGGCTTGCCATCAATGGTTTTCACATCATTGGTGAAGAACTCGGCAATGTCTTCATACGCGCTCCAGTTCAGCGGCACACCCAGGTCGTAACCGTACTTGGCCTTGAACTTGTCCTTCAAGTCCTTACGCTCAAACAGATCGGCGCGGAACCAGTACAGATTGGCAAACTGCTGATCGGGCAACTGATAAACCTTGCCATCCGGCGCGGTGGTAAAGCTGATACCAATGAAGTCCTTCAGGTCCAGACCAGGGTTGGTCCACTCTTTACCCTCGCCTGCCATGTAATCGGTCAGATTCATGATCTTGCCGTAGCGGTAGTGGGTACCGATCAGGTCAGAATCCGAAATCCAGCCGTCGTAAATACTCTTGCCCGACTGCATCGAGGTCTGGAGTTTCTCGACCACATCGCCCTCCTGAATCAGGTCATGCTTGACCTTGATACCAGTGATCTCGGCAAACGCCTTGGCCAGCGTCTTGCTCTCGTACTCGTGCGTGGTCAGCGTTTCCGATACCACCGAAATTTCTTTCACGCCCTTGGCCTGCAGTTTCTTGGCGGCCTCGATGAACCACTTCATCTCGGCCATCTGCTGGTCTTTGCTCAAGGTGCTGGGCTGGAATTCGCTGTCCACCCATTTTTTGGCCTCGGCTTCGCCAGCCCAGGCGGAATGGCCTGCGACCAGTGCCGCAGCGGCAAAGGCAATGGCCCGAAATTGCACGTTCATAGCTGTCTCCTGTTGATGTGTCTACAAGCACTCCCCGCCGTCCTACAAATCTCGGCCACGGGGGAGGATCGGGCCAGATCGGGTCACTCTGTCAAGCCATGGTGCGGCGCACATTCGCCGCAGGGCGTCAGCCTTTACGCATCACCAGTGCCAGTACCAGCATGGACAGCACAAAGCTGATCCACACCGACGGCTCTTCCGACAAAGAGAAACACTGCACCATCTTTTCACCCAGGCCCACCCACGCAAGATTGATATAGGCGGCCAACAGCAGACCGATGAAGAAGCGGTCACCACGCGTAGTTTCCATGGGTAGCCAGCCTTTGCGTTGCACCGTGGGGCTGCGAATTTCCCAGACGGTCATCACGACCAGCATCAACGCGATACAAGTAAAAAACACGGCCACCGGGGTGGTCCAGACCATCCAGCTAAACATGAGCCAGCCCTTTCAGTCACTCATCAAAACCGCCCTGCCTACGGCAACTAGGCTCCGCCTGTTGCCAAGCAGCCCTCACCCCGTCCTCTCCCTAAAGGGGTGAGGGAGTCAAACCTGGACGTAGCACCCAAAAACTGACGCAGCCCAGATCTAGACACCGCGCAAGGGCCGCCCCGCCGCGCTGGTGTCGTCCCCTCCGGCGAAGCCAGTGAGGGGGAAGACGCGCAGCGACTCAGGGGTGCATTCAGACCCTTCCCATCGCAAAGCCTTTGGCGATGTAATGCCGCACAAACCAGATCACCACCGCGCCCGGCAAGATGGTGAGCACGCCAGCCGCAGCCAGCGTGGCCCAATCCATTCCAGAGGCACTAACCGTGCGCGTCATCGTGGCCACGATGGGCTTGGCGTTCACGCTGGTCAGCGTGCGCGCCAGCAGCAGCTCCACCCAGCTGAACATGAAGCAAAAGAACGCCGCCACGCCCACGCCCGCCTTGATCAGCGGCAGAAAAATGGTGAGAAAAAAGCGCGGAAAGCTGTAGCCGTCGATATAGGCGGTCTCGTCGATTTCACGAGGAATGCCGCTCATGAAGCCTTCCAGAATCCACACCGCCAGCGGCACGTTGAACAGCAGGTGAGCCAGGGCCACGGCAATGTGCGTATCCATCAGCCCCATGGTGGTGTAGAGCTGAAAGAACGGCAGCAGGAACACGGCTGGCGGTGTCATGCGGTTAGTCAACAGCCAGAAGAAGACATGCTTGTCGCCCAGAAAACGATAGCGCGAGAACGCATAGGCAGCGGGCAGAGCCACGGTGAGCGAGATCACCGTGTTGATGGCCACATAAATCAGGCTGTTGATATAGCCCGAATACCAAGAGGGGTCGGTAAAGATGGTGCGGTAGTTGGCCCAAGTGAAATGCTGGGGCCACAGCGAAAAGCTGACCAATATCTCTTCATTGGTCTTGAAGCTCATGTTCACCATCCAGTAGATGGGCAACACGGCAAACACCAAGTACAGCAGCAAGAACAGGCTGCGCTTGTGGAAGCGGTTTTCATTCATAGCCAACCTCCGGCGAATTGGTTCCCACGCGCTGCATCCAGTTGTAGAGGATGAAGCACAGCAGCAGAATGATCAGAAAGTAGATCAGCGAGAACGCCGCTGCTGGTCCCAAATCAAACTGCCCCACAGCTTTTTGCGTCAGATACTGGCTCAGAAACGTGGTGGCATTGCCCGGGCCGCCACCCGTCAGCACAAAGGGCTCGGTGTAGATCATGAAGCTGTCCATAAAGCGCAGCAGCACGGCAATCATTAGCACGCCGCGCATCTTGGGCAGCTGGATATAGCGAAACACCGCCCATTTACTGGCCCCATCAATGCGCGCGGCCTGGTAATACGCATCAGGAATGGAGCGCAGACCGGCATAGCACAGCAGCGCCACCAGCGGCGTCCAGTGCCACACATCCATCACCAGCACCGTGAGCCATGCATCCACCGCACTGCCCGTGTAGCTGTAGTCGATACCCAGGCCGTTGAGCGCAGCGCCCAACAGGCCAATATCGGCACGGCCATAAATCTGCCAGATGGTGCCCACCACGTTCCACGGAATCAGTAGCGACAGCGCCACCATCACCAGCACAGCCGATGCCTTCCAGCCCTGTGCTGGCATGGACAGCGCCAGCGCAATGCCCAGCGGAATTTCCACCAGCAGCACCGCCAGCGAGAACGTGATCTGCCGCCAGAGCGCAGCATGCAACTCCTGGTCACGCAGCATGGTTGCAAACCACTCCGTACCCACGAACACGCGACGCTCGGGGTCGATAATGTCCTGCACCGAATAGTTCACCACCGTCATCAGCGGCAAGATGGCCGAGAACGCCACGCAGATGATCACCGGCAAAATAAGCAGCCAGGCCCGCTGGTTGACGGGTTTGTTTGTAGGGGTCATGCCAGCAACTCCTCATTGCGGTAGTAGCAGGTGTGGGGGCCCGCAAGTTGCAACCACACTGTCTGCCCCACTGCAGGCAGCGTTGTTCCACTGGCAAAGCGGGCTTTCAATGCTTTGCCATCAACTACCGCTGTCAGCATCAGGTGCGTGCCCACGTCCTGCACACGCTGCACCTGCGCCACAATCGCGCCGGGTGCATCGGGCAAAGCCAGGCGCAAATACTCTGGACGCACGCCCAGTTGCAGGTTCGCTCCTTCGGTCACCAGTGCCTGCAGCTCGGCTGCCACTGGCATGCGACGATCACCCACCCACAGCGCGCCATCACGGCTTTCAGCCGAAAGAAAGTTCATGCCGGGCGAACCAATAAAGTGCCCCACAAACGCATGGCGCGGACGCTCGAACAATTCGTCGGGTGCCCCCATTTGCATCACCCGGCCGCGCGACATCACCACCACCTGTTCGGCAAACGTCAGCGCCTCGACCTGGTCGTGCGTCACATAGATCAGCGTGAGCTTGAGTTCCTGGTGAATCTGCTTGAGCTTGCGCCGCAGCTGCCATTTGAGGTGCGGGTCGATCACAGTGAGCGGCTCATCAAAAAGCACGGCCGCCACATCAGAGCGCACCAGCCCCCGGCCGAGCGAGATCTTTTGCTTGGCATCCGCCGCCAGACCTGCTGCGCGCTGGTTGAGCTGGCCGCTCATCTCCAGCATCTCGGCGATGGCGCCCACGCGCTGGCGGATTTCAGCCTCTGGCACTTTGCGGTTGCGCAATGGGAAGGCCAGGTTCTCGGCCACGGTCATGGTGTCGTAGATCACCGGGAACTGGAACACCTGGGCGATGTTGCGCTGCTGCGGACTTTGCTGCGTTACATCGCGCCCATCGAACAGCACCTTGCCGTGCGATGGCGTCAGCAGCCCCGACATGATGTTCAACAGTGTGGTCTTGCCGCAGCCAGAAGGGCCCAGTAACGCGTAGGCACCGCCATCAGCAAACTCCATCTGCAGTGGCAACAGCGCGTAATCGCTGTCCTGCTGCGGATGGGGTCGATAAGCATGGGCCAGGTCGAGTGTGATGCGTGCCATATTCAGACTCCTGCCGCGGCTGCTGGCAACTGCAGCAGCGCTCCGCCATTGCCACGGTTATTTCCACCGACCTTTTCACTCTCGAAGACATAGCACTGCGCTGGTGCAAGATAAACGCTGATGGGTTGATTGATTCCAATTTTGTGCACCCCTGTCAGCTGCGCCACCCAGTCCCCCCAGGGCAACTCCACATGCACAAAGGTGTCTGATCCCGAAATCTCCGCCAGGTGCACCATCCCACGCAGCGCCACATCACCCGGTCGCGCCTGCAAGCCCAGTGCGTTGGCACGCACGCCTAGAACCGCTGTACCTGCAGGCAAGGGTTGCTGCAGCTCCAGCTGGGTTCCGTCTGGCAATGTCATCTGATGCCCGCCTGCATCAATCACCACGTCCACCAGATTCATGGGCGGATCGCTGAACGCCCGCGCCACACGCAGAGACTTCGGTGCATGGAACACCTGAGCCGTGGGACCGTACTGCAGCAACTCCCCCGCATCCAGTACCGCGGTGTAGCCGCCTAGCAGCAGCGCCTCACCGGGCTCGGTCGTGGCGTAGACCACGGTGGAGCGACCAGCATCGAACAGCTGGCTCAACTCCTCGCGCAGGCCTTCGCGCAGCTTGTAGTCCAGGTTCACCAGGGGTTCATCGAGCAACATCAGCGGTGCATCCTTGGCCAATGCGCGCGCCAGCGCTACGCGCTGCTGCTGACCGCCCGACAGCTCGGCAGGCAAGCGATCCAGGAACATATCAATGTGCAAACGCTGTGCCAGAGCGCGCACTTTGCTATCAATGCCTTTGTCTCCGCGCAGCTTCAGCGGCGATGCAATGTTGTCGGCCACCGTCATCGACGGGTAGTTGATGAACTGCTGGTAGACCATGGCCACATTGCGCTGGCGCACCGGCATGCCGGTGACATCCTGGCCGTCGACCAGCACACGACCGCTGGTGGGTGCATCCAGTCCGGCCATGATGCGCATCAGACTGGTCTTGCCCGCTTGCGTGGCCCCCAGCAGCACAGTCACGGCATTGCTTTGCAAGGTAAGGTTCAAGGGGTAGAGCCATGTCTGCCCCCCGACACGTTGCACCGCGTTCTCCAGCACCAGCTGCATTGCACTACCTCCGCCCGTTTGGACATGCCTGACAACCATCGTGAGCAAACAATCATTTGCTTTCGATTCGTTTTCATTTTTGTATTTTTGAAGATCAAACCAATAGAAAATTACCCTAAGTGATGTTCGTTTAGATTCGATCTAAATTGACCAGACCATGTAGTGGAGGTGTTCGATGCGTTATAAACCGGTCGATCTACAGGGATCCTCATATCAAAAGTCCATCGCAATGAACTCCAACCCCCGCCAACTGCAACTCGTCGAAGAAGTCCGCGCCCGCCAGTCCACGTCAGTGGAGCAACTGGCCGAAACACTGGGCGTGACCCTGCAGACCGTGCGCCGCGATATTCAGAAGCTGGCCGACGCCGGCCTGCTGGTGCGCTTTCATGGCGGCGTGCGCGTGCCCAGCGCCACGGTGGAGAACCTGGCTCACACCCAACGCCAGGTGCTGCATGCCGAAGGCAAGATGCGCATTGCGCGCGCCATCGCCGAGGCCATTCCCAACGGCTGCTCGCTGATTCTCAACATCGGCACCACCACCGAAGCAGTGGCCCAGGCCCTGCTGCAGCACAAGGGGCTGCGCGTCATCACCAACAATCTCAATGTCGCCGCCATCCTCAGCAGCAATGCCGATTGCGAGGTCATTGTCGCGGGCGGCGTGGTGCGCACCCGCGACCGCGGCATCGTGGGCGAGGCTGCCGTGGACTTCATGCGCCAGTTCAAGGTGGACATTGCCGTGATCGGCATCTCGGCCATCGAGTCGGACGGCAGTCTGCGCGACTTCGACCTGCGCGAGGTCAAGGTCGCCCAGACCATCATCGGCCAGTCGCGCGAAGTCTGGCTGGCGGCCGACCACAGCAAGTTCAGCCGCCAGGCCATGGTGGAGCTGGCCCGACTGAACCAGATCGACCGCCTGTTCACCGACGTGCCGCCCTCCGCCCCCTTCGATGCCCTGTTGCGCGATGCCGAGGTGCAATGCACCATCGCCCAATGAACGCAGCCCCCTATCTGATCCGCCCTGCGCTCCCCGAAGATGCAGCAGGCATTGCCGGGCTGCTGCACGACATAGGCTGGTTCAAGGCCTATGAAACCCATTCCGCCGCCCAGAGCACCGAGGCCGTGCAAGCGCTGCTGGACGAGCTGCAGACCGGGCCGGAGCGCTCTCTGATGCTGGTGGCACAAGACGGCCAGCACCGCATTCACGGCTACTGCGCCGTGCACTGGCTGCCGGTCGCCGTGCAGCAGGGCTGGGAGGCCTATGTGAGCGAGTTGTTTGTCGCCGAAGCAGCACGCGGTGTCGGCCTGGGCCAGCAACTGCTGGATGCAGCCACACAGGCTGCGCGCGAGCGCCACTGCCTGCGCATCTGGCTGGTCAACAACCGCGAGCGCCCTTCCTATGTGCGCGGCTTCTATTCCCGCCAGGGCTGGAGCGAACAGGCCGAAATGGCGCGCTTTGTGCTCCCCCTCTGAACCACGGACAACCCATGACAACCTATCTGCTCGCCCTGGACCAGGGCACCTCCAGCTCCCGCTCCATCGTCTTCGACACGCAAGGCCGCATCGTGGCATCGGCCCAACTGGAGCTGCCGCAGATCTACCCGCAGCCGGGCTGGGTGGAGCATGACCCGCGCGAGATCTGGCGCACCCAGCTGACCACCGCCAAGGAGGCGCTGGCCAAGGCGGGCCTCAAGGCCGCCGATATCCGCTCGGTGGGCATTACCAACCAGCGCGAAACCACCATCGTATGGAACCGCAAGACCGGCGCTCCCATCCACCACGGCATCGTCTGGCAGGATCGCCGTGCCGAACCCACCTGCGTGCAGCTGCGCGAAGCCGGTCATAGCGACGCCATTCTGCAGAAAACCGGCCTGCGCATCGATGCCTATTTTTCAGGCACCAAGCTCAAATGGCTGCTGGACCATGTGCCCGGCGCACGCGCTGCTGCGCAAGCTGGCGAGCTGGCCTTCGGCACGGTGGATTGCTGGTTGATCTGGCAGCTGACGGGCGGCAAGCGCCATGTCACCGATGTGAGCAACGCCAGCCGCACCATGCTCTTCAATGTGCACAGCAACCAGTGGGATGCCGATCTGCTGGCCCTGCTCGACATTCCTGCGGGCCTGATGCCCGAAGTCCTGCCCTCGGCCGCCGATTTCGGCCAGACGGCGGACGAGGTGCTGGGCGGCTCCATCAATATCGGCGGCGTGGCCGGCGACCAGCAAAGCGCGCTGTTCGGCCAGGCCTGCTTCGACGCGGGCATGGCCAAGAACACCTACGGCACGGGTTGCTTCATGCTTATGCATACGGGCAGCAGCTTCCAGACATCGAGCAACGGTCTGCTGACCACATCGGCCGCCCAGGCGAGCAGCCAGCCCCAGTTTGCGCTGGAAGGCAGCGTCTTCGTCGGCGGAGCGGTGGTGCAGTGGCTGCGCGACGGCCTGCAGGCCATCGAGCACAGCGGCCAGGTACAGCAACTGGCCGAAAGCGTGCCCGACAGCGGCGGCGTGATGCTGGTGCCGGCCTTTACCGGCCTGGGCGCCCCCTACTGGAAACCCGATGCGCGCGGCACCATCACCGGACTGACACGCGGCACGACGATGGCCCATATCGCTCGAGCGGCCCTGGAATCCATTGCCTACCAGAGTGCGGCCCTGCTCGGCGCCATGAGCCGCGACGCCGTGGCCACGGGTGGCACGCCGGTCAGCGAGCTGCGTGTGGACGGCGGCGCCTGTGTGAACAATCTGCTGATGCAGTTCCAGGCCGACCTGCTTGGCATTCCCGTGGTGCGCCCGGCCTGCGTGGAAACCACGGCTCTGGGTGCGGCCTATCTGGCCGGCCTGTCCAGCGGTGTCTATCAGAGCACCGAGGAGCTGTCGGCCTTGTGGAAGGCCGAGCGCCGCTTCCTGCCCACGCTGAGCAAGGACCGCGCCGACGAGCTGATGCAGCGCTGGGAACAGGCCGTGCGCCAGACCACGGCGCAGTAAAGCCGCGCCGCCCAGCCCTTGCCAGGCAAGCGCGTGGACCGGCAAAGCCATCAAAAAAGGGATGCCAGGGCATCCCTTTTCCCTTGGACCACAACAGCCGCAGCGCTCAGTCTTCGTCGCCCAGCAGCGCCTTGTGGATCACGGCGCCGATGATGGCGCCCACAATGGGAGCCAGCCAGAACAGCCACAGTTGCTCCAGTGCGATGGCTGGACCGAACAACGCCGGGCCGGTACTGCGGGCGGGGTTGACCGAGGTATTGGTCACGGGAATGGAGATCAGATGGATCAGCGTCAGGCACAGGCCGATGCTCATGCCCGCAAAGCCCACGGCGGCCTTCTTGGTGGTGGAGCCCAGGATCACCAGCAGAAACACGGCGGTGAGCACGACTTCGGTCACCAGCGCCGCCGCCATATTGAACTTGCCCGGCGAATGCTCGCCATAGCCATTGGTGGCCAGATCGGTCACATGGGCACCGGCCTTGCCGCTGGCAATGAAGTACAGCATGGCTGCCGCCACGATGGCGCCCAGGACCTGGGCAATGATGTAGCCGGGCAGCTCGGCAAAGCGAAAACGACCGGCCACCGCCAGACCGACGGAGACCGCCGGGTTGAAGTGGCCGCCGGAGACCGGGCCGAAGGCATAGGCCCCCGTCAGCACCGTCAGACCGAAGGCAAAGGACACGCCCAGCAGGCCGATGCCCACTTCGGGAAAGGCCGCTGCCAGCACCGCGCTGCCGCAACCGCCAAAGGTCAACCAGAAAGTACCCAGAAACTCCGCCGACCATTTTTTGACATTGGATGCCATGATTGCTCCCTATTTCCAATGAGCGTTGCCCGTGCCGCACCACGCGGCATGGAACCGTACCGCTGCGAATCTTAGAAAGCGATCGACGAAAAGTACAAGGCACAAATGTGAACAATCCACGACGGCGCTGGCTTTGGAGCCTCTTGTTGATCTGCGCCAGCCTCGCTGCCTGCACGACGGCGTCGCTCACACCCCATCGCATCTGCAGCACACCCCAGGCCCGGCTCTGGTCTCTGCTCGGCGAGATCCGCTGGCCGCACGAGCAGCTGTTTGCCGGCACGACCGTGGGCGGTCTGTCCTCGATCGACTACGACGCGGGCAGCCGTCTGTATTACCTGGTCAGCGACGACCGCTTAGCCCATGGGCCGGCGCGCTTTTACACGGCCCGCATCGACTACGACGCCAGCGGCCTGCACCAGGTCACGCTGCAGGATGCGCGACCGCTGCTCAGCCCCGCACAGGCCCCCTATCCCAGCCACCGCCAGCCCCTGCCCGGCATCGCGACGCCCGACGCGGAAGCCCTGCGCGTGCTGCCGGGAGGCCAGTCCCTGATTTGGAGCAGCGAGGGCGACTTCGCACGCGGATTCGGCCCGCAGCTGCTGCAATCGGGCACGGACGGGCGCTGGCAGCGCGAATGGCCGCTACCGCCCGAGCTGCGCCTGCGGGTCCGCAAGTCCGAGGGGCCGCGCAGCAACCTCACGCTCGAAGGTCTGGCGTTGAGTCAGGATGGCAAGACGCTCTGGCTGGCCATGGAAGCGGCGCTCAGACAAGACGGCCCCCTGCCCGCACCCGGCCAAGCGGGCGGCCCGGTGCGCATCACTGCCTATGACATGGGCACGCAACAGCCCCGACGCCAGCTGGCCTACCAGCCCGATGCCATGCCTGCCGACCTGTGGCTGCAACGCGGCGCCATCAACGGCGTCAGCGCCGTGCTGGCCGACGACGCAGAGCATCTGCTGGTGCTGGAGCGCTCCTTTGCGCCGCCGCTGCGCTTCGGCGCCCGCATCTACCGCATCAGCACCCGCGCCGACGCCAGCAGTGACACGCTGGGCCAGAGCCGGCTGCAGCCTGGCAGCTACCGGCCCGCCGACAAGAAGTTGCTGCTGGATCTGGCGGATGCAGGCCTGCAATCCGTGGACAACCTGGAGGGCATGAGCTGGGGACCACCGCTGCCCGATGGCCGACGCGTGCTGCTGCTGGTCAGCGACAACAACTTCAACCCCGCCGAAGTCACCCAGTTCGTCGCCCTGAGCGAGGAGCACGGCCGCTGCGGCGCAGGTTTATAGTGCCGTTCTGCGCCTGGAATCCGAATACAGGCTTGCCCACTTGCTGCATTGCAAAGCGAATCTAACCATCATGAGCCAGACCGACCACTCGACCTCCGTCTTCCCTCCCATCGCCTTTATCGGCGGCGGCAATATGGCCAGCGCCATCATCGGCGGCCTGATCCGCCAGGGCGTTCCGGCCAGCAGCATCACCGTGGTCGAGCCTTTTGAAGCCACGCGTGCTGCGATCAAGACCAGCTTCGGCATCGACGCCCTGCCCGCCGCCACCGAGGCCCTGCAAAGCGCCCAGCTGGTGGTCTGGGCCGTCAAGCCCCAGAGCTTCAAGGAGGCGGCCGCTCCCGTTGCCGCCCACACCCGCAACGCCCTGCACCTGAGCGTAGCTGCCGGCATCACCACCGACAGCATTGCGGCCTGGACCGGCACCCGCCACATCGTGCGCGCCATGCCCAATACCCCGGCCCTGGTCGGCAAGGGCATGACGGGCCTGTTCGCCCGCCCCGAGGTCGATGCCCAGGGCAAGGCCCTGATCGAGACCGTGATCGGCAGCACCGGCGAACTCACCTGGGTGGACCAGGAAGCACATCTGGATGCCGTGACGGCCATCTCCGGCTCCGGCCCGGCCTATGTATTCCTGTTCCTCGAAGCCATGACCCAGGCCGGCGTCGACATGGGCCTCAGCGCCGAGCAAAGCTACAAGCTGGCCGTGGCCACGTTTGCGGGCGGATCGGAACTGGCGGCGCGCTCCAGCGAGAGCGCCGAAGTGCTGCGCCAGCGCGTGACCAGCAAGGGCGGCACCACCTATGCTGCCATCACCCATATGCAGGAGCAGAAGCTGCCCGAGCATTTCATCGAAGCCATGCGCAAGGCCCAGATCCGCGCACAGGAACTGGCCGCCGAGTTCGGCAAATAAAGAAAACCGGCCTCGGCCGGTTTTCTTTTGGATCTTTCAGCTATCTATCGCTTATCAATCAAGCGATTCAGGCTATCAAAACAGGACTATTTCAACGCAAACCCTAGCGCCACGCCCGCAAAGATCGCAGCGCCGATCCAGTGACTCTTGCTGAAGGCGACGAAGCAGCCTTCGCGTGTGCGGTTCTTGATCAGGCTGAAATGCCAGACGATCTGGGCTGCTGCCACGCCCATGCCCAGCCAGAAGGGCCAGCCCAGCTGATAGGGAGCCAGCACCCAGGCGATCAGCCCCCAGCACAGGGCAAAGAACAGCATGATGGCCGTGACATCGAAACGGCCCAGGGTGATGGCCGAGGTCTTCATGCCGATCTTGAGATCGTCATCGCGGTCCACCATGGCGTATTCGGTGTCATAGGCCAGCACCAGAAACATATTGGCCAGCCACAGCGTCCAAGCCGTGGCATTGACCTCGCCCGTCACCGCCGCAAACGCAATCACGATGCCGAAATTGAAGGCAATGCCCAGAAAGGCCTGCGGCATGGCAAAAAAGCGCTTGGTGAACGGATAGAGAATCGTGAACAGCACGGCGGGCACCGACCAGGCCACGGCCTCCCAGCGCGTGGACAGCACCAGGCCGAAGGCCACCAGCGTGAGCACCAGGCCGACCATGGCGGCTTCCCTGACCGAGATCTGGCCGCTGGTGATGGGGCGCTGAGTGGTGCGTTTCACATGCCTGTCGAAGTCGCGGTCGGCAATATCGTTGATGGTGCAGCCCGCGCTGCGCATCAGCACCGTGCCCAGCACAAAGACCACCAGCAGATGCCAGCCCGGAAAGCCCTGACCGGCCACCCACAGTGCCACCAGCGTGGGCCAGACCAGCACCAGCCAGCCCGCGGGACGGTTGAAGCGGATCAGATCCAGATACAGCGACAGCTTGGAGCGCGGCGAAGCAGGAATGGAGGCGGACATGAGAGGGGTTCCGGAAGGCAGGAGATCATGACCGGGCCCCCAGGCCGCGGTCAGCGCAGCGGCAATTGTGCCTCGGCCTGCACCGCCCTGAGGGCGCCACCCCCATGCTCGACACGGTCTGCCAGCCAGAGCACCAAGGCCGTCCAGCCCAATCCCAGGCACAGCCCCGCCAGCACATCGCTGGCATGATG
The DNA here is from genome assembly GCF_053345995.1 of Comamonas sp. C24C. Taxonomy (NCBI): domain Bacteria; kingdom Pseudomonadati; phylum Pseudomonadota; class Betaproteobacteria; order Burkholderiales; family Comamonadaceae; genus Comamonas; species Comamonas sp. C24C. The sequence goes on along the minus strand of NZ_JBKFBC010000005.1, from coordinate 122,831 downwards.
CACGGACAGCAACACGCGGCTCAGGCCCGTGCTCATGGCCAGCAGCACTGCCGCCGCAAAGACCCAGGCCCGCCAGCGCGGCGGCAGTCGACGAGCGACCAGCCAGGCCAGCATGCCGAAAATCGCGGCCGTGCCTGCGCTGTGACCACTGGGAAAGCTGAAACCGGCCTCATGCACCAGACCGTCCAGCGGACGCTCGCGCTGCATGGTCGCCTTGAGGAAGCGCACCCACAGTCCCGTGCCGGCCACAGCCACCACCCAACCCAGCAGTTGCAGGCCCTGGCGTCGCCACAGCAGCCACAGGCCCACGACCAGGCTCAGCAGCCCCATGACGCGCAAATCCCCGAGCATGGTCCAGCCCAGCACCAGGGGCTGCAGACTGGGCGGCAGGCCTGCGCTCACCGCGTTCTGCAGCTTCAGATCCAGAGCCATCAGCCCCTGCGGCGGCTGAAGCGACTGCGACTGCTGCACGCCGACGACCAGCAAGGCCAGAGCAGTGGCAGCCAACCCCGCCACCGCCAGCAGCCAATTGCCGCAAGGCCTGAGATCCGTGCTGTGGTCCTGCCACAGCCACGCGGCCCGGCCCTGCGCACGCCAGCGCAGCATGCAGGCCGCAGCCAGCAACAGCAGCAGCAACATCCATATGGCATGTCCGTCCACCCACTGCATCAGCAAGACCACGGGTTCCACCACAGCAAGCACGCGCATTCCTTTCAACATCAAAAGCGAAAAAGCCCTGACGGGCCTCCAGAGGCTAACCCGCCAGGGCTTAAGCGAAACTGAAACTATGACCGGGCCGGGCAGTTGCCGCGGCGCGGCTCACTCTTCGAGCAGGGAGCGCAGCATCCAGGCCGTCTGCTCGTGCACGGCCAGACGCTGGGTCAGCAGATCGGCAGTCGGCTCGTCGCCGGCCTTGTCGGCACGGGGAAACAGCTGGCGAGCCGTGCGCGCCACGGCCTCGTGGCCCTGCACCAGGATGCGCACCATCTCCAGGGCCTTGGGCGGCTGGGCCGGTGCGTCGGGCAGGCTGGTGAGCTTGCCGAACTGGGCATAGGAGCCAGGCGCATGGTGGCCCAGTGCGCGGATGCGCTCGGCCACGGGATCGACGGCATTCCACAGCTCGGTGTACTGCGCCATGAACATGGTGTGCAGCGTGTTGAACATGGGCCCCGTGACATTCCAGTGGAAGTTGTGCGTGGTCAGGTACAGCGTATAGGTGTCGGCCAGCAGCGCCGACAGCCCCTTGGCAATGGCGGCGCGGTCCTCGTCGCTGATGCCGATATGGATGCCGGCGGGCACCTGCGGCGCGGCGTCCGACTTTTGTTTCTGCGATTTGTCCTTGCCTTGCTTGGTCATGCACTCACCTTTCAGGTTTAACGAATCCAGACTCCCGCCCTCTTAGAGCCGCTGAAGCCACGCTTACTGCGACAGGCGCTGCACTCCCGGAAGCGGGCAGGCGTAGACGGCATTGCGCAATGCGGCAATCGCCTCGTAGCGCGTGAAGCTGCGCCGCCAGGCCAGCACCACACGGCGGGTGGGCGGCGCAATGCCGTCTTCCTCATGAATCGGAAGATAGCGAATATGAGGCTCATCGGCGCGGCGACGGCGCTCAATGGGAGCCAGCGCGTCCTCGGGCACGGACAGGCGCGGCACCAGGGTCACGCCCATGCCGGCCGCCACCATGTACTTGATGGTTTCCAGCGAGGAGCCTTCGAACGTGCGGCGAATGCCTTCGGAGTTGCTGGCATAGCGCGCGAATTCGGGGCAGACCTCGAGCACATGGTCGCGGAAGCAGTGACCCGCGCCCAGCAGCAGCATGGTCTCGTTCTTGAGATCCGTGGTGGACAGGCTCTTCTTCTGCGCCAGCGGGTGGGTGCTGGGCACGGCGGCCATGAAGGGCTCGTCGTAAAGCGGCGCCAGTGCCAGGCCGGTATCCGGGAAAGGCTCGGCCATGATGGCGCAGTCGATCTCGCCCGTGCGCAGCATCTCCAGCAGCTTGACGGTGAAGTTCTCCTGCAGCATCAGCGGCATCTGCGGCGTCATATTGATGGAGTTGCGCACCAGATCGGGGAGCAGATAGGGGCCGATGGTGTAGATCACGCCCAGGGTCAGAACGCCTGACAGCGGGTCCTTGCCTCGCTTGGCGATTTCCTTGATCTCGTTGGCCTGCTCCAGCACGCTTTGCGCCTGGCGCACGATCTCCTCGCCCAGCGAGGTGACCGAGACTTCGCCGGCACTGCGCTCGAAAATCTTGACATCCAGCTCTTCCTCCAGCTTCTTGATCGCCACGGACAGCGTAGGCTGGGACACATAGCAGGCTTCGGCTGCGCGGCCAAAGTGCTTCTCCCGCGCAACGGCCACGATGTACTTCAATTCGGTAAGAGTCATAGAGAGTGGATCTTTCGGATCATCAATAACAACATTGATTCATCCTGTTTTTGCATTCAATCACATATTACCAAGGCAAAAGATTACATATATTCCTGCAAAAACGTAACTATTTACGTCTACAGACGCAATTTTCGGTACTTCAGGCCTTCAGATACTCGGCCTTGCCACCCAGCCAGCGGCTGACATGGCGTGCCGCCAGCGCCGGAAATTGCTCAAGCATAAGCGGTGCCAGCTCGCGCGCCCAGTCCAGCAGCAGCACATCCTGCTCCAGATCGGCAAAGCGCAACATGGGAGCGCCGGACTGCCGCGCGCCGAGGAACTCGCCCGGACCGCGAATCTCCAGATCCCGCCTCGCGATCTCGAAACCGTCATTCGTTTCGGCCATGGCCCGCAGGCGCTCCTTGCCGGTATCGGACAGGCGCCCGTTGTCATTGACCGAATACAGCAGCACGCAGGCCGAAGCCGCAGCGCCTCGCCCCACGCGGCCGCGCAGCTGGTGCAGTTGCGACAGTCCGAAGCGCTCCGAGTGCTCGATGACCATCAGCGAGGCATTGGGCACGTCCACACCGACTTCAATCACGGTGGTGGACACCAGCACGCCCATGACGCCGGCCGAAAACAGCTCCATCACGGCCTTTTTCTCTGCCGTGGGCATACGCGAGTGCAGCAGGCCCACCATGACACCGGGCAGCATTTCGCTTAAATACTCATGGGTGGCCGTGGCATTCGACAGATCCAGCGCCTCGCTTTCCTCGATCAGCGGGCAGACCCAGTAGACCTGGCGCCCGCTGGCGACCTGGGCGCCGATGCGCTCGATCACCTCGTCCTTGCGGCTGTCCGAGATCAGCTTGGTGACGATGGGCGTGCGCCCTGGCGGCAACTCGTCGATGGTGGAGACATCGAGGTCGGCGTAATAGCTCATGGCCAGGGTGCGCGGGATCGGCGTGGCGCTCATCATCAGCAAATGCGGCTCCATGCCCGTGGCTGCGAGCTTTTGCCGCAACGCCAGACGCTGGGCCACGCCAAAGCGATGCTGCTCGTCGATCACGGCCAGGGCCAGGTTCTTGAACTGGACCTGCTCCTGAATCACGGCATGGGTACCCACGACCAGCGCCGCCTCGCCGCTTTCCACCAGCGCGAGCATTGCGGTGCGCTCCTTCTTTTTCTGGGCCCCTGCCAGCCAGGCGACCTTTTTGCCCAGCGGCGCCAGAATCGGCTCCAGCCAGCCGACCAGCTTGCCAAAATGCTGCTCGGCCAGAATCTCGGTGGGCGCCATCAATGCGCATTGCCAGCCAGCCTCGATGCAGGCCACGGCAGACAAGGCCGCCACCACCGTCTTGCCAGAGCCCACATCGCCCTGCAGCAAACGGTGCATGGGAATGCGGCGCTCCATATCGGCCCGAATCTCGCCCACCACGCGCTGCTGCGCCCCCGTCAGGCCAAACGGCAGCTGCGCCAGAAACTGCTGGGTCAGATCCGCCATCCCAGCCTGCGGCCTGAGCACGGGCGCGCGCAAGCGGGCGCGCTCGCGCTTGGCCTCGTACTGGGACAGTTGCTGGGCCAGCAGCTCTTCGGCCTTGAGCCTTTGCCAGGCAGGATGGGAATGGTCCTCCAGCGTGACCAGTGCCACATCAGGCGTTGGGTGATGCAGAAAAGTGAGCGCATTGCGCAAGTCATATGCGGGCTGAAGCCCATTCTGACCATAGAACTGCGCAATGGGAGGCGACTGCTCCGGAGGCAGGGTCTCGGACAGATCGGCACGCAGCAGCGCCGAAGCAATGGCCCGGCGCAGATAGGCCTGGGGCAGGCTTGCGCTGGCGGGATAGACCGGAGTCAGCGCCGTGGGCAGCTCTCCGCCCGCCACCCGGAACGCAGGATGCATCATCTGCCGTCCCCAGAAACCACCCTTGACCTCGCCGCGGATGCGCAGGCGCGCGCCTGGCGCCATGGTCTTTTGCTGCGACGGGTAGAAGCTGAAGAAGGTCAACAGACAGGTGCTGCTGCCATCGTCCACGGTGACCTTGAGCATGCGTCGCGGACGCAGCTGCACCTCGCTGTGCGTGACCGTGGCTTCGATCTGCACCGTCTCGCCATCGCGCGCGTTCTTCAGCGGCACGATGCGGGTTTCGTCCTCATAGCGCAGCGGCAGGTGCAGAGCCAGGTCGATATCGCGTGTCAGCCCCATCTTCAACAGCGCCTGCTGCGCAGGGCTGATGGTCTTTTTGGGAGCGGCATCCAGATCCGTGCCCGCCTTTTTTTCACGAGTGCCAGCGCGCTTGGCAGCAGACTTAGGCTCGGCAACAGGCTTTTTTGACACAGACAAATAGGACTCCTTGGCTACACTCCCCGCAACAGGGAAAGCAATGTATGTATATACAGCATATTCAGGTTTGCAAACAACTGCCCGCCAGCGCAAGAAATGCAAAATCGCTACCATTCCCAGCTTGTTACTTTGTGTTTCAGTAGAAATCCATGTTGAAGCGAGTTGATGTCGAGCACCTGCGCCCAGGAATGTTCGTGCACGAGTTCTGTGGCTCGTGGATGGAGCATCCCTTTTTGCGTGCCAGCCTCCTGCTCGAACAGCCCAGGGACCTGGAACGCCTGCTTGCCACCACCATCCGCCAGGTGTGGATAGACACCGGCAGAGGCGTCGACATCGCTCCCGACATCACGCCGGCCGAGGTCTCCGAGGCGCCGGACGATGAAGCGGCGCCGAGCTCGCCTGCACGGCTCACCAGAACCAGCGTGGAGTTGCAGCAGGCCCGCCAGATCATCGGGCAGGCGCGCGATGTGCTGAAGACCATGTTCAGGGACGTTCGTCTGGGCCGTCCGCTGGACCTGCCAGCCTCAGGCCAGCTGGTCGACGAAATGGCGGAGTCGATCAAGCGCAACCCCCATGCCCTGATCAGCCTGGCGCGCCTGAAGACTGCGGACAATTACTCCTATATGCACAGCATCGCGGTATGCGCCCTGATGATAGGTCTGGCGCGCCGCATGGGCCTGGACGAACACCAGGTGCATCTGGCGGGCGTCGCGGGCCTGCTGCACGACATCGGCAAGAGCAAAGTGCCTCTGGAGGTGCTCAACAAGCCAGGGGCGCTGGATGCCGAGGAATGGGTCATCATGAGGTCCCACCCTCGCTGGGGCTACGAACTCCTGCTGCCCCAGGGCCTGGATGATGCCGTCACCGATGCCTGCCTGCATCACCACGAAAAAGTCGACGGCACAGGCTATCCCGACGGCCTGAAGCAGGACGACATCAGTCTGATGGCGCGCATGACGGCCGTCTGCGATGTCTATGACGCCATCACCTCGGATCGCCCCTACAAGCAGGGCTGGCACCCGGCCATCGCGCTGCAGCGCATGGCGCAATGGGCGCCCCACCACTTCGACAAGGCTATCTTCGAGCAGTTTGTCCAGACAGTGGGCATCTACCCGCTGGGCTCGCTGGTGCGGCTGCAGTCCCAGCATCTTGCCGTGGTGCTGGATGTCTCGCCAAACTGCCTGCTGACTCCCAAGGTACGGCGCTTTTACTGCCTCAGCCAGCAGCGCCGCATCACGCCCGAGATTCTCGATCTGGCCTGCCCCCATGCCAACGACAGCATCGTCGGGCGCGAAGACCCTGCCGACTGGCCCTTCAGGAATCTCAACGAGCTCTGGACCCCAGCTGCTGCTCAGCCCTGAAGCCGGCAGCCCTAATGGCGATTTGCGACAATCGCCCACTTGTTTGATTGAACTTGGAACGGGCCTCGTACGGCCCTCAAGCACCGCATGTCTTCCAGCACCCGTGAATTCACACTCAGCGATTTCGACTTCGACCTGCCCGAATCCCTGATTGCCCAGCATCCCACCGCCGTTCGCAGCGCCTCGCGCCTGCTTGATGGCCGCAGCCTCCCCGCCACCGACCGCATCTTCCGCGAACTGCCCGATCTGCTGCAGCCCGGCGACCTGCTGGTCTTCAACGACACCAAGGTCATCAAGGCACGCGTCTTCGGCGAAAAGGCCAGCGGCGGCAAGATCGAACTGCTGGTCGAGCGCGTGCTGCAGAACAACGAAGTCGTGGCCCACATGCGCGTGAGCAAGAAGCCCTTGCCCGGTGCCAAGATCCATCTTTGCGGCGGCCTCAGGAATGGCGGTTTCGAAGCCACGCTGCTGGGCCGCTGGCCGGACGAGAACGGGCCGCTGTTCCATCTTTCCTTCAAGGGCAACCAGGGCGAGTCGCCCTATGAATTGCTGGAGCAGTTCGGCCACCTGCCGCTGCCGCCCTATATCGAGCGCCAGCAGAACGCCGAGCACGATCCTGATGAAAAGGAAGACAGCGAGCGCTACCAGACCGTGTTCGCAGCCCACCCCGGCGCCGTGGCCGCACCGACCGCCGCCCTGCATTTCGACGAGACGGTACTTGCCGCCCTGCAAGCCAAGGGCGTGGAACGCGCCAGCGTCACCCTGCATGTGGGTGCCGGCACCTTCCAGCCCGTCAAGACCGAAAACCTTGCCGACCACACCATGCACAGCGAGTGGTACGACATTCCCCTGCCCACCTTGGCCGCCATGGAGCGCTGCCGCCAGCGCGGCGGCCGCATCATTGCCGTGGGCACCACCACAGTGCGCACGCTGGAGTCCTGGGCCAAGTACGGCAATATCACCGGTGACACCAGCATCTTCATCACCCCGGGCTTTCAGTACCAGGTGGTGGACATGCTGATCACCAACTTCCATCTGCCCAAAAGCACGCTGATGATGCTGGTCAGCGCCTTTGCGGGCTACGAGCACATCATGGCCATGTACCAGCATGCGATTGCCCAGCACTACCGCTTCTTCAGCTACGGGGACTCCATGCTGCTGGAGCGCCAGCGCTGATCTGCAACATATTGGAGCCGCTGCGACGGCTCCCGGCATAAGGAGTTACAGAAACACTGGGTCCAATCTTTTCTTAGTGGTAGATTTCATCGTTTTGTCAAAGTGCTTATTTATTTAGTCATTTAGAAAAATCAATGGAAGTTCAAACCCCACAAGATGAAGAGTTGGATCTGCTGGATCTGTTGGTCACTCTCGCGGAAAACTGGAAGATTCTGATTTTCGGCCCGCTGCTGGCGGGCATCGCAGCCTATGGCATCGGTCTGGTGATCCCCAAGACCTACGAAAGCAGCGCATCGGTTCAGGTGGAGCGTGCCGGCTCCAGCTTTACCGCCCCCATGGCCGCCAGCCTGGCCATGTCCGCAGACGTTCTGCACCAGATTGCTCCCGTTGCGGGCCTGGACGATGGCCTGACCAAGGAAGAGATCTATAAGAAGCTCAGCAAGCGCATAAGCGTCAATGTCGGCAAGCAGGACAAGCTGCTGAATATTGCAACGCAGGCCAAGTCGCCCGAAGCGGCTCAAAAGCTCAACCAGGCGCTGCTGGACACCCTGTTTCCCCTGAGCAAGCCACGCGGTCTGGAAAAAAAGCAGCTGGAAGTGCAGCTGGCTTCCGAGAAGACACGCCTGGAGGAGTCGCTCAAGCTCGAGCATGACACCTCCGCCAACCTCTCCTCCGGGAAAAGTGTCACCGAAGCCACCAGCCGCCTCTATGGCGAACTGCTGACCGCCAACAGCAATCGCCAGAAGGGGATTCTGGACATGGAGCGTCGCCTCGGCGGTCTGGACAACGACGATGTGATCCAGATGCCAACCCTGCCCGAGCGCTCCATCAAGCCCAAGAAGCCCATGCTGGCCATTGGTGCGGCCGTGGGCACCGGTTTCCTGCTGCTGCTGTTTGTCTTCATCCGACAGGCACTGCGCACCGCCAAAGAATCCTCACCCGAACAGGCCGAGAAAATTGCGCGTATTCGTAACGCCATGCCCTGGTAAGCCCTCACCGCCCAACCCATGCCCGCACCCGACAGTGCGGGCATTTTTCTGGGCGCCGCAACGCAGGCCGGACGCCTCGCCCCCTAGAATTCCTCGCTTCTTTGTCGCAAATCGCTACGGACATGCTCCCCCGCTGGCTCTCTCCCACACTTTCCCCGTCAGCGCAGTCTGCCATCCGCGGTGTTCTGCTCACCATATTCGCCTGTGCACTGTTTGCGGTTCTGGATAGCGCCACCAAGTTCAGCGGCAAGCTGCTGCCGGTGCTCATGGTGCTGTGGTTGCGCTTCATGGCCCAGGCCTTTGTCACCAGCGTGCTGGTTCTGCCCCGGCATGGCCTGTCGGCACTGAAAACCCGGAACCTGAGGTTTCAGCTGCTGCGCGCGATCTCTGGGCTGTTGACCACGGTCTGCGCCTTTTTCTGCATACAGAACATGCCCCTGGCCAATTTCACGGCCATCTGGTCTGCAGCCCCGCTGTTCATCGTGGTTGCATCGGCACTCTTCTTCAAGGAAAAGGTCAGTCCTGCCCGCTGGGCGCTGCTGGTGATCGGTCTGCTGGCCGTGATTGCCATTGTGCGGCCGGAAAATGACGGTCAGGCCCTGGGTCTGGCCGCCCTGTGGCCCGTGGGTCTGCTGATATCCGGCACCACCTACCAGGTGCTGGGAAGCCGCCTGTCGCGCCTGGACTCGCCTCCGACCACCCAGCTTTACTCCACCTGGCTGCCGATACTGCTGACCACGCCGCTGGTCGGCCTGGTATGGCAGCCCATCGATCACTGGCAGATCTACGCGGCGGCGGCCGTGATGGGACTTTGCAGCGGCATTGGCCACCTGATGCTGCTGCAGGCATACACCCACGCCACGCCTGCGACTGTTGCCCCGTTTCTCTACAGCCAGATCGGCTTCGCCATGCTGATGGGCTGGCTGTTTTTCGGACAGCTTCCCGACAGCACATCGCTGATCGGCATGGCGGTGGTGACGCTCAGCGGCCTGATGGGCGTCTGGCTGGGCATCCGGGAAAAGCGCTGAGCCCTCCGGAGAACGAGCCTCTCAATAGCCGTGCCTGAGCCTGAATTCCCTGGCCTTGCCGAAGTGCCCGTTACCGATAAAGGGCACGGGCGGCCTCAGGGCCGATAGCGGCGAAGGGTGGTTGCTCATCAGCACCAGATGGCCTCTATCCTGGGGAATGAACACCCGCTTGGACTGGGCGTGCGAGCCCCAGAGCATGAAGACCGTGGGGCGCCCCTGCTCGGCCACTTGGCGGATGATGGCGTCGGTCAGCTCTTCCCAGCCCTTTTTGGCATGGCTTGCGGCCTGCCCCTCTTCCACCGTCAGACTGGTGTTGAGCAGCAGCACGCCGTGCTGGGCCCAGCCCACCAGACTGCCGCCGGGCTGGGGGAAAGCCGGAAACGGCGTCCCCAGCTCGCGCTGCATTTCCTTGAAGATGTTCTGCAGCGAAGGCGGAACACGCACCCCGGGGGCGACCGAGAATGCCAGCCCCTCGGCCTGCCCGCGGCCGTGATAGGGGTCCTGCCCGAGGATCACGACACGCACATCCTCCGGCGGTGTCAACTCCAGGGCCCTCAAGGGGGCCGGGGGAAAGATCACCGCACCGACATCCAGCCTTTGCTGCAGGAACTGCAGCAGCTTCTGGCCGGTATTTCCCGCAAAAAAGGTGTCGACAGCGGTTTGCCAACCTGACGAGACTGGCCAGTCCTGCGGATCTGCACTCGTCAACTGGGTAGGCGCTGCGGTGTTAGCAACTGTGCTCTGGCTGGTGAGGTTCATGCCTTGATTTTCTCAACTTCCACGACCATCCCGAAGGAGTTCCTGCAGGCTTGGCGACTATCGGGGACCCAAAATACCTGATTTCAGTGAGTGACACATTCTGACATTTTGCAAAAAATCGACTCCAACACAGCTGACCGCTCGGCAGCTCGGGCTCACAGGGAGTTTTTCATGCACACGTCTTCTGCCAGTCACTTGCCAGTCTCTGCCGCGCAGGCCTTCTTCTCCTATGCCCGCCCGGCCTTCAGCCTCAACCCCCAGGGTTTCAGGTTTGCCGGCTGGGAATTGCGCCTGCGCACGCGCAGCCTGATCAGCGCCGCCGGGCACGAAGTGGGGCTCACAAAGAGCGAGTTCGCACTGCTGCTGGCCCTGCTCAAGCGCCCCAAGCAAATCATGAGCCGTGAACAGATCATGGACATGACCCAGGCCGAAGACACGGTCTTCGACCGTGCCATCGATGTGCAAATGCTGCGCCTGCGCCGCAAGATCGAAACGTCGGGTCGCTCGCCCACGCTGCTCAAGACCAAGCGTGGCGCCGGCTATTTTCTGGATGCCGACGTGCAGGTGCTGCGCTGAACCTGCGCAGCCGACTGCCGCTTACTGAAACAGCTGGGCCAGGGCCTCGCCCGGCTCGCGGGCACGCATGAAGGCCTCTCCCACCAGGAAGGCGTCAACGCCTGCCTCACGCAGGGTCTTCACGTCGTCCCGGCTCAGGATGCCGGACTCGGTCACCAGCAGGCGATCGGCGGGCACATCCTTCTTGAGCGCAATCGTGGTCTGGATATCGACCTCGAAGCTGCGCAGATTGCGGTTGTTGATGCCCACCAGCGGCGTCTTGAGCTTGAGAGCGCGCTGCAGCTCTTCGGCGTCATGCACTTCCACCAGCACATCCATGTCCAGGCTGTGCGCAATCTGCTCCATCTCGGTCATCTGCGCATCATCCAGGCAGGCGGCGATCAACAGCACGCAGTCGGCGCCCATCACCCGCGATTCGTAGATCTGATAAGGGTCGACCATGAAGTCCTTGCGCAGCACCGGCAGCAGCGTGCTCGCGCGGGCCTGCTTGAGATAGTCAGGCTGCCCCTGGAAGAACTGGCGATCGGTCAGCACCGACAGGCAGGCTGCACTGATCTTGCCGTCGCCCACCATATAGCTCTGAGCGATATCGGCAGGATCGAAATCGGCCCGAATCACGCCCTTGCTGGGGCTGGCCTTCTTGACTTCGGCGATCACGCCGGCCTGTCCCTTGGCGATCTTGGCACGGATGGCGCCCACGAAATCGCGCGTGGAGACACGGCTTTCCGCATCGCGGCGCATCTCGGCAAACGGCACGGCCTTCTTGGCAGCGGCAACTTCCTGGACCTTGACGTCGCAGATTTTCTTCAGAATGTCAGACATGGTTTTCCTTGTTGGCGGCGGCATCTGCCGGGACGCGCAATACCTTCATGATGACGCGGTGCATGCCTATGCCCACCGCGATGAACAGCAGGGAGACGCCCAGCACGATCCAGGTGCCGGGATCGCTCCAGATGGGCGCATCCAGCAGGCTCATGCGGCTGCGCCGAGCTTTTGCGAATAGGCCACCAGCTCCTGGAGCTTGGCCAGTGCCGCGCCGCTATCGATGGCCTTCTGCGCACGCTCCAGGCCCTCTTCGATCGAGCCGGCCACATTGGCCGCATACAGGGCAGCGCCGGAGTTGAGACAGACGATATCGCGCGCCGGGCCTTGGTCCCCCTGCAGCACGCCCATCAGCATGGCCTTGGACTCCTCGGGGTTCTCGACCTTGAGCGAGCGCGTACCCGCCATGCGCAGGCCAAAGTCCTCGGGATGGACTTCATACTCGCGCACCACGCCGTCCTTGAGCTCGCCGACCAGCGTGCCCGCGCCCAGGCTGATTTCATCGAGGCCATCACGGCCGTAGACGACCAGCGCATGCTCGGCGCCCAGGCGCTGCAGGGCACGCACCTGAATGCCGACCAGGTCTTCGTGGAACACGCCCATCAGGATATTGGGCGCGGATGCCGGGTTGGTCAGCGGGCCCAGGATGTTGAAGATGGTGCGCACGCCCAGTTCCTTGCGCACGGGGGCCACGTTCTTCATGGCCGGATGATGGTTGGGCGCAAACATGAAGCCTATGCCCACATCGCGTATGCAATCGGCGATCTGCGCGGCGTTGAGGTTGATGTTGACGCCCAGCGCCTCCATGGCATCGGCACTGCCCGACTTGCTGCTGACGCTGCGCCCGCCATGCTTGCTGACCTTGCCGCCCGCCGCCGCAATCACAAAGGTCGAGCAGGTAGAGATGTTGAAAGTGTTGGCGCCATCGCCGCCGGTGCCGACGATATCGACCAGATTCCTCTTGTCGTGCACGTTCACCTTGTTGGAGAACTCGCGCATCACCTCGGCCGCAGCCGAGATCTCGCCAATGGTTTCCTTCTTCACGCGCAGGCCGGTGATGATGGAGGCCGTCATCACGGGCGAGAGCTCGCCGCGCATGATCATGCGCATCAGATGCAGCATTTCGTCATGGAAGATTTCACGATGCTCGATGGTTCGCTGCAGCGCTTCCTGGGGAGTGATCATTGCAATATCTCTCTATGCTTTTGGGAGCTGCTTGCGCATACCAATACTTGATTTCCCATTGTTTTTATTCTGAAATCAAGCATTGTCATGCGCTGGCAGCTATCAATAAATCAGCGTTTATTTCTGCTCGAGAAAGTTCTTCAGCATGGCATGGCCATGCTCGGTCAGAATGCTCTCGGGGTGGAACTGCACGCCCTCGATGGCCAGCTCGCGGTGGCGCACCCCCTGGATTTCACCATCTTCGCTGGTCGCCGTGATTTCAAGGCACTCGGGCAGCGTGCTGCGGTCTATGACCAGAGAGTGATAGCGGTTGACCGTGAACTGCCTGGGCAGGTCGGCAAACACGCCCTTCTGGTCGGTGCTTATCACGCTGGTCTTGCCATGCATCTGCTGGCCCGCCCGGATGATGTCGCCGCCAAAGGCCGCGCCAATGCTCTGGTGACCCAGGCAGACACCCAGAATCGGCAGCTTGCCCGCGAAATGCTTGATCGCCGCCACCGAGATGCCCGCCTCGTTGGGCGAGCAGGGGCCGGGCGAGATCACCAGCCGCTCGATGCCTTCGCGCGCGATCAGCGCCTCGACTTCGGCCACCGTGGTTTCGTCATTGCGCACCACGGTCACTTCCGCGCCCAGCTCGCCAAAGTACTGGACGATGTTGTAGGTAAAGCTGTCGTAGTTATCGACCATCAGCAGTTTCATGGTCTTACTCCCCTGATTTCCTGGGTTCACGCAGACGCGCAAATTCCTGGTGTTCGTAGTCGATGCAGGCTTCCATCAGCGCGCGATAGACGGTCTCCATCACACCGGGCTGACCGCCCTCCTGCGCCGTGCGCTCACGCACGCGGCTGACGATGGCTTCGATGCGCGCCTCATCGCGCACCTGGCTCGCATCACCCTTGATGCGCGCTGCCTGCTGCATATAGCCGATGCGGGTGACCAGCAGCGGCACCAGCACATCGTCGAGCGCATTCACATTGCGGCGCACATCTTCCATGGTGGTGCAGTGCTGCACCAGATCAATGGCTTGGCTCATTCCAGACCTTCCTCAACCAGTTCTGCGGCGCGCAGCAGGGCGCGGGCCTTGTGTTCGGTCTCTCTCCATTCCAGCTCGGGCACGGAGTCGGCCACCACGCCGGCAGCGGCCTGCACATAGAGCACGTTGTCCTTGATGACGCCGGTACGGATCGCAATCGCCAGATCCATGTCGCCGGCAAAGCTCAGATAGCCGCAGGCACCGCCGTAGATACCGCGCTTGCTGGGTTCGAGCCGGTCGATGACTTCCATGGCATGCACCTTGGGAGCGCCCGTCAGCGTGCCGGCGGGGAAGGTGGCCTTGAAGACATCCATATTGTCCATGCCGTCCTGCAAGATGCCTTCCACATTGCTCACGATATGCATGACATGGCTGTAGCGCTCCACGGCAAAGGCCTCGGTCACCTTGACGCTGCCGGTCCTGGCAATGCGGCCGATATCGTTGCGCGCCAGGTCGATCAGCATCACATGCTCGGCACGCTCCTTGGGGTCGGCGATCAGTTCCTGCTCGGTGGCCTTGTCGGCCTCCACCGTATTGCCGCGCGGACGGGTGCCGGCCAGGGGGCGAATCGTGACCTTCTGGCCGTCGGGCGTGCGCTCCTGGCGCACCAGAATCTCCGGGCTGGCTCCCACCACATGGAAATCTCCGAAATGGTAGAAGTACATATAGGGGCTGGGGTTGAGCGAGCGCAGCGCGCGATACAGCGACAGCGGCGAGGCCGTGAAACGCTTGTGAATGCGCTGGCCCACCTGCACCTGCATGAAGTCGCCCGCCGCAATCAGCTCCTTGGCCTTTTGCACGGCGTCCAGATAGTCCTGCTTGTCAAAGCTGCGCTCTGCGGGATAGCTCTCGCCGGCACGGATCTGCGGCGCGCTGACGGAATAGCGCAACTGGTCCTTGAGCTGGCGCAGTCGCTTCTTGGCGCGGGTATAGGCTTCGGCCTCGCCGGGATTGGCGTAGACGATGAGGTAGAGCTTGCCCGAGAGGTTGTCGATGACGGCGACCTCTTCGCACTGCAGCAGCATGATGTCGGGCGTGCCCAGGCTGTCTGGAGGGCAGCTGTTCTCCAGCTTTTTCTCGATGTAGCGCACGGCGTCATAGCCGAAATAGCCGGCCAGGCCGCCGCAAAAACGCGGCATGCCGGGCGTGACGGCCACCTTGAAACGCTGCTGATAGGCCGCGATGAAGTCCAGCGGATTGCCGCCGGCTGTCTCCACCACCTTGCCATCGGTCACGACCTCGGTCCTGGCCTGGTCACCGAAGCCAGAGGCGCGCACAAAGCTGCGTGCCGGCAGGCCGATGAAGCTGTAGCGGCCGAAGCGCTCGCCGCCGACAACGGATTCCAGCAAGAAGCTGTACTTGCCGTCGCCATTGGCATGGGCGAGCTTGAGATAGAGGGACAGCGGGGTTTCGAGGTCGGCAAAGGCCTCGATCAGCAACGGGATGCGGTTATAGCCTTGGGCCGCAAGCGATTTGAATTCCAGTTCCGTGATCACGGGAGAAGCTCCGGGAGTCATGGCGCATGGTGCATCTACACGGATTGATTACAGGGCAGATGACGCGTTTGAAGAGAGGATGCGCCGGTTCATTCCAATTGGCCCGAAGTATGCAACGCATGGGGCCGCGGGGTGCACGCCGGGCTCGTGCCGGGTGCTTCAGCAGTTCAGATGTGCAGGCTTACGCCAGGGCCAGGCTCCCCGGTCTCCACAACCTGCATTGAACGTGCGATGAATGAACATGATGCGGACAGTGTAGCGCATAGCGCCGACGCGCAAACAATGACGCTTCTATGCCATGCAATGACTTCCATGCTGGGGACAGTCCTTATTGCGATGAAATCTGGCAGACACAAATATGCACGACCGTTCGCAATTCAAGGCCACATGCAGAGCGGCCAGGAACAACCAACACGAGGAGACATTCATGCCCAGCTTACGTTGGCCACAGGCTTTGCTGCTGGCTGCTGCGCTTGCCAGCTTTGCCCCCCATGCTCAGGAGCGCCCGACTGAACCCGTCAAGTTGCATGGTGTGAACTACGCACCCAGCTTGCAGTTGCAGGGTCAGGCCCTGCAGCTCAACGGCGCAGGCACCCGCTACAAGGCCGTTTTCAAGGTCTATACCGCCGGCCTGTATCTGGAAAAGCCGGCGCACAGCCTGCAGGAAATCGCTGCCCTGCCCGGCCCCAAGCGCATCAGCGTGACCATGCTGCGCGATATCGACTCGGCCGAGCTTGGCAAGCTGTTCTCACGCGGCATGGAAGACAATATGGAGCGGGCCGCCTTCTCCAAGCTGATTCCGGGGGTGATGCGCATGAGCGAGATCTTCACCCAGCACAAAAAGCTGCTTGCAGGCGAGAACTTCATGGTGGACTGGCTTCCCGGCCAGGGCACCATCGTGACCGTCAAAGGCCAGCCACAGGGCGAAGCCTTCAAGGAGCCAGAGTTCTTCAACGCCCTGCTGGGCATCTGGCTGGGCCCCAGGCCCGCCGATCAGCAGCTCAAGAAAGCGCTGCTGGGCGAGACCGGCTGACTCACTTGAGCAGCTCGCGGTAGTAGTTGGGCAGCGCAAACAGCGCGCCGTGCACCTGCTCGTTGTAGTACCGCAGATCCCGCACCTTGCGCTGCCTGAGGCGCTCGGCCACTTGCTGCGCCTTCAGCTCCAGCGGATCGAGCTCATCGGAGGCCACGGCTAGCCCCCAGTAAGCACCGTAAAGCGGAATGTAGAGGCCGTAGCAGCGCACCACGGCAAACTGCTGACGCAGGCTGCGCACCAGCTCGGCCACCTGCGGGCCGTGAAAGACAGGACTGCCCAGATGCAGCACCAGCGCGCCGCCCGGCGCCAGCACACGCTTCATGCGTGCCAGCGAGTCCGGCGCATACAAGGCGCTGGCCGGGGTGTCTGGATCGGTCAGATCCATCAGCGCCAGATCGAAGCGCTCATCGGTTGCCTCCATCAGGGCCAGACCGTCGCCTATGCAGACCTCGACGCGGGCATCATCGAGCGCGCCGCGATGCACGGCCTGCAGATGCTGGCGCGAGAACTGCACCACGGCCTCGTCCAGCTCGGCCAGCACCACGCGCTCGATGCTCGGATGCTTGAGCAGCTCCTCCGCGGCCCCGCCATCGCCGCCTCCCAGAATCAAGGCCTTGCGCGGCGCGGGGTGGGCCATGGCGGCCGGATGCACCAGCGCCTCGTGATAGAAAAACTCCTCGCCCTCGGAGGTCATGAAGCAATCATCCAGACGCAGCACCTTGCCGAACTGCGGCGTCTGCAATAGATCCAGCTTCTGATGCGAGGTCTGCTGCGTCTGCAGCGCCGTGGCGCGGTAACCAAAGCGCGCATGGGGCGTGAGCTGCTCCATGGCCCAGCCGGATTCGGGCTCGGGTGCAGGGCCCACGTCGTGGTCTGCCGGCTGCGCCATGCCGATATCGCCGCGCATCAATTGCTGGCGCAACACCTTTCGGGGCGCGAAAGCGTCGATCACGCCTTCCATCAGCCTACGGGCCTTGCCCGAGTTGTCGGCGGAAAAATTGCACACATAGACGTCGATGGTGACACTGCCCGTCTCGGGCCAGGTATGTATGGCCAGATGGGACTCCGCCAGCAGCACCGTACCCGTCACCCCGCCGGGCTGCCCTTCATAGGGCGGGAACTTCACCCAGGTGTCATCCACCAGAGTCAGACCCGAGGCCGCAGTCTGTTCGCGGCAAAGCCCGGCGATGGCATCGGCATCGAGCATGTAGCGCTCGGAACCTGCGCATTGGTAAAGGTCGGCAGTCAGGTGCAGTCCGTGCATGTGGCGTGAGTCCCCCTTCGTTCTCTGCCGGCTGCAAGGCGATGCACGAGCCGACATTGGTTCAAACAAAGCCAATGACTCTAGCAAATATGCTTATCCGCACTCTTTCTTGCCAGATATGCAGACCAACAGACAGCATCACACTGCAAGTTGCGCCAGGGAATCCAGATGGGCTCTGGCCTCGACCGCCGTGATGGGCTCGCCGTGGTTGTAGCCGTAGGTCATCAGCACCACCGGGCAGCCTGCGGCATGGGCGGCCTGGGCATCGTTGCTGGAGTCACCCACCATCAGCGTGCGCGCGGGTTCGCTGCCCAGAGCCTTGCAGGTCTCGACCAGCGGCATGGGGTCGGGCTTTTTGCGCGCAAAGGAGTCGCCCCCGAACACGCAGTCGAAGAAGCCGTCCAGCCCCTTGGCGGCCAGCAGAGGCTGGGCAAAGGACAAAGGCTTGTTGGTCAGGCAGGCCATGCGCAGCCCCAGGGACTGGAGTGCGTGCAGGCCTTCGGCCACGCCCGGATAGACATCGGCAAACTGACCGTTGATGGCCAGGTAATGGTGCTCGTAACGCTGCCAGGCCCGGGGATACAGGGCATCGATGTCCAATGCCCCCACATACGCCAGCACGGAGCGGATCAGATGCTCGCTGCCCTTGCCCACCATGTTCTCGATGACCTGCGGCTTGATGGCCGGCAATTGCAGATCGGTCAGCATGCGGTTGAGCGCTTCGGCAAAGTCACCCAGCGTGTTCACCATGGTGCCATCGAGGTCGACCATGACGGCATCCAGTTCCAGGGCGGCGGCGGGAGCAGGCAGATTCAGCTTCATACAACTATCAATTCAATAGCTGCATGCGCTTTTCAATATTGGGCTTGCAGCCAAAAACACTAAAACTTCATGCCCCGACTCCAAAGCCGCGCTCGTGTATCGAGTGCAGCCGAAGTCCGGGCAGAGAACCAGACCCGGGCGGCCTCGCCACCCCGGTGCGAAGGAGCTGCGGGGTCGCAGCGCCTTAAGCGGGAGTCAGGCAAGATTCTTGCGCATGGTGTCGATGACAGCCTTGTAATCCGGCTTGCCGAAGATGGCACTGCCTGCCACAAAGGTATCGGCACCGGCATCGGCCACGGCGCGGATATTGGCTTCCTTGATGCCGCCATCCACTTCCAGGCGGATATCCTTGCCACTGGCTTCAATACGCTTGCGAGCAGCTTCCACCTTACGCAGAGTGCTATCAATAAAGCTCTGGCCGCCGAAGCCGGGGTTCACGCTCATCAAGAGGATCAGGTCGATGTCTTCGATCACCCAGTCCAGCACGTCCAGCGGCGTGGCAGGGTTGAACACCAGGCCGGCCTTGCAGCCATGGCTTTTGATGTTCTGGATGCTGCGGTG
Organism: Comamonas sp. C24C; assembly: GCF_053345995.1. Taxonomy (NCBI): domain Bacteria; kingdom Pseudomonadati; phylum Pseudomonadota; class Betaproteobacteria; order Burkholderiales; family Comamonadaceae; genus Comamonas; species Comamonas sp. C24C. The sequence goes on along the minus strand of NZ_JBKFBC010000005.1, from coordinate 104,009 downwards.
CACATGCTGCGAGGCATCGGGGTGGAAACTGATGTAGTCCGCACCCGCCTTGGCAAAGGCCGTGGCGAGATCGTCCACGGGCTGCACCATCAGATGCACGTCGATGGGCACGGGCTTGCCATCGGGTGTCACCGAATGAGGCTTCAAAGCCTGACAGATCATGGGGCCGAAGGTCAGATTCGGCACGTAATGGTTGTCCATCACGTCAAAGTGGATCCAGTCGGCGCCGGCCGCAATGACATTACGCACTTCTTCACCCAGACGGGCGAAGTCGGCTGACAGGATGGAGGGGGCAATACGGTAGGTGGGGCTCATGGATTGCAATTGTCGCAGTTACCATTAGCTCATGCCGATGAATGAGTTTCTGGTCCAAGTCCAGCCCGCCTACCTGCCCGAGCAATCCGCCCCGGCCGCCGGCGTCTATGTGTTTTCCTACACCATTACTGTCACCAACACGGGTGAGGTGCCGGCGCAGCTGATTGCGCGGCACTGGATCATCACCAACGAGCTGGGCCATGTCGAAGAGGTCAAAGGCCTGGGCGTGGTGGGCCGACAGCCGTTGCTGCAGCCTGGTGAGTCCTTCGAGTACAGCAGCGGCTGCCAGCTGCGTACGCCCACGGGCACCATGCGGGGAAGCTATCTCTGCGTGAATCACGAGGGCGAGACCTTCGAATGCGAGATTCCTCTCTTCGTATTGCAGATGAACGAGTCTGGCGACCCCATGCCCATGCCCGAGAAGCGCGTTCTGCACTGAGGCCTGTCCCACATTTGCATGAAGAAAAGCACTCTTGATCTGCCCGGCCTGCTGGCCTCCCTGGACCCCGATGCAGGCCTTGCACAACGCCATCTGTGGCTGATTTATCTGGCCGAATGGATTCGCGCGGCCGAGCCCTCTGTCGAAGGCGCCGTGCAGCGTGTGAAACAGGTCGTGGAGGCCTTCGAGGCCGACCCTGAAGCCCTGGCCCGGCTGCGCCGCTGGAGCCAGACACTGATGGAGACGGTGGACATCACCGCCCTGCTGGCCGATTTCGGCTTTGCCCCGCGCACGGCCATGGCCAGCGAAGTGGCCGAGCGCCTGCGCTACAAGCTGCTGCCCAGCACGCCCGAGACCGAGGACGCCTCCGAGCTGTTCATGCTGGTCTTTCCCGACCGCTTCGACGCCCGCTGGCTGCATGCGCTGGACAGCCAGCTCATGGCCCGCATCACCACCTTGCTGACCCCGCAGCAGCAGGACGAAGGCGTGAGCTTCTGGGAGCGCAATCTGCTGGACGCCATCACCTATTGCGCGGGCCAGATTCTCTCCACGGGGTTTGCCCCCGAGCTGCGTCTGCGCATGAGTGAGCAGGCACGCGAGGAAAAACCGTTTCATGCGCTGATCCACGATGTGGAAAACCTGCGTGTGGAGGTCATGCTGCCGCTGCGCACCACCGACAGGCGCGACGCCGCTGCAGCACAGTTGCGCGAACGGCTTGAGGCCTGCCGCGCCGCCGTGTCGTCGGTGTACTCCTATGTCGAGGCCGAAGGCATTTCCGTCGGCCTGATCTTCCGCCTGCGCCAGGTGCGTGCGCGCATTCTGCGCATTCGCCGCCTGCTCGATTGCCTGCTGGCCGAAGACCGCGCCTACGAAACGTCAGAGCTGCTGTCCAATCTGGTGGCCGTGGGCATAGAGCGGCGCAGCGTGCGCGCGCTGATGTCTACCAACTCATCCTTGCTGGCCGCCAAGGTGGCCGAGCGCAGCGCCGAAACCGGCGAGCACTACATCACCCGCGACGGCAGCGAGTATCGCAAGATGGTGGCCAAGGCCGCGGGCGGCGGCCTGGTGATGGCCTTCACCACGCTGGCCAAGTTTGCGCTGTATGCGCTGGGCCTGTCGGTCTTCTGGGCGGGATTGGCTGCGGGCTTCAACTACGCCATCAGCTTTGTGCTGATCCAGATGCTGCACTTCACGGTGGCCACCAAACAGCCGGCCATGACGGCGCCGGCCATGGCGGCCAAGCTCAAGGACATTCAAAGCGATGACTCCATCCAGGAGTTCGTCGATGAAGTCGCCCATCTGGTGCGCTCCCAGGTCGCAGCTATCCTGGGCAACGTGCTCATCGTCTTCCCCGGGGCGTTGCTGCTGTCGCTGGGCTATGCCTATCTGGTCGGTCATCAGGCGCTCAGCACCCCGCATGCGCGACAGGTGCTTGACTCGCTGAGCCTGCTGGGGCCGTCGGTGCTCTTCGCCGCCTTTACCGGCGTGCTGCTGTTTGTCAGCAGCCTGATTGCCGGCGGTGCCGAAAACTGGTTTGTGCTGCGCAATATCGATTCGGTGATTCGCTACAACCCCGGTATCACCCGCTTTCTGGGCAAGGCTCGCGCAGATCGCTGGGCGCACTTCTTGCGCAAGAATGTCTCCAGCCTGGCATCCAATATCTCGCTGGGTTTCATGCTGGGTCTGGTGCCTGCATTTGCGGCTTTCTTCGGCCTGGGGCTGGAAGTGCGCCATGTCACCCTGTCCACGGGCCAGATCGGCGTGGCCGTGGCATCGCTGGGCTGGGAGGTGCTGCATGACGACCTGCTGTGGTGGGCCGTGGCCATGCTGCCCTTCAATGCGGCGCTGAACGTGGGGGTGAGCTTTTACCTGGCCTTCCGCGTTGCACTGCGTGCCCACAACGTCAGCGGCGTGGACCGATCACGCATCTACAAGGCCATACGCCAGCGCTTCTGGCGCAGGCCGCTGAGCTTTTTCTGGCCTTGACCTTTAACCGCCGCCGACCAGCGGCCCAGCAGGCCGCAGCATCGCGAGCGGCCAGAGACCTCATGGGTGAATTCGATCTGATCCGGCGCTATTTCCAGCGCCCCGTACGTCGCGCCGCTCTTGGCGTGGGCGACGATTGCGCGCTGCTGGCCCCGGCCCCTGGCATGCAACTGGCCATCTCCAGCGACATGCTGGTCGAGGGCCGCCACTTCTTTGCCGATGTGAACCCGCGCCTGCTCGGTCACAAGGCTCTGGCCGTCAACCTCAGCGATCTGGCCGCCAGCGGTGCCAGGCCTCTGGCGTTCACGCTGGCCCTGTCCCTGCCCCGCGCCGACGAAGCCTGGATCAGCGAGTTTGCGGCCGGCCTGCTGACCCTGGCCGATGCCCATGACTGCGAACTCATCGGCGGCGACACCACGGGCGGCCCGCTCAATATCTGCATTACCGTGTTCGGCGAAGTCCCTGCCGGCCAGGCCTTGCTGCGCAGCGGCGCCAGGGCCGGCGATGAGATCTGGGTCAGCGGCACTCTCGGCGATGCACGCCTGGCACTGGAGGCCGTGCTGGGCCATGCGCCCTTGCCTGCAGAGCTGCTGCAGCAGGCCCGCCAGCGGCTGGAAGCACCCACGCCGCGCGTGGCCCTGGGCTTGGCGCTGCGCGGCATTGCCAGCAGTGCACTGGATGTCAGCGACGGCCTGCTCGGCGATCTCGGCCATATTCTGGAGCTGTCCAGCGTCGGCGCCACGGTAGACAGCCGCTGCATCACGCCTTTGATGGCTGCTGCCGCCTACGCGTCAGGCAGTGCATGGCAACTGGATGCAAGACTGCAGCAGCAATGCACGCTGGCCGGCGGCGATGACTACGAGCTGTGTTTTACCGCCCCCGCAGCCCGGCATGCCGACGTGCTGGCAGCAGGCGCTGCCAGCGGCACGCCGGTGCATCGCATAGGCCGCATCGATGCCGAGCAGGGTCTGCGCGTGATCGGTGCGGACGGCGCCCTGCTGCAAAACCGCTGGAAGTCCTTCGACCACTTCGGCGGATGAACGCAAGAAACGCGAGCCGGACGCAAGAGGCGCCAGGAAAGGGATAGGAAACCGCCTGGGTTAAGCTCAAGCCCTGTCCACTGCCCACAAGAGCTGCCAATGCGTTCAAGCCGTCTTCTGCCTGTGTCCATGGTCTGTGTTGCAGCTACTCTGCCCGGGCTCGCCCTGGCCGACGCCAGCAGCCTCAGTGTCTCGGGCAATCGCGCGCCTATCACCGAGGTCACGCTCTATCCTGGCATCGCCGCCATACAGCGCGAGGCACGCATTGACGCCCAGACCCGCCTGCTCAGCTTTGAATGCCTGCCCGCCAGCGTGGATACGCAGAGTCTGCAGATCAGCGGCGACGAAGGCGTGCGCGTGGGTGAGATCAAGACCCTGATGCAGTCCAGGCAGATGGCTGCCAAGGAATGCACCAGCCCGCTGGATCAGCAGATTCGCAGCCTTGAGGATCAGCTTGCGAGCATCGAGGCCGAAGAAGGCGCCGCCAGGCTGGTGGGCGACTTTCTGCAAGGCATGAGCAAGCCTGGCGACGAAGCCAGAATAAGCCCCGCTCAGATCGCCGGCACCAGCCAGGTCCTGCGCCAGACCAGCCGCGACAACAGCTTGCGTGCCCACCAGATTCAGCGCCAGAAGCAGGATCTGCTGGCACAACTACAGCCTCTGCGCCAGGAGCGCGACCGCACGGGCTCCGAACAGTCTCAGGTCATGAAAGTCAGCGTGCAACTGGCCAGCGCACGCGCGGCCAATGTGCGTCTGAGCTATCAGGTACGCGGCCCCAGCTGGCAGCCCAGCTACCGTGCACAGCTCAACACCGCCAGACAGCAGGTGCAGCTGGAGCGCCAGGCCCTGGTCGTGCAGGCCAGTGGCGAAGACTGGAGCAATGTGCGCCTGCGCCTGTCCACTGGACAGCCCGGCCGCAGCACCCAGGGTGTCATGCCGCGCCCCTGGACGGTGGATATCGCCCAACCGATGCCACCCGCCGCTCCGGCACCAGCCCCCGTCGCCATGATGGCGCGCAGCAGTGCCGGCGCCATGCGCGAAGTGGCCGCAGCCCCGGACTTGCCGGTGCTCGATGTCTCCAGCATCAACACGGCCTACAGCACGCAATTCATCGTGCCGTACAAGATCAGCGTACCCTCCAGCGCCGAGCGCATCACGCTGTCGCTAGGTCAGGAAAATCTGGCGACCAGCTTGCTGACCCGCACCGCGCCGGCCATGGAAGAGGCGGCCTATCTGATTGCCACGCTGCAGGCTCCGCCAGGCATCTGGCCGGCAGGCCCAGTGGCGCTGCTGCGCGACGACGCTTTGGTTGGCAATGGCAGGCTGGACTTCGGCAATGCCCGGGCGCTGGCACAGGGACTGTCTTTTGGTCGCGATGACAACGTCGTGGTGCGCCGTCTGCCTGCGCAAAGCCACACCGGCAGCGGTGGTTGGGCCAGCAGCAAGACCGAGCGCAGCATCGTGCGCAACTATGCCGTGGAAAACCGCCACAACCAGCCTATCGCGCTCCAGGTGCTGGACTCGGCCCCTGTTTCGCGCAATGAGCAGATCAAGGTGCAGTCACAGTACAGCCCACAGCCCGCCACCACCAGCTGGAATGCGCAAAACGGCATGGTTGCCTGGGAGCAGAATCTGGCCGCCCGCAGCACGGCCCAGTTCCAGGCCACACACCAGATCCGCTTCCCCGAAAACCAGCCCATCACAGGTCTGCAATAAGGCAGCGCGTATCATCACACCATGACGGATGATCTATCAGATAGCGCCGCAGCGCATGTGGATAGTGCGCAAGCAGCTATCAATAACAAAGCACGCACCGGCATGAGTGCAGCGGGAATCGCCCACCCCAGCGTAAAGTTCATGCTGCAGCATCCGGCCCATTTGATTGCGCTGGGCTTTGGCTCCGGTCTGCCCCGCGTCGCCCCCGGCACGGTGGGCAGCCTGTGGGCCTGGCTGGCCTATCTGGTGCTGGCACTGTGGCTGAGCCCGGCACAGATCGGCTGGCTGATTGCCGCCAGCATTCCCGTAGGCTGGTGGGCCTGCACCGTCACCGCAAAGCATATGCGCGTGGCCGACCCCGGCCATATCGTCTGGGACGAAGTGGTCGCCATGTGGATTGTTCTGTGGCTATGCATGCCCATGGGCTTCTGGGGGCAGCTGACCTGCTTTGCGCTGTTCCGCTTTTTTGATGCCGTCAAACCCCAGCCCGTCAGATGGGCCGACCGCCTGTTCAAAGGCTTCGGCCCGCGCGGCGGCTGGGGAATCATGTGGGATGACCTGGTAGCCGCCTTCTGCACCCTGCTGGTGATCGCCCTTTGGCGACATTTCTTCTGACGGTGCAAGCCATGGAGGAGACGATGAGCACACAAGCAAGCAGCATCGAAGAACTGGTGCGACAACTGGCCGCCAGGCTGACTGAAAAAGGCTGGATGCTGGCCACCGCCGAAAGCTGCACCGGCGGCATGATTGCCGCGGCCTGCACCGATCTGGCAGGCTCCAGCCAATGGTTCGAGCGTGGTTTCGTGACCTACTCCAACGAGGCCAAGACAGAGATGTTGGGGGTGCCCGCCGAGCTGATCGCAAAGCACGGCGCCGTCAGCGAGGAAGTCGTGCGCGCCATGGCCGAGGGCGCCCTCCGTCACGCACGCGCCCAGGTCAGCATTGCCGTGACGGGGGTTGCCGGCCCGAGCGGAGGCTCAGCCGAAAAGCCTGTGGGGACGGTGTGGGTGGGGTGGTGCGTTCACAACACCATCCATAGCCAGTTGCTGAAGCTGAGCGGCAGCCGCACCAGTATCCGCCTGGCGACTACCAGCCACGGCCTTCAGCACCTGTTGTCCGCCATCACTCCACCAGCACCACATGGCGCCCAATGCAATTGAGCTGAGCACCGATATCTGTCTGGGCCAGATTCAGCCCCAGCAGATTCAACACCAGATTCAACACTGCATCCAGCACCAAAGTCAGAGGGGTAAGAACCACGGCCAACAAAGCGCCAAGCAAGCCCAACTGATCTGTCAGGGACTTGATCAAGCTCTCAACCAAGTTGCTCTGATATATGGTTGCCCATTTGGGAGGTTCGCTCAGATTCGGAGGGTTCTGATAGTCCAGCCTCTGGGCCTTGGAAACCAGCGGTATTTTTATCTCTACAGGTATTGTCAATTTGGGAACCAGAGGCAGCGGAAGAATGTCGACCGCGCCTTTCAACGCAACCGTTCCGACTCCCGTCACACCATTCACGGTCATGCTTTTCTGAGGCGAGCAAGTATGCTCCGTCAGCAAGGCACTGCCTTGCGCCAGCTTCACATCAAGAGACAGACTGGCAGCGACCAGCGCCAGATTCAGTTTCAGCCCGGTCACCAGATCGATCTGGGATGTCTTGGCTTCAATCCTGTCTCTTACCGGATCACCTATTGCGCTTTGCGGTGGTTCGATCACTTTCAGATTCAACCCCACCTCCACCAGACCAAGATTGAGATTGACGCCCACCTTGGCCGCATTCTGGCTGTTGGCGAGTTGCGCAACCGTGGTCACCAGGTCCAGGACGTTCACATCCGTTCTCAAGGCCTCGGATCCGAGCCCTGTGCCGAGCTTGAGAATATCCTGCAGCGCAATCTGTATATTGCCGACCCCTAGCGCCAATGCATTAAGCGCATTGACAGCCGCCAGACTGCCTTGCTGTGGCAAGGCATCCAGCATTGCCAACATGACCTTGTCCAGCGTGACCTTGGTCTTTACGACCTGGTCGTAATCACCGACATTCAAACCAGCCCTGATTGCCAGGGCATCAAAAAAACTCAACAAGCTGATATTCGAATTGGCAATGCCCTGCCATCCAGCAACACCGAGATTGATCTTGCCTCCAAGCAATCCGCCCACCACGGCGTCCAGGAGGGCAGACTTTTCCGTATCCAGTGCCAACAGGGTCGAACGCACGGATAGTCTGGCGATCCTGGCCGACTGCATTGCTGTGGCTTGGGCCGATATCTGGCGTCCTCTTTCGGCTCCAGCCGCAAAGACAAACAAGTACGGCACTGTCCTGCGGAAAGTCACCCTGCATGCATTGATATCGCTGGCCTTGCTGACGCTGCCAAAGAAGGGGTTGGTGCTTTTGTCCCAACGCCCAGCCTGCGCAGTCACGAGCTCGGAGACCACGCTACCGTTGAGCAGCAAATTTCTCTCTGCATTGGTACGACAAGAGGTCTGATCCAGAGCACCGCTGGCACCCGCCAGAGCCGCCAGATCCGCGATCTTCTGCAACTCGCGCCTTTGCCAGAGCACATTGCCGATATCGATGGTTGCCAGGCAGATCAAGGCAATCATCAACCACAGTGCCCCCAGCATCGCCACTGAACCCGATTGGCGACGCATGCGAGCACGACCAAGGCCTGTTGCAAATGACTGCATGCAAAAAACCTCTGTGGCCGCCTAACGGCTGCCGCCCGTTTTACTGCTCACCTGTGTTTCCGTGCTTTCCGGAATCTTGTGGGTAAAGCTCTCCAGATAGCGCTGATAGCTGCGCTGTGCCACATCGCTTGTCACGGGATAGGCATTGCGCGATGCGTACTGGCCGCTGACCTGCAATGCCAGCAGATAGCTGGTGGCGTCGCCCACCCAATTGCTTGCAGGCGGTGTCAGGGAGGCATTGCCGGGAGCCGGAGTCTGCGTCACTGCTGCCTGAGCTGTTGCTGCGGGCATCGCTGCCGCACTTCGGGGCGCACTCATATTGGTCACGCCCGTGCTGGAGCCGGTACTGCTGCCGGCCTGCGCCATGGCGACCGAGGCCGTGCCCAGTGCCATCAACGCCAGGGTGAATGCGCGTGCCCGTCGGGTGAATGCTGTCTGCGTATTCATGGGGACTCCTTGAAGGTTCAGGGCCAGGCACGCTCGGGTGCACTCATCTTGGCAGAGGCCGCAGGCTTGCTGCCGGCATCTTCATCGGGCGTCTCGAAGAACAAACCGCCCGCCGCCGCGCGCTGGGGCAGCATGGCTTGCACCGCCTGTTTGCCACCGGGTTCACCGGCCTGGCGAACGGCGACAGGATGTGCCGCAGCCATCACCACGGCAGCCTCCGGCATCGATCTTGTCGGGCGCACCGGCTGGCGCGCGATCACGGGCTGCACCGCAGGCTCGGCTTGCGAGGCCGGTGCCGGCTGCGTCTGCTGCAGTTTTGCGGGCATCGCCTCGGTAAGCAGAGGCTGTGCCGGCTTGGGCGTCTCCTGCTTCGCGGACCGAGAAGCTGTCGCCACGGCTGCTTCCAGCGGTGGCACCACTGTCGCTATCGATGCAGGAGCTTTCTGCGCTTCAAATGTGGCAACTTCAGGTTGTTTTGACTCTGAAATCCTTTCCAATGGAGCGGTAGCCGCTACATCGACAGGAGCAGCTCTTGCCTGCACAGGCACAGGTAGCGCATAGGCATAGGTCTGCGGAGCGGCCGGCACAAACTGGCTCGCCCCCTGACCGGGGTGACGCGGCCTTCCTGCATCGAAGCTGCCGCCAGAGACCATCCACTGACCGCCGCTGGGCGCACGCTCCACATTCCGCGCCACCATGGGCTGCGCCTGGGGCAGCGGCAACGTAGCGGTACGAGATGGCACAGACTCCGTTGCCTTGACTACCACTACCGGAGCCTTTGCGGCTTCAGGCTCCGGTACGGGCTTTTTTGCGGCGGGTACCTCCTGCACTGCCGCAGGCTCCGGCACTTCGGCGGATTTCCCGGAGCTGGCCACGGCCTCGGAGGCGGTCTTCACTTCCGGACGGGAGAGGTTGACGACCTTTCCGGTCGCAGCCGCGGCAGGCTTTGCTGCTGCCAGGCTTGCAGTCCTCAGCCACTCCCCGGCCTGCTCCTTGACCAGTTGCCGGGTCTGTGCGTCCAGCTTGCGCTGGCGCATGAATTCTTCAGCCTGCGCGCTCTGGCCGCTGACCATCATGAACAGGCTCAGATTGACGTTGACCTGTGCATCCTCGGGGTTGAGCTGCGCTGCCTGCATCAGCGGAATGCGCGCCGCGTTCAGATCATGCGCACGCAGATAGGCATAGCCCAGATCGGTCAACAGGCGCGAATCCACAGGGTTGCTCATGCGCGCCTGCTCCATCTGCTGAGCGGCACTGCGAAAGTCGCCCTGCTCAGCGGCCACACGGCCCAGGCCGTAGCGTGCAGCACCATCCTTGGCGCTGCCCAGCAAGCCCTGGTAAATGGGGATGGCCGCACTGAGCTGCCCCACCTGACGCAATGCATCGGCGCGCAGCAGCCGCGAATCGCTGGAAGCACCCCATTGCTTGTCCAGTGCATCCAGGTGCGCGATGGAGGCATACCAGAGCGACTTGGACTGCATCTGCTTGACCAGAGAGAGGTAAGTGTCCTGCGTGTCGACCACTGCCTCCTTCTCCAGCGGCCTGTCTGCCGCTGCCTTGGCCGCGGGCGACAGCACGGGCTGGCTCTGCCCCAGCAGATTGCCCATGCTGGAGCAGCCCGACAACAGAGCCATGGTTGCAGCCGCCAATGGCAGCATCAGATATCGGCTTTCTTTTTTCATTTGTTTATCCCCCCCAGTGCCTTCATCACGGCCAGAAAGCCGGGTCCGGCAGTAACGATGATCAGGGCCGGAAGCAGCGTCAGGACCATGACGCCTGTCATCTTGACCGAGATCTTTCCTATCAACTCCTTCATCTTGGCCTTGCGCTGCTCGCGCAGACGTTCGCCAAAAATGCGCAGAGGCTCCTGCACGGCTCCACCGTATCTGTCGATCTGAATCATCAGGGATGTCAGATTGGTCAGGTTGTCGCTCTGATATACCTCGCTCATGCGAGCAAAAGAACGCTCGCGCGTGCTGCCCCGGCTGTACTGCTGGTTGGCCAGCTGTATCTCGCGCGAGAGCACAGGCATGACATTGCCGAAATCGGAGCCAATGACCTGCAGGGTCTGGTCCAGGCTCATGCCCGTGCCTTGCAGCAAGCCCAGCAAGTCGACGAGCAAAGGCAGCTCGCGGGCGACACTGGCTCTGCGGCGGCGTGCCACGCTGCGCAGCACCCATTTGGGAAGCAGAAAGCCTATGGTGAAGGCGGCAAACAGGTAGAGCAGAAAATGCTTGCTGCCCGAAAAAAC
>NZ_JBKFBC010000005.1:65026-92985 GCF_053345995.1 Comamonas sp. C24C | reverse complement strand
CAGCAAAATGCGGTCTTCCTGCGCAACCAATGCCTTGCCCAACGAGGTATTGAGCCAGTGCGCAGGCAGGTCGCCATCGCCATTGAGCGAGCGCAGCAGATCTGCAGGCTTGGAAGGCACTGCCGTCGTGCTCGCCGCAGCAGCACCGCTGCGGCTCAGCGCGTCCTGAACCACCTTACTGCTGCGTTCACGGCGCTGATGCGCGTAGGCAATCAAAACCGCACCGATCAGAGCAGCCAGGGCCAGAAACGCCACGCTCAGCATCAGCAAAAGACGGGATGTCTCCATCAGTCAGCCCCCTCATCGAGCTTGGCCATGCGGTAGAGCAGCAGCACGCCAAAAACCTGCAAAGCGGCCGCCGCCCAGATGATGTTGCGACCACTGGCGTCATTCCACATATTCAGAAAGTAGCTCGCATTGAAGGAAATGATCAGACAGCACACGGCCACCGGCAGCAGGCCCAGCACCCAGGCCGACATGCGCGTTTCGGCCGTCATGGCAGACAAGTCCTGCTCGGCCTGCTCGCGGTCGCGCATGAAATGAGCCACGCGCTCCAGCAGCAGATCGACCCGGCCGCCATAGCGCACGCTGATGCGCAAGATGGCTGCCAGCAAGTGCAACTCGTCCAGTCGTGTCTGCCTGGCCACATGAGCCACCGCGTTCTCCAGGTCCATGCCTGCGCGAGCCAGACTGGCAGCCTTTTCCATGACCGATTGCAAAGGGTCTTTGGTGCTGGCCGCTGCCATCTGGAAGGCCGCCTGAACGGAGTTGCCAATCGTCACCAAGCGCACCGTGTTGTCGAGAAAGCCAGGCAGCTGCTGAGTGAGCCTGGCGCGAAACTTCTGAGCCCGCGAGTAAAGCAAAAAGAAGAAACCAATCCCCTGCAGCACCAGCGCGGCACTGGCGGCCAGCCAGCCGACCGCAAGACCAACGGCCAGAAACGTCGCAGCAATCAAGACCAGCCCGCCATAGAAAAGTCCGGCGCCAACCGTCCCCAACAAGATTGCGGGAACCGGCCAGCCTGTTCTTTTCTCGTTGCCCTGCAAGGCATCCGCCACTGAACCATCAAAAGCCGATGCCGCTGCATCCTTGGCGGCAAATCCGGCCGCAGCGGCTGCGCTCTTCTCCAGGCTCTGCTCCAGATGCCTGGTCATACGGTGCGTCCTCTGCTGTCTGCCGACAAGCACCCACAGCGCCATGGCGGCTGCAGAGATCAACAGCGCCAGACTCAGGAGTAAGAATGCATGGCTAGCCATGGCGCAGTCCCGCATGGTTTGCGCCGTTGCCACCCGCGTGCTGCAGCACCGCGCGATAGCGCGCCAGCTTGGGCGTATGCGGCACCATGCCCAGCGTGGTCCAGCGCTCCAGATCCTCACCGTCGGGCTGCGGCAGCAGTTCGTGCCGATAGAGCTCCTGGGTGGCAATCACGCTATCGATGATGCCCGTGACTTCGGTGATCGACGTGATGCGCCGCTTGCCATTGGGCAGACGACTGATCTGCACGATGAAATCGAGCGCATTGGCAATCTGGCGGCGCAGGCTGACCTCGCTGCCCTGAAAGCCCGCAAAGCCCGCGAGCATCTCCATGCGGTGCAGACACTCGCGTGGAGAGCTGGCGTGGATGGTGGCCATGGAGCCGTCGTGACCGGTGTTCATGGCCTGCAGCATCTCCAGCACTTCCGCGCCGCGCACCTCGCCCACCACAATCCGATCGGGTCGCATGCGCAGGCTGTTGCGCAGCAGATCCCGAATGGAAACCACTCCGGCGCCTTCAAAACCACCGGGGCGGCTTTCCATGCGCACCACATGCGGGTGAGGCAGCGTCAGCTCGGCCGTATCTTCAATCGTCACCACCCGCTCATTGCCGGGGATGAAGCCTGCAATCGCATTGAGCATGGAGGTCTTGCCGCAGCTGGTGCCGCCGCTGATGAGAATATTGCAGCGCTCGCGCACCGCCAGCTCCAGCAGACGCGCCATGCCTTCGTCCATGGTGCCGAAATCGACCAGATCCTGAACCCGCAGCGGATCATTGCGAAACTTGCGTATCGATACCGCCGGCCCGTCCAGCGACAGCGGCTCTATCACCACATTGATACGGCCGCCGTCCGGCAAGCGCGCATCGACCATGGGCGTGGATTCATCAAGGCGGCGGCCCAGCGGGGAGATGATGCGGCGCACGATGCGCAGCACATGGGCGTTGTCGGTGAAGTGCAGGGCCTCCTGCTGCAAAATGCCCTTGCGCGAGACAAAGACGCGCTGGTAACCATTGATCAGAATGTCCTCGACCTCCGGATCTGCCATCAAATCGTCAAGAGGCCCCAGCCCCGACAGCTCCTTGTTCAGAGCCTGCGCAATCCATTGCACCTCCTCATCGTTGACGGGAAAGCGCTGCTGACGCACAAACTGCTCGAGCTCCTGGTGCACAAACTGGCGCACACGACTGGTTGACCATTTCGCAAACACCGCACCCAGTTCCTCCACACGCGTGAGCAAATGCTCGTGTGCGACGTTCTTGATCAGCAGCAGCTGCTTGGAGTCCGAAAAATGACTGCTTTTTTCGGCGAAAACAATGTCCATGCTCATTCGCCTCTCCTCCATCGCTTGGCCCATTGCCCGAGAACGCCCGACGCCGGCGCCGCGACCTTGTCGGCCGCAAGCGCTCCGCTCAGCAATGCTCTGGCCATGCCTCTGACACAGGTCACATAGGGATCACCGCGCAGCGATTGCGACAACAGCTGACCGCAGCTGGCGGCATTCAGCAAAACCGTGGACCGATCCGGAACCACATGCAGCAATTCCAGACCAAGGCGCTGTGCAACCTCTTTGGCGGGCAGGCCGGCTTGCGCATTGAAGCGGTTGAGCACCAGCTTGAGCGTGCTGCGATTCACGCCCTTGGCATCGAGCTCCTTGAGCATCTGCGCCGTGGACACAATACCTCCCAGCGACTGGTCACAGACCACCCAGCCCTGTCCGCTCTCGCGCAGCAAGGGCGCCAGAAAATCTGCCTGCACCATGCCGCCCAGATCGATCACCTGCACCCCAAGCAGGCTCTTTAGCGTGTTGACTACGCCCGCTGCTGCTGCGGGACTGACTTCGCGCAGCATGCCCAGGTCGGAGGGCCAGGCCAGAGTCACAGTGCCCGTGGAGTGCTTGGCAAAGGCCGATTCGATCAATGTCGCGTCCAGGCGGCGCGTATTCTGAACCGCATCCACAAAACTGAAGTCACCCGCGATGCCCAGATACAGCAATCCATCACGTGCAGGCAAGCCCAGATCCAGCAACGCCGCATGTGCGGACTCCTCCAGCGGCAACTGACTTGCGCCAAAAGGCCTGGCAACCTGCTTTCTGTTCTTGGTGCCTCGCACGTCATAGGCATGCATTTCCTGGAACATCACGGCCAGATGCGTTGCCAGCGTGGTCACACCCATCCCTACACGTGCTCCCAGCAAAGGCAGGGAAAAACCTTTGGTTTGCGGCTCCAGCGCCACCGCCGCTGGCAGCTGACTGCGTGCATGCATCTGATGCCTGATGGCCGCATTGGCCTCGCCTTCGGACGCATCCCAGTCAATGAATTCAACCACGCCACAACGCAGGGCCGCACGCATGGAAGCGGGCTCGGCAGCAGAGCCGGATCCCATGATCACCACACCGGGGAAACTGGCACGCAGATCGCTGACCAGGGCGATGGCAGCCTCCGTCACGGGAGCCGAGAAATCCACCACCACCACGCCAAGCCCCGACGCCGAAATCGCAGTGTGAAGCGTTGCCAGATCACCAGCCACCGGTATCACTTCCGCATCGCTGCCCAGAGCACTCGCCAGCCAGAAAGCGTGCGATGAGGACTGCGTCACCAGCACCACGCGTGCATTGCCGCTCACCGACCCTGGCTGCGCGGTATTGAGCTGGGATGAGTCCATGCGCATATTCATGTCTCGACTCAGGCACTCAGCGCGAGAAGCCCGGCGCCACGCTGGACGACAGACCTCCCGCCACCCATGGACCCCACACCGCAGGATCACGCTGCTCGGTGCGTCCGGGCAGCAGCGGCTCCACATTCACATCGCGAGCCAGCGGTTTGACAAGACGTGGTGTCACCACAATCGCCAGCTCGCTCTCCTTTTGCTGAAACTCCTGACGCTTGAACAGCACGCCCAGAATCGGGATATCGCCCAGCAAAGGAACTTTGTCGGTGCCTGATGTGGTGTTGCGGCTGACCAGGCCGCCGATCACAAAGCTTTCGCCGTCGCCCAGTTCCACCGTCGTGTCGGCACGGCGTGTGGTGATGGACGGAATGGTCGCGCTGTTCAGAACAATGGTGTTGGCATAGTCCAGTTCGCTGGCTTCGGGCGCCACCTTGAGCACGATGCGATCGTTGGACAGCACCGTGGGAGAGACCGTCAAGCCGATGCCGTAAGGCTTGTACTGAATCGCCACCATGCCCGTTCCTGCAGGCACGGGAACCGGCACCTCGCCGCCCGACAGAAAGTTGGCGCTCTGACCGGACAATGCCACCAGGGTCGGGGCCGCCAGCACCCGCGCCAGATTATTGCCTTCGAGCATGCCGATATTGACACCGATGCCGGCCTTGTCGAACTGCATCAACAAGTTGAAGGCCTGAGTCAAAGGGTTGGCGGTCGCGCCCGTCGTGGAGCTTCCACCGCTTGAGCCATAGGAGCCGCGCCCAAAAATGCCAAAGCTGAAGCCTGAGCTGTTGGGAGACGTGCTGAACAGATTGAGGCCCACCTTCTTCATCTGGGTCTTGTTGAACTCGACCACCTTGACATCGACCTGCACTACATTGCTTTTGAGCTGAACGCTGGAGAGATCGACAGTCTTGGCCTTGTCAGAGGACTGCGCGTTCGCCAGCTCGCCGGCAAACTGCTGCTCTATCAGGCTGGAGGCCTTGGCCGTACGCAGTTCCACCCGCTGCTGCACATTGAGCATATAGGTCTGCGCCTGCGCTTCACCACGCGGCCAGACCATGAACGATGTACCACCCGGCTTGAGCGGGCTCAGCAGGATCTTGGCGGCCGCCCCCTTGCCCACACGCTTGATATGCACCGCCGCAATCGTGTCGTCACCGATTGCAATGCGTTCCACACCGCCAGGCAGATTCAACTCATGCTGAGCGCCCATCACGAGCTTGATTTCCCTGGCTGCTGTTGCTTGCGGCGCTCTGCTTTCGCCTCCATTGGGCACTTGCTGCGCAAGGGACGGGACAGTGACGGCACTGAAGGACAGGCCGCAGAGCAGATACAGCGGCTTCATTGACGGGGTGCGGGGCGAGATCCAAAAAGTCTTGTTATTCATAGCTCAATACCGCACGGTTTGGGAGTTGGCGCCACGCACGAATTCAACGGGCAGGGAGGAATCCGCGGAAGCGGTGCGCGTGCGCGGCACTGCAGGCTTGGCCACCCCGGCTGTCATGGGCTTGGCCGCACTTATGCGCGCTGCCGAGGTGCCTGCGGAACCGGCCAGGCTGCTCATGGCCACACCGGCCTGCGCTGCGTCAGCACCTTCCAGCGGAGCAGCAACGGATCCCTTGGTCATGGCGACGGTCAATACACCAGGCAGCGGAGCAAACTTCTCGCTATCCGGTTCGGTCATGTCCGTGGGATTGCGCAATGCCAGCAGCAGACTGCCATTGGAGCCTCCCAGCAGCAACTGATTGACCTCGGCCACCGGGACCGCAAGCACTGCTGTGCGGGCGTTATCAGGACCGTTGGCCGGCTTGCCCTCTGTTTTCTCCGCCGAGCTCAGAGCGTCCACCGATGCCGCACCATAGGCCAGCACGCGCTTGCGCGAAAGCAGCAAACGCGCCTGGCTCTGGTCAATTTCATTGCCGTCGCGGCGCAATGCAAAGAACACATCGACAAAGTCACCGGGTCTGATGCGATTGCCAGCGCCAATGCTTTCATCGACCTTGACCGCGACCGCACGCTCACCCTCCGACAACTTGAGCGCCAAGCCGGTCACCATTTGCCCTTGGAGTACGGGTGCGCCCTTTGGAATGTCCACCGCAGGAACGGAGCCAATGGCGGCCTGAATCTCGCCAAAAGCACCATCGGGCTTGGCGGGCAACGGCATGAGCTGCAGATCCCCGGCCTTGAGTGCCTGACCCGCGGGAATGGCCTGTGCGGCCACCACCACGCTCAGGCTGGCATTGGGTTGGCTGTTGCTGGCGGAAGCTTGAGCCTGAGGGTCCGGTGCTTGAGGAGCCCTGGCAAGCATCCACCCATAAACACCCAGAGCCAATGCCACTGCCAGCAAAACCCCGACCGCGATCTTTGCGACATTCACCATAAATTCCCTCTGTTTACTGGGCCTCAAAGAGCAAGGCTTTATCGTTTTCAGTCAATCAAGCTTATTTGTGCGACTGCTCTCCCCCGCAAGAGATTGGGAGTGGGCAAGCTCAACACAGGCCCCAGCAACCTTGGGATCAGCGGTGCAGAGGCATAGTTGTAGTTCACCTGCATGGTCACGCAGTTCACCAGGCTGGCATCGTTGGAGGCAGTGAAAGATGCTGAACCTGTACCACAGAGACCAGGCGTGGCATGCAAGCCCGCAGCATCGCTGACACCTGCGCTGCAGCCCGCAGAACCCAAGCCTGCACCCATTCTGGAAAGCCAATCCGTCGCCAAGGCCGCAGTGGCACAGGCTGCAGTCAAACGTGCCTGCAACTGGGCGGGCTTGGTCATCGCGGCGCCCGTGGGAGCGGAGGGATATCGCACTGCGGCTCTTGCCCCTTCGGCAGCGGCCAAGGTCAAGGTCTGCTGTGCAGCAAAAATCAGGCCATAGGTGATGATGGCGTAGAAGATCAGAAAGAAGATGGGAAAGAGAATGGCAAATTCAATGGCTGCTGCACCTTGCTGTCTTTTGAATTGCATGATCCCCTCCTTTCCTCTTGCTATTTATTCAGCATCAGAACAATCACCGTTGCCATGGAGAGATAGGTCACATATGGAATGAACCTTCTCTTGTTTTTTTGAGTACCGTCGTCCCAATCTATAGCTGGAGAGAAAAAATACTTCAAATGACTTCGAACAATGAATCCATGAGCCACCGCAAAACCGCAACTCAACGCCCAGACAAGCAATAACAACTCCCAACCCAGCCAGGCACCAAGTGCTACCGCGAACTTCACATCTCCGGCAGCCATCATCCCAAAAAAATAAAATACCAAGAGAACTGAAAATGCCAAAAAACAACCAAGAAAAGCACCGTCAACAGAAATCTTAACAGGGCCTGCTTCAGGAAAAAGGAAAGCAGTAATAAATGCCAACCCTAATCCTGAAACAGATAAATAATTGAAACATTTTCTATATCTGGCATCACAGACTGCCGAAATGCACAGCCATGCCAGAAATATCATGCTCATGTTGCGGCTGTTCCTCCAATCGCAGTAAGAATACTATTCAAGAGCGTTCTAATCTGAGTTCCAAGGCCGGTAACAGCACCCACAATGACAGCGGCAATCAATCCCGCGATCAGGCCGTACTCAATCGCCGTTGCACCTTCTTCATCACGCCAGAATTTGATGATTTGGTCTTTCATGACTAGCTCCTTCAACAATCAGGTTTGTAGATCGCTGTGGCTGTTTTCGACCACCGCGGAGTCCATCTTACGAAGCAAGAAACATCTTGAAATATTTGAAATAGCTATCAACAAATATCCAGCATAGCCCTCTGCAATTTCAGCCCTCGGGTAAGCAAGCACTCCCGCACCAAAAAATCCAATAAAAACAATCACTTCACAACCAGGAAGAGATCATCCGTAATTTTTCCGACTAATCCCTCACGTGTGGCTTCCGGTTCAATCTACGCAATCTTCATTCATTTCCTACAGGCTATTGGATTTCATCCTACATTTGTTAATCGGGTTAACCCTTGTTCTCAAATGAAAAAACAAAAAGGCCTGTAGTTAACAGGCCTTTTTGAAACAAAAGAGATCGCTCAATACAACGACTCGGGAATCACTGCAGAGCTTTTATCAGTTTGAGAGCGATGTCCTGCAGCGGTGGCTGCAGTTTTCTATAGCAGTCGAGCAAGCGCTGTTCTTCGTTGGGAAGCGACAGGGTTTCGGAATGCAGACCTGCCATCAGCTCCAGTGCCGTGGTCTGCAGGGCGATAGCCAGTCTTGCCAGGGTGTCATTCTTGAGAGTGCGAATGGCTCCCGACTCGATCTGCGAAATGGCCGATGCGGTGACATCCGCCATCTGCGCCAGCCGTCCCTGACTCAAACCCAGCGCCTGTCGCCGGGCGCGTATGCGCTCACCTAAATGCGTCATCTATCCCACTAACTCACACTACACACCATGGCTGCGCAAATATCACGCAGCTTTGTTTGAGACCCTTTAGTCGAGGCGCTCTCGAGGAAGGCTCCTGCAATGCTGCTGCCCCTCCAACCCCGAGGCATCCGCCCTGCGGCGCAATGCATGCGGCCATGCAAAGCGCCTCAGTGGACGGCTCTGGTCAAGCCCCGTGGCACTTCTTGAACTTCTTGCCGCTACCGCAGGGGCAAGGGTCGTTACGGCCGGGTTGCTCGCCCTTGACGATGGTTTCCTGGCGTGGACCCATGCTCTTCCACAGGCGGTACAGGTCGTACACGGCCCAGATGGCTTCGCCAAAGGCATCCACACGCTCCTGGCTGGTCGAGGCAGGACCAGCTTCGTCGTACAGGTTCAGAGCCGGCTCGTCCGTGTCGTCTTCGGTCAGGTTGACGATGAACTCCATGGCTGCGTCCAACAACTGGGCCGCTTCCTTGTCGCGAGGTGCCGCCCATTCATCGGCCCAGTTTTCGACCACGAACATAAAGCCCAGCGCCCAGACCTGCGAGAAAGAGGGCACTTCTTCGCCGGCCAGCTCGGCCTGTTCGGCTTCGGGCAGGATGGCGATGGCGCCACGCGTGTCCAGCGCCTCGGGCTGGAAAGCCGCATCGTCGGCCAGCGACTTGATGTCTGCATCCAGCTGCTCGCGCACTTCGGCCAGGCGCAGCTCGAACAACTCCATGAAACGTGCCTGCTGGGCCTCGTCCTTGAAGGCTTCCAGCTTGGGCAGCGGCTGGCCTTCGGCCACTTGCAGGGCTTCGCCATCGCCCAGCAGCATGGGCATGTATTCGGCAGCGGCAATGGGGCGGCGTGTGCAGACCAGAGCGGTCAGGAAGCCGTCACAGAATTCCCACTGGGGAATTTCGTCGCCACGGGTGCGCAGCTCGTCGAGCAGCGCGTCCAGCTCTTCGAGCTGATCATTGCTCAGTGCGCCCTCGGGCATGTCGGCGAGAGCCGCGTCTTCTGCTGCGGAGTTAGGTGCTTGTTCTTGCATAGGGAAAGGCTTTTATGATGGCCCGGAACCATTTCATCACTATCGAAGTGCAGGGCCGGACGATGGATCAAGGGGAGAAAGCATCCAGGACGGATGCCCCCGTACAGGCTGAATTTTAGCGGGCCGCCATCAACACACCCTGCCATGGGAGTATCTGCAGTGCATCGCTTCTTCAATAGTCTGCCCCTGCGCTATGGCGCCCTCTTCATTTCTGCGCTCGTTCTGGCTATCTCGCTCTACACGCTGACGACGGCAGGCAAGGGACTCGGATGGCTGATTGCGTCGACCCTGCTGGTGCTGCTGGGCATCTGGGATCTACTGCAGAAACAGCATGCCATCTTGCGCAACTACCCCATCATGGGCCATTTGCGCTTCATCTTCGAATTCATCCGCCCCGAGATTCGCCAGTACTTCATCGAAGGCGATACCGAGGCCCAGCCTTTCTCGCGTGCCCAGCGCTCGCTGGTCTATCAGCGTGCCAAGGGCCAGGTCGACAACCGGCCATTCGGCACCCAGCTCGACGTCAGTCAGCAGGGCTATGAGTGGGTCAACCATTCCCTGCAACCCACCAAGCTCAGCTCACATGACTTTCGTCTCTGGATTGGCGGCACGCAGGAGCAACCTGCCGAAGGGGTGGAGCCCTGCACCCGACCCTATCACGCCAGCGTCTTCAACATCTCTGCCATGAGCTTTGGCGCGCTATCGGGCAATGCCATCCAGGCGCTGAACCAGGGTGCAAAGATGGGCGGCTTCATCCACGATACGGGTGAAGGCTCGATCAGCCAGTACCACCGCATGCATGGCGGCGATCTGATCTGGGAGGTGGCTTCGGGCTACTTCGGCTGCCGCAATGCGGACGGTACGTTCAGCGAAGAGAAATTCATCGCCAACGCCACCGATCCGCAAGTCAAGATGATAGAGATCAAGCTCAGCCAGGGCGCCAAGCCCGGCCATGGCGGCATGCTTCCCGGCGCCAAGGTCACTCCCGAAATTGCAGCAGCACGCGGCATACCGATTGGCGTGGACTGTATTTCACCGTCCAGTCACAGCGCGTTCTCCACCCCCGTGGAGCTGATGCAGTTCATCGCCAGGCTGCGTCGTCTTTCAGGCGGCAAGCCCACGGGCTTCAAGTTCTGCGTCGGTCATCCCTGGGAATGGTTTGCCATGGTCAAGGCCATGCTGGAAACCAATATCACGCCCGACTTCATTGTCGTCGACGGGGCCGAGGGCGGCACGGGTGCAGCGCCCGTGGAATTCGTCGACCATGTGGGCGTGCCGCTGCAGGAAGGCCTGCTGCTGGTGCACAACACCCTGCTGGGCGTGAACCTGCGCCAGCGCATCAAGATCGGCGCGGCCGGCAAGGTCATCACGGCCTTCGACATCGCGCGCATGATGGCCCTGGGGGCCGACTGGTGCAACTCGGGTCGCGGCTTCATGATGGCGCTGGGCTGCATCCAGGCCCAGAGCTGCCACACTGGCACCTGCCCCACAGGCGTCACCACGCAAGATGCCGTGCGCCAGCAGGCGCTGGTCGTGCCCGACAAGGCCACGCGCGTGGCCAACTTTCACCGCAATACCCTGCATGCGCTGCAGGAGCTGGTGCAGGCCGCCGGTCTCAGGCATCCCAACGAGATCACGGCCCACCACATCGTGCGCCGGCTGGACGACACCCAGGTCAGCCTGCTGTCCAACCTGATACTGCGCGTGGAGCCGGGCTGCCTGCTCAAGAGCCTGGAGCGCCAGCACAAGGTCTTCCAGAACTACTGGCCGCTGGCTACAGCCCAGAGCTTTCAGCCTCTGCATGAGCCTGTGTTGCGCCCATCTGCCGCGGGCAGTGCCGACAACGCGGCACAATCGCAAGCTTTTCCCCAGCGCAACGGCATCTGGACCTGAGAAGCCAGAGCCCCGCGCCCGACAGACCCCACGCCGTGCCATCTCAGGATATTTCCGCCCCAGAGCAGATGCCCTCTGCGCAGACCGCCATCGATTACCAGGCATTTCTGCACGAGCATCTGGACCAACCTCACAGCATCATGCGCTATGAACTCGCGCATGAAACCCTTTGGGTCAAGCGCGCCAACAAGGGCAACCCGGCCCTCAACTACTGGCTGTTGAGCTCGCTGGCCAGGCTGTTCAGGGCCGCCGTGCTGCAGCCCGTTCCCAACCCCGGTGGGACCGAGTCCCTGCAGACCGAGGTGCGCCGCCTGCGCAGTTTCAAGGCCAAGGGCTTGCGCGTGCCGCAGGTGCTGGCCACGACCGATCAGGCCTTTGTGATGCGCCACCTGGGGCGCCCGGGCGAAGAGGCTCCATCGCTGAGCAATGCCATCGAAGAAGCGATTGCTCGGGGCGCACAGCCCACGCTGGAACTCTGGCTAAAAGGCCTGGAGGCCATACAGCAGGCACATGCCTGCGGCGAGGTGCTGAGCCAGGCCGTGGCGCGCAATATGGTGCTCTGTGCCGACGGAGTCATAGGTTTCATCGACTTTGAGGACGATCCTGCGGCCCACTTGCCGCAAGCCGTCTGCATGGCGCGCGATGCGCTCAACTACGCTCAGTCCACGGCGCTGTTTCTGCAACAGGCAGGTGCGCTGGAGCCGGCCCGACAGGCTTGGCAGCAGTTTGTGCAGCAACTTCCCGCCGAGGCCCGGCAGGTACTGGAGCGCACCGTCAACAAACTGAGCTGGGTGCGCCTTCTACCCCGCAGCAAGCGCCTGGGGCGCGACACCTTGCGCGTGCTGGCGGCCCATGACTTGCTGACAGCGACCTCACCCTCCGCTTGAATGCCATAAAAGCGATAGCTACCAGCGGCTTCCCCGGCTGGGCCTAAAGTCTGAAACCCATGAAAAAAGCCCGGCCATCAGGTTCGGGCTTTTTGGCATGAGGTCTGTGCTCGCTCAGGCGTGAGCGGACACCGCCTCGTTTTCTTCCTTGCCAGCCAGCGCCGCATCCAGCTTTTCGTGGTCCAGCGCGTTTTCCCACTTGGAAACCACCACGGTGGCGACGGCGTTACCGATGAAATTGGTCAGGGAACGGCATTCGGACATAAAGCGGTCCACACCCAGAATCAGTGCCATGCCGGCCACGGGCACCTCGGGCACCACGGCCAGGGTCGCTGCCAGGGTGATGAAACCAGCACCCGTCACTCCCGCCGCGCCCTTGGACGACAGCATGGCAACCAGCAGCAGCGCGATCTGGTGGCCCAGGGTCAGATGCGTATCGGTCGCCTGGGCGATGAACAGCGCAGCCAGCGTCATGTAGATATTGGTGCCGTCCAGGTTGAAGGAGTAGCCGGTCGGCACGACCAGGCCGACGACGGACTTGCTGCAGCCGGCTTTTTCCATCTTGTGCATCAGCGAAGGCAGGGCCGACTCGGAAGACGATGTACCCAGCACCAGCAGCAGCTCGTCCTTGAGGTACTTGATCAGCTTGAGCACGGAGAAGCCGCAAAAGCGCGCCACTGCACCCAGGATCACCAGCACGAACAGGGCCGAGGTGATGTAGAAGGTCAGCACCAGCTCGGCCAGATTGACCAGCGAGCCCAGGCCGAACTTGCCGATGGTGAAGGCCATGGCACCGAAAGCGCCGATGGGGGCGAACTTCATCACGATGTTGACCAGCTTGAACACGGGCTTGGTCAGGGCTTCAAAGAAGTTCAGCACGGGCTTGCCGGCCTCGCCGACCATGGCCAGGGACACGCCGAACAGCACCGCCACCAGCAGCACCTGCAGGATGTTGTCACCCACGAACGGACTGATCAGCGTCTTGGGGATGATGTCCATCACGAAGCCGGTCAGCGTCATCTCGTGCGACTTGGCCACATAGCCCTTGACGGCTGTCTGGTCCAGATCGGCGGGGTTGATGTGCATGCCGGCACCGGGCTGCATGACATTGGCCACGATCAAGCCCACGACCAGCGCCAGTGTGGAGAAGGTCAGGAAGTACGCCATGGCCTTGCCGAACACACGACCCACGGCGCTCAGGTGCGTCATGCTGGCAATGCCGGTGACGATGGTCAAGAAGATCACCGGCGCGATGATCATCTTGATGAGCTTGATGAAGGCATCGCCAAAGGGCTTCATGGCCTCGCCATAGGCGGGTTCGAAGTGCCCCAGCAGCACGCCCACGATGATGGCGAACACCACCTGGAAGTAGAGCTGACGGTAGAACGGCAAGTGCTCGCGCGGAGCGGATTCTGTGGGCAGAGTGTGCACGCTGCATCTCCAAAATTGCGGGCGCACCACCGTGGTGCGCCGAATTGCTGCCGTTTGTACTCCCGCGCCCTTTTTGTGCCGATAACCCATTGGTATTAGGTCGAGAAGCGCTCCTAGGGAGAGCATGCACCAACTTAGGGAAATCCCTAGGCGTCAGAATCCGCACTGAACCTGCTCCAGAGCCACACTGGGCTCCTTGATCACCCGCCCTCGTCATGCGTCTTGCGCGAAACCTTGCCCGAAACCGACTGTTTTTGACCCTTGTCATCGTGCTCAGCGGCATGCTGCTGAGCATGTGGGCGGCCAGTCGCGTCGCGCTGCAGACCTCTTTGCATGATGAAAGCGAGAGCGTGCAGCGCCAGCTCACGCTCTATGCCCAGGCCATGGTGCAGCGCGTGGATCGCTACCGCACCCTGCCCGAGGTGCTGGCGCTCGATGCCGAACTCAAGAGCGCGCTCAGCCACCCGCTCAGCGCCGCCGAGGTAGACAGGCTCAACCACAAGCTGGAGCAGGCCAACGGCGCCAGTCAGGCTTCCACGCTGACTCTGATCGACAAAACGGGCAAGGCCCTGGCCGCCAGCAACTGGCGCGACTCGCACAGCAACGTGGGCGAGGACTACAGCTTTCGCCCCTATGTGACCCAGGCGCTGAGCCGGGGCAGCGGCCGCTTCTACGGCATAGGCATGACCACCGGGCTGCCCGGCTACTTTCTTTCCCAGGCCATCCATGATGAAGACGGCTCGGTGCTCGGGCTCATCGTCATCAAGATCCTGTTCCAGGAACTCGAAGGCGAGTGGAGTCAGTCGCCCGACATCGTCTTCGCCTCGGACGAGCATGGCGTGGTCTTTCTTTCCAATCGCGACGAATGGCGCTACCGCCTGCTGGAGCCGCTGTCCGCCAGCGACGAGCGGGAGGTGCGGGACACCCACCAATACGCGGGTCAGGCCCTGATGCCGCTCGGCTACCGCACCAGCCGCCAGCCTGCGGGCATAGGCATGCTGGCTCACTTCAGCCAGCCTCCACTGGTCGACCCCATGCTCTGGCTGCGCATGGAGCTCCCCGAAAGCCAATGGCAGCTGCACCTGCTGCACGACATCGTCCATAGCCAGACGGCCAGCCACTGGGCGGCAGTGGCCGCTGGCGGCCTGTGGCTGGCCGCCTCGCTGCTGGTGCTCTATATCCGCCAGCGCCAGCGCCTGGCGGCCCTGAGGCAGCGCAGCCGCAAGGAACTGGAGACCGTGCTGCACCAGCATGCGCAGGAGCTGCGCACCGCGCAGGACGGCATTGTCCAGGCCGCCAAGCAGGCCGACACCGGACTTTCGCGCAGCCTGCAGCATCTGCCGCAAGGCGTGGTGGTGGTGGACCCGCAGCTGCGGCTGGTGGCCTGGAACTCGCGCTATGTGGAGCTGTTCCGCTACCCGCCCGAGCTGATGCATGTGGGCCAGCCCATCGAGGCCCTGATACGCCACAACGCCCGGCGCGGCCTGCTGGGCAAGGGCAATGTGGAGCAAGCCATACAGCCCCGCCTGGAACATCTGCGCAGCGGCAGCCCCCATCTGCACGAAAGCGCCAAGGGAGACGGCACAGTGCTGGAGATCCGCGGCAACCCGCTGCCCGACGGCGGCTTTGTCACCAGCTACGCCGACATCACCAGCTACAAGAACACCGCCCGCGAGCTGCGCAATCTGGCCGATACGCTGGAAAAGCGCATTGCTGATCGCACCCGGGACCTGGCCAAGGCCAAACAGGAAGCCGAGCGCGCCAATCGCTACAAGACCCGCTTTGTTGCCTCGGCCGTGCATGACCTGCTGCAGCCGCTGAATGCGGCGCGCATCTTCACCAGCCTGCTGCCCACTTATCTGCATGATGATGCGGGCCGACAGCTGGCCCAGCGGGTGGACAAGGCCCTGGCCTCGCAGGATGCCATCCTCACCAGCCTGCTCGATATCTCGCGCATGGAATCGGGCCAGCTCGAGGTCCGTGTGCGCGATTTCGCGCTCAGCTCCTTGCTGGAGGTGGTACACAACAATTTTGCGCTGCAGGCCGAGAACGAGGGCCTGAGCCTGCACTGCATGCCCAGCCGGCTGATCGTGCGCAGCGACGAGGCCTTGCTGCGTCGCATACTGCAGAACTTTGTCTCCAATGCCATCCGCTACACGCGCAAGGGCCGTATTGTCGTGGGCTGTCGCCGCCAGGGCGACCAGGTGCTTATCGAGGTACATGACCAGGGGCCGGGCATTCCCCAGAGCCTGCAAAAGGAAATCTTCGAGGAGTTCCGTCGCCTCGACGAAGGCCACGCCGACGACCGCGGCACCGGCCTGGGCCTGGCCATCGTGGAGCGCCTGGGCAGATTGCTGGACCACGAGATCGGCCTGCGCTCCACCCTGGGCAAGGGAAGCGTCTTCTGGGTCAAGGTTCCACTGGGCCAGGCCGCAGCATTGACACCGGTCTCCCAGGAGCCGTCTCCCAGTGCTCGCGTGGACAGCCCGCTGCAGGGCGGCACTGTCTGGTATGTGGAGGACGATCCCGCCACCCGCGACGCCACCTGCGCCTTGCTGGAACGCTGGGGCTGCGATGTGCCGCTGGCCGCCAACGCCCCCGAAGCCCTGGCCTATGCCGCGCCCGGCAATGCCCCGCAACTGGTGCTGCTCGATGTGCACCTGGGCCAGCTCTACGGCCCCGATGTCTACGCCCAGCTCTGCGAGCGCTGGGGCCGGCAGCCTCCCGTCATCCTGCTGACCGCAGAAGGCGACAGTACCCTGCGCCGCCAGGCAGCCGAACGCGGCTGGGGCTTTCTCGCCAAACCGGTAAGGCCGCCGGCGCTGCGAGCGCTGATGAGCCAGACCTTTTTGCGCGGACGAGAAGGCGGCAGCGCCTGAAAACCAAAGTCATTTCCGGCGGCGGAGCTTTCAGCGCATTGCACTCTCGCTATGAATTCAGAAAGAGCGCCCCTCTGCACGCCGTAGCTGCGCAAGCCGGGCGGCGGATTCTTCGATATGCTGCTGCAGCCTCTGCGGTATTTCCGGCCCGCAGCTCACGCCACTCAGGCCAGACCGCATGAACCATCATCCCGTTGAATCCGCCGTTCCGCCCGGCAGCCGCATCGCCGAACGACTGGCCGGGGCCAGCTTTCACGACTCCTGGAGCATCGCCTCGGACGCGACCTGCCTTTCGGCGCTGGACCACTTCCTGCTCGCCGCGCGCAAAACGCCGCGCTGGATAGAAGCCTGCATGCGCGCGCGCAATCTGGCTGGCGGCCTGGTGGGGCTCAAGGATCTGGGCAGCCTGTCGGCCTTGACGCCCGGCAAGACAGCAGCCAGCTACCGGCTCGGCGACCGGGTCGGCATCTTCACGGTATTCGAGAACACCTTTGACGAAGCCCTGATCGGCGACGACGACAAGCACCTGAGGGTCGTGCTCAGCATCCATCGCCAGAACGACATCGGCTCCCGTGAAGCCATCATCACCGTCACCACCGTTGTGCATGTCAAGAACACACTGGGGCGTCTCTACATGCTGCCCGTCAAACCCATGCACCGATTGATAGCGCCTGCGGTGCTGTCATCCCTGGGGGGACGCATCGGCACAGCATGAGACTGCGCTCGCGTCGATGCAGGCTCACCCCGGCTGCCGATGTCAAGGCATGCCATGCGGCAGCCCTCAAATCCTTGCCCGCAAAGCGCGGCAAGCTATCAAAAAACTCTTGAAACGCCCGGGCGATCAGACATCGTGATCGTTTTCCAGGCTCTTGACCAGCACGGCCGCCTGGGTGCGTGAGTAGCATTCGAGCTTCTTGAGGATCGCCGTCACATGGACCTTGACCGTGTTCTCGGCCAGGCCAAGTTCGTGCGCGATCTGCTTGTTGAGCAGTCCGTCGGCAATGCACAGCAGCACGCGAAACTGCTGGGGCGTGAGCTGGGCCAGACGAGCGGCCAGGGCCGCATCGGCCTCGGAGCGCTCGGCCACCATGGACGGGAAGCTGATATCGCCGTTGAGCACCTCGTCAATGGCGGCACTCATATCGTCTGCAGCCGCAGACTTGGAGATAAAACCCGCCGCCCCGAACTGCTGGGCGCGACGGATGATGCGCGGATCGTCGTTGGACGAGATGATGATCACCGGCACCTGCGCATATTCGCCACGCAGATGCAGCAGCGACGAAAAGCCCCGTGCGCCGGGCATGGCCAGGTCCAGCAGCACCAGCTCGATCTCGGGATGCTCCTGCATCGCTGCGCCCAGGGTCTGGGCACTGGCCGCCTCCACAATGCGGGATTGCGGGAAGCGGTCGTGCAGCACCTGAATCAACGCTGCGCGAAACAGCGGGTGATCGTCGGCAACGAGAAGAGTGGGCTCGGACATGGGCCGCAGTCTGCCACGGCTGGCACGGCGCTGCATCTGCAAAAACGCATATCCCGCAGCGCCCGTGCCTGTCCGTCATCCAGGCACCGACTCATTGAGTCTGTATCTCAATCGAGCTTGATGTTGTTGGCCGTGATCACTCGGCCCCATTTGCTGCGCTCGGTGCTGACGAATTTCTCCATCTGCTCGGAGCTGCCGGGCATGGGCTCGACTCCCATGGCTGCCAGACGGGCCTTGGTTCGCGTGTCGGCCAGTGCAAACTGCAGCGACTGGCTGAACTTCCTGACCACCTCGGCCGAGCTGCCCTTGGGCACGACAATGCCCTGCCAGGCATAGCCTTCAAAGCCCTTGAGGCCTTGCTCCTGCAAGGTGGCAACCTTGGGCAGCACATCGATGCGGGCCGGGCTGGCCACGCCTATGGCCTTGAGCTTTTTCTCGCCGAGGAAGGGAACAATGGTGGCGCTGTCGGCCCACATGGCGGGAATCTGGCCGCCGATCACATCCTGCACTGCGGGCGCGGCACCGCGATAGGGAACATGGGTCATATTGCCCAGGCCCACTTCTTCGCGGAACAACTCACCGACCAGGTGATGGGGGCTTCCCAGTCCGGCCGAGCCCCAGCTCACACCAGCCTTCTGCTGCTTGGCCCAGGCGACAAACTCGGTCAGATTGCTGACCGGCACATCGTTGTTGACCACCAGCAGCATGGGAAAGCGCACCAGCATGCCCACAGGCTTGAAGTCTTTCTCGGCGTTGTAGTTGAGCTTGCGGAACAGAAACGGATTGGCCGCCAGCGTGGCGAAGTCGGCCGTGAACATCAGGTTGCCATAGTCATGCGAGCGAGCACTGTACTCGGCCGCGATATTGGTGCCGGCACCGGGCTTGTTGTTGATGACGATGGGCCGCTCCAGATTGCGGCCCATGGATTCCGCTATCACGCGGGCCACCACGTCCGAGCCCCCGCCTGCGGCATAGCCGATGACCCACTCCAGAGGCTTTTCCTGGGCCATGGCGGCCGGCCCTGCAGCCCAGGCCAGCGTCGAGCAGGCCAGTGCGGCCAGAAACTGTTTGCGTTGCATCATCCTTGTCTCCTTGATTCATGGCCCCTGGAATAGATTTTGGTGACGGGGCCTTTAGGGGATGGCGCAGCTGCCGCCATAGCGGCGGCGCTGCTTCTCAAACGGCAGCGTGTACCGGGGCAACCGGTGTCACGGCACCGCGCTCGGCCGGGTCTGCACCGGCAGGAGCGAATCCTGCGCTGGCGCGGGCCAGTTCGAGCGCATGCAGCAAGGTCTCCTGATGGCCAATGTGATTGGCCAGCAGCAGCACCAGGCGGGCATTGAGGGCATGGCTTTGCGCGGTTTCCAGACCCTGATGCGTGGCGATCAGGGCTTCGTAGAAATCGTCGCAGGCCTGCAGATTCGGGTGGGTGGACAGCAGCATGGCGGTCTCCTGTAAAAAAGGGAATCCTCTGGGATATTTCATTGCAAGGCGCCGCTGGCTTGCAGCAGCGCAGCACGCACGCCAGCTTCGTCGGGGCGGCGCCAGCGCGCGCAGACATGCTGGTCGGGGCGCAGCAGATAGCAGGTGCCCGGGCGCGCATCCAGGCGCTGCGCCGCCAGACCCTGCGCATCCAGCAGATCGGCTTGCGCGGCCCCTGCATCGCCCTCGGCGGCTATCGAGAGATTGAGCACGCCGGTCAGCTCGCGCGCCCAGACCGGCGTGGGGCCGAAATGCAGCAGCGTGAAGTCCGGGCCCAGGGCGCGCAGCAGCCATGTGGTCTGGCTGTCGCCGGGGCGGCGCATGGGCGCGTCGCTGAGCACGGCACCGGGCAGTTGCGAGCCTCCGAACGCCTCGCTGTCCGGCGTGTTGAGCGGCGAGTGATGCAGCGTGGCCGGCACCGACAGACGCCCGCTGTTGACGATGCGACGCGCAAACTCGTGCTCGCGCGCCAACTCCAGCGCCGCATCGCGAAACAGGCGACTGATCTCGCTCTTGGGCGTGATGAAGTCGGTGGCGCGCGTGGA
Source organism: Comamonas sp. C24C (assembly GCF_053345995.1). Classification (NCBI taxonomy): domain Bacteria; kingdom Pseudomonadati; phylum Pseudomonadota; class Betaproteobacteria; order Burkholderiales; family Comamonadaceae; genus Comamonas; species Comamonas sp. C24C. The sequence continues at coordinate 73,068 of NZ_JBKFBC010000005.1, read as the reverse complement.
GTTGCGGATGTTCTCGTCGGCCGCGTATTCGCGCTCGGCGCCGTAGGTCGCGATCAGCGCAGCATCGGCCTGGCCGCGCAGCACGCGGTCGAGCTTCCAGGCCAGGTTTTCGGCATCCTGCACGCCGCTGTTGGCGCCACGTGCGCCAAAGGGCGAGACGCCATGCGCGCTGTCGCCCGCAAAGACTACGCGGCCGTGGACGAAGCGGTCCATGCGCAGGCAGGCAAAGGTGTAGACGCTGGCCCATTCGAGCTCGAAGTCCGCGTCCTTGCCCAGCAATGCGCGGATGCGCGGCAGGATGTTCTCGGGCTTTTTCTCCTCTTCGGGATCGGCCTCCCAGCCCAGCTGGAAGTCGATGCGCCAGACATCGTCGGGCTGGCGGTGCAGCAGCACGCTTTGGCCCGGATGAAACGGTGGATCGAACCAGAACCAGCGCTCGGTCGGGAAGTCCGCATGCATCTTCACATCAGCAATCAGAAAGCGGTCGCGGAAGATGCGGCCATGGCTTTCCTGGCCCAGCAGGCCGCGCAATGGCGAGCGCGAGCCGTCGCAGGCCAGCACCCACTGGGCATCGATCCAGTAATCGCCCTCGGGCGTTTCCACTGTCAGTTCCGCCCCATCGTCGCGCGGCGCCAGCGCCGTGACTTTGTTGTGCCAGCGCAGGTCGATCAGCGGCAGCTGCAGTGCGCGCTCGACCAGATAGGCTTCGGCGTAGTACTGCTGCAGATTGATGAAGGCCGGGCGCTCGTGGCCGGCCTCGGGCAGCAGGTCGAACTGGTAGAGCGACCGATCCCTGGCAAACACTTTGCCCAGATTCCAGGAGACGCCCTTGTCCACCATGGGCTGGCCCACGCCCAGGCGGTCCCAGATCTCGAGCGTGCGCTTGGAAAAGCATATGGCGCGCGAGCCTGTGGACAGCTTGCAGTCGTTGTCGAGCACCACCACCGGCTGGCCGCGCTGCGCCAGATCGATGGCCAGAGACAGGCCCACGGGCCCGGCGCCGACGACGACCACGGGGTGACGAGCCGGCGCATCGGCATCCTGGTCCGCATGCCGCCGATAGGGAATCTGGATGGACTGAATGTCGGCGGCGCTGCCGCGCAGAGCGTCAGGAGCAATGGCTGGGGTGGACATGGCGTTCATCGGTGCGCAAACCTTGAAAAGCGTGGATCTGTTTCCTGGGGCAAAGGCTGCCCCTCCGGCTCTTTGTGGCCGGATTCGAACTCTGTTTTTTTGATAGCTGTTACCGCTTGTCAGTCAATGAATTCAATGCTTTTTCTATTTGAATTCATTGCAGTCAAAGAGCAAGCAGCTCCTGTTTTAGATAGCCTCGCAGCAGACCACCGCGCTAAGCTCAGGAGACTGCCAACCGGGCGGCCCAGGAGGCGACTAGCCTTCCAGCGCCAGCCACATCTCGCGGTCGCGCTCGGCAGTCCAGATGCGCGGATCGGCATGGCCCGATGCCTCGTCATAGGCCCGCGTCACATCGAAGGGCATGCAGTGGTTGAAGATCACCCAATGCCCGTATTTGGGCTGCAGCTTGGCAAAGGCTGCTTCGTAGACCTTGCGCAGGTCCTGGCGCGCATCGGCGCCGGCCTTGACCTCGGCCCACAGGTCGCTGATGAAGTTGCGCGTGCCTGCCAGGCCGGCCTGCACTTCGGCTCCGTTCTGCAGCGCTGCACCGCGGCCGGGCACCAGCTTTTCTGGCTGGAGTGCGGCGATGGCGTCCAGCGTCTGCGGCCAGTCCTGGAAGTAGGCGTCGCCGGCATAGGGCGTGGCATCGAACTCGACCAGGTCGCCGCTGAACAGCACCTTGTCCTGGGGCAGCCAGACCACGGTATCGCCCTTGGTGTGGCCGCGGCCCAGCTGCAGGATCTGCACCTCGAGCTTGCCCAGCCACAGCGTCATCTTGCCGGTGAAGGTCATGGTCGGCCAGGTCATGCCATCGGGCACGCTCTCGACGTTCTGGAACAGGCGCGGAAAGCGGCCGATCTCGCTGGCCTTGTCCTGCTCGCCGCGCTCGACGATGAGGTCGTAGGTGTCCTGGCTGGCAATGATGTGCTCGGCGCCATAGGCCGAGGCACCCAGCACGCGCACCGCGTGGTAATGCGACAGCGTGACGTATTTGATGGGCTTTTCCGTGACCTCGCGGATGCGGCGGATCACGTCCTCGGCCATGACGGGCGTGGCCTGGGTGTCGATGACCATCACGGCGTCGTCGCCGATGATGATGCCGGTGTTTGGGTCGCCCTCGGCCGTGTAGGCATAGGCGTGTTCGGAGAGCTTGTCGAAGCTCACCTTCTTGACTTCTAGGTCGGCGGCGGAGGCAAAGGTCTTGGTGCTCATCGTTGCAGTCTCTTTGTTTTAAACAAATGCATTCATCTTTATCGAATTTCTGAATGCTAGATATAAATTCAACATTGCACAATTGATTTGTCATAGTGAAAAACCCTGCAGACTTTTGCACCGCCGTTCCGCCCTCACAATGCCGTCATGCCTCACGCCAACACCTCTTCGACCGACGCCCGCTTGCCACTCGACTCCTGTGACGACGAGCCCACGCGCGCACCGCGCGGCATACAGAGCGTGGAAGTCGGCGGCCAGCTGCTCAAAGTGCTGGCGCGCACGGGCCGACGCATGGCGCTCAAGGATCTGGCGCGCGAGGCCGAGATGACGGCCGCCAAGGCCCACCCCTATCTGGTGAGCTTTTGCAAGCTGGGGCTGATGGAACAGGATCGCGTCAGCGGCCACTACGGCCTGGGTCCGCTGGCCATTCAGATGGGTCTCATCAGCCTGCAGCAGGCCGACCCTGTGCGCATGGCGATTGCCGAGCTGCCTGCCCTCGCGCAGGAGGTGGGCTACACCGTGTCGGTGTCCATGTGGAGCGGCCAGGGGCCGACCATCATCCGCGTCGAGGAAGGCCCGACCCATGTCTATGTGGCCATGCGCCACGGCACGCCGGCCTCGCTGCGCCATACCGCCACGGGCAAGATTTTTGCGGCCTTTGGCGAGCCGGCCCGCATTGCACCGCTGCTGCAGGCCGAAGGCCATAGCCTGGACGAGCCGGCGTTTGCCAAGGAGCTGGACTCCATTCGCAGCAACCACCTGAGCGTGGTCGAGAACCAGTTGCTGTCGGGCGTGAGCGCACTGGCGGTGCCGGTATTCGACGGCTTCGGCCAGCTGGTGCTGGCGATTGCCGCCATCGGCCCTTCGGTCACGCTGACGCTGGACCCCGCCGGTCTGCCGGCCCGCAAGCTGCAGGCCCAGGCGCGTGCGCTGTCCCAGCGCCTGGGCGCCCCGGCCACGCTGACCGAGGCCTAGGCTCGGTAGCCCAGCGAAGCGCTGATGGCGCGTGCCTGCTCGCACACGGCCTGGGCAATCCTGCCCTGCGGATCGGGGTCGAAGCCGCCGCTGGCACCCAGCGCGCAGAGCACGGCCACCACATGGCCGTTGTAGTCGAACAAGGGCGCAGCCACGGCGCTGATGCCGGGCAGATTCAGATCCCGGATCGCTGCACAGCCGGCTGCGCGAATCTCGCTGCGCAGTTGCTCCAGCGGCTTGCTGGCATGCAGCAGACGACGATGCTCGGGACTGGCAGCATCCAGCTCACGCGCCAGCTGCACCTCGACCTCGGGCTGCGGCTCCATGAAGGCAAAGAACGCGCGCCCCGTGGCCGACCACAGCATGGACATGACCGAGCCCACACGCACATTGACGGTGATGGGCAGGCTGGGCTCCTCGAAACGCACGATGGTGGGCCCCATATTGCCCATCACCGCCACAAAGCTCGTGACCTGCAGGGACTCGCGCAGCTGCTGCAGGGCCGGCTCGGCCATGCGCACCGGATCGTTCTGGCGCATCGCGGCCAGGCCGATATGGATGGCCTCGCGTCCCAGCGCGTACTGGGTGCCGCCACGGTCCTGCTCCACCAGACCTTCAGCCATGAGACTGGCCAGATAGCGATGCACCTTGGCCGGACTTTCCTCGACGGCAGCACCGATGGCCGTGAGGCTGGCGCGCCCGCCCAGACCGGCCAGCGCCTTGAGCACGGCCAGACAGGTCTCGGCGGCCTGCACACGCTGACGACGCTCGCGCCCGTCCGCGGCTTCTGCGGCAGCACCAGGCTGGCGCAGCTTTGTGGCGCGCGGCGCTTGCGTAGCGGTGATCGGCAGCACGGCGTCCGCAGTCTTCTTGTCTTTTTTCATGTCTGTAGCGATTGATGGCAGGGCTTCGACCGGCATTCTGATTCAGATTCATGAATCAAGTCATGGAAATCCCTTGGGCTCAATTTACGCAATGCGTATAAAAATTACGCAAAACAATTTCCGTATTAAAGCGGAATCGCAGGCGGAGTGAAGCTTGGTTAACCCGCAGGCAAACAACACCACAGCCCAGGAGACACCCTCAATGAAAAAACGCCTCTTCACCGCCTCGGTTCTGGCCACCAGCATGCTCTGGCTGGCCGCAGCCCCCGGCACCGTCATGGCCCAGGACAAGTTCCCCAGCAAGAGCGTGCGCTGGATCGTGCCCTACGCCGCGGGCGGCGGCTCGGACTTCCTGGCCCGCACCATAGGCCAGGCCTGGGGCGCCAAGGCCCATCAACCCATCGTCGTGGACAACCGCCCGGGCGGCAACACGGCCATCGGCGCATCGGAGACCGCCCGGGCACCGGCCGACGGCTATACCGTGCTGTCTGCCGACAACGGCACGCTGATCTTCAATCCCGTGCTCTACAAGAGCCTGAGCTACAACCCCGGCAAGGATCTGACGCCCGTCACGCTCATGGGTCGCTTTCCCATGATTCTGGTGGCCGGCCCCGCCGAGAAAGCCAAGACCGCCAAGGAGTTCATTGCCGCCGCCAAAGCCAGCGCCGAGGGCGTGAACTACGGCTCCGCCGGCGCGGGAAGCCCCCATCATCTGGCCATGGAGTTGCTGAAGTCCGAGGCCGGCCTCAAGCTCGCCCATGCGCCCTATCGCGGTGCTGCTCCGGCGCTGGCCGATGTGGCGGGCGGTCAGATTCCCGTGATGATGGTGGACCTGGCCGCCGGCGCCGGCTTCATCAAGGGCGGCAAGGTGCGCCCCCTGGCCGTGGCCAATGCCACGCGTCTTCCTCAGCTGCCCGATGTGCCCACCTTTGCCGAACTGGGACTGCCCGGCGTGCAGGCTGCGGCCCTGGTCGGCATGGTGGCCCCGGCCAAGACGCCGGCCACTGTCGTCACGGCGCTGAACAAGCAGGTGGTCGCCGCCATCAACGAGCCTGCGGTCAAGCAAAAGCTCATCGACTTTGGCGTGGAGCCCGTGGGCAACACGCCCGAGCAGTTCCAGGCGCTGATCCACAGCGAAAGCGCACGCTGGCAAAAGCTGATCAAGGATCTGAACATCACGCTGGACTGATTGTCCCGCTGATCCATGCCGCAGAGGCTGGCGGCAGGCCGCCTCTGCGCTCTCGTCCGATGGCGCAAGCCATCTCCTGCCTCTTTGCGTTTGCGAGCGAGCCATGACCGTTTCCACCCCCAGCCGTTGCCCCATCGATCACAGCCAGTTCGGCAAGCCCACAGGCCAGAGCGGCCCTACGGGCTGTCCCATCAGCCACGGGGCCGCCAGCTTCGATCCCTTTGCCGACGGCTACCAGCAGGACCCGCCCGAATATGTGCGCTGGGCGCGCGAGCAGGAGCCGGTGTTCTACAGCCCGCAGCTGGGCTACTGGGTGGTCACGCGCTTCGACGACATCAAGGCCATTTTCCGCGACAACCTGACCTTCAGCCCCTCGATCGCACTGGAGAAGATCACGCCGACAGGCGATGAAGCCAATGCCGTGCTCGCCAGCTACGGCTTTGCGCTGAACCGCACCCTGGTCAACGAGGACGAGCCCGCCCACATGCCGCGCCGACGCGCGCTGATGCAGCCCTTCACACCCGAGGAGCTCAAGCACCACGAGCCCATGGTGCGCCGGCTGGCCCGCGAATATGTGGACCGCTTCATCGACGACGGCCGCGCCGATCTCGTCGATCAGATGCTGTGGGAAGTGCCGCTCACCGTGGCCATGCATTTCCTGGGCGTGCCTGCAGACGATATGGACACGCTGCGCCAGTACAGCATCGCCCACACCGTCAATACCTGGGGACGACCCCAGGCCGAGGAGCAGCTTGCCGTGGCTCATGCCGTGGGCAACTTCTGGCAGCACGCGGGCCGGATTCTCGACAAGATGCGTGCCGATCCCGACGCCGAGGGCTGGATGCAATACGGCATCCGCAAGCAAAAAGAGCTGCCCGATGTCGTCACCGATTCCTATCTGCACTCGATGATGATGGCCGGCCTCGTCGCCGCTCACGAGACCACGGCCAACGCAACAGCCAATGCCGTCAAGCTGCTGCTGCAGCACCCCAAGGTCTGGCAGGAGATCTGCGCCGATCCCTCGCTGATCCCCAATGCCGTGGAGGAATGCCTGCGTCACAACGGCTCGGTGGCCGCCTGGCGGCGCCTGGCCACCAAGGATGTGGTGATCGGCGGTCAGGCCATTCCGGCCGGCAGCAAGCTGCTCATCGTCACCTCTTCAGCCAACCACGACGAGCAGCATTTTGTCGACGCCGACCTGTTCGACATCCACCGCGACAATGCCAGCGATCACCTGACCTTCGGCTACGGCTCCCACCAGTGCATGGGCAAGAATCTGGCGCGCATGGAAATGCAGATCTTCCTTGAAGAGTTCACGCGCCGCCTGCCTCACATGCAGCTGGCCGAGCAACGCTTCACCTATGTGCCCAACACCTCGTTCCGCGGCCCCGAACATCTGTGGGTGCAATGGGATGTGAGCCGCAACCCCGAGCGCGGCAATCCCGCCGTGCTGGCCGAGCAGCAGCCCGTGCGCATCGGCGAATCCTCGCAAGGCGGCGTCAGCCGCAGCATGCTGGTGGAAAGCACCGAGCTGATTGCCCAGGACGTGCTGCGTGTGCGCCTCAAGGCGCCCGACGGGCGCGATCTGCCGCGCTGGACCCCGGGCTCGCATATCGACCTGCACTGCGGCGACACGGGCATCTCGCGCCAGTACTCGCTATGCGGCGATCCGCAGCAAGCGGATACCTACGAGATAGCCGTGCTGCGCGAGGAGCACAGCCGTGGCGGTTCGGCCTGGATACATGGGGCGCTGCAGGTCGGCATGAAGGTGCAGATGCGCGGCCCGCGCAACCACTTCAAGCTCGACGAAAGCGCGCAGCAGCTGATTCTCGTCGCCGGCGGCATAGGCATCACGCCGGTTGCGGCCATGGCGGCGCGCGCCCAGGCCTTGGGCATCCCCTATGAAATTCACTACAGCTGCAGTCAGCGCGAGCGCATGGCGCTGTTGCATGCATTGCAGGCACGGCATGGCGAGCGTCTGCAGATCCATGTGGGCGCAGAAGGCCAGCGAGCCGACTACCAGGCGCTGCTGGCCCAGGTCAGGCCCGGCGCACAGATCTATGCCTGCGGTCCGCAGCGCATGCTCGACGGCCTTGCCCAGGCCAGCCAGCACTGGCCCGAGGACAGCCTGCGCGTGGAGCATTTCTCCAGCACCCTGGGCGCGCTGGACCCGGACAAGGAGCACGGCTTTGAAGTCGAGTTGCGCGAATCCGGCATCACGCTGCAGGTGCGCAACGATGAAACCCTGCTCGATGCGCTGCGCAGCGCCAATATCGATATCGAGTGCGACTGCCGCGAGGGCCTGTGCGGCTCCTGCGAGGTGCCGGTGCTCGAAGGCGATATCGATCATCGCGACATGGTGCTGACCCGCTCCGAGCGCGCAGCCTGTACCAAGATGATGAGCTGCTGTTCGCGCGCCAGGACGCAGGAGTCCAGAATCGTTCTGGCGCTGTAGCGTCCCAAGCGGGCAGCCCCAGGCGCGCAGCACCTGGCCGGCTGCCGCCGCCAGGCCACATATGGCCTGTGCCTAGAATCAATGCCCATATGGGCCTGTTGCAAATACTGCTGATTCTTGTGTGGGCGCCGGCTGTGGCGCTCATCGCCTTCGTGCTCACCAGCTGGCTGGGCCATGGCGCTCAAGCCATCTG
>NZ_JBKFBC010000005.1:27575-65016 GCF_053345995.1 Comamonas sp. C24C | reverse complement strand
GCGCCATGACTGGCACTCGCGCTGACGAGCGTTCGACCTGGCCGCTGGTGCTGGGCGGCGTGGCGGCCCTGGCGGGCATGGTGGGGGCGGTCATCACCTTTCCGAACCAGGCCGTCATGCAGCATGCGTTCGGCAAGCTACTGGGCTATGGCTCCACACGCGTGGAGATCACACTGCGCCAGGACGATGCCGCCACACGCCAGGCCTTGCTGGAGACGCTGAGCTCCTTCATGGAAATGGGCGGACGCGAGATCCGCTACCGGGTCTCCACCCGCCATGGCAGCTACACCGAAACCGACGAAGTACCCAGCCACTACCGCTTCGAGAACGGGCGCCTGGAGATCGCCACAGGCGGCATCGTCAGCAGCGACAGACTGTCCGCAATGCAGCATGGCTTCAAGGCACTGGTGCAATTTCCCGCAGCCAGCTCGATTGACGCTGGCGTGCCGGCAACCGTAAGCCTGGGCAAGGAGCGGATAGCCGTGGAGATGCTGCCGCGCACGGCCATGCTGGTCCACCGCGACGCTGCCAAGGACTGGTCAAGCGTGCTGCGTCCGGCCCCGCCTGCCCGTTGCCATCTGGAGGTGCAGGCGCTGTTCTCCACGGATGCCTTCAGGCTGCTCATGTTCGCAGGCCGGGCCTCAGGCGAGGTCGAGATCCACACCGGCCCCGATACCGCCCTGCGCGACACGCAGTACCAACTGGTCGGCATGGGCCTGGTTCCGGGCAGCAACGGGCGCAGCGTCAAGGAGCTGGAGACCGATGCCACCCGCATCTATGGCGTGCTGAGACTGCTGCCGCCGGGCCTGAATCCCGATGTCATGGACTGCGATACCGCCCTGGGACGCATGAGCGACCCGGCCCTGGTGGCAGCCGCCATGCTGTCCACATTTCCCGGCCTGGAGGGACGCGTGAGCGGCATAGAGATCACGCCTTCAGCCTCCTTCTCGCCCTGGCACAACCGGGGCTGGACGGCCGTGCCGCCCGGCACACGCTCGCAAGGCGGAACGCGAGCCGAAGCGGGCACACGCGCCTGCGCCCTGGAGCAGAACCGCCACACGCGCACCCTGGTATCCATGGTCGAAGAGCACTGCACGGAACGCGAGCCGCAAAATGCCGGTGCCGCCTGCCCCCAGCTGCGTGAACGCCTGAACTGGGCCCAGGCCGAGCTGGCCCGATGCAGAAAACAGTTGGTGCGTTGAAACGGCGCCAAGGCCTGCGCAACAGCGATCACATGGACCAGATTCTGGGAGTGCCTCCCTGCAGCCCCCAGAGTTCTTTTCTCCAGAAACTCCACACGGTTTTCCACAGCATCATCACAGGCTCAACCACAGGTGATGCACTGCGCAGAATCAGCATGTTTTCATTGGGAGCCGTCACTCCGCTCAACACTGCCGGGGCAGCCTCCTCAAGCAGCCCCTGCGTGCCTTCCAGCAAGGCTTCGCGCCGATGGCGCGCAATCGGCGAGCCGCAAGCAAGAATCAGGCTTGCCAGGCAGCGATGCCCGGCCAGCCCCAGGTCGCCGTTGAGCAGCAGCTCATCCTGCGCGTTGACCACGCCGCGCTCCAGGAAACGGCCCGGCCATTCGATGTGCTGCTCGAACCTGCCGGACTCATAGGGCTGGGCGGCCAGCGGCAGGCCCAGTGCCGTCACATCCCAGGTCAGCAGTTGCGCGTCTTCGGCAAGCTCGAACTCCAGGTGGTTGACGGCATCGCAGGCGTTGTACGCGATCGCCTCCAGCGGCAGCCACTCCAGCCTCGCGCCGGGGTCCAGACGCAGCCGGGTACGCTGCATGGCCTGCTTCCCGTTGCTTTTGTAAAAACGCGTGGCACCAGGCGTGGTGACCAGCGCATGCGCACCTTCTGCGACATGGACATCAATGTCCAGCACATCGCCGCCCACCAGCCCGCCGGGCGGGTGCACCAGCACGTTGTGGCAGATGGCTGGCCCCTCGGGATACAGACTTTTGAGGATGCGCAGCGGACCATCGTGCGTGAAATGCACCGAGGTCTTGCCGGCCTGCAGGGAATAGTTCAGCGCCAGTTGCGCATGCCAGGTCATTTTCGTTCTTGCCTCTTCAAGCAGGCCTGCCGCTCAGGCCCGGGTAGCTCAGCTCTTTTGCTCACTAACTCATGAAAATTCATTCGTTGTTGCAAGGCTGGCGCGCTTCTACAGTCTTCAGCACGCCAGCCCGCAAAGCGCAAGGCGATTGATTTCAGGAGCATTCATGTCGGCCAGTACCGTAACTCATTCCCGCCTGCATCGCACTCTGGCCCCATGGCTGACATCGATGGCGGTGCTGTGCTGCACGCTGGCAACTGGCCCTGCTGCTGCGCAATCCGGCGGTGCATCGGCACAGGCCTGGAAGCCCAGCAAGTCCACGGAATTCATTGTCCCCAGCGGAGCCGGCGCGGCGCTGGACCAGGCGGCCCGCAAGCTCACCGAGCTGCTGGCACGCGATGGCCATGCACCGCAGTTCGTGGTCAGCAACAAGTCCGGCGCGCATGCGATCGCCGCGCTGGAAAGCCTGCACCGCCACCCTGGCGACGCCCATACACTGATGACGCTGAGCACCAGCTACGGCAACAGCCTGGCGCAGAATGCCCTGCCCGCCAACCTGCAGAAAGGCACGCCGCTGGTGACCTTGCTGCGCGAGTTCACCACGGTGGTCGTGCGTGCGGATTCGCCGCTGCGCAATGCCCAGGACCTGATCGCCCAGCTGCGCAAGGACCCCGAGAAATACTCCATCGGCATCGCCACCACGCTGGGCAATCACATCCATCTGGGCGTGGCCCAGCCCTTGCAGCAGGGCGGCGTGAATATCCAGAAGCTGCGCATCGTTCCCTACAAGTCCTCCGCCGAATCCATGGTGGCGCTGGCCGGCGGCCATCTCGATGTGGTTTCGGCCACCACGCCGAACCTGCTGCCCTATCTGCAGTCGGGCCGCGTGCGCGTGCTGGCGATTGCCGCCGACAAGCGGCTTGAAGGCGTTTTCGCCCAGTCGCCCACCTGGAAGGAGCAGGGTATCGACTATGTCAGCGATTCGTTTCAGGGCGTGATGACGGCACCCGGTGCCAGCACCGCGCAACAGGCGTATTGGGTCAATGCGCTGCGCAAGGTTTCCGAAACCCGGGAATGGAAGGAGTTTGTGGCGCTGAACCAGTGGGAACCCATCTTCCTCGGCCCGCAGGACACGGCTCGCGCCCTGAGTGCCCAGGTCGAACGCAGCCATGCACTTCTCACCGAGCTGGGCCTGCTGCCACCCAGCGCCTCCCGTATTGCCCAGGCGCGTTGAAGCACCGCTCTCATCAGGAAAAATCCCATGAACATGCCCCTGCCCCACGCTCCGCTGCAGCATCTGGACGAACGCCTGAGCTCCGCAAGCAACATCACTCCGCATATCCGCATCACGCCGCAGTCGGCGCATATCGGCGCGCTGATCAGCGGCGTCAATCTGAAGCAGGCCTTGAGTGCCGCCGAAGTGCACACCATCCGCTCGGCATTGCTGCGCTGGAAGGTGATCTTCTTTCGCGACCAGCACCTCAGCCACGAGCAGCAGATCGCCTTTTCGCGCCAGTTTGGCGAGCTGACGCCCGGCCACCCCGTCTTCGGTCATGTCGAAGGCTTTCCCGAGCTGTATTCGATTGCCAAGCACCGCAAGGCCAACCGCCACAGCGGTCAGGCTGAACAGCGCCCCTGGACCGGCTGGCATGCCGATGTGACGGCCGCACACAACCCGCCTGCCGCATCGATTCTGCGCGGCGTGACGATTCCGCCCTATGGCGGCGACACGCAATGGACCAATCTGGCCGCTGCCTACGAAGCGCTCTCCAAACCGCTGCAGGCCTTCTTGCAGGGCCTGCGTGGCGAGCACCGCTTCAGCGCCCCGCAGGGAGCCACAGCATCGCAGGAATATCTGGATCTGGTGCGCGACAACACCCTGATCAGCGAACACCCGCTGGTCACGATTCATCCCGAGACCGGCGAGAAGGTGCTCTACATCAGCCCCGGCTTTCTCAAGTCCATCGTGGAACTCTTCACCCGCGAATCGCGCGTGCTGCTGGAACTGCTCTGGGAGCACGCCGTCAGCAGCGAGTTCACCGTGCGCTTCAAGTGGGAACCCGGTTCGCTGGCCTTCTGGGACAACCGCTCCACGGCCCATGTGGCACCACAGGATATCTTTGCCCTGGAGTTCGATCGCCAGCTCTACCGCACCACGCTGGTGGGTGAAGTGCCCCGGGGCGCGGACGGCCGCGCCAGCACTGCCATACAGGGCAATCCGGTGCTGGCCGCGCACGGTGCAGCGTATTGACGAAATGAGTTGTCCTCCGGGCATGGCCTGAGGCTTTGAGGTGCCGCTTGCGGCACCTTTTTTTCTTCGCCCGATATTCAAATCGCCACCAGTGAGCGCACATTCTTCTCCTGCATCTCGCTGCCCGGGCCCGATGCGATCACCTCGCCGCGCTCCATCACCACATAGTGGTCGGCCAACTCCTCGGCAAAGTCGTAGTACTGCTCGCACAGCAGAATGGCCATGTCGCCGCGATTGGCCAGCATGCGGATCACGCGGCCGATGTCCTTGATGATGCTGGGCTGTATGCCCTCGGTGGGCTCATCCAGGATCAGGATCTTGGGCTGCGGCGCCAGCGCACGCGCAATGGCAAGCTGCTGCTGCTGCCCGCCCGAGAGATCGCCGCCACGGCGGTGCAGCATCTGCTTGAGCACGGGGAACAGCTCGTACAGTTCACCCGGAATCCGGGTGCCTGCCGAACAATAGGACAGACCCATGCGCAGATTGTCTTCCACCGACAGGCGCGAGAAGATTTCGCGCCCCTGGGGCACATAGCCGATGCCGCTGCGCGCGCGCTCATAGGGCGTCCTGCGCGCGATATCGCGGCCCTGCCATTCAATGCCGCCGCTTCTGATGGGAACCAGCCCCATCAGGCTTTTGAGCAAGGTGGTCTTGCCCACGCCGTTGCGGCCCAGCAGCACCGTGACCTTGCCGATCTCGGCCGTGAAATTCACATCCCGCAGGATGTGCGAGCCGCCGTAGTACTGATGCAGGTTCTGAACTTTAAGCATTTTCGACCTCTAACGCTTACACAGCATGCGCAAGCAGCTATCTAATTTGACTATCTGCGGAGCGCATGACGTTTGAAACTGGCGCTGCCCAATCAAAGAGACAGCGAGGAAGCGCCGCCGCGCACCGAAGCAGTCGTCCCCCTCCCTTAGCGCGAAGCGCGTAGAGAAAAGGGGAAGGCGCGGGGCCGCCCAGGCAAAGTGCCTCAGGGGGTTACCTCCCAAGGTACACCTCGATCACGCGCTCGTCGGCCTGCACCTCGGCCAGCGTTCCCTCGGCCAGTACCGAGCCATCGCAAAGTACCGTGACCTTCTCGCTGATGGTGTCGATAAAGCTCATGTCGTGCTCCACCACCATCAGCGAATGCTTGCCCTTGAGCGTCAGAAACAGCTCGGCCGTGCGCACCGTTTCCTCGTCGGTCATGCCGGCCACAGGCTCGTCGAGCAGCAGCAGCTTGGGCTCCTGCACCAGCAGCATGCCGATCTCCAGCCACTGCTTCTGTCCGTGACTGAGCAGCCCGGCTTGGCGCGTTACGCTGCCTGCCAGATGAATGGTGTGCAGCACCTCGGCAATGCGGTCCTTCTGCGCGCCGCTGAGCTTGAACAGCATGGAGGAGGCAATGCCCTTGTGGGTCTTGAGCGCCAGCTCCAGGTTCTCGAACACGCTGAGCTGCTCGAACACCGTGGGCTTCTGGAACTTGCGGCCAATGCCCATGGCCGCGATCTCGGGCTCCTTGTAGCGCAGCAGATCGATGGTGGAGCCAAAGAACACCGTGCCGCTGTCGGGCCGGGTCTTGCCGGTGATGATGTCCATCATCGTGGTCTTGCCCGCGCCATTGGGACCGATGATGCAGCGCAGCTCGCCGGGCGCGATATCAAGGTTCAGACCGTTGATGGCCTTGAAGCCGTCGAAGCTCACATGCACGTCTTCGAGATAGAGGATGCGGCCGTGGGTCACATCCACTTCGCCGGCCACCACGGGGCGCGCCAGACTGGCATTGCGCCCGCCGGATTCGGTGCGCAGCGCGGCTTCGCGCTGCTGGTAGGAAGCCAGGCGCTGCTCGCCTTCCTGCATCAGGTCGGGGGTCATGCGCGCACTCCTTCGATGGCATCGGCAGAAGCCGGCTCGGCAGCGGTTTTGGCAGCTGCGGCTGCAGTCTGGTTCAACGGCGCCTTGATCTGGGCCTTGCGCTTTTCACGCCACTGGCGAAGCTGCTGCGGCAGGCGAATCAACCCTCCCGGCATGAACAGCGTCACGACGATGAACAGCGCACCCAGCACGTACAACCAGTATTCGGGTGCGGCCACGGTGAGCCAGCTCTTGCCGCCATTGACGGCAAACGCGCCGATGATGGGGCCGACCAGCGAGGCACGTCCGCCCACGGCCGTCCACACCGCCATTTCGATGGAATTACCCACGCTCATCTCGCTGGGGTTGATGATGCCCACCTGAGGCACATAGAGCGCGCCCGCCAGGCCGCACATCATGGCCGAGATGACCCAGATCGACAGCTTGTAGGGCAGCGGGTTGTAGCCGCAGAACATGGTGCGCGATTCGGCATCGCGCACGGCCTGCAGCACGCGGCCGTACTTGCTGCGCATCAGCCAGCGCGAGAACAGAAAGCAGCCCAGCAGCGCCAGACCCGACAGCGCGAACAGCAGCACATGCATGGCTTGCGAATTGACGGAAAAGCCCAGCAGGGTCTTGAAGCCCGTGAAGCCGTTGTTGCCGCCAAAGCCGGTCTCGTTGCGGAAGAACAGCAGCATGGCGGCATAGGTCAGGGCCTGGGTAATGATGGAGAAATACACGCCCTTGATGCGCGAGCGAAAGGCGAAGTAGCCGAACAGCCCGCCGATCAGGCCCGGCACCAGAAACACCAGCAGCACGGTGGCGGCAAAGCTGCCCGACAGCGCCCAGTGCCAGGGCAGCTCCTTCCAGTCCAGAAAACCCATGAAGGCGGGCAATGCATCGGGGCCTGCGGCCTCACGCATCAGGTACATGCCCATCACATAGCCGCCCAGTGCGAAGAACAGGCCGTGGCCCAGGCTCAGGATGCCGGTATAGCCCCAGATCAGGTCAATCGCCAGTGCGCAGATGGCATAGCACATGAACTTGCCCAGCAGGCCCAGCATGTAGTCGGACAGGTGCAGCGCACTGTCCTCGGGCACCCACAGATTGAGTGCGGGAGCCACGGCGCAGACCATGGTCAGGGCCAGCAGAAATGCCGTCCAGCCCTTGCCGCTGAGCAAGGATTCAGGAGCAGGAAGCACCAGCGGTGGTGCGGATGCAGGGGATGAAGAAGTTGACACGCTCATAGCTCCGGTCCAGAACGCAATGTTTGAGAAAGCCAGCTTTCGCAAGGAACAGCGAGCAAGGGCCTACGCCGGCCGCGCCGCCCCGCAGCGAGGTTGTCGTCCCCGTTGAGGGGGAAAGCGCGAAGCAACTCAGGGGGTTCATGTTTCCGCACTGCGGCCCTTCAAGGCAAAAATGCCTTGCGGACGCTTTTGAATGAAGACCACGATGAACAGCAGCACGGCGATCTTGGCCAGCACTGCCCCGGTCCAGCCTTCCAGCAGCTTGCTGAGCACGCCCAGGCCCAGAGCCGCATAGACGGTGCCCGCTAGCTGCCCCACACCGCCCAGCACCACCACCAGGAAACTGTCCACGATGTAGTTCTGCCCCAGATCCGGGCCCACATTGCCGATCTGGCTCAAGGCGCAGCCGGCAAGACCGGCGATACCGGAGCCCAGTGCAAACGCATAGGTGTCGGTGCGTGCCGTGTTGACGCCCACACAGGAAGCCATGGCGCGGTTCTGCGTCACGCCGCGCACGAACAGGCCCAGCCGCGTTCTGGCGATCATGAAGGCCACGCCCGCCAGCACGGCGAACGCAAAGACGATGATGGCGATGCGATTCCAGGGCAGTGTGAGATTGGGCAGCAGCGCAATGCCGCCGCTCATCCAGACGGGGTTTTCCACACCCACGTTCTGCGCTCCGAAAAGGCTGCGCACGGTTTGCTGTAGCACCAGGCTGATGCCGAAGGTGGCCAGCAGGGTCTCCAGCGGGCGGCCGTAGAGAAAGCGGATCACGCCGCGCTCCAGCACCGCACCGACCAGCGCCGAGGCCAGAAAGGCCACAGGAACGGCCACCACCAGATACCAGCCAAACCAGGCCTCGGGCAGCCAGCGCTGGAATGCGACCTGCACCAGATAGGTCGCATAGGCACCGATCATGATCAACTCGCCGTGCGCCATATTGATGACGCCCATCAGGCCGTAAGTGATAGCCAGACCCAGCGCCGCCAGCAACAGCACCGAGCCCAGGCTGATGCCGCTGAAGATAGCCCCCAGCCTGTCGCCCCAGGCCAGGCCTTCGGCAATGCCGGCCAGCGCGGCCTTGATGGCTTTCTGCACGCCGGGATCGGACTCTTCGGACAGGCGCTGATTCAACAGCAACTGCGTCTCCGGCGTCTGCTGGCGCGACAGCTGCTCCACCGCCTTCAGACGCTGCTGCACCTCGTCGCTGCCCAGCAGGCTGGCAGCCTGGCTGCGCTCCAGCAGGGCTCTGACCTGTCCGTCCTGTTCAGCGGCCAGCGCTTTTTCGATCAGGGGAAGCCGCCCTGCATCAGGCTCGGAGGCCAGTTGCTCGGCAGCCTTGCGGCGCGCCTGCACATCGCTGCTGCCCAACGCCAGCGCGGCCTGCGCCGTGTCGATGACCGAGCGCAGGTAATTGTTGCTGACGACCTCCTCGGCATCCGCCGGGAGTTGGGCGGCCTGGCCGGTCACCGGGTCGGTGACCGCGTCGCCGCTCATCACATAGACCTTGCCCTGGGATACGCGCACTTCATCGTTGGCGAGCGCGCCCAGATAGGCCGACAGGCGACCGCCGTCGGTCTGTGCATCTGGCGCCAGCACGGCCTGATTGATCGCCAGCACGCGCTGCTCGGAGTCGTCTGCCGCAGCCATGGCATAGGCCTGCTCGGTCGTCAGTGCGTGACTGGCAAAGCTCAGCAACGAGCCCAGCCCGGCGGCCAATGCCAGCCTCAATGACTTGCGCAGTATGTTCATAGGAATTTCAGGTTTCTAGCGCTGCGGCCCTTGTCAATAAAGCGCAAGCAGCTGTCTCTTCAGGACTGGAGAGCCCACCAGACCTCTCCAGTCCGAGGGAGCGAATCAGGAGCTCTTGCCGTTGGGCTCGTCCTTCTTCTTGTCGTTGCCTTCGATATACGGGCTCCAGGGCTGGGCCTTGATCGGGCCCTTGGTCTTCCAGACCACGCTGAACTGGCCGTCTGCCTTGATCTCGCCGACCATCACGGGCTTGTGCAGATGGTGGTTCTTCTCGTCCATCTTCAGGGTGAAGCCGCTGGGTGCGGTAAAGGTCTGGCCGGCCATGGCGGCGATCACCTTGTCGGTATCCGTGCTCTTGGCTTTTTCCACAGCCTGCTTCCACATGTGGATGCCGACCCAGGTGGCTTCCATCGGGTCGTTGGTCAGCGGCTTGTCCTTGTGCCCGGCGATGTTCTTGGCCTTGGCGTAATCGCCCCACTGCTTGATGAAGGCCGTGTTGGTCGGGTTCTTCACGCTCATGAAGTAGTTCCATGCCGCCAGGTGACCGACCAGAGGCTTGGTGTCCACGCCGCGCAGCTCTTCCTCACCAACGCTGAAGGCCACCACCGGCACGTCCTTGGCCTTGAGGCCGGCATTGCCCAGCTCCTTGTAGAAGGGCACGTTGGAGTCGCCGTTGATGGTGGAGATCACGGCGGTCTTGCCACCGGTGGAGAACTTCTTCACATCGGCCACGATGGTCTGGTAGTCGCTGTGGCCGAAGGGAGTGTAGGTTTCCATGATGTCGGAATCCTTCACGCCCTTGGACTTGAGGAAGGCACGCAGAATCTTGTTGGTGGTGCGTGGGTACACATAGTCCGTGCCCAGCAGCACAAAGCGCTTGGCACCGCCGCCTTCCTTGCTCATCAGATACTCGACAGCGGGAATCGCCTGCTGGTTGGGCGCGGCGCCGGTGTAGAAGACGTTCTTGGAGAGTTCCTCGCCCTCGTACTGCACGGGGTAGAACAGCAGGCCGTTGTTCTGCTCGAACACCGGCAGCACGGACTTGCGCGACACGCTGGTCCAGCAGCCGAAGACCACGGCCACCTTGTCCTGGGTGATCAGCTGCTTGGCCTTTTCGGCAAACAGCGGCCAGTTGGAGGCCGGGTCCACCACCACGGGCTCCAGCTTCTTGCCCATCACGCCGCCCTTGGCATTGATGTCGTCGATGGCCATCAGCACCGTGTCCTTGAGCACGGTTTCGGAGATGGCCATGGTGCCCGAGAGGCTGTGCAACACACCCACCTTGATGGTGTCTGCAGCCAGCACCTGAGAAGTCAATCCCAGGCCCAGAGCCATGGATGCAGCCAGTGTTGTGAGGGTTCCGCGACGATTCATTTCAGCACTCCCAGGAGGTTTTGTTCGGTCACATTGACCGCAGAACCTGAAGTGCAATTACCGTGCCAGCCTCCCCCGCACCACGACCTGAAAGCCGCCGGAATCGGCGCCGCTGCCTCTTTTGGGTCAGATGCGGCCCGAACGCGTCTTCCTGCGCTCAGCAACGACCGTCAGCAAGCACCATTGCAGTGCCCCATGCACCAGATGCAGACCGCACCCGGCCACAGGCACTATTGAAGTGCATGACCGCCTCAGTCGGCCGGGATGCAGGCCGGCAGCGCTGCGCTGCGCAGCTTTCCGGGATTGAGCAGATTCAGGGGATCGAGATCGGCCTTGGTCTGCAACAGCGCGGGATCGAGCTGGTTGTTGGCCTTGCCGTCTTCCACCACGTAGACATGCGGATTGTTGATCTGCACGCCATGCTTGCGATAGATGTCCATGATCGCGTTGAGCCGCTCGGCGGAGCTGAAGCGCACCAGCTCCAGCCCGCTGCAGTTGAACTGTCCCTCCTTGGTGCGCAGAAACTCCAGATGGAACAGGACCTCGTCACCGAGCTCGCTGCGCAAGGCCTTGAGTTGCTCGCCAAACCTTGCGGGGTTGTAGCCGGTCTGCAGATAGGTCAGCTCCCGGTCCAGCTTCAGCGCATGCAAGGTTGTATGGTTCCAGCAATACTCAATCAGCGATTTGTAGCCCGCAGCCGGCTGCGCAGACCAGCGGCCGCGCTCGCAGTAGCTGAGGGTGCCGCCGTGACGCTCCAGCAATAACTGCATGGCCTCCTCGGCTTCGGGCGCCACCAGCGCAATGACCGCGTGGCAGCCCGGGGGCAGATGCTCGGCCAGACTGGTGAAATAGGCCGGTACCGGAGCCGCCATCAGGCTCAGTTCCTTCTTGCGGATACCAGGCGCATTGCCCAGCTGCTGCGCAAAGCCCAGCGCCTCGTCAAAACCCGTGAAGGTGGCAATGCATTCCGTCCAGTTCGTAGCATCTGCCAGCGCCACTTCGAGCTCGAGCACGATGCCGGTCGTGCCATAAGTATGGTGCAGACGCATGGCATCGGCACCGCGCAGTTCCAGAATGCGCGGCTCGGCCTCCACCGTCATCACGCGCGCAGCCAGCACATTGCCCGCAGAGGCGAGCGGCCCGTAGGTGATGGAGCCGGCGCCGCCGAAGCCTCCGCCGAACAGGCCACCCAGGGTGGCGCTGCGGTAGGTGGACGGCAGCCAGCGCAGCTCCTGCCCCTGCTCGCGCGCCAGCTGGTCGAAGTCCGCCAGACGTATGCCGGCCTGTGCCCGGCCCACACTGCCGCGCACCCAGCACAGGCTGTTGTAGCCGCTCAGATCCAGGATCAGGCCGCCGTGCAGCGGCGTGCTCTGGCCGTAATTGCCGGTGCCGCTGCCGCGCAGCGTGATGGGAACGCCACTACGCGCGCAATGGGCCACGACCTGGGCAATCTCGGCCTCGGTGCGCGGACGCACCGCAATGTCCCCGCGCTTGCCTTGCAGGGCCTGCTTCAGAACCGGACTGAACCAGGAAAAATCCTGGGACAGGCGCGACACTTTCAGGGAGTCGGTGATCCAGTCCAGCGCAGGCAAGGCGCTGGCCAGCTGGCTGCTGTTCTCGGCAATAGGATTGGTGTTCATGGTCGTGTCGCAAAAAAGCAAGGCATGAGTCGGCCCATATGCCGCGCAGTGCGGGCATGACGGGAGCAGAAATGAAGAAAGGAGGGAAGCGCTAGTCGCTACCGGATTCGCTGGCATGCCAGCCGCCCAGCGCCCGGCGTGTGCACCAGGCCATGAGCACGAACAGCGCCACGCCGGTCAGCGAAATCAGCAGCAGCGCAGCGAACATGCGCGGGATGTTGAGCTGAAAGCCCGCTTGCAGGATCTGGTAGGCAAGACCAGCCCCCTGCCCGCCGGTACCGGCCACGAACTCGGCCACCACGGCACCTATCAACGCCAGGCCGCTGGAGATGCGCAGCCCCCCGAAGAAATAGGGCAAGGCACTGGGAATGCGCAAGCGCATCAGCACCTGCAGGCGCGTGGCCCGGTTGAGCTTGAAGTAGGCCAGCAGATCCGGCTCCACACTGCGCAGGCCCAGCGTGGTGTTGCTGATGATGGGAAACAGCGCCACCAGCGCCGCACAGATCACCATGGACAGCACCGGGTCCTTGACCCAGATGATGATCAGCGGAGCCACGGCCACGATAGGCGTCACCTGCAGCAGCACGGCATAGGGAAACAAGGCCGTCTCGATCAGCTTGCTCTGCACGAATACAAAGCTGATCAGCACGCCCGCCACGGTGGCCAGGGCAAAGGCCAGCAAGGTGATCTTGACGGTGACCCACAGGGACAGGCCGAGTGCCGCCCAGTCCGTCATCAGGGTCTGCAGCATCAGCAGCGGTGAAGGCACCAGATAAGGCGGCAGCTCCAGCAGGGTCACCAGAGCCTGCCAGACCAGCAGCAGCACAAGGCCCACCAGCGCCGGCAAAAGCACACGCTGCACCTTGGGCTGCAGCAGCCATGGGGTGGCTGTCTTGCCGGACTTGACGGCAGCCACCGCACGCGCTCCGGTCGCTGCAGGCCTGCTGTCGGCGGCCCTGGCCGCATCATCGGGAATGGAAGCGGGCAAGGCGCTCATGACAGACTCTCCTCCACAATGGCACTGGCGCGCAGCAGGCTCGATTGCAACTGCTGCGCATGGCGGGCGAACTCGGGGCCGAGCATGAAATCGGCAGGCCGCGGATAGGGAGCATCGATGCGAAACTCCTCCACCACCCGTCCCGGTCTGGCCGCCATCATCACCACCCGGCTGGACAGAAAGACGGCCTCGTGGATGGAGTGGGTGACAAAGATCACCGTCAGCTTCTTCTTGCTCCAAAGCTCCAGCAACTCCGCGTCCAGCTTGTGGCGCGTGATCTCGTCGAGCGCGCCGAAGGGCTCATCCATCAGCAGCAGATCGGGCTCGGTCACCAGGCCGCGAGCAATCGAGACGCGCATCTGCATGCCTCCGGACAGTTCGCGCGGCAGGGCTTTGGCAAAGCGTGCCAGGCCCACCAGTTGCAGTGCCTCCGTGACGCGCGCATCGGCCTCGGCGCGTGGCACGCCAGCCAGATCCAGCGGCAGCCGCACATTGGTGTGCACGCTGGACCAGGGCATAAGCGTGGGCTGCTGAAAGACAAACGCCATCTTCTTGCCGCTGGCCTGCAGCTGCGGCACCGGCTTGCGCCAAAGCAGCAGTCTGCCGTCGCTGGGTTCCAGCAGACCCGCAACCATCTTTAGCAAGGTGCTCTTGCCGCAGCCCGAGGGGCCGAGCAAGGTCACGAACTCACCCTCTTCGATGCGCAGATCGACGGGCAGCAACGCCTGCGTGCCGCCGGGATAGGTTTTCTCTGCAGACAACACCTCCACTGCGGGAATTGCTGCTGCGGGAATTTCAGAGCCGCTCATAGTCACCTTTCGCTGCCGCTGCCAGCCCATGCCATCAGGGCAGGACCTTGATGTTCTGAATCAGGCTCAGGTTGTAGGCATCGGCCTGCTTGACCTTGGCCGGATCGATCAGCCTGGCGCTGACCAGGAAGTCGTAGCTGGCCTTGACCCGCGCATCGGTCATCACGCCAATGCCCAGCTTGGCGGCATCTCCGCCAGCGACCATATTCATTTCCTTGAGCTTGCCCACGCTGTAGGCCAGCTGTTCGTCGGTCATGTTGGGGTTGTCTTTCTTGATCAGGGCATTGGCCGGCGCGGGATCGGCCAGATAGCTCTTCCAGCCTTCCATGGAGGCGGTGACAAAGGCCTGCACCGCCTTGCTGCGCTCCTTGACCGTCTTGTCCATGCAGGAGATGGTGGTGGCATAGGCCGGGAAGCCCTGATCGCTGAACATCAGCGTGTTCGCCCTGACGCCGGCCTTCTGAATCGCAAAGGGCTCGGAAGTCAGATAGCCTTGCTGGGCCGAATTTTTGTCCACCAGGAACGGCTGGATATTGAAGGTATAGGGCCGGGTCTGGGAGTCGGTGAAACCATATTTGGCCTTGAGCCAGGGCCAGTAGCCGCGCTGCGCGGAGGCGGCGATCAGAATGGTCTTGCCCTTGAGGTCCTCGAAACGCTTCACGTCCTCGTGAGCGATCAGCACCTGCGGATCTTTCTGGAACACGGCTGCCACCGTGGTCACGGGAACACCGCCCTCGCGCATCTGCACCATCTGCAGATCGCTGGAGCCCATGACACAGTCGGCCTGACCGGCGGCCATCATCTGCGTGATATTGACCTGGGGGCCGCCCATCTTGATGCTGACATCGAGGCCGTGCTTTTTGTACAGCCCTGTGGCCACGGCCTGGTAGAAGCCGCCATGCTCGGCCTGGGCATACCAGTTGGTCATGTAGACGAATTTTTCCTCGGCATGGCCGAGGCCGCTCAGACCGCAGGCCAGCATGGCCGCGCAGGTCAGGGGTTTGAGGAATCTGGCAGTCTTCATCATGGCGGTTCTCCGAAGGTTTGAAACAGGCAAGGCGTTGAAAGGCGTCAGGCCAGGGCAGGCTCCACATGTCCCTGATGCTGGGCTCGTCCCCAGGTGGCTTCGTCGCGGCTGGCCCATTGCAGCTCATGCAGCTCGGCAATGGCGTCGGCCCAGCTGCGGGCCAGGGATTGCAGGATCTCCTGCCCCTGCTGCGCGGTTGCGGGGGTCGGATCACCTATGACGCCGCTGGGTCCGAAGTCCCGTGCGGTCCAGGCGCAGGCGGGACGGCCGTCGGGCGACAGCAGGCTGGAGGGGAACACGGGCGGGTAGTTGATGACGGCCCGCTCCATATGCACGGTCTGCGGTGCCAGCGCCAGCATCAGCGCGGTCTCGGCATGACCTGCATGCATGGCCAGCTTTTTCTCGAGGTTCGAGAGATACTGGCCTGCGACATGGGGCACGCGCCAGGTAAAGCTCGGCACGACGATGAAGTCGCCATGGCGCAGGCGCAGCTCGCGCGCCGCGATCTCCAGCACCTGTGGCTGGCCGCCGTGGCCGTTGACGAACAGCAGCTTGCGAAAGCCTGCGCGATATACCGATTCGCCGATTTCATTGATCGTGGCCAGCAGGGTTTCGCCGCTCAAGGTCACCGTGCCGGGAAAGTGCAGATGCTCCTCCGACTTGCCATAGACGATGGGGGCCATGGCGAATGCAGGCACGGCAGCGGGCAGCTGCGCCATGGCGGCGCCGACCACGCCTGCCGCAATCGTTGCATCCACCGAGCAGGGCAGATGCGGGCCATGCTGCTCCATGGCGCCCACAGGCAGCACGATCACGGTATTGGCCTTGTCCGGCAGGGCCGCAACCTCGGTCCAGCTCAGATAGGGCAGAAAGCGGTCGGCAGGGGTGTATCCGTGCAGCATGGGTTCTCCGGGGTGAGTGATGAATGGGTCAACGCAAGGGCAGATAGGCCGTGGCCTCCACCTCGATCAGAATGTCCGGCGTGGGCAACATGCCCGTCACCTCGACCACCGTGGAAGCCGGTGATTCGCCGGGAAAAAACAGCTTGCGTACACGGCTGTACTGCGGGAACTGGTCCAGATTGCGGAAGTACTGCACCAGCTTGAAGACATCCGACATCTGACCGCCGGCGGCCTCCACCGTCTGGCGAATGCGGTCCAGCACCCACCAGCTCTGTGCCAGGATGGGGCCCTCCTTGATGTCGGTACTGAATTCACCGGTACGCCCGATCAGCGCCGCCGCTTCAGCAGGAATGTCGGCATAGCCGCGCACGATGCGATTGGCCCCCGGGTCCACGGCGATAACGCCCGACAGGAACACCAGATCGCCCGCCCGCCGCCAGGCCGCATAACGTGCCAGGGGCTGTGCAATGCCTGTGGTATCTGTGCTCATGCAACGCTCCGTTCAATACAGGGGGAGAACCAGGCAGCCAGCGGCTCGCCGTTGCTGACGCGCCCCTCGCGCATCACCACACGGCGGTGGCTGCGGGATGGAAAGCCGCTGACGCTGGACTGAGGAAGGATAACCAGATCGGCTGTCGCGCCTAGCTGCAGCGGCAGACGGCCGACACCATGACCCAGCCAATCGCGGCGACAGACGCTGTCGCTCCACTCGTCGAAGGCCGAAGTCAGCTGCGCGGCAGCCACTGCGGTGCTCAGCGCTTCCAGCGGATCGAAACTGCCCAGCGGGCAGAAAGGGTCCTGCACGTTGTCGCTGGAGATCATCAGCGGTATGCCGCGCGCCCTGGCCTCCTTGACCAGCGTCAGGCCTCGCTGCCGCGGCGTGACATCGGTTTGCGCGTCCTGCAGCAGCAGGTTCGTCACCGGCAAGCTGACCATGGTGATGGGAGTGCTGGCCACTGCATCCAACGAGCGCAGCGCCTGCTCCAGCGGTTGCGCCGCCAGCGCGCAGGTATGGCCGCAGACCACACGGCCTTCGAAGCGCAGTTCCTTGAGCAGCGCGGCCGTGGTGGCCAGGCCCTGGGCTGCGGGGTTGAGCTCCTCGTCCACATGCAGGTCCACGTCCAGGCCGTGCTGCTGCGCAGCCTCAAGCAGATTGCGCAAGGCCTGCGGGCTCCAGTTGGTGGAATGGACAAAGCCGCCGAGCAAGGCCCCCGCGCCGCTGAGCGCCACCTGCTTGGCCAGACGCATCGCCACACCGCGTTCCTCATACAGATGCAGGGGAATCAGGCTGACGCGCTCGAGCAGCACACGGCCGGCCCATTCCTGCGCCAGCTCGCGCAGCACTTCCCAGGCCACGGGTACCGACTCCGGCTCCCACCAGTCGCAATGGCTGCGTGCGTGCGAAACACCGGCTTCATAGGCCCATTGCAAGCCCTGACTCGCACGGCGGCGCACATCGGCCGCCGTCCAGTTCTGCTTGTCCACCATCATCGCCTCTATCGCTGCCAGCAGGCCCGGCTTCACCGGTCCCATGCGCTCCAGCGTGAACGCCTTGTCCAGATGCAGATGCGCGTCCACCATGGTCGGCAGCACCAGCGCTCCTTGCAGATCCCAGACCTGGGAGCCGAAGCTGCGCGGCAGGCCCGGGGCTTCGGCGGCTACGGCCGCAATGCGCCCGTTGGAGATCTCCAGACGCGACAGCGGCATCTCGCTGCGCTGTCCCAGGGCCGCAAGCAACCAGTGCGGCAGCCGTGCATTGCAGAGTGTCAGATGTGAGGACATGGAGAGCTCTCCTAGGCAAAGCGGCGCATGGCCCGACCGACATGGGCCTTGAAGGACTGCAGCCGAGATGGCGTTGCCACGTTCATGTGGTAGCAGGCGTGATAGTCGATACGCGCCTTGCCGCCCGTGAGGATGCGCAGATAGCGCGTGATGCATTTGCGCGGTGGATCGCCCATGAACAGCGCGGTCCAGCGCGGACGCCCATAAGTCACCACCGCCGCAATGCGCTTGAGATGGGTCAGCGCCGGTTTGACGTTCTGCGGATCGCTGATATCGAAGGCCACACCGGGCATCAGCACGCGATCGAAGAACCCCTTGAGCATGGCCGGCAGACCGAAGCACCAGGTCGGGAAGCAGAAGACCACCGCCTCGGCCCACAGCAGGCGATCCACATAGCGCTGCACCGGCAGCCGGTTCTGCGGCACCTCGTGATAGCCCAGGCGTTCCTCGCGGGACATCACGGGATTGAAGCCTTCCGCATACAGGTCGCAGTCATCGACCTCATGCCCGGCGCCGCGCAACTGCTGTACCACCTCGGCATGCAATGCGGCCTGATAGCTGGTTTCCACGGGATGGGAAAAGATCACAAGCACTCGCATGTCGGCCCCTTCAAAGATCCAGGGTCAGAGCTGCGCCGCGATTGCGTGCGCAGCACAAAGCCACATGCGTGCTGCGCTCCTCATCGGTCAGGCAGCGGTCATGGTGCTCGGGATCACCGGCCGTCCAGCGTGTGACGCAAGTTCCGCAAATGCCTTGCTCGCACACCGTCTCTATGGCCACACCGGCCAGTTGCAGCACATCGGTGATGCGCTCTCCGGGCTCCACCGGCAAGCGCAATCCCTGACGCAGCAATACCAGCTCAAAGCCTTGTTCTACGGGCGTTTCCAGAGTATCCGGAGCAGTGTTGGGCATGATTGACCATCCGATTTGATCGACTGGTCAAATCTAAGCAAACGGTGTGCCAAAACACGCCAGGGAGAGCTACCCGCCTGCTGCCTGGCCACCTGCACCAGGCTTGCGCAGAGCATCTTCAAGTTGGTGCCAGACCACAGCTCAACAGCACGGAAGTGGTGAGCTCCCGGGCGATATGCTCGCGATCCAGCGGCTGGTCGTCAGCACACTCCAGCATCACCCTGGCCTGCACCGCATAGTCCGCATAGTGCTGGGTCATGCCCCAGATCTGCATCAGCAGCACGCGCGCATCGAGGCTGCGCATGCGGCCCTGCGCGATCCAGGCGTTGATCAGATCCACCTTCTGTGCCGTGGAGCTCAGCGCGACAGGCCAGTATTGATGCAGACGCAAGCCACCACCCAGCACCTCGTTGGTGAAGATGCGCGACAGGGCCGGATTGTCCAGCGCATAGTCCAGCTTGCGCCGCACATAGTTGCCGATGATCTGCGCCGGATCGTCCAGCGCCGGATCGAACGCAAATGCCGCCGACCAGGCCTCCAGCAGCGCATAGAGCAGCTCGTCATACAAGGCCTGTTTGCTCTCGATGTAGTAATGCAGCTGGGGCTTGGTCAGGCCCGCTCTTTCTGCAATCGCCTGCGTGGATGCGCCCTTGAAGCCATGGCTGCTGAACTCCGCAATCGCAGCCTCGCGGATGGCTTGCAGAATCTGCTCTCGGGAGCGGCGGGCAACAGGCGTGGAATCGGTCATGGCAGCAGGCTGTGAAACGGATCTTGAACTGACGGAACGTGGCTTCATCAATGCACGGCAAAGCGCAGCAGATACTCGTAGCTGTTCTCGGTGGTCCTGGGATCGCCCGTAACCGGCTGACGCAGTATGGCCTGCAGCGTATTGCTGCCGACAGCCGGCGTCATGGTCGCCTGCCCTTGCGCGTCCGTCATCGTGGGAGAGCCGTTCTCTCCCCAGGACAGTCTGACGCCGGGCTGCGGCTTTCCATGCAGCAAAACCTGCAGCCTGAGCGGCTGACCGGCATGGGGAGACTGCCCCTGCAGCGGCACCACCTCGAACATCTGACCCAGCGGCTTTTGCATGACGGCGCCCCAGCGCACCACGGTCTTGTGGAACTTGCGCGCATGCACGCCGCGCACCGCTCCAGGGTTCTGGTCCATGGGCAAAGGCAGCATGGTGCCCTCTGCACCCGTACTGCTGAAATAGCCGTTATCGAGTTCCACTGCAATCAGCGCAGCCCTGGCATCGGGCTTGATGCGGATGCCGCCCTGCACATTCTGCACGGCACTGGGCACTTCACGGCCGCGCAAGTCATAGGCGTGCACACGCTGCAGCTTGGCCGGATCGAAGGCTTCGGTCCTGCCGTCATGACCGCCGAACTGCATGACATAGCCCCCCTGCGCATCGGGCTCCAGCCAGACGTTATGGGCAGAAGCCGGATGCGCGCAGAGCAGCCAGGCAGCGGCTGTGGTGCACAGAATGCGCGCGATGATGTTGTGACGTGTCCTGCAAACAGACATGGAAGCTCCGAAAAATCATAAGGAAAACTGCAAGCCCAGCTGCACGCTGCGCGGCGCGCCGGGCGCGACCAGACGCTGGCCGGCAATCATGGTGGTGGTACTGGCATAGCGGGTATTGGCGGCGTTGCGCAGCCACAGGCTCAGGCTGGCATTGCGCGCCAGGCTCGCGGGCAAGCGGTATTGCAGGCCCAGGTCCAGCCAGCGATAGCTGCCTGCCCATTCGGTATTGCCTGTGTTGATGGGCGCGCGGCCCACATGGCGCAGCAATCCATGCACGGTGACATCGCTGCGTGGCATCCAGCGTGCATGCAAGGTGCTGGTGTACTCGGGCACGGCCACCACGCGTCGCCCAAGCAATGCGGCGTTCGCGTTCTGCGTGACTTCGGAGCGGTTGTGGCCATAAGCCCATTCGACATGCCAGTTGCGGCTGGGCAGCCAGTGAAGCTGAAGCTCGGCGCCCTTGCGTACGGTTGCTCCCAGGTTTTCATACTCGCCGGGTGCTGTGTTGCGTATTTCATGGCTGGAGCTGATGCGGTAGAGCGAGGCATCGATCAGCCAATGGGCCGATGGCTTCCACTCCACGCCCAGCTCGCTCTGGCGAAAGATATTGGCATGCAGGTCGCTGTTGCGCAGCGCGTATTTGGCAAAGTCGCTGGGCAGCGCAAAGCCTTGCGACCAACTGGCACGCACGGCTGTGCGGGCATCGAGCTGCGCCAGAGCTCCCAGCTTGGGGCTGGCATGGCTGCGGCCCTGCATGCGATGGCATTCATCGCCACCGGCCTCCGCCCCCAGCAGACGGCAGCGGCCGTCAAAGTGGTCCCAGCGCAGGGCCGCCGTGGTCTGCAACCAGGCCGCTGGCTGCCAGCCAGCCTGGCCGTAGATCGCCGTGTTGTCGAGCCGTGTATTGCGATCATTTAATGCAGGGCCGGTGCGCCGGCGGTCGAGCAATCCATCCCAATAGCCATAGTCGGTGGACTCGCGCACCTGCTCCAGGCCCAGCATCCAGTTCAGCTCGCGTGCCGCCAGGCGGGACTTGCCGCTGACATTCAGCCCCGCTCCCAGCACGCTGCGGTCGTATCGCTCCTCGCGCTGCATCCAGGTGGCGCTGCGCGGACGGGTGAACCAGCGCACAAAATCCTGCTGCGTGCCGTAGACAAAGCCCAGCAGCCGGGTATCGGCGTCCAGTGCGTACTGCGCATCCAGGCGCAGCGTGCCAAAGTGCTTGTCGGCACCATCACCCACCACACG
Source organism: Comamonas sp. C24C (assembly GCF_053345995.1). Lineage (NCBI taxonomy): Bacteria > Pseudomonadati > Pseudomonadota > Betaproteobacteria > Burkholderiales > Comamonadaceae > Comamonas > Comamonas sp. C24C. The sequence goes on along the minus strand of NZ_JBKFBC010000005.1, from coordinate 43,651 downwards.
GCTGTCCTTGCCCTGAGGATTCTCTCGCCATTGCGCTTCGGTCAGATAGCCCGGCGAGTCGCCACGCGCCTCGTGCCAGCGACCGGACAGCGAGATATCGAGCTTTTCATGCACATGGTGCTTCCAGGTGCCGCTGATGGTGCTGCGCTCATGACGCGAGGCGGGTCGCGCTCCATCACCGCGCGAGTGCTGGGCCGCCAGGTTGAGCTGATCGCCCCCCTCCAGCCCGCGCCCGAGTGCGGCCTGGGCATCGAACAGGCCGTGCGAACCAGCACTGACTTCCAGCTCCGTATAGCTGCCGCTGCGCCGCGTGCGCAGCTCCAGCAATCCGGCGCGGTTGTAATTGCCTTGCAGCACCGACACGGGACCGCGATAGACATTGACCTTGTCCAGCTCCAGAGGCACCACCACATTGAGATCGAAATAACCATCGGCATGCGACATGGCTTCGTTGAGGGGGATGCCATCCAGTGTGGCCGCCACATCGCCACCATGGCCGCCGCCGCCAAAGCCACGCATCACCAGCCCATTGGCCACCCCGCTGAGCTGGTAGTGATTGACATGCATGCCGGGCACCAGACTCCACAGCGATTCCACTTCCTGTCTGGGCTGCTCGCGAATCTCGTCACGCCTGAACTCGGTGACGGAAAACGCGCGTTGCGCCTCATCCAGTGCCTGCCCCTTGACCATGGCACTCACCTGCACCTCGGGCAATGCCTGGTCACCGTCCTGACCCGCCCTCGCCCACACCGCGCCCGTACAAAGGGCGGCACATCCCCAGGTCAACAAACCCTGCCTTGCGGCAGTCCGCAAAAGCGGCATGCCTTTCCTCTTTATCAGTCCTTGATACATGCACCAGAAAAAGCAAGGTCCGTGCCACGCACTGCACCGTCATAGCCCCGCAATGCACCAAGAAGTGTCCGCCGCCGTAACCAGGGAACGCCATGGTGCACACCAGTCGCCCTCATGCACCAATGAAGTGCCAAATCACAGCTACCCGGTTGTCATCCACCAGCAACAAGGGCTTGCCATTGGCATAGCACTTGCTACATAAAAGGGCATGAAACTCCCAGCGCGCGTTCTGCCGGTGCCACCGGCTGCGCGAGCTGACTGAGGGATTGAAGACGATGGAATTGACACCGCGCGAAAAAGACAAGCTGCTGATCTTCACTGCGGCCCTGCTGGCCGAGCGGCGCATGGCCCGCGGCCTCAAGCTCAACTACCCCGAGGCCGTGGCACTGATCAGCGCCTTCGTGATGGAAGGTGCACGTGACGGCAAGACCGTGGCCCAGCTCATGAGTGAAGGCCGCAGCGTGCTGACCCGCGCCGATGTGATGGAAGGCATCCCCGAGATGATTCCCGACATCCAGATCGAAGCCACCTTCCCCGATGGCACCAAGCTGGTCACCGTGCACGAGCCCATCGCCTGACTCGGTATCCAAAACTTCAAGCTTTTTAGCCTTCAAACCCTTACCCATCAAGCGCAGACAGCTATGAAATTCAATAAGCTCCTTGCCACCACGGCCGCCGCAGCGACTGCACTGCCCCTGTCCGCTCTCGCTCATATGGGCTCCGATGCAGGCGGTCATCACCACTTTCTCGACAGCCTGGGTCATGCCTTTGCCCACCCGTTTACCGGTGCAGACCATCTGGCCGCCATGCTGGCTGTGGGCGCCTGGAGCGCACTGACCATGCCCAGCCTGCGCACGGCCTGGCGTGCACCTGCGGCCTTTGTGGCCCTGCTGGTGGCGGGTGCCGTGGCCGGCTTTGCCGGCCTGTGGGTGCCGGGCGTAGAGCCCATGATCGCCGCATCCGTGCTGGTGCTGGGCCTGCTGGTGCTGGTTCAGCAACGCATGCCCTGGGCCGCCGCCGCCTCCCTGGCTGCTGTGTTTGCCTTCTTCCATGGCGCTGCGCACGGCTTTGAGCTGGCCGGAGACAGCGGCCTGGCTGCTGTCGGTGCACTGCTGGGCATTGCTCTGGGCTCGGCCACACTGCATATCGTCGGCATGGTACTCGGTCATGCCCTCATGCAGCGCCACCAGTGGGTGGCCCGGTTCGGCGGTGCAGCCACCGCCGCGCTCGGCGCTTTCATGCTGACGAAACTGGCGTGATATGAAACACCCCGGCACAGCGCAGCAAAAGGCCTTTGCGCAAGGAGGCGAAAGATGATCCCCGGCGAACTGATTCTTGACGAGGGCAGCCATGCACTCAACCCCGGCCGCCGCACGCTCACGCTGGTGGTGAAAAATGCCAGCGACAGGCCGATTCAGGTCGGCTCGCATTACCACTTTGCCGAAACCAATGCAGGTCTGGATTTCGACCGCGCCGCCGCCCACGGCATGCGCCTGAATATTGCCAGCGGCATGGCCGTGCGCTTCGAGCCAGGGCAGCAGCGCACGGTGGAACTGGTCGAGATCGGCGGCGACCGTCAGATCTATGGCTTTCGCGGTCTGGTCCAGGGTGCATTGCCCGCAATTGCCAGGGACTGACCCGCGATGCTGATGCTGTTTGCTTCCGCTTTTGTGCTGGGCCTGGTGTTCAATGCTGCGCCCGGTGCGGTGTTTGCAGAGACCGTGCGCCAAGGTGTGCGCGGCGGCTATCGCCCTGCGCTGGCGGTGCAGCTGGGCTCCCTGGTGGGCGATGCGAGCTGGGCCTTGCTGGGCCTAGCCGGCATTGGTCTGGTCATGCAGGTCGACGCCTTGCGCTGGCCGATTGGTCTGGCGGGCGCCGCCTACCTGCTCTGGCTGTCCTGGGACAGCTGGCAGGCCGGGCGTACCGAACACCAGCTCGATGTATCGGCCACCGCCGCCGCAACGCAGAAGCAGGCCTTGCGCCGCGGCATGGCCCTGTCGCTGACCAACCCGCAAAACCTGGCCTACTGGGCCGCCATGGGCAGCGCCCTTGGGGCGGTGGGAGTGACCCAGCCCGGCGCCAGCGATTACGGGCTGTTCTTCGCGGGATTCATGACTTCGTCCCTGCTCTGGTGCTTTGTCTGCGCAGCCTTGGTGGACCGGCTTTTCCGCCGCGCTGCTGCGCACTGGAGCCGTTTTACCTACCGCTGCTGCGCTGCACTGCTGCTGGCCCTGGCACTGGGCACATTGCGCGACCTGCTCAGCACAAACCCCGCCGCCCTGCCACCAGCGGCCCAGCAGCAGTCCCTGCGCTGAACACCTGAATCGGAGATTCCTCAATGGCCACCATGGACCGACGAGCCTACGCAGAAACCTTTGGCCCCACCGTGGGCGACCGTCTGCGCCTGGCCGACACCGAGCTCATCGTCGAGGTCGAGCAAGACTACACCCTGGCCGCTGGCGGCTATGGTGAGGAAGTGAAGTTCGGCGGCGGCAAGACCATCCGCGACGGCATGGCGCAAAGCCAGCGCACACGCGACGGGACCGGAACCGGCCCTGACGGAGGCGGTGCGGTCGATACCGTTCTGACCAATGCACTGATCCTGGACCACTGGGGCATCGTCAAGGCCGACATCGGCCTCAAGGACGGCCGCATCGTGGCCATAGGCAAGGCCGGCAACCCCGACACCCAGCCGGGCGTGAGCATCATCATCGGCCCGGGCACGGAAATCATCTCCTGCGAAGGCAATATCGTCACCGCAGGCGGCATCGACACCCATATCCATTTCATTGCCCCACAGCAGATCGAGGAAGCACTGACCAGTGGCGTGACCACCATGATCGGCGGCGGCACCGGCCCGGCCACCGGCACCTTCGCCACCACCTGCACGCCAGGTCCCTGGCATATGGAGCGCATGCTACAGGCCGCCGACGCTTTCCCCATGAATCTGGGTTTTCTGGGCAAGGGCAATGCCAGCCTGCCCGGCGGCCTGCACGAGCAGATCAGTGCCGGCGCCATCGGCCTCAAGTTGCACGAGGACTGGGGCAGCACGCCGGCAGCGATCAGCAACTGCCTGGATGTGGCCGAGGACACCGACACCCAGGTCGCCATCCACACCGACACGCTCAACGAGTCCGGCTTTGTGGAGGACACTGTGGCGGCCTTCAAGGGCCGCACCATTCACACCTTCCACACCGAAGGCGCGGGTGGCGGCCATGCGCCCGACATTCTGAAAGTGGTGGGCGAAGCCAATGTGCTGCCCAGCTCCACCAACCCCACGCGCCCCTACACCATCAACACGCTGGACGAGCATGTGGACATGCTCATGGTCTGCCACCACCTGGATGCCGGCATTGCCGAAGACCTGGCCTTTGCCGAAAGCCGCATCCGCAAGGAAACGATTGCGGCCGAGGACATCCTGCACGACATCGGCGCCATCAGCATGTTCAGCTCCGACAGCCAGGCCATGGGCCGCGTGGGCGAGGTCATACTGCGCACCTGGCAGACGGCGCACAAGATGAAGCTGCAGCGTGGCGCCCTGAGTGGCGACGGCGCGCGCAACGACAACTTCCGCGTCAAGCGCTATATCGCCAAATACACCATCAATCCCGCGATTGCCCACGGCATCAGCCACGAGGTGGGCAGCATCGAGGTGGGCAAGTGGGCCGATATCGTGATCTGGAAGCCCGCCTTCTTTGGCGTCAAACCGTTTTGCATCCTCAAGGGCGGCAGCATCGCCATGGCGGCCATGGGCGATCCGAACGCCTCCATTCCCACGCCTCAGCCCGTGCATTACCGCCCCATGTTTGCAAGCTTTGGCGGGGCGGTTGCCAGGACTTCGCTGACCTTTGTCTCCCAGGCAGGGCTTGCCGCCGGTATCGGCCAGCGCTTCGGGCTGCACAAGACCCTGTCCGCGGTCAAGGGCATACGCAATGTGAAGAAGCAGCACATGATCCACAACGATCTGGCGCCGCATATGGAGGTGGATGCCCAGACCTATGCCGTGCGCGCCAATGGCGATCTGCTGACCTGCGAGCCAGCGGTCAGCCTGCCCATGGCACAGCGCTACTTTCTGTTCTGAACGGTGTTGAGCTGAAACTCCGAATCCGGATGCTGCATGCCCTTGCCCTCAAACCAGGCCAGCCAGTCACTGACGGCGAGCTGCGGCGCAGCACTCACCGTGGCGGGCAATGCCTCGTACACCAGCACGGTGATGGACTGCTGACCGCCCTGGGTCAGCATCACGGGCAGGGTCAGAATGCGCTTGGCGTATTCGCCCAGGTCTTCGGGCCACAGGCCTTCGATGCGATCCATGGCCCGCTCCAGCGCTGCGTCCATGGGGTAGACCTCGGCCAGCACGGCCTGCGAGCCTTGCAGCCTCAGGCCCGGGTACCAGCCAAGGTCATGCAAAGTGCCGGTCAGCTGGGTCCTGCCGACACAGGCAACGCCTGGCTGGAGCCTTGCAATATCGTTGATGCCACCGGCACGCAAAGTGCCATACACCGCCACATAGGCTGCGCCACAGCCCTGCCAGTCAGCAGGCGCATCCTGCAAAGAGGTCGGTGCTGCCATTTCTGTCGAAGTTTCCAAAAGAGTTGTCATCTTGCTCGAACCATCAAAATCACTGATATGCGCAGGGCATGCAACATGCGCGCCAATCTGGCTCGGGCCTTTTATTTCATTGTGAATTCACCATGCTGACTGCCAACAAACTGCTGCTCCAGGGCCAGGGCCTTTCCACCGTCATCCTCAAACGCGCCGCGTCCGTGGAACTGGACTGGGACGTGCGTCAGAAGAGCCGCTTTGCCGCCACCGACAGCCAGGGTCGCGAGCTGGCCGTCTTCTTGCCACGCGGCCAGGCCGTGCGTGGCGGCGATGTGCTGGTGGCCGAAGACGGCAGCCTGATCCGCGTGCTGGCTGCACCGCAAAAAGTGCTGCATATCACGGCCTGCGCCGAACATGGCACGCCGTTTGACCTGATGCGCGCGGCCTACCATCTGGGCAACCGCCATGTGCCGATCGAGCTGCAGCCCGACCATTTGAAGATCGAACCCGACCATGTGCTGGCCGATATGCTGCGCAGCATGCATATGACGGTGGTCGAAGCCGATCTGCCTTTCGAGCCCGAAGGAGGCGCCTATGGCGGCCATGTGACCAACGATGGCCACAGCCACCATCATCACGCCCATGGACACTCGCATGACCACGCCCACTGAGCCACTGCTGGCTCTTGGCGCGCAGAGCTTTCTGCAACTGATGTGGCTGGCCTCGCCGGCCCTGCCCATCGGCGGCTTTTCCTACTCGGAAGGGCTTGAAGCGGCCATCAATGCGGCGCTGGTCACAACGGAAGCAGAGGCTGCCAGCTGGCTGGTGCAGCAGCTGCATCTGACCCAGTCACGCGGGGACATGGCCGTGATTGCGCAGGCCATGCCGGCCTGGAAAGGCGCCGACCTGGCGCGCATCGCCAGCCTCAACCAGTGGGTAAGAGTCACGCGCGAAACCAGCGAGCTGCGCCTGCAGACCGAGCAGATGGGCCGCTCGCTGACCGAGTGGCTGAAAAACCGCTACGCCGACGAAGCAGCCGCGCTGGCCTCCGTCCACTGGCTGGCCGCGCAGGATGCCAGCTACCCCATCGCCTTCTCGCTGGCAGCCCAATGCACCGGCGCCACACCGCGTGATGCACTGCTCGCCTATGCCTTTGGCTGGGCCGAGAACATGGTTCAGGCCGCCATCAAGGCCATGCCCCTGGGCCAGAGCGCCGGCCAGCGCATCCTGGCGCGACTGACTTCAGAGATTCCCGCCGCCGTCGAATACGCGCTGGCGTTGCCGGACAACGCAAGACAGGCTTTCTCGCCCATGCTGGCCATTCTCTCGGCCCAGCATGAACACCAGTATTCTCGACTTTTCCGTAGCTGAACCTCCATCCGCCATGTCTGCACTGTTTGCCGCCACGCCCCAGCCACCGTACTACGCCGCCATCTTCACCTCCCTGCGCACCCCGACGGACCAGGGCTATGGCGAGATGGCCGACCGCATGGTGGAACTGGCCGGCCAGCAAGCAGGCTATCTGGGCGCTGAAAGCACCCGCGATGCCCGGGGCTTCGGCATCACCGTGTCTTACTGGGAAAGCGAGGAGGCCATCCGTCAATGGAAGCACAACGCAGAGCACCAGATCGCCCAGGAAAAAGGCCACACCACCTGGTACCAGCATTTCGAGCTGCGCATTGCCAAGGTGGAACGTGCCTACGGCAAGACCCGCTGATCGCAACCCTCTCATTCTCGAAAGAACTCACCATGTCGACCGCACTGCACCATATCCCCAACCGCACCAAGAAGCTGCCGCCGCTGCGCGTGGGCATAGGCGGGCCCGTGGGCTCGGGCAAGACCACGATTCTGGAGATGCTTTGCAAGGCCATGCGTGGCAAATGGGACCTGGTCGCCATCACCAACGACATCTACACCAAGGAGGACCAGCGCCTGCTGACCATCAGCGGCGCCCTGCCCGCCGAGCGGATCATGGGTGTGGAAACCGGCGGCTGCCCGCACACGGCGATTCGCGAGGATGCCTCCATCAACCTGGAAGCCATTGACCGCATGCTCAAGGACTTCCCCGATGCCGACATCGTCTTCATCGAATCGGGCGGCGACAACCTGGCTGCCACCTTCAGCCCCGAGCTGTCGGATCTGACCATCTACGTGATCGACGTGGCAGCAGGCGAGAAGATTCCGCGCAAGGGCGGTCCCGGCATCACCAAGAGCGATCTCTTCATCATCAACAAGACCGACCTGGCGCCCCATGTCGGCGCCAATCTGGACATCATGCGCAGCGACACCATCAAGCAGCGCACCACGCCCAAGGGTCTCAAGCCCTTTGTGATGACCAACCTCAAGACACTGGAAGGTCTGGACGAGGTGGTGACCTTCATAGAGAAGCAGGGTCTGCTGGCGGCCTGAACACCTCTTTCAGGACGAAAAAAAGCCGCCTGGAGCGGCGGCTGTTTCTCGAACCAGTGCGTGATTACTGGTTGGCCAGATCCAGATGGAACTCGCGAGCTTCTTGGATGAATTCGATCAGGGAGTTGATAGCTTGGCGCATGATGAGCTTTCTATGAAATCAAGAGATGCACTTCAAGCGATGGACAGCACGCATCTCATGTACTGTCATTCGCGGGTTAGACCTTAAGGGTTAACCCTTGTCGCTAAGTATAAACCACTATCTTCGCTTTTGCAAAGCCCGTCCTGCGCAAAGGGAGTCAGGCTCGTCAGCGCACTGCCTTGAAGTGCCTGCTCACGCAGTTGTAAGGCCTGAGCAGATCAATATTTGCGAGATTCCTGCATCAAAATTGCCGAAGAACGCTGTACTTTTCACCAGTACGTCACCGAATATGCCCGCCGACTGCTACGCTATGGCCTGTTGACAATATTTGTGGCGGGCTCACAACTCCCGCAGTCGGAAAGTGGAAATGGCGCGAGATTGTGGTTTGCAGCAGATGGGCGGGCTTGCGTCCCATCGAATGAATGCCGACATCCAGCCCGGCCAATATGCAGCGCCCGCCTTCCACCGCAGCGGAGCGCACGCATGACCTCCACGCCGACCGGCCCGAGCACGCCTGCTGCCTGGCACATCACCACCATGAACCCCGCAGAAGCCCCCTGGCATCTGCTGCTGCTGGCCGACCCCTCGCGCGAGCGCGTCAAGCGCTATCTGCCCGGCTCCACCTGCTTTGGAGCGCGCCAGACGGAACAGTTCACGCCCAGCGGCCTCGGTGCCTTGATCGGCGTATGTGTGCTGGTCCCCGAGGGCGACGGCCTTCATCGATGGGAGCTGGTGAACATGGCCGTTTCCACGGCCTGGCAGAGCAAGGGCATAGGCTCGGCCCTGCTGCTGCGAGCCATCCGCGAAATGCGCGAACGCGGCGTGCAGCAGCTGGATGTGGGAACGGGCAGCTTTGGCGACCAGCTGCTGTTCTATCAACGCCTGGGTTTTCGCGTCACCGACATCGAGCGCGACTTCTTTTTGCAGAACTACACCACCCCGCTGTGGGAGCGCGGCGTGCAGCACAAGGACATGCTCAAGCTGACACTGGATCTCTGAAAGCATGGGCGGCCGGCCCAGGATCCGGAAGGCCGGGAGCCTGAAAAGCACAAAGAGCAAGAGGCGCCGCGGCGCCTCTTGCTCATCCAGCCTCGTCTGGCGGCCTCAGGCCGTCTTGAGGCGACGCGCACGCACGGCGGCAGCCAGTTGCTCCAGCACCGGCACCGTCTGCTCCATGCTGATGCAGGCATCGGTGAGCGAGACGCCGTAGGCCAGCTCTTCACCCTCCACGATGTCCTGACGGCCTTCGTGAATATGGCTTTCGATCATCACGCCGGTGATGCGCGTGTCGCCCCCTGCAATCTGCTGGGCCACATCCGCTGATACATCGATCTGGCGGCGATGCTGCTTGCTGCTGTTGGCATGCGAGAAATCGATCATCACCTGCGGGTGCAGGCCGGCTTTTTCCAGCACTTCGCACGCAGCCTGGACATGGGCCGCGTCGTAGTTGGGAGCCTTGCCGCCGCGCAGGATGATGTGGCAGTCCTGATTGCCGCGCGTCTCGAAGATCGCACTCTGGCCCATCTTGGTCATGCCCATGAATGCATGCGAAGACTGGGCGGCCAGAATGGCATCGCTGGCCACCTTCACGCCGCCGTCGGTGCCGTTCTTGAAGCCCACGGGACAGCTCAGACCGCTGGCCAGCTGGCGATGGCTCTGGCTCTCCGTGGTGCGTGCACCAATCGCGCCCCAGCTGACCAGGTCGCTGATGAACTGCGGCGACAGCAGATCCAGGAATTCCGTGCCGGCAGGCAGACCCAGCGCCAGCACATCGAGAAGCAGGCTACGTGCCAGCTCCAGCCCTTCGTTGACGGCAAAGCTGCCGTCGCGGTAAGGATCGTTGATATAGCCCTTCCAGCCCACGGTGGTGCGCGGCTTCTCGAAGTAGACCCGCATCACGATCAGCAGATCGTCCTTGAGCGCATCGGCCTGGACCTTGAGCTGACGCGCGTAATCCATGGCCTGATCGTGATCGTGAATGGAGCAGGGTCCGACCACCACCACCAGCCGGTCATCCTGGCCATGCAGCACGCGCGAGATGGCGGCACGGCTGGTTTCGACCAGCTGCTGCGCCTCTTCGGTCACGGGCAGCCACTCCTCCAGCAGTGCCGGGGTCAGCAGCGGGCGCACGATCTTGATGCGCGTGTCGTCAATGCGGGTCTTGTCCAGCGTGGTCAGTTTGGGCTGGGCCTTGCGGGCCGAAGCTGCGCCGGGATGCAGGGGCGTCGTGGAGGATGTCATCCCGCTATTGTCGCGCCATGCGCTTTAACCCGCGCGCTCGCCCCCATCGGCGGCTGCGGAAAGCGGCCTGCTGCCGCCAGCCCGGCAAGGCTGGACGGCGCCCCGCCCCGGTAGACTGGCGGCCCCTAGAAGATCGGACGCCACCGCCCATGGAACTGCTGTTCACCATCACCCCGGCCCACACTGACTGCCGGCTGCAGGCCGCGCTGCAGCGCGAGATGCAGCAGCACGCGCGACAACAGGCCGCCCTGCAGGTCCGGATGGCGGGCTGGCAGGAGCGCTGGCTCGCCTCGTTGCTGCTCTGCCTGGGCCTGGGCGGCGGCCTGCTGGCCATCGCTCGGCCGGGCCAGCAGCTGAGCCCCGAAAAAATCATCGCCATGCTGGTCTCGACCGTGCTCTGCATCCTGCTGTGGAAGCGCTACTCAGCGCGCCTGCTCGGCGCGTTGCGTCAGCACCAAGCCATGCGCCAGGCGCCGCTGCAGGGCCTGCACCGGAAGCTGGTGCGCGCAGGCCTGCGGGCCCGCCTGCGGCGCCTGGAGGGCGGCTACCGCCTGCAGCTCGACGATCAGGGCTTCACGCTGATCCACGACCGGGGTGCGCGAGAGCGGCTGGAATGGGCGCAGATCGCGCGCCTGCAGGCCACGCCCGACTTCTACAAGGTGGCCTGCGCCCGGCTCGCGGCTGAGGGAAAGGCCTACCATATCCCCCGCCACAGCGATGCCATGGACCCGGCCGCCTACCAGCAGGGATTGGCACTGTGGCTGAGCAAATGCCCGATGGCACCGGAGACGCCAGCCGCCATGGAGCGCTGATTCAGCGTATACGGGCGGTGCTTTATTCCCCGGCCGAAAGCTTCATCAGCACCAGACCGCTGACGATCAGGACAGCCGCTCCCACGCGCATGGCACTGAGCTGCTCTCCCAGCACCGTGACACCCACCAGGAATGCACCCACGGCACCGATACCGGTCCAGATCGTATACGCCGTGCCCAGGGGCAGACTGCGCATGGCCACCGACAGCAGACCAAAGCTGGCGATCATGGCCACGATGGTGATGGCGCTGTATTTGAGGTTGGTGAAACCATGGGACTGCTTCATGGTGAAGGCCCAGACCACTTCCAGAACGCCGGCCACCAGCAGATAAACCCAAGCCATAGAAAACCTCTTTGAAGATCGAATGGCCAGGCCGTCCCGGCAGGAATACAGGCCATGCATCGCATGGCCCGGCAAGGTCGTCCCTGCGGCATGAATCCTAATCCGCATGCGCAAATCCGGGCCAGCCATGGGTGGTTCGGCCACCACAACCATGGGCCGGCGCTTCGTTGACTCCAGCCGTCAACGCAGGCGGATTCCATGGGGCGGTGCAAGGTTTGACGGACTGCGACGGATTCGGCAGGCCCGATGCAGGCAGGAGCGGCACCTTGGATGCCGTGGGCGCAACACAGGCGGTGCGCAGCTCCTGCTGGCCCGCGAGGACTGCGCCATGCAAGGACAGAGCGGATGCAAGGCAATGGCACACTGGGTGGCTTGTGCCAAGCCCGCCCATCGCCATCATGCTTTCAGGACTGAACCACCTCACTCTGGCCGTCGCGGATCTGCCGCTCAGCCTGGATTTCTATGTGCGCGTGCTGGGCTTTCGTCCACGCGCGCAGTGGGATCAAGGTGCCTATCTGGGACTCGGTGATCTATGGCTGTGCCTGTCGTCAGACGAACAGCGAAGCCAGGCCCGCAGCTCTGACTACACCCACTACGCATTCACCCTCGCTCAGCAGGACTTCGCGCACTTTGTGGAGCATGCCAGGTCATGCGGTGTCCGGGAGTGGAAGATCAACCGCAGCGAAGGCGATTCCTTCTACTTTCTGGACCCGGACGGCCACCAGCTCGAAGCCCATGTCGGTTCGCTGGAAAGCCGTCTGGCGCAATGCCGCTTGCGCCCTTATGCAGGCATGCGGTTTTTTGATTGACGATTCACTGCGACCAGCTCACCTGCCTTATGGACATCATTTACCTTGATCAGAACCAGTGGATAGAGCTCGCCAAAGTCCGATCAGGGAAAGCTACTGAACCTTGGCTCACCTCTCTATCTGGAGAGCTTGAAAATGCAGTCAAGAATGGAAAAGTACTCTTCCCTTTAAGCGGCACTCACATCTTGGAAACATCGAAGCGCAATGACCCCGCAAGTCGCAGGCATGTTGCGGAAATACAAGCTGTGCTTAGCCTCGGCTGCGCATATCGCAGTTATACAAGCCGGCTGCAGGTGGAGATCAAGGGGATCATTCACCGCCTTCTAGACCTTCACCCATTTGAGATGCCAAAGAACTGGTTTCTCGGCCGAAGTTTCTTGCAAGCGTTCGAACCTGCAGATGCACTTGTTGCTGAACCGTTAGATGCGCTTCGGTTTATGCGGATTGAATCAGCATTCGACCCAAAGTATTTATACCTTGATTACATGCAGAACCAAGATGATGCCACTCGGCGAATAGCCCATCAGAAACTAGAAGAAGGCTTGAGGCAACTGATTGAACGAAACGAAAAACGGCGTGCCCTATGCCAAGGAGAGAGCATCGATTTGCGCCGCCGCGTCTATCGTGCTCGTCAATTTTTGGATGTTCAAGACACCGTAATCAAGCTAATGGCCCAGCTCGGCATCAGCTATGAAAAATTTCGCGTACTTGGAGACGTTGCAGTGAAAAGCATTGTCGAGCTTTCTCCAACGCTCGATGTTGAAGCGGAGTTCAGCGCACGAGTAGATGCACGAGCCAAATCGCTCAACACACATGACGCCCTTGACCTCCAAGCGATATATACAGCCATTCCCTACTCAAGCCATGTTATCGCTGAGAAATCCGCTATATCAATTGCACAGCAAGCCAAACTCGACAAAAAATACAAGGTCAAACTATCACGCTCTTTGCAAGATCTTGTTGGCGTCTATGCCTAAACCGAATAGAACCTCAGCGGCCACGTCCTCCATCACCACCACATTGCCCACCGTCGCACCATAGTGCGTTGCCACGCGCTTGCGCTGCTTGAGCACGGCCCTGTCCTTGCTGACCAGCAAGGCCTTGTGCTGGCTGGCCAGATCGAGGAAATGCTGGTCGTCGGGATCGGTGCAGGTGAAGCGGATCTTGGGTGCAGCGGACACATATTCGACGGCCTCGTCAAACGCCGCCATCACACCTTCGGGCGTCTTGCCGTAGTAGCTGACGCGCGGCGCAATCTGGCTGTAGTGCAGCACGCGACCCAGCTCGATGCGCTGGGCCTCATCGGCAATCCAGCGCACCTCGCCACGGGCGACCAGCTCGCGGATGGTCGGGATATCCGGGTCGTCAAAGATCAGCATGTCCAGCACCACATTGGTGTCCAGAATCATGGGACGCGGCAACGGGCCGTCATAGCCGGCGTTGCAGGCCGGCCAGCGCAGGGGAGCGATCTTCATTGCTGTGCGTCGCCTTCTGCGGCCTTGCGGGGCTTGGTCGATCCCTTGACCATGTCGAAGCGGAACAGACGGCACTCGATAGGGCCGTTCCACATGGGCGTGCGGCGCGACTCCTTGAGGCGCATCTTGCTGGGCAGCTTGAGGTCGGGCGTCAGCATCCAGGCGCTCCAGCCGCTGTAGTTCTTCTTCCAGTGGCTGGCCAGCTGGTTGAAGAATTCGCCGCCGTCCTCGGTCTGCGCGGTTTCACGGCCTGCGCGTTCGACCTGACCCATGCGCTCGGCCGCATTGCGGCCTGCGCTACCGGCGGCCGCGATACGCTCGCCATAGGGCGGGTTCAGCAGCATCATGCCGGGCTGCTCGCTGGGCGGCATGCGCTGCAAGGCATCACCGCCGCGCAGGCTGACGGTATCTGACACACCCGCACGCTCGGCATTGCGCTGGGCAAAGTCCACCATACGGAAGGCGATGTCCGAGCCGTAAATGCCCACCGGCGATTCGGGCAGGATCTGGCCCTCGGCCTCATCCAGCATGGCTTCCCAGACATGGCGCTGGAAGGGCACGAGCTTCTCGAACGCAAAGCGACGCAGAATGCCGGCCGGAATCCTGCGCGCGATCTGCGCGGCCTCGATCACCAGGGTACCGCTGCCGCAGCAGGGATCGTACAGCGGCTGGGGATTGTCGCCATGCGGGTTCCAGCCCGAGGCCGCAATCATGGCTGCGGCCAGGGTTTCCTTGAGCGGGGCATCGCCCTTGTCTTCGCGCCAGCCGCGCTTGAACAGAGCCTCGCCCGAGGTGTCGATATAGATGGTGGCGCCGTCGGTTGTCAGGTGCAAATGCACGCGCACATCGGGGTGATGGGTCTCCACACTGGGGCGCACGCCGTTGCGCTTGGCGCGGAAACGGTCGGCGATCGCGTCCTTGACCTTGAGCGCTGCGAAGTTCAGGCTGGTCAGCGGGCTGTGCTGGGCCGTGACTTCGATCTTGAAGGTTTCCTTGGGCGTGAACCAGATCTCCCAGGCCACCTCGCTGGCGGCGCGGTACAGATCGTTCTCGCTGCGGTACATGGTGTGCGACAGCTCGATCAGCACGCGCTGAGCCAGACGGCTGTGCAGATTGAGCAGCATGGCATCGCGCCACATGCCGCGCAGCATGACGCCGCCCCGGCCCACGAGCAGATCCTGCCCGCTGGCACCGGTGATGGCGTGGACCTCGTCGGCCAGAAAGCCCTCGACGCCGGCGGCGCAGGGCAGAAACAAATGCAGTTGGTTCATAGAAATCAGTGCGCGCCAGCAACGGCGCAGGCGCCGGACGCTCACGGGAGCCTGTTGTGCGCTTTACAGGGCATAAGCATACGCGCTAGGCCTTTTCCGGTGCCCGCGCACGACAAGCGTTGCTCTACAGATGCATGCAGGGCCCCAGGCATGATGCCAGGCCAAGGAGCAATGACGACATGGAAGAAATCAGCTGGAACGACTTCATGAAGGTGGAGCTGCGCGTGGGCCGCGTGCTGCAGGCCGAGGTCTTTGCCGAGGCCCGCAAGCCCGCCTACAAGTTGCTGCTGGACCTGGGTCCCGAGCTGGGCCAGCGCAAGTCCAGCGCGCAGATCACTGCCCACTACCAGCCCGAGGAGCTGATAGGACGGCTGGTGGTGGCCGTGGTCAACTTTCCGAAGAAGCAGATTGGGCCCTTGATGAGCGAATGTCTTGTGACCGGTTTTCACGATGCCACGGGAGCCGTGGCCCTGTGCGTGCCCGACAAGGAGGTGCCGCTGGGCACGCGCCTGCTGTGATCGGCATATTCAGATGCAAAATGGCCGCCAGCCATTCTCCTGCCTACGGATACTGCTATGAATATCAGCTTCAACCCGCTGGTGCGCGTGCGCACCGTCACCGCCTTTGTCAACCTCAGCGCCGATAAGGCACAGTGGCAGGCCGGCCTGACCCAGGCCAAGCAGCAATGCGATGCCGTGGCCGATGCCATCGAGGCCCGGGGCTACCAAGTGCAGTCCATCCGCATCGTGAGCAACCCGTTCGGAGAATACCTGGACGTCAGCGGCATAGACAGCGCCCTCGCCGGCCTGCAGCACATTGCCGAAACGCTCAAGGCCATCAACACCGACAAACGCCGCATCCGCTTTGCCGTGGGCGAAGCGCGCAATGCGCAGGAAGTGGCCCTGCTGCCGCAGCTGATTGCTGCCTATGGCGACCTGTGCAACGCCTGCGTGAACATCGATCTGGATGAACATGGCTTTCTGCAGACCGGCTTGCTGACCCACAGCGTGCAGGCCATTCAGCAAATCGCGCGCACCACGCCGCGCGGCGAAGGCAACTTCAACTTCACGGTCAACTTCAACTGCGCACCCGGCATTCCCTATTTCCCGGCCAGCTACCACCGCGGCCAGCACCACGGCGCCCTGGTGCTGGGTCTGGAAACGCCAGACCTCATGGT
>NZ_JBKFBC010000005.1:0-27440 GCF_053345995.1 Comamonas sp. C24C | reverse complement strand
CGAGCATGCCGGCGCCATCCGGCGCTGCGCCGACGGCGTGACGCTGGCCGAGGGCTGGCATATCGCGGGCATGGACACCTCGGCCGCGCCGTCCAAGTCCTGCGCCTCCATGGTCGATGTCTACCAACTGCTGGGCGTGCCCCATTTCGGCGCCAGCGGCACGGTGGAAGCCTCGGCCCTGCTGACCCGCGTCTTCAAATCGGTAAGCGGCGTGACGCAGATCGGCTTCAGCGGCCTGATGCTGGCCGTGACCGAGGACCAGGGCCTGGCCCAGGCCAGCCTGAATGACGAATTCGATATCCGCGCCTTGCTGACGTACAGCAGCGTCTGCGGCATCGGCCTCGATACCGTGCCGGTGCCAGGGGACAGCAGCGCAGAGCAGATCGCCGCCGTCATGCGCGATACGGGCACCATGGCTTTTCGCCTCAACAAGCCGCTGACGGTGCGGCTATTCCCCGTACCGGGCCTCAAAGCGGGCGACAGAACAGCCTTCGAGAGCGCCGACCTTTGCAACTGCGCCGTACTGGCCCTGCCTTGAATATCGATCCCGACCGGCTGCCGCGCCTGACAGCCAAGTGCCGGCAGCTATTGCTTTTGATATTCCCCTACCCCGGTTCTGTTTGACCTGCCCCCATGGTGGCAGCCGGGGTGCCCCCGGTAAAATTGATTCTTATGGCAAAAATTATCGTTCTGGCACTGGTGCTGCTCTTCTTTGGCTGCGGGCTGTACATGCATCTGCGCGGCAAGGTGCGCCACAAGGTGGTCAAGCAATTGTTTGACCACTCCACGTTCACAGCGCCGTTCAACGTCTTCATGCTGATGTTCAGCAAGGTGCCGCGCACGCCCTATCTGCCCACCAGCACCTTCCCCGAGCTGGCGCCGCTGCAGGCCAACTGGCGCGAGATCCGCGAGGAAGCCGTCAATCTGCAAAAGAACATGCAGATCAAGGCCGCCGCCAACAACGACGACGCAGGCTTCAACTCCTTCTTCAAGACCGGCTGGAAGCGCTTCTACCTCAAGTGGTACGGCGACGCCCACCCCTCGGCCATGGAGCTGTGCCCCAAGACCACGGCCCTGGTGAAGTCGATTCCCAGCGTCAAGGCCGCCATGTTTGCCGAGCTGCCGCCCGGCGCCAAGCTCAATCTGCACCGCGACCCCTACGCGGGCTCGCTGCGCTATCACCTGGCCGTGCTGGCCCCCAACGACGACCGCTGCATGATCGAGGTCGACGGCCAGCCCTATAGCTGGCGCGAAGGCGAAGGCGTGATCTTCGACGAGACCTTTATGCACTGGGCAGAGAACCGCAGCGAAGGCAACCGCATCGTGCTGTTCTGCGATGTGGAGCGCCCCATGACCAATGGCTTTGCGCAATGGCTCAACCACTGGCTGGGCAAGAATGTGGTGGCCGCCGCCAGCTCGCCCAACAACGAAGGCGACCCGCGCGGCATGATCAGCAAGCTGTTCAAGATCTCGTTCTATGCGGGCAAGTACCGCCGCGCCTTCCGCGACTGGAACCCGACCTTCTACAAGATCCTCAAGTTCGGACTGATGATCGGTGTGCTGGTCTGGTTTATCTGGTGGTTGATTCCGTCCCGATAAGCCTGCCCTGAAGGCAAAGCCCCAAAAAGCCGCTGACGCATGTCCAGCGGCTTTTTTTCGCCTCCTTGGCGGACCGTCTCAAACCCCTCTCCCATGAAGCGTGCTTATTCCGGTCCTGAGGAGCGCAATACGCATTTCAATGCCTGGACAGTTATCTGCCATGCAATATCCGTCACTACAAAAACAAATCAGAATCAAAATAAATAGTGACGGTTTACAAAATATGGCATTAAAAACATTTACTCACTCTCAAAGAGCCTTTAAAGCAAAAAAACAATTGTCAGCCCGGCATGGATATTGATTAATCGTAAACCTCTCTCACTTCAATTAAAGGGTTTACCCTTAATAATGGATATTTCTTAAAAGAGGCCGATAGAATTTTTTCACCTGTTAAGAATCACAGGAATAGGTCTTTTACCAAATAGCAGTAGGGAGTGATATTTATGCATTATCAATCACGAAAGTTTTTAACCATCCACCGAGGAGAGCGACAGTGCTGAAAAACATAAAAATGCTATTGATTGCATCCCTCGTGGGATCAATCGTTGCCTGCGGGGGCGGCGATGGTGACAGCAACGGAGGAGGAGGTGGCGGCGGCACTCCGCCAGGCCCTGGCGTGACTCAAACTCCTGCTGAAAAAATAGCGGAACTTGAGTCGTCCGGAGAAATTCCCAAGTTGGAACGTGGCCCTGATATCAGCGGACCCGACAGCAATACCAGCGGTATACGCGACGATATCGAATCACTGCTGGCCGCCGAATATACCGGCGCCCGACTCGCCGCCGCGATGCAAACCGCAAGAGCCTTTCAAAAGGCCTTGCTCGTCGACACCGAGGACATCAATGCGGTCAAGGCCATCAGCAAAGAGATTTCACGAGGCATCAACTGCATATATTCCCAATTTGATGGTGCCGATGGCTCCAAGCAGCCGGCCCGGGTCGCGCAAGAGCTGGAATCGATGACGACCAATACCAAGGACCGTTTATTGGCATATCTGAAATACAACAAGGCACTTGATGGAACGTCCTCCGCTTTGCCAGAGGGAGATACCTGTGAATAAGATTCTCAAAAAATGCACATGCATTTTTCTGTCATTCATTGTCGTGAGCACCCCGCTCACCGGTGGCGCCCAAGTCGTCAACCCCGATACGAATCTGTGCCGGGAAACGGGGATCGCCTTTGCCTTTCTGAACGGTGTCCAAACCACCGAATCGCAGGCCAATCGAGCCCTGCAGGAGCTCAAGCGCATTCACGGCCAGACCGCCCCCGGCGGCGATCAGATCAAGTATGAAACCCTGTACAACTATTCGAACGGCTTCGAGGATTTCGTCGAAACCTTCGAGCAGCGCCTGCAGGAGCAGGAAGGCTTGCTGGCAGGCCGGTACGAGCTCTTCTTCGAGGCCCTGAATGGTGGCGGCTCATGGTGGAGCAGCATCGTCAACACTGTGTCGGCAGCGACCGGATTGCTCACGGGATTCGTTGACTGGTACAAGTCGGCAGCCATCAGCCAGCTCACCTCCTTGCTGGGCAATCCGCCGACGCTTGCCAACTATATGGAGCATCAATCGCGCATCGACAACTGGATTCTCGAAGGCAAGAAGATTCTCTTTGTCGCCCACTCTCAGGGCAATCTGTTTGCGAACGCTGCGTATGCCTATGCGGCACCGAAATCCGCTGCAGGCTCGGTGAAGGTGGTGCATATTGCGCCGGCATCGCCCACGCTCAACGGGGAACACACCCTGGCGGATCTGGATCTCGTCATCAATGGCCTGAGAGCCGTGGGCACGGTGGCCAGCATCACGGACAGCATTCCCGGCTATCTGCTGCGCCCCGCCGGTATGAATGGCGAGAAAGACCTGCTCGGTCATGGCTTGATCGAGATTTACATCAACCCGGGCCTGGAGATCTCCAACCGCGTGAAGAGCCACATCACGACCGCACTGTCGACACTCGTGGCTCCGCCTGCGCAAGCGACATCCGGCTTTTTCACCACCACCCTGACATGGGACGGCAGCGGTGACGTCGACCTGCACACCTATGAGCCATCAGGCTCGCACGTCTACTACCGCAACATGCGCGGCGCCAGCGGCTATCTCGATGTAGACAATACCGTCGCCTACGGACCCGAGCATTACTATGCATCCTGCGATTCGGCAAGGCTGCAGGAAGGTACCTATCGAGTCGCCATCGCCAACTACGCCAGAGCCGCCGGCAGAACCGCCACGGTACAGGTCGCATCCTGGGATGACGGCGTGCTGGGCACCAAGTCGGTCACCCTGGGCGCAGCCACCGGCGACAACCCGGTCTACGCCATGTTCAATGTCGTGGTGAGCAAGAACGCCCAGAACGGCAAGTACTCCGCAACCCTCACCCCCTGAGCGACGACGCACATCCAGCCCGAGGCAAACGGTCTTCACCAGGCCGCTTGCCTTTTTTGCTCCTAGCCGCGCGGCGATTCGCTACAGCGCCTTGCGCAGCGTGGTCGTGGGTATCTTGAGCTGCTCGCGGTATTTGGCGACGGTGCGGCGCGCACACTCAATGCCCTGCTCCTTGAGCATGTCGGCCAGCTTGGCGTCTGACAGCGGCTTTCTGGCATCTTCGGCATCGACAAACTGTTTGATCAGCGCACGCACGGCCGTGCTGGAGGCACTGCCGCCGGTTTCCGTGCCCAGGCCCGAACCGAAGAAATACTTGAGTTCGAAAGTACCTTGGGGCGTGGCCATGTACTTGGCCGTGGTCACGCGGCTGATGGTGGATTCGTGCAGGCCCAGCGTGTCGGCGATATCGCGCAGCACCAGCGGGCGCATGGCCAGCTCGCCATGCACAAAGAAGTTCTTCTGCCGCTCCACGATGGCTTCGGAAACACGCAAGATGGTGTCGAAGCGCTGCTGGATGTTCTTGATGAACCAGCGCGCCTCCTGCAGCTGCTGTTGCAGCGCCGCATGACCGTCACTGTTCTTGTGGCGACGCAGCACTCCGGCATAGATGTCGTGCACGCGCAGACGCGGCATGACCTCGGGATTGAGTTGCACGGAAAAGTCCGCCCGGCCCGAGCCGGAGCGCACCGGGCGCACGATGACATCGGGCACCACGATATGGCGCTCCACGTCCACAAAGCGCCGCCCCGGACGCGGCTCCAGTCTGGCGATCAGGGCCATGGCCTCGCGCAGCTGTTCCTCGCGCGCGCCGCACAGGCTGGTGAGCTTGCGCAGATCGCGCCGCGCCAGCAAGTCCATGGGCTGGGCACAGATGGCCTGCGCCAGCAGCAGCCGGCTCATATGCGCCTCGGTCGTACCCTCGTCCTCGGCCGTGCGGATCAGATCGCGCAGCTGCAGTTGCAGGCACTCGGCCAGATCGCGCGCGCCTACGCCCACCGGCTCCAGGCTTTGCAGCAGCTTCAGCGCAATGGCAAAGTGCTGCTCCAGCTCCTCGCGCTCTTCCAGGTCGTCGCCGGCCAGACTCTGCGCCAGCTCCTGCAGGGAATCCTCGAGATAGCCGTCGTCGCTGAGCGACTCGATGAGAAAGCGCAGCGCCGCCGTGTCTGCCGCGCCCAGATGCAGGCTCAGTGCCTGACGATGGAGAAAGTCGGTCAGGCTCTGGTGCTCGCGCGCCAGATCGATGGCATCGGTTTCGTCATCGCCGTCGCGGTTACGTGTGGAGCTGCTGGCCGAGGGCGTATCCCACTCGCTGCTGGATTCACCGCCCCATTCCCCGTCCTGGCCGTCCATGCCGTCGGCCTCCCAGTTCAGCGTTTCCGGGGTTTCGGGGCTCGGCGTTTCCGCTACTGTTTCAGTAGCTAATTGCGCTTGTGATGCCTCTTTTTCAGAATGAATACTATCTGAAACACTGTATTCACTGGCGCTAGCAGCTACATCTACAGGAGCATCTCCCGCAGTTTCGGCCTCATCGCCCGCACGCTCCAGAAAAGGGTTGTCGACCAGCATCTGCTCGACTTCCTGCGCCAGCTCCAGAGTGGAGAGCTGCAGCAGCTGAATCGATTGCTGCAGCTGCGGCGTCAGCGATAAATGCTGCGAAACGCGTAGCGAGAGACCTGGCTTCATCGAGGCGCGGCTCCCAGACAATCATTGCAAACGCGCGCAGTGCTATGGGTTTGCCGCCGGGCCGCCCCAAGGCAAACCCCGGCGCAGCCGGTCAGGGCCCCTTCCGGGGGCAGCGACCACACAAAGTGAGGGAGCGTGGGGGTCATCACATCCTGAAATGTTCGCCCAGATAGACGCGGCGCACATCGGCGTTCTCCACGATCTCCTCGGGCGTGCCTTCGGCCAGCACATGGCCGTCGCTGATGATGAAAGCGTGGTCGCAGATGCCCAGCGTCTCGCGCACGTTGTGGTCGGTAATCAGCACGCCGATGCCGCGCTCCTTGAGGAAGCCGATGATGCGCTGGATCTCGATCACCGCAATCGGGTCGATACCGGCAAACGGCTCGTCAAGCAGGATGAAGCGCGGCTGCGTGGCCAGGGCACGCGCGATTTCCACGCGCCGGCGTTCGCCGCCGGACAGCGCCAGCGCCGGTGACTGGCGCAGATGCTCGACGCGCAGCTCCTGCAGCAGGCCGGTGAGGCGCTTTTCGATCTCGTCGCGTGTCAGAGCCTTGCCCTGCTCGTCCTTTTGCAGCTCCAGCACGGCGCGCACATTGTCTTCCACGCTGAGCTTGCGGAAGATGGAGGCTTCCTGGGGCAGATAGGACAGGCCCAAGCGCGAACGCTGGTGAATCGGCATGCCGCCCACCGGCTGGCCGTCGATGAAGATCTCGCCACCGTCGCTGCGCACCAGGCCCACGATCATGTAGAACGATGTGGTCTTGCCCGCACCGTTGGGGCCGAGCAGACCGACCACCTCGCCTTTTTGCACGGACAGCGACACATCCTTGACCACTTTGCGGCTGCCATAGGACTTGGCCAGATGCTTGGCCTCCAGGCGGCTGTCGGACTCGCCGCTGCGGCTGCTGGAGAAGGTCGGATCGCTCATTTCTTCTCGTCGGCTTTCTCGCCGCCCAGCGTCATGCTCGGGCGCAGCTGGGTGGCAGGTGTGGCGGGCTTGGGCTGTGCGCCCGGCGTACCGTCCTTGGGCGCCATGATGGCGCGCACGCGACCGCCCTGACCCACGGAGGAGCTAGGCAGGCCGCCGCTAGTCTTCTGACCATCGACGGTATAGACGTCGGTGATGTTGTTGTAGACGATGATGGAGCCCGTGACCTGGTCGCTGAGCTGGCCGCCACGGTAGCGGCGCATCTCGCCACGGCGGATGAACTTGACGATATCGGCCTTGCCGTCGTATTCGATGACTTCGCCTTCGCCTTCGATGAACTCTTCGGGCTGGCCGGCCACGGTGTCGCGCTTCTGACGGAAGAAGGCACGCTTGCCGGGCTCGGCCTTGATCACCCCGTACTGATAGCCCTCGGCATCCTGACGCACATCAAGCTGGGCGCCGCGCAGAACGATGGAACCCTTGGTCATCACCACATTGCCGGTGAAGACGCTGGTCTGCTGCAGCTCGTCGTGACGCAGCGCATCCGCCTCGATATTCATGGGCTTGGCGCTGTCGGCCTTTTCGGCATGGACAATGCCGGTCGCTGCTGCCAGGGCGCAGGCCAGCGCAAGAGGTAGGAGTGTTTTTTTCATGGAAGGCACGTTTCTTGCATCCATTGTAGTCATTCCCTTTTTGCAACTTGCGTAAAAAACCACCCACAAAAAAGCCCGCGCTACGGCGGGCTTGCTGGGCATCAAACGTCGTTGGCGTCCGAAACCTTGCGTCAGGCCTTGCGGCTGGAGGCGATCAGCGCATTGACCACGCGCAGCACATTGTCCATATTGCCGGCCTTGGTGCCGTCCGTGTAATAGCGGCCGGCCACGCCCATGGCGGGCACGCCTTCCACGTCGTACTCGTTTTGCAGCTGGGTGGCCTTGCGCACCTGGTTGGCCACAGTGAAGGAGTTGTAGACCTCCTTGAACTTGGCCAGATCCACGCCCTGCTTGCCGATCCAGTCAAAGATGGCCTCATCGTTCTTGAGCGGGTTGCGGTCCACGTGAATGGTACGGAACACCTTGGCGTTCAGCTGGGGCAGCAGGTTCATGCCTTCCAGTGCGTAGTACAGCTTTTGCTGGGGCACGAAAGAGGCATTGAAGGCCACGGGCACCTGGCGCACCACCACATCGGCGGGCTGGGTCTTGGCCCAGGCTTCGAACTGGGGCTCGAAGGCATTGCAATGCGGGCAGCTGTACCAGAAGAACTCGATCACCTCGACCTTGCCGGCCGGCGCGCTCACGCTGGCGGGCTTGCCCAGCTTGATGTAGTCCTTGCCTTCCCGGGGCGCAGCACCCTGGGCCCAGCTGGAGGATGTGCCCAGAGTCAGGGCACCGGCGGCGGCTGCCGAGGCAGCCAGAGAGAATTCGCGACGTTTCATCTAAACAAACTCCTGTATCAGGTCTGCAGTATCAGAGCCCAGCGGCCCCAAAAAGTTCAGCAAAGTCCTAAATCTCGCACCCGCTGTCCGGGACGCCTCGGGCCGCTGCCCGAGGGCTCCACAGACAGAGGCTGCACAACGCCTCGCAGGGCCGATTATCGCGCCGCACGCACCAGGGTCGAGTCCACGCCCGCGCCGTCGAGCTTGCCCTTGAGCTGCTCGGCGTCGTCACGCTTGCTGAACGGCCCCACGCGCACACGGAAAACGGTGATGCCGTTTTGCTCACGCTCGCTGATGCGCGACTCCCAGCCCAGCATGGCCAGCTTGGCACGCTGCGCTTCCGCTTCGCTCTGGCCGCGGAAAGCGCCTGCCTGCACAAAGTAGTTGAATGCCGAGTCCGAGGACGATGCGGCCTGGGCCGCCTTTTCCTTGTCTGCACGCGCCTTTTCAGCCTTGTCGGCCGCTGCGGAGCGTTCCTTGACCAGATCACCCAGCGGATCGCCCGATCCGGGCTTGGCCGTCTTGTCCGGCGTGGCGGGTGCCGGCGGGGTGGTGACTCCGCCGGTTGCGGTGGGCTGCACGGCAGGCGTGGGCGGTGTCACCGTCACATCGCTGGGCGGGACGGGCGGCGTCACCGGCGCCGGTGCGGGCTGGCGGCTTTGCAACGGTGCGTTGGGGTCCCAGTTCTTGTTGCGTTCGGCCTCAGCCGCATCGCGCTGAGTGTTGTTGCCACCCTTGTTGAGGAAGGGCACCGGTACCTTGGTCACATAGATGGCCACGGCCAGTGCCGCAGCCAGACCGATGACCATGCCAAAGATAAGCCCCAGGATGGTTCCACCGCGTTGCTGGTTCTTCATATCAGTCGCTTAACGCTTTCTGCTTCGATTGTTCCGTTCTCAGATCCATCGCCCCCGCTGCACAACCGTCAGGGGAGCGATGGCCAGAAAACCGGGATTACATGCGCTCGGGCGCGCTCACGCCCAGCACCGCCAGACCATTGTGCAATACCTGGGCCGTGGCAGCGACCAGGGCCAGACGTGCGAGCTTGACCTTTTCGTCGTCCACCAGAATGCGCTCGGCATCGTAGTAGCTGTGATAGCTGGAGGCCAGATCGCGCAGGTAGAAGGTCACGTCGTGCGGCGCGTTGCCTTCGGCAGCAGCGGTCAGCATCTCGGGGTACTTGGCCAGCAGCAGCATCAGGGCCTGGGCCTGCGGGCCTTCCAGTGCGGACAGGTCCACGTCCTTGAGCGCGGGCACGCCAGCGCCGCCGGCTTCCTGCCAGGCGCGCAGCACGGACTGGATACGCGCATGGGCGTACTGCACGTAGTACACGGGGTTGTCGTTGTTCTGGGCCACGGCCAGATCCACGTCGAAGGTGTATTCGGTGTCGGGCTTGCGCGAGAGCAGGAAGAAGCGCACCGCGTCCTTGCTGGTCCACTCGATCAGATCGCGCAGCGTAACGTAGGAGCCGGCGCGCTTGCTGATCTTGACCTCTTCGCCGTTGCGCACCACGCGCACCATGGTGTGCAGCACGTAGTCGGGGTAGCCCTCGGGGATGCCTACATCGGCAGCCTGCAGGCCGGCGCGCACGCGTGCGATGGTGCCATGGTGGTCCGTGCCCTGGATATTCACCACCTTGGTGAAGCCGCGCTTGAACTTCTGGATGTGATAGGCCACATCGGGGACAAAGTAGGTGTAGCCGCCGTCGGTCTTGCGCATCACGCGGTCTTTGTCGTCGCCGTAGTCGGTGGACTTGAGCCACAGCGCGCCGTCCTGCTCATAGGTCTTGCCGTTGGCGATCAGGCGGTTGACCGTTGCCTCGACATGACCGTTTTCATAGAGGCTGGACTCCAGGTAGTACTCGTCGAACTTCAGGTTGAACGCCTGCAGGTCCTTGTCCTGTTCATTGCGCAGGTAGGCCACGGCGAACTGACGAATATTGTCGTAATCCTCGACATCACCGTTGGCAGTGAACTCGCGGTCATCGGCCTTAATGGTTTCCTTGGCCAGGAAAGCCTTGGCGATGTCGGCAATGTAGTCGCCGTTGTAGAAATTCTTGGCCAGCGGGTTGTCGCTGTCGGTGGGCCAGCATTCGTCACCGGGCTTGAAGCCCTTGGCGCGCAGCTGGGTGCTCTTGGTCAGGGTGTCGATCTGCACGCCCGCGTCGTTGTAATAGAACTCGCGGTGAACTTTCCAGCCCTGGGTGGAATACAGGTTGCTGATCGCATCGCCGATAGCTGCCTGGCGGCCATGGCCCACATGCAGAGGGCCGGTGGGGTTGGCGGAAACGAACTCGACCAGGATGTTCTCACCGCGATCGGCCTGGTAGCCGAACTTCTCGGCCTGCGCCAGCACTTCGCGCACCACCTCCTGCTTGGCAGCAGGCTTGAGGCGAATGTTGAGAAAGCCCGGGCCTGCAATTTCAATCGCATCCACCCACTGCTGGAAGGCGGCAGTAGCCTCCAGCGCGGTCTTGAGCTGCTCGCCCAGGGCGCGGGGGTTGGCCTTCAGAGGCTTGGCCAGCTGCATGGCCGCCGTGCAGGCGAAGTCGCCATGGGCTGCCACTTTGGGGTTTTCAAACGCAGCGCGTGCGCCGGCGCCGGGCGAGAGTGTTTCGAGCTCAGCAGCCAGGGCTGCGAGCAATTCCTGTTTGACGGAGAGCATCGCGGGATTTTACGTGCCGGATTCAAGTCCTGCCGAATCGCTGGCGCCACACCCCTGTTCCAGGGCCGGTTCACGCGCTCGTGCACCGAATCCAGATCCGCATCGCCCCTGCCGCCAGCAGCAGACAGGAGATGCAAGGCGGCTTGCCTGCCCATGCCCTGCCAGCAACACCAAGCGCCCATCAAATGGCAATCATTCTCATTTAAAACTAGAATGCAGCCCATGCCCACGCCCCGCCCCTCTCTCGACCCCATGCAGCAGGCGCAACAGCTGTTTACCGGCCATCACGCCTGGTTGCTGTCAAGACTGAAGGCCAGGCTGCGCAATACGGCAGAGGCACAGGATGTGGCTTCCGAGACCTTCTTGCGCGTGGTTGCAGCGCCCAACCCGGTGCCCATCGATGAACCGCGCGCATTTCTGACCACGATCGCCAAGCGCCTGCTGTTCACGCTGTGGCGGCGGCGTGAGCTGGAACAGGCCTATCTGCAGGCCTTGAGCGAGAGCCCGCCGGATCTGGCCCCCTCGCCCGAGGAGCGGGCGCTGCTGCTGGAGACGCTGGACACGATTGCCCACGCGCTCGACGGCCTGAGCCTCAAGGCTCGCCAGACCTTTTTGCTGAGCCAGCTCGACGGCCTGACCTATCACGCCATTGCCGAGCAGCTGGACATCTCGCACAGCACCGTGCGCCGTCATATGACCGAAGCATTTCGCCGCATCGCGATCGCCCAGCTTCATCAGCAGGCCGGCCTGGCACCGGCCAGGGCAGGCCAGGCATGAACCCGTCGCTCAATCCGGCCACCGAGGCCGCCATCGAGTGGCTGGTCTGCCTGCATTCGGGCCAGATGAGCCAGGAGCAACACCGGGGCTTTGAACAATGGCTGGATGCCGCCCCCGCCCACAGGGCGGCCTGGCAGCAGCTACAAGCACCGCTGCAGAATCTGCTGCAGCCCTTGCGCAGCTCGGGCCCCGAGCACATGGGCCAGCTGCTGGGTCAGACCCTGGCACGCGCCGAGGCCGGCACGCGCCGGCGCCGCCAGATCCTGCGCGGTGCCCTTGCCCTGGGCGGCATAACGGCCGGCTGCGGCTGGCTGCTGGACCGCCAGACCCCTCTCGCACAATGGAGTGCCAACCTGCGCACTGACACCGGACAGCGCCGTGAATTCACCCTGCCCGATGGCAGCACGGTGACACTGGATGCGCGCTCGGCCGCCGATCTGGCATTCGACGCGGGCCAGCGCCGCGTCATTCTGCGCCAGGGGGCACTGGTGGCCCGGGCTGCACCGCAGACACCGGGCGGACCCGCTTTTTTGGTGCAAACCATGCATGGACAGATACGCGCCCTGGGCACGCGTTTCAGCGTGCGCCTGAACCCGCAGTTCAGCAGCGTCGGCATGCTGGAGCACAGCGTGAGCATCACCACCGTCGACGGCGCGCAGCAAGTGCTGGCCGAAGGGCATAGCGCCCGCTTCGATACCCAGGGCATCTGGGCCGATGCCAGCGCACCCAGCAGCATGGCGGCCTGGCAGCAGGGCATGCTGGAGGCACATGACCTGCCGCTGGGCGAGGTCGTACAGGCACTGCGCGCCTATCGTCGCGGATGGATTCGGGTCTCGGCGCATGCCGCCGCGCTTCAGGTCTACGGCACCTATTCCCTGGAAGACACCGACCGCGCCCTGGCGGCACTCGCCGAGACCCTGCCCATCCGGCTGCGCAGCTACTCTGGTGGTGCACTGGTGATGATCGAGTAGCGCCAGGCCCGATGGTGAAGCCGCTCAAACACCAGCAAATCATCAAGACAGCCATCGCCTATTTGGCGCTTGCCAAAAAAATTGAACACTTTTTCTCCGCGGCTCGACAAGCCATGGACAGCTCCTGATCGAGCACCCTGTTCATCTTGTCGAAAGCAATGCATGCTGCACCACCGTTCCCTGCACCTGAGCGCCCTGGCCCTGGCCTGCGCCATGAGTGCCCAGGCCCAGACCCCATCCCCGACCCCACAACGCCACTACGATATGCCGGCCCAGCCCCTGGGCAGCACCCTCGCACGCATCGCGGCCGATAACGGCCAGCAACTCAGCCTGGATGCCGAGCTGGTGCGCGGCCACACGGCCCCTGCCCTGCACGGCAGCTACACCGCGGAGCAGGCCGCGCGCGCCGCCCTGGCCGGCAGCGGGCTGGAGCTGGTGCACACCGCCAGCGGCAACTGGAGTCTGCGTGCAGCGCCAGCCGGCAAGCCGGCATCCGCCGCCGAGCCGCAGCAAGGCAGTGGCGCGACCCTGGCGGAAGTACGCGTGACCGCTCAGGCAGAACGCCATCCCACCACGGAACAGACGGGCTCCTACACCAGCCGCGCCGTCACCATCGGCAAGGGCGAACAGGCCATGAAGGACATTCCGCAGTCCATCAGCGTGGTCACGCGCCAGCTCATGGACGAGCAGAACGCCACCTCGGTCTACGACGCCCTGGCCAGCACCACGGGCATCACCCTGCTGCAAAGCCCTCAGGGCGGCAAATACATCTACTCGCGCGGATTCGACATTGCCACCCTGCAGTACGACGGGGTCAATGTGCAGCGCCTGTACGGGCGCTCCAGCAATTACGGCGGCAGCACCGCCATCTATGACCGTGCCGAGATTCTGCGCGGCTCGGCCGGGCTGCTGCAGGGCGGCGGCGATCCCAGCGGCGCCGTCAACCTAGCACGCAAGCGCCCGCTGAAAGAGGGCGGCGTCAGCGTCACGGCCAAGGCCGGCTCCTGGGATCGCTATGCGGCCCAGGTCGATGGCAGCCGCGCGCTGAATGCCGAAGGCACGCTGCGCGGCCGGGCCGTGCTGGACGTAGAGGACGAGCATTCCTTCATCGACTACGTCAACCGCCGCAACAACACGCTGTACGGCACGCTGGAGTACGACCTCTCGCCCCAGACCCAGGTCAGCATCGGCGCCAGCTACGAATCCTTCAAGGGCAGGCCCTTCATCTCGGGCCTGCCGCGCTACAGCGACGGGCGCGACATCGCCCTGCCACGCTCCACCTACCTGGGCGCCAACTGGAACCGCCAAGACAACAGCACCCGCACTCTCTATGCCGACCTGACGCACCAGTTCAACGACCATTGGCGCGCCAAAGTATCGGCCATCCACGTGCAGGAAGATGTCTATCTCAAGTACGCCTCCTCACAGCGCGCCGTCAACCCGGCCACCGGCCTGGGCGGCACCGTGGCCAATATCACCGATGCCAGCCAGAAAGCCTCAGGCATCGATGCCAACCTGACCGGCGAATTCACGGCTTTCGGCCGCCAGCACGAGCTGGTGCTCGGCGCCAGCTACAACCACACGCGCGTCAACACCGACTACAGCTCCAAGACCCCGTTTACCCCCATCGACGTGTTCGCGCCCAACCCTTACCGGGCCGAGCCCAGCGACGCCGAGATTCGCTACGCCAACACCGAGAACCGCCTGGCCACTACCCGTCAGCTGGGCGCCTATGGTGCGCTGCGCCTGCAACTGAGCGACCCGCTCAAGCTGGTGGTGGGCGGCCGTGCGACCTCCTACAAGACCATCTGGGACACGACCGTCACCACGCTGGGCACCGCCACCCCTTCGTCCACCCTGCAGGACAACAACCGCTTCATGCCGTTTGCGGGCCTGATCTATGCAATCAACCCCAGCTGGTCGGCCTACGCCAGCTATGCCAATATCTTCAATCCCCAGTGGTCGCTGAACGCTGCGGGCCAGAACCTCAAGCCCATCCAGGGCGCCACCTATGAGGTCGGCCTCAAGGGCGAAATCCTGGGCGGTCGTGCCAACACGGCCTTTGCCCTGTATCGCGTGGATCAGAAAAACCGCGCCACCGAAGATCTGGCCTCGGGCCCGAACTGCCGCGACGGTTACTACTGCTACAGCGACGACGGCCGCGTGCGCAGCCAGGGTCTGGACGCCGAGATCAGCGGCGAGCTGGCGCGCGGCTGGAACCTGTTTGCCGGCTATACCTTCAACCGCAACACCTACGAGCGCGACATCAACAACCAGGGCCTGGACTTCAATACCTACACGCCCAAGCACATGCTGCGCCTGTGGACCACCTACCAGCTGCCCGGCGCCTGGAGTGCCTTCACGCTAGGCGGTGGCGTGAACACCCAGAGCGCCTCTTACCGCAAGATCGGCACGGTGGACATCACCGCTCCCGGGCGTGCCGTGTGGAGCAGCTATGTGCGCTACCAGATCAACCGGCAGTGGCAGGCCTCGTTGAACTTCAACAATATGTTCGACAAGCGCTACTACACCTCGATCGGCAACCTGGTCAACAGCAGCCACTATGGCGATCCGCGCAATGTGATGCTGACGCTGCGCGGCACGTTCTGAATGCAGCAGACATGAAAAAGGCCGCTTTGCAGCGGCCTTTGCCTTTTGCGCGGTCTGGCGCAGACTACATGCCGCGCGCCCAGAAGATGGCAACCACGGCGATCACCGGCACCACATGGCCCTGCCACATCACCCACTTGCGGGTTTGCTTGATCTCATCGGGAGCCGGCAACTGGCCGCTCGCATCCAGCGTCTTCTTCCAGCGGCGGAAGGTCAGCGTGGGCTTGAGCGAGAGCAAAAAGGCGATGACGAACAGCGTCATCTTGAGATGGAACAGCGGCGAAGCCGTATAGGCTCCCATGCCCTTGACGCCCCAAAGCAGGCGCGCAATACCGGTCAGCAGCAGGACGATGGCGGCAATGCCGTAAATCATGTCCAGTCTGGCCAGACGCTGCACCACGGCGGCATTCATCCACTCCACACGGCACAGGGCGGCCTGGCTGGTCAGAAACACCACCAGGGTCAGGATCGCCAGCAGATGGGCGCTGGCAAGAACAGCTTCAAAGGTCATGGCTTCATCGTAGGAAAAAGGACGGGTTCAGCGGCCCGCATCGGGCCACGGCGGCCGGACCATTGTCTACCGTTTCAGGCCCGCTCAGAGATCCACGCCGAGACGAAAGAAATCCGGCTGGTTGTAGTGATGCTTGAGATAGTCGATCCACATGCGCACGCGCAGCGGCATGTGCTTGCGCTGGGGGAAGACCACGAAGATGCCGTTGGGCGGCGCCGCAAACTCTTCCAGCACGGGCACGAGGCGACCGGCGGCGATCTCGGCCTCCACCTCCCAGGTGCTGCGCCAGGCAATGCCCCAGCCGCCCAGGCACCAGTCGTGCAGCACCTGACCGTCGGAGCAGTCCAGCGGGCCGCCCGGCTTGAAGTGCACGACCTCGCTGGTGCCGCTTTCGGGATGCGGGATGCGGAAGGCCCAGCCCCGCGTCTGCGAGGCGTCGGACGACAGCGTCAGGCAGTCATGCTGGGTCAGTTCGCTGGGATGCTTGGGCGTGCCGCGGCGCTCCAGATAGCCGGGCGTGGCCACGCACAGGCGGCGGTTGTCGGCGATGCGCACGCTGACCAGGGCCGAGTCCGGCAGATCCCCCACGCGCACCGCACAATCGAAGCCCTCGCCCGCCAGATCGACCACGCGGTCGCTGAGGTTCAGCGAGATGGTGACATCGGGGTGCAGGTCGCGGAAACGCGGCACCAGCGGCGCCACATGGCGACGGCCGAAACCGGCGGGCGCCGTGATGCGCAGATGGCCCGTGGCCTTGACGCCGCCGGCCGACACACTGGCCTCGGCATTGCACACATCGGAGAGCAGGCGCTGGCAATCTTCCAGGAAGGCACTGCCTTCATGGGTCAGCGAGATGCGGCGCGTGGTGCGCACCATGAGCTTGACCCCCAGATGCTCTTCCAGAGCATCCAGACGGCGTCCCATGATGGCGGGCGCCACACCTTCGGCCTTGGCGGCAGCCGTCAAGCTGCCCCTGGTCGCTACCGATACAAAAGACTCAAATGCCTTGAGTTTGTCCATGACCGCTGCTCCTGTCTGGTCCGTGTTGTCTCCTGCTGCGGTAGCGTGCACTACTAATACAAGAGCACATACCGCACAAGCAGTCTTGATTTCTCAAATGTTTTTATCGAAAGTTCTTTAAACAAGAGCGCTGACCGCTATCACTATAAAAGTCATCAATCAACGCCGCATGCCTGTCCCGCATGTGACTTCAGTGCGATATATCTTACTTAGAAGTCACAAGTTGCCAGTGAATCTTTGATGTTTATATATGTTTATATCAAAATTTACCGTTTTCCCTGAGGCAGGAATATCGCTTATTCGCCAGCGCCATGAGCTTGTGGGCAGCGTCAGGCGTTAAACCTATGATTTGCAAAACACATTTACAAATCAGAAGCCGCCTGCCTTCATGAGCTTTTCAACCGTTTCTGCCGCCCAACTGGCCGATCTGCTGGGCCGCTCCGGCCAGGGCTGCGCGCTCTGGAATGCCGAGGGAGTGCTGCTCATGGCCACTCCCGCCTGGTGCCAATGGCTGGAGGTGGACGAGGGCGCAAGCCCAGTCGGCCAACCGCTGCAGCGCCTGCTGCCCGCCAGCATCTGGCACATCCATGGCCAGCGCTTCGCCGCCGCCGCCCGGGGCCTGCGCCAGGAATACGACGACAGCCGCAGCGGCGACTTCGGTGCGCAGCACCACCGCCGCATACAGCTCACGCCGGGAGCCGCCGATGCCCAGGGCCGGCATGAGGTGCTGATGCAGCTCAGCGACATCGACCGCGAATATGCGCGCGGCGAAGTCATGGCCCGCCAGCGCGAGCAGTTGCAGACCTTGCACGAACAGCTGCGCAGCCACCGCCAGGACGCGGGCGAGCTGGACCGGCTGCGCACCCTGCTGGACTGGCGCACGGCCATGCTGAGCGAGCACAACGAGATGCTGCAGCTGCTGTCGCACGAAATCCGTCAGCCGCTGAACAATGCCTCGGCCGCCATGCAGGCCACGCTCAAGGCCATGGAAGACCTGCATCTGGCCGATGCCGCGCCGGCCACCAGGGCCTTGCTGCGCGCCGAGCATGTGCTGCAGCAGGTGATGGGCACGCTGGACAACACCCTGGCCGCCGGCACAATCCTGGCGGCCGGAGGCAAGGCCGGCGCCTCCAGCGAAACCGATCTGCCCACGCTGATCAAGCTGGTGCTGCACGATATTGCGGCCGACCTGCGTCCGCGCATCGAGGTGCAATGGCTGACCACGCCCCGCACCGTCCAGCTGCACCCGGCGCTGATGCGGCTGACGATTCGCAATCTGCTCAACAACGCCCTGGCCTATGCGCCCGCCGACAGCCCGGTGCAGCTGCGCATCTCCGAGTCCGACGAACCGCTGGCACTGATCCTGGAAGTCATCGACCAGGGCCCGGGCATCCCCGAGGAGTTGCTTGCGCATCTGTTCGAAAAAGGCGCGCGCGGCCATCACAGCCGCCCCGGGGCCGGCCTGGGCCTGTTCATCGTGCGCTCGGTCCTGCAGTTGCACCAGGGTACAGTGCAAGCTCTGCCGCACAGTCCGCATGGCACGGTCATGCGTCTGGTCATTCCCCAAGGTCTTGCCGAATAAGGTCCGCCGCCCATGCTGCCTGCCACTCTTGCCCTGGTCGACGACGACACCGATTACTGCGAATTCCTGGCCCAGCACCTGCGCAGCCAGGGGGTGGATGTCACGGCATACGGCGACAGCAGCGACCTGCTGGCCGACGACGCGCCCTATCGCTTCGATTTCTATGTGCTGGATCTGATGCTGCCCGGCGTGGCCGGCACCGAGCTGCTGCGCATCATCCGCAAGCGCACCCAGGCCGGCGTGCTCATCGTCTCGGGACGGCTGGGTCCTGAGGTGTTTGCCGAGGTCATCAACGCCGGTGCAGATATGTATCTGACCAAGCCCGTGACCTTCGAACAGGTGGAGTTGGCTGTACGCGCCGTGCACCGGCGCATCATGACCACGGCGCGTACGGCCACGGCCTGGAAGCTGGACAGCCGCCGCAGCCTGCTGACCGCGCCCGACGGTCAGAGCGTGGAACTGGGCGCCACCGACCTGATGCTGATGGAGTGCTTTTTGCAGGCCCGGGGCGACACCGTCAGCCGGGACCATATCCGCAGCCTGCTGGCCCATACCAGCGCAGCCGAATCCGACAACAGCCTGCACGCCACCATCTACCGGCTGCGCCGCCGCATCGAAAAGGCAACCCCCGTGGCCGTACCGCTGCAGTCACAGCAGAAGGTGGGCTACCAGTTCCGCGCTCCGCTGATCGCCGCCTGAGCAGGCCGGCCCGGACCGCAAAACAAGAACGGGCCCGCAGGCCCGTTGCGCGTCTTCAGAGCCGCTGAATCACATCACGAACCTGGACTCCACGTCCGACACCTTGCGCCTGGCCAAGGCCAGGTTGGCGCGGCCGTTGTCCAGCACGTAGTAGATGAAGATGCCGTTGATCTTCTCGGCCGGACGCAGGATGTGATACTGCTTGCCCAGGGTGATGAGAATGTCTTCGATGCTGTCGTTCAGGCCCAGGGACTGCATGGTCTTCATCTTGGCGCGCACCACCTCGGTATTGCCCGCAGCAGCCAGCTCCAGGTCCACGCCCGAGCCGATGCTGCCCAGCAGCATGCCGCTGTTGTAATCGACCACTGCCGCGCACATGGCGCCATCCAGGGTCATCAGGTCTTGCAGGCTTTCGTTCAGATTCGCCATCAGGAGCTCCTTGGTAAAGATTGGCTGGCCGATATCGGAAGATGCTCAATTTGTTTCAAGCTTAACGAATCATTTCTGAGCGCGGACATCCACTTATGACAGACAAAGCCCTGTCATTTGATGGCATGCACTCACTTCAAGACGGATTCTGGCGCCCGAAAAAAGCATCCAATCCACTGTTGCGCCAAACCAGGCGGGCGATCACAGCTATCGCTTCAGGAGAGATCCTGCAGCGCCTTCGCGCGGCGCTTTCGGCGACTGCCGGGGCGGCCGTCACTGAAGTCGTTGCACAGATCGCTCAGAACTGACGAAGGCTGGCGACTGCGGTGCATAAAACGCATAAATCCCGCAGACTCCATATAAAAACATCATGAGTTTTGAACTATTTAGGCTATTTATGTACTCAAAGAATTCAAATACAGTCTCCCCACATGCTGCCCGTGATGGGCAACGACTCCTGAATCCAGAGACATCAACCAGAGGTTTCCAATGACTGATCGCACCCAAGTCCACGGCCTGCAAGTCGCCACCGAGCTGTACAACTTTGTGAACACGCAAGTGCTGCCTGGCACGGGCGTTGACCAGGACACCTACTGGAAGGGCTTCGACGCCATCGTGGCCGATCTGGCACCCAAGAACGCCGCCCTGCTGGCCGAGCGCGATCGCCTGCAGACGGAGCTCGATACCTGGCACAAGGCCAACCCCGGCCCCATCACCGACATGGTGGCCTA
Organism: Comamonas sp. C24C; assembly: GCF_053345995.1. NCBI lineage: Bacteria > Pseudomonadati > Pseudomonadota > Betaproteobacteria > Burkholderiales > Comamonadaceae > Comamonas > Comamonas sp. C24C. Next base: position 7,423 of record NZ_JBKFBC010000005.1, on the reverse strand, counting down.
CCGCAAGTTTCTGACGACCATCGGCTATCTGGTCGAGTCCCCCAAGGACGCCAAGGCCACGACCGAAAACGTGGATGCCGAACTGGCTATCCAGGCCGGCCCCCAGCTCGTGGTTCCCATCCTGAACGCCCGCTACGCCCTGAACGCCGCCAACGCCCGCTGGGGTTCGCTGTACGACGCGCTGTATGGCACGGACGCCATCAGCGAAGCCGGCGGTGCCGAGAAGGGCAAGGGCTACAACCCCGTGCGCGGCGCCAAGGTCATCGAGTTCGCACGCAACTTCCTGGATCAGGCCGTGCCCCTGGCCTCGGGCTCGCACAAGGATTCCACCGGCTACGCCGTCGAAGGCGGCAAGCTGGTCGTGTCCCTGAAGGACGGCAGCAAGACCGGCCTGAAGGACGAAGCCAAGTTCATCGGCTACCAGGGCGATGCTGCGGCTCCCAAGTCGGTGCTGCTCAAGAACAACGGCATCCACATCGACATCATCGTCAACAAGTCCACCCCCATCGGCAGCACCGATGCCGCCGGCGTGGCTGACGTGGTGGTCGAAGCCGCCCTGTCCACCATTCTGGATCTGGAAGACTCCGTGGCCGCCGTGGATGCCGAAGACAAGGTCAACGGCTACGCCAACTGGCTGGGCATTCTGAAGGGCACGCTGACCGAGTCCTTTGAAAAGGGCGGCAAGATCGTGACCCGTGGTCTGAACCCCGACCGCGAATACACCGGCGCCGACGGCAAGCCCGTGAAGCTGCACGGCCGCTCGCTGATGTTCGTGCGCAACGTGGGTCACCTGATGACCAACCCCGCCGTGCTGTGGGGCCCCGAGCAGAAGGAAATCCCCGAAGGCATCATGGACGCGCTGGTGACTACCGCCATCGCCATTCACGACCTGAAGGGCGGCGCCAACGGCATCCGCAATAGCCGCACAGGCAGCGTCTACATCGTCAAGCCCAAGATGCACGGCCCCGCCGAAGCCGCTTTCGCGAACGAACTGTTTGGCCGCGTTGAAAAGGTTCTGGGCCTGCCCGAGAACACCGTCAAGCTGGGCATCATGGACGAAGAGCGTCGCACTTCGGTCAACCTGAAGGCCGCTATCGCTGCTGCACCCGCACGCGTTGCCTTCATCAACACCGGCTTCCTGGACCGCACCGGCGATGAAATGCACACCGCCATGTATGCCGGCCCCATGGTCCGCAAGGCCGACATGAAGACCTGCGCCTGGCTGCCCGCCTATGAAAAGAACAACGTGCTGGTCGGCCTGAACATGGGCCTGCGCGGCCGCGCCCAGATCGGCAAGGGCATGTGGGCCATGCCCGACCTGATGAAGGCCATGCTGGAGCAGAAGATTGCCCAGCCCAAGGCCGGTGCCAACACCGCCTGGGTGCCCTCACCCACCGGCGCCACCCTGCACGCCCTGCACTATCACCAGATCAATGTGGCCGACGTGCAAAAGGGTCTGGAAAGCCCCAACGCCGACGCCGAGTGCGACGAACTGCTGAACGCCATCCTGCAAGTGCCCGTATCCACCAACCCCAACTGGAGCGATGCGGAAAAGCAGCAGGAAGTGGACAACAACGTGCAAGGCATCCTGGGCTATGTGGTGCGCTGGATCGACCAGGGCGTGGGCTGCTCCAAGGTGCCCGACATCCACAACGTGGGCCTGATGGAAGACCGCGCCACGCTGCGCATCTCCAGCCAGCACATCGCCAACTGGCTGCAGCACGGCATCGTCACCGAAGCCATGGTGCGCGACAGCTATGCCCGCATGGCCAAGATCGTGGACGAGCAGAACGCCGGCGACGCCGCCTACAAGAGCCTGGTGGCCAATCCCGATGGCGCAGCCTATCAGGCCGCTCTGGACCTGGTGTTCAAGGGCAAGGAACAGCCTTCCGGCTACACCGAGCCTCTGCTGCACGCTTGGCGTCTGAAGGTCAAGGCCGGCGCTTGATTGCCGGACAAGGCCGCTCCTGAACAAGGAGCGGCTCTCGCTTGATATCAATGGATTTCAAAGATTTTTCTATCTGAATCCATTGATTCAATTGCGCAAGCAGCTATCAAAATGCACTCCATGTCAGTACATCGAGTGCATTTTTCTTGACCGCAGTCCTCGCGATACCGGATGGCTTCTACACTGCGGCCATGCCCATCGATCCTCTCGTAGACGCCAGCCGCTGCCCTCTGTGCGGCCAGCCCAACCAGTGCGCCATCAGCGCCGGCCTGCCGCCGAACAGCTGCTGGTGCATGCAGACCCCGGTTTCCCGGGATGCGCTGGAGCGGCTGCCCGCCGACGCACGTGGCAAGGCCTGCATTTGCCCAGCCTGTGCGCGGCCGGTTGCCAACGATTCCACCTCTGCCTGATCCTGCACTCACCGCCTTGCAGCTCGGGCATTCCACTACAGCAAGGAGACCTTGATGCCCACCTATCGCATTGAACTGTTTGAAGGCCGCAGCGTTGATCAGAAGCGCAAGCTGGCCGAAGAAATCACCCGCGTGACCACCGAGGTGCTGGGTAGCGCCCCCGAGTCCGTGGACATCATCATCACCGACGTACCCCGCCACAACTGGGCCACCGGTGGCAAGCTCTGGTCGGAGCAGAGCTGACCGGCCCGCACGCGGCCGGGGCCGTCCCGGGACGGCTCTTTACCCGCCCAGCCTTATGATGGGCCTCTTTTCCCAACCTAAAGCCAGCAAGGAAACCTGCACATGCCCACCTACCATGTCGAAATGATGGAAGGCCGTACCGTCGAACAAAAGCGCAAGCTGGTCGAAGAAATCACCCGCGTCAGCGTTGAAGTGCTTGGCGGCTCGCCCGAATCGGTGGACATCATCATCACCGACATCAAGCGTCACGACTGGGCCACCGGCGGCAAGCTCTGGCTGGACCGCGAATAATCCATCGCCGCCCTCTTGCGCAAAGCAGCTTCGGCTGCTTTTTTCATGCGGGCTTGGCAGCGGTTGACGATCTCTGCCATACAGCACCATCATTGACGAAATCATCCATAGATTCTTAGGCTATAAAGCTTTTTTGCTTGAAAGATATGACGAAGCCATGTGCCAGCTGCTTGGAATGAACTGCAACACGCCCACCGATGTGCGCTTTAGCTTCTCAGGCTTCACACAGCGCGCAGGCAATACCGGCGACCACACCGACGGCTGGGGCATCGCCTTCTTCGAAGACAAGGGCCTGCGCCACTTCGTCGATCACGAACGCGCCATCGACTCACAGATCGCCAAGCTCATCCGCGAATACCCGATCAAGAGCACCAACGTCATCGCCCATATCCGCAAGGCCACCCAGGGCGTGGTCAGCCTGCAGAACTGCCACCCCTTCGTGCGCGAGCTCTGGGGACGCAACTGGGTCTTTGCGCACAACGGCGACCTCAAGAACTTCGCCCCCAAGCTGCATGCCCACTTCCAGCCCATTGGCAACACGGACAGCGAGCGAGCCTTCTGCTGGATCATGCAGGAGCTGTGGAAGTCCCATGCGGGCGTGCCTAGTATCGAAGAGCTGACCCACACCCTGCGCGAGCTGGCCGCCAAGATCGCACCGCACGGCACGTTCAACTTCCTGCTCTCCAACGGCGAAGCGCTCTGGGCCCATGCGACCACCCACCTCTGCTATGTCGAGCGCCGCCACCCCTTCACCCAGGCACAGCTGTCCGACGAAGACCTCAGCGTGGACTTCTCCCGCGAAACCACGCCCCAGGACAAGGTAGCCATCATCGTCACCGCCCCTCTGACCCAGAACGAGCAATGGGTCCCCTTCCAGAACGGCGAGCTGAGGGTGTTCGTGCATGGCCAGGCAGCGCCCTACTGATGCGCAGCAGATTCATCGCCGAATGAAAAAAGAGAGCGCCTAGCGCTCTCTTTTTATGGGTTTCTGGTATTTTCGCAGCTGCAATGCTTTGACAGCGTACGGTAAGCGCTCCTCGTTTCGAAGCACCCAATAAAAAACCCCGTAATCTTTCGACTACGGGGTTTTCACTGTAAGAGCCTGACGATGACCTACTTTCACACGGGAACCCGCACTATCATCGGCGCAAAGTCGTTTCACTGTCCTGTTCGGGATGGGAAGGAGTGGTACCAACTTGCTATGGTCATCAGGCATAAACTTTTTGTCAGATCGATAGCGCCTTGATTAACTTCTTAATCTTGCTCACCTTCAATCCAACGAATTCATAGAGTCTTCAATCAGCTTTTCGATTGCGCCTTTTCGGCATAACTAGAACTTGCGTTCTGTCTTTCATTTTTCCAGGCTTACCCAAAGTTATAGGGTCAAGCCGCACGGGCAATTAGTACTGGTTAGCTTAACGCATTACTGCGCTTCCACACCCAGCCTATCAACGTCGTGGTCTACAACGACCCTTCAGGGGGCTCAAGGCCCCGGCAGATCTCATCTTGAAACGAGTTTCCCGCTTAGATGCTTTCAGCGGTTATCTCTTCCACACTTAGCTACCCTGCGATGCCACTGGCGTGACAACAGGTACACCAGAGGTGTGTCCACTCCGGTCCTCTCGTACTAGGAGCAGGCTTCCTCAAATCTGCAGCGCCCACGGAAGATAGGGACCAAACTGTCTCACGACGTTTTAAACCCAGCTCACGTACCTCTTTAAATGGCGAACAGCCATACCCTTGGGACCGACTACAGCCCCAGGATGAGATGAGCCGACATCGAGGTGCCAAACACCGCCGTCGATATGAACTCTTGGGCGGTATCAGCCTGTTATCCCCAGAGTACCTTTTATCCGTTGAGCGATGGCCCTTCCATACAGAACCACCGGATCACTATGTCCTGCTTTCGCATCTGCTCGACTTGTCAGTCTCGCAGTTAAGCACGCTTATGCCATTGCACTATCGTCACGATGTCCGACCGTAACTAGCGTACCTTCGAACTCCTCCGTTACGCTTTGGGAGGAGACCGCCCCAGTCAAACTGCCTACCATGCACTGTCCCCGATCCAGATAATGGATCCAGGTTAGAACCTCAAACGCACCAGGGTGGTATTTCAACGTCGGCTCCATGAGATCTAGCGACCTCACTTCAAAGCCTCCCACCTATCCTACACAGATCCGTTCAAAGTCCAATACAAAGCTACAGTAAAGGTTCATGGGGTCTTTCCGTCTTTCCGCGGGGAGATTGCATCATCACAAACATTTCAACTTCGCTGAGTCTCAGGAGGAGACAGTGTGGCCATCGTTACGCCATTCGTGCAGGTCGGAACTTACCCGACAAGGAATTTCGCTACCTTAGGACCGTTATAGTTACGGCCGCCGTTTACTGGGACTTCAATCAAGAGCTTGCACCCCATCATTTAATCTTCCAGCACCGGGCAGGCGTCACACCCTATACGTCCACTTTCGTGTTTGCAGAGTGCTGTGTTTTTATTAAACAGTCGCAGCCACCAATTTTTTGCAACCCCTTTGAGCTCCGTTTGTACAACTTCACTTACTTGGGGTACACCTTCTCCCGAAGTTACGGTGTCAATTTGCCGAGTTCCTTCTCCTGAGTTCTCTCAAGCGCCTTAGAATACTCATCTCGCGCACCAGTGTCGGTTTGCGGTACGGTCGTCAATAGCTGAAGCTTAGTGGCTTTTCCTGGAAGCAGGGTATCACTCACTTCGTGTGCAAGCACACTCGTTATCACGCCTCATCTCAGCTCTCCGGATTTGCCTAAAGAGCACGACTACACGCTTGAACCAACTATTCCAACAGTTGGCTGAGCTAACCTTCTCCGTCCCCACATCGCACTATTGATCGGTACAGGAATATTGACCTGTTTCCCATCAGCTACGCATCTCTGCCTCGCCTTAGGGGCCGACTCACCCTACGCCGATGAACGTTGCGTAGGAAACCTTGCGCTTACGGCGAGGGGGCTTTTCACCCCCTTTAACGCTACTCATGTCAGCATTCGCACTTCTGATACCTCCAGCATCCGTTACCAGACACCTTCACAGGCTTACAGAACGCTCTCCTACCACGCACAGTAAACTGTGCATCCGCAGCTTCGGTAACTGGCTTAGCCCCGTTACATCTTCCGCGCAGGACGACTCGATCAGTGAGCTATTACGCTTTCTTTAAATGATGGCTGCTTCTAAGCCAACATCCTGACTGTTTTAGCCTTCCCACTTCGTTTCCCACTTAGCCAATTTTAGGGACCTTAGCTGGCGGTCTGGGTTGTTTCCCTCTTGAGTCCGGACGTTAGCACCCGGTGCTCTGTCTCCCAAGCTGTACTCGTCGGTATTCGGAGTTTGCATAGGTTTGGTAAGTCGCCATGACCCCCTAGCCTAAACAGTGCTCTACCCCCGACGGTAATACTTGAGGCACTACCTAAATAGTTTTCGGAGAGAACCAGCTATTTCCAAGTTTGTTTAGCCTTTCACCCCTATCCACAGCTCATCCCCTAATTTTGCAACATTAGTGGGTTCGGACCTCCAGTACCTGTTACGGCACCTTCATCCTGGCCATGGATAGATCACTTGGTTTCGGGTCTACACCCAGCGACTAATCGCCCTATTCGGACTCGATTTCTCTTCGCCTCCCCTATTCGGTTAAGCTTGCCACTGAATGTAAGTCGCTGACCCATTATACAAAAGGTACGCCGTCACCCCTAAGGGCTCCGACTTTTTGTAAGCATACGGTTTCAGGATCTATTTCACTCCCCTCCCGGGGTTCTTTTCGCCTTTCCCTCACGGTACTGGTTCACTATCGGTCGATGATGAGTATTTAGCCTTGGAGGATGGTCCCCCCATATTCAGACAGGGTTTCTCGTGCCCCGCCCTACTTGTCTGCAGCCTAGTACCACCGATCGGTTTTCACATACGGGACTATCACCCACTATGGTCGGCCTTTCCATGCCGTTTTGTTAACTGATCGACTATCACTGCAAGGCTCTTCCGAATTCGCTCGCCACTACTATCGGAATCTCGGTTGATGTCTTTTCCTCTGGGTACTTAGATGTTTCAGTTCTCCAGGTTCGCTTCGAGCACCTATGTATTCAGTGCACGATACCTCTTGCGAGGTGGGTTCCCCCATTCAGAAATCTCCGGATCAAAGCTTATTTGCCAGCTCCCCGAAGCTTATCGCAGGCTATCACGTCTTTCGTCGCCTATCATCGCCAAGGCATCCACCATATGCTCTTAGTCACTTGACCCTATAACTTTGGACTCTCTTAGCGAGAATCAAAGCCTGGTGTTCAAAGACTGGTGAGGTCTTGCACCTCACGCGTTATGCCGTAATGTGAATATCTTTGGCTGCATCTTTCGATACAGCTTAGAGAATATTCGTCATTACTAGATAAATTTGCATTCGCAAAATATCTGTTTTGACGCAATCAAAATGTTGCTGGCGGCACGGTGCACAAACCTTGGTTTGCGCTTTCCACCAGCAACGCTGATTTCGACTCTATGAATTTTTAAAGAACAGCC
>NZ_JBKFBC010000004.1:394265-397547 GCF_053345995.1 Comamonas sp. C24C | reverse complement strand
GCGATGGCACTATGTGGCGCTTCGTCTCTGGCAGCGCCCGATTCCAGGGCGGTCAATGAACCGTTGAGCATTCAGCGCCAGATCTTCGGAAGCGGCGAGCAAGGCGCGACGGGATCGCAGCAAGCCGAGCCAGTGGGTGACTATGGCGTCTGGCATGTGCCCCAGTACCTGCCCGGTTACCCGACGGCAGCAACGATATGGCCCCGCGCCATCCCTGTGAAATGCAAGGACAGGCAGTGCGATGGCTATGTGATCACCCCGCAGATGGGGCCAGGTGAGTACCTGTTTTTCGTGCCTACAAGCGAGTAGGCCGCTCAAAGACGCAGCAGGACGAAAGCACCTCACAGGTGCTGACGACAACTCACCTAACAAGGGCGGGATTCATCCCGCCCTTGTTGATTGGTGCGGCGCCAATGCGTTGCCGCTCAACATCGATGGATGCAGTCAGCAGCGGATCTGGACGCAAGGACGCTGCGCTTGGGCCGCGCGCCGGAACTTTGGCGCAAAGTACTTTGGTCAGAGTGGCGCCGAGGCAGATTTCTGTGCCCGAACATCGGTGATGACACTCCCGCCGTACGCGGGATCATAAGAGTTGCGCGTCTGCGCTCACTGGATCAGCCTGCCGATTTGAGGCGGTAGACGATGCGTCCGTCTGTTGCATGGCAGCGTGTCAGAAGGCCCGCGTCCGCCATCTCTCGCGCGACGCGGTAGATCGTCTGCTCCGCAAGCGGAGTTCCGGCACTCTCCAGCTGTCGGCGTATATCCGAGTATTTTCCGCCGTCCTGACCCAGGCTCTCTATCGCTTTCAGCACCAGTAGACGAGGTTGGGTGGGACGCATTCGGAACTTGTGCCTGCGCCTGAACAGAGTGGAGGCGTCAGCCGAGGCGGAGGGTGAAGACGCTGGCTTCTGCTGGATGTCGGTCATCCGCAACATGCTCATCTGGATTTGTTGCCTGTCTTTGCCGCTCCATGGCCGTTTGTTGCGCCATTCAGGCAGGCTTTCGAATGACAGGCATGTGGCCCGATGCGCTGCCACATTTCGCCACATTGCGGCATAGCTGCGCAATATTCATTGGTAATGATTCTCAACAACCAGTTCCAGACACACACCTGAATCACTCCGCCGGAGTGATTTTTTGTTGAGTTTACAAACCAAGGAAAATTGCATGCGCAAGAACATCAACCCGCGACTCCGTCCTCCAGCGGAGGTGACCCAGATCGCCCTGGCCGCCTGCCTGTGCTTGGCCAGCGCGGCGTCCATGGCCCAGGAAGTCACCCTGGATGCGGTGACCGTGACCGAGTCCGCAGCCCCCTCGCTCAAGACGGATGTCGCACCTTCGGCCAAGTTCACGGCCCCCCTGCTGGACACGCCCAAGACCGTTCAGGTCATCAGCGAGGAAGTACTCAAGCAGACTGGCGCCACCAGCCTGCAGGACGCGCTGCGCTCCACGCCCGGCATCACCTTCGGCAACGGAGAGGGCGGCAACCCTTCGGGCGACCAGCCATTCATCCGAGGCATGGATTCGCAGTCCAGCACCTTTGTCGACGGCATGCGCGACATCTCGGCGGGCACCCGCGAGATCTTCAACATCGAGGCGGTGGAGGTGGTCAAGGGCGCGGACTCTGCCTACGCCGGGCGTGGCGGTGCTGGCGGCTCGATCAACCTGGTCACCAAGAAAGCCAAGAATGAGAACTTCATCTCCGGCGACGTTGGCTTGGGCACCGACAACTACCAGCGCGGCACCCTGGATCTGAATCGCAAGATCAACGACACGACGGGCTTTCGTCTGAATGCGATGGCCCATGGGGCCGATGTGCCGGGTCGTAACGGCCCGGAGAACAAGCGATGGGGCATTGCACCCACGGTGACCTTTGGTATGGGTACGCCCACGGAGGTGACGCTGTCGTGGCAGCACCTGCAGACCGACAACATTCCAGATGGCGGCGTGCCCTATCTGTACACCAATGCGGCCATGGCCAATCTGCCTGGTGGAACCCGGGTCGGCCCGACCTATGGCAAAAGCCGCGACAACTGGTACGGTTTGAGCTCGCGCGACTACGAAAAGGAAAAAAGCGATCTGTTCACCGCGTCGGTGGAACACAAGTTCACCGACACCAACAAGCTGCGCAACAGCCTGCGCTACAGCAAGACCCGGCAGGACTATGTATGGACCCAGCCCGATGACAGCAAGGGCAATGCCATCAACGGCTATGTGTGGCGCCGCGGCAATGCGCGCCTGGCGGAGGTGACCACGCTGCAGAACGTGACCGAGTTCACCGGCAAGGCACAGACGGGCTCGGTTGGCCACAGTTTTGCCGTGGGCCTTGAGCTTGCGCGCGAGAAGTCCGATGTGCGCTCCACCGCCATCCAGAGCGGCGGTGCCTGCTCCAGTGTCCTGGCGCCGTGGTGTGCTTCCCTGGACAATCCCAACAGCTCCGATGCCTGGAATTTCGCCTGGTCTTTGCCAGCGGAGGCCACACGCAACAAGATCGACACCACGGCCCTGTACGGTTTCGACACCATCAAGTTCAACGACCAATGGCTGCTCAATGCCGGCCTGCGAGTGGATCACTACAAGGTGAACTCGGCCGGCCCGGCCAGCACCGGACGCAGCCCCGCGCCAGCGTACGACATCAGCCGCAGCGACACCTTGTTCAACTACCAATTGGGCCTGGTCTACAAGCCGGCAGACAACGGCAGCATCTACGCCAGCATCGGCACTTCCTCGCGTCCCGGCGGCTCATCGCTGGGCAGCGGCAATGAAGATCAGGCGATCAACACCGATGCCCTGGCCAATCTCAAGCCCGAGAAGACGCGGTCGATGGAGCTGGGCACCAAGTGGGATCTGCTGAACAAGCGCCTGGCCCTGTCTGCGGCGCTGTTCCGCAACGATGTGACCAATGTCCGCATCACCGAGAACGGCATCACCTACATGGGTGGCAACAAGGTCGTGAATGGCGTTGAACTGGGCTTTAACGGCACTGTGCTGCCGAACCTGAATATCTTTGGCGGCTACACCTATATGGACAGCAAGCAAAAGAATATGGGCGCTGGCAATATCGCCAACGGCCTGCCCTTTGCCAACACCCCCAAGCACAGCTTCAGCCTGTGGACCAGCTACAAGCCCATGGCCAAGCTGACACTGGGCCTGGGCATCTACGCCCAGAGCGATGTGAACCAGGGCTATGCGCGTTCCACCGTGGACGGGGGCATTGTCACCAAGGGTGCTGGCGGCTATACGCGCTTCGATGCCATGGCCGCATACCAGATCGACAAGAAT
>NZ_JBKFBC010000004.1:370704-394023 GCF_053345995.1 Comamonas sp. C24C | reverse complement strand
CGCTTTTCTCGTCTACTTCGTTTGGAAGCAATAAAAACATAGCTTGTATCGCTTGCTATATATGTATTTCAGATATTTTTTATTCTGAAATACAGTAATAGCAATCGGTAGCAGCTCATATTTTCATACTGGCATTTCGATGAGAGCACGCAGGCCGCCTTCGACCCGGTTGTGCAAAGTGACATCGCCGCCATGGGCGCGTATGGACGAGCGCGCAATCGCCAGCCCGAGGCCGACGCCGCCGCTGTGTGTACTGCGCGCCGCATCCAGGCGGGTGAAGGGCTCGAACACATGCTCGAGCTGCGCGGGGGGAATGCCCGGGCCGTCGTCGTCCACTGCGATGCGCAGCACCCGGCGGGAGTCGTCCAGCATGGCGGCCACGCGCACCTCGCCATAGCGCGCGGCGTTGTCGATGATGTTGTGCAGCGCGCGCTTGAGGTTTACCGGTCGGCAGCGGTAATGCAGCCCGGCATCGAGCCTCAGGGTAGGGCGCACGGATTTCCCGCTGTTCGACTGGGCATCGATGACTTGCTGTATGAGCGCGTCCATGGCCACCTCCTGGGTCGGCTCCTGATGGGCTTCGTCGCGTGCAAAGCGCAGGGTCTCCGAGACCATGGCGCTCATGTCGTCGAGCGTGGCGATCATGGCATTGCGCAAGGCCTCGTCCTCAATGAACTCCGCGCGAATGCGCAGCGACGTCAGCGGCGTGCGCAGGTCGTGGCCCATGGCGGCCAGCATCTGGGTGCGCCCGTTGACGAAGCGCACCAGGCTGTCCTGCATGTCGTTGAAGGCCTGGACGATGTCGCGCACGCCACTGAGTCCACCGGGCTGGGGCAGGACCACGCGCTCGCCCCGGCTCACGCGCCGGGAGGCCTCGGTCAGCTCGGCAAGCGGGCGCATGATCTGGCGGCCGAACAGCAGCGCGATGATGGCTGCGGGGATGGTGCCTACCAGCAGCGAAAAGCTCAGCACGCGGCTCCAGTGCGCAGGCACGGGCGTCGGCCAGTGCCTGCTATAGAGCCATTGGCCCCCGGGCAATAGCACTTCGACATCCATGGCCAGCGCGTGGCGGCTTCTGAAGGCCTTCTCAATCCAGTTGCGCCTGTCGGCCTGGCCCGATACGCCGGGCAGGACATTCAGCAGGCGCACATGAAGCGGCGTCTCGGGAGTCAGTTCCAGCCGGGCGCGAATGGCTTGCTCCAAGGCAAGTTCCTGCCGGCTCCAGCGACTGTCTTCACCTTTGACGCGCGGCGCAGTGAAAAGACGGAACTCGGATTCGGGCAGGCTGATGTCTTCCAGCAACTGATTGACGGGCTGGTCGTGGCTTGCCGCCTTGTAGGCAGCCTGAATACGGGTCTCTATCGTGCGTGCCGAGAGCGGATGAATGGCAATATTGTCGGAACGCCACCAGGACAGGGCCAGCACCGCAATCAGGTGGGCCACCAGGATGGCCACGATCCACAGTGCCAGCAGTTGCCCTGAAATGCTGCGTGGCAGCCACCTCATGCCCACTCTGCGTCCACCTTGGCGGCAAACATATAGCCGTCTCCGCGCACCGTCTTGAGCAAATGGGGCCGGCGCGAATCGGGCTCCAGCTTCTTGCGCAGCCGGCTGATCTGGCTGTCTATGCTACGGTCGAAGCTCACCGCGTCAGCGCGCTGCGTGTGGTCCAGCAACTGGCTGCGGCTGAGCACACGACCGGCATTCTCGACCAGCACACGCAGCAGATGGAACTCGGCGGTGCTCAGTGCGATGCTCTGATCGCCGGGGTCGCGCAACTCGCGGGTGCGCGTGTCCAGGGACCAGCCGCTGAAGATAAACCGGTATTCGTGCTGCCGGGACGGCGCGGGCGCATTCAGTCGCTGGGCTGCGTCTTTCTCCGTCCGCAACTTGCGTCGCAGCACGCTGCGTATCCGTGCCACCAGTTCCCGAGGATTGAAAGGCTTGACCACATAATCGTCTGCTCCAATCTCCAGTCCGGCAATACGGTCCGCTTCATCGGTCATGGCTGTAAGCAGAATGACCGGCGTGCCGACGTGCTCTGAAATGTAGCGACACAACGAGAAGCCGTCTTCGCCCGGGAGCATGACGTCGAGAACGATGAGGTCGAAGTCACTTTTCTGCAGGCAGCTGCGCATGGCATTGCCGTCTTCAGCTGTCTCGACCTCGAAGTCGTAGCGGCGCAGGAAGGTCGATAAGGGCTCCCGAATGTTCGCGTGATCGTCAACGATCAGGATGTTGCTCTGGGAGTTCATGCAAACAGAATGATATTGATTTTCATTCATTTTAAGACTGAAGCGAGGTGCCGCGTCCTCTGAAGCCCAATAGCTTTGCTCGGGGTCTGGCGATCAAGCAATGCCTTCATTGGCGATCCGCCCGCCAAACCGTCAAACTCCGCACAGGCGCGCGACCAGACGACCGGTCGCGCACGGGTCCCGTTCCTGGAGCTGCAGTACATGCGGCATGGGCAGCAGACTTTGCCAGCTGTCCGCTCTGACCCGATCGCTGACGCTCGCAATCAATGCGCTCCGGCCATAAGATTCCGGCTCCAACCTTATTGCTGCCCTGAACCTTCAAGAACAACCCGATGAACCAGCGCTTTTTCACCGCAACCTGCGTCGTTACCGAAGACCCGGAAGGCCTGTGCCACCTTGTCGGCTTTGCCGACAAAAAGCATGACACCGAGCAGTACCTGATGCTGCAACGCTCCTTTGAAGAGGATGAGGACGAGCAGGATGAAGTGCTTGGAATGGATACCTACCATGTCGAGTGGGGCGGGCAGCAGAGCTCATGCTATGGAGGCATTGGGCGGTTTGTGCTCAAGCGCTCTCGTGCGGAGGTCATATTCAAATGCGAGGCTGCAAGGAGGATGGATGGGCTGGAGCATCTGTCCATCGTCTTTGACCTTCCGACCAGCGAGCATGAGGCACTGAAAGCTGCCTTGACGGATATCTTTGCCGGGGAGAACTGCTTTGAGGTGGCCGACGAATAGTCTGCCGGCGCCGCACAGGCGTGGCGATGAGGTCGAGGCTCCCCATGGACGGCCGCGAGGAGGCGGCATGACCGGTGATGGTCATTGAGTTTGTGGGCGCTTTTGCCGATCCTTGATCATCACGAGCGCACTGGCGGCATGGGCTGGTACGCAGGTTTTAGCGGGCAGCCCTATGCGCAGAATTTGCGCGCCGCTTCAAGTCATGGTGACCATGACGTCCTTGATTTTGGTGGCTCAGGGCAAACAGCCTCATCTGCAATGGCACAGCAACGGCATCAATGCAGGTCTGCTATTTGTGCCCAGGAGCCAGGGTCTCAGAGAGGGCCTTATTCCTGGCTGCCGATGCGGCAGGCAGCGCATTGAGGAAAGAGGCGATTTGCCGCGCTCCGCGCAGATGCACCACAGGAACCTTCGGACCAATCTCCAGGCGTTTCGCCTCGATACCAGGGCGAGAAACTCGATCAAATTGCCATACGAACTTTAGAAAAATCAGGAAATCCCGGTTGAGCTTCTCTGTGCATCCTGCTGGAAGGTCGGCTCGTGGACTATTCATCAGGTTTCGCTTCACCACTCGCAACAGGCAGGTCCATCTCGGTGTATCCAGCCATATGAGCAGATCTGCCTGCGGCAAGCGCAAGTCAAAAGTGCGTCGTGCGTAGTTACCTTCACTGACCCAGGCATCAGCTGGCGTTGTGCTGCGGATCCGTTCCCGGAAATCTTCAGTCGCGGACTCGATCCAGCCGGGTTCCCAGAACAGCGTGTCAAGGTGGACAACCGTCAGATCAAGGCGTGCACCCAATGCACGAGCAAGCGTGGACTTCCCGCTGCCAGCATTACCCAGAATCACAACCCGTCGCATAAGAGGCATCCTGTCGTAAAAAAGTTGGCGATTCTGCTGCTTGCCGTTCAACTGTCAACTGCACCCGACGCACTGGCCATTTGTGATGGGGGAGGGCGCAGCCGCGCAGTCACAGGCTCTGCCTCGCCTGCATTTGAGGGCAGGTGCCTGTGAGCTGGGGTGGGGCAGTCAAGGGAATGAGCTTCTCATGCGGACTGACAATCTGGGAGTCGGTTGCGTTTCCGCTAACCGTTTTGGTCATTGCTGCTGAAGCTTTTCGACAACCCAGGCCTCCGAAGTCTGCCGATGCCAGCGCTGCTTCAGGGATGTGGCCTGCTGTTGAGCAGCCCCAGTGCTCCCACTATCAAGGCCCGGGTTCCCTCGACTAATTCAGTCTCCATCTCTGCCTCCTCCAGTTGCCCGTCTGCCCCGTCAAGTGGCTCCAGCCGGGCTGCGGAGTACACCGTGTCGGCGGCCGAGATGCAAAAGAAAGTCACGGTCGAGAGCAACCAGCGTGACTGCTCATTGGTGATGCCGTAGGCCTGCGCAATATGCGCTTGATGGGTGCTGATCTTCTCCAGCATGGCTGGCGTGGCCGCCAGGCGACGAATCACAAAAGGTGTGACGCCTGGGTGGGCTTTCACGAATTGCCGTGTGGATGCCGTGAATCCGACAAGGTATTCCTCCAGCCCGATCTTTTGCGGGCTGCTTGCCTGCGGCAGTTCCCAGCGTCTGAAGATCTCCTCGGCAATCAGGTGTTTCAGTGCTTCCAGGCTCGGCACATGCTTGTAGAGCGCCATGTGGCTGACACCCAATGCAGCGGCAACGCCAACGAAAGTGATGTCCGGAAGGCCGATGGAAATTCCGACGTCTGCAATTTTTTCTCTGGTGATGGAGCGTGGTCTTCCACGATTCGACGGCTTGGGTGTGTGGGTCATACGCTTTTTCTCGGTCTGTGAACCAGATTGTCGGGGATGGGCTCACCTTTCATGGACCTATTGTTGGAATCATTTTTAATTAGTTTATTATCATGCAACTAATTCCTGTTGAGCTTTCCGTTCGCATCTGCGTGAGCGCTGGCTTTTCCTGATTTCGAATGTCTACCTCTGAATCGCTGGCCGAATCCGCCAGCCCTCCCCAGCCGATTGCTCGGATATTTGCGCCTATTCGCGGGCGCTTGGCGCTGGCGGGCCTGAGTGCCGCGCTAGGCACCATGCTCACGCTGGTGCCACTGGCGGTCATTGCGTCCATCGCCAGGCAGGCCATGTCTGAAGACTTTGGTGGCATAGGGGGCCAAGTCACTGTCGCTGTGCTGTGCATGCTCGCGGGCATGGCTTTTGTGGTCGCCGGGGAGCTGATCGCACATCTGGCAGATAACCGGCTCACCTACGATCTACGCATTGCAGTGATCAGGCGTCTGTCGCAGGTGCCTTTGGGCTGGTTCACTGAACGAGCCTCGGGCGAGGTCAAACAGGCGTTGCAGGACGATATTTCGACGCTGCACAGCCTGACGGCCCACTTCTACACCGCAGTGGGCCGTGCCGTCGGAGCGATCACGATCGCAGTGATTTACCTGTTTGCGCTGGATTGGCGCATGGCGATATTTGCACTGCTTCCTTTCCCTGGTTTCTTCGTGTTTCTCAAACGCGCGATGAAAGTCGGCAGTGCCCACATGCAGGAGTTTGTGGCGCAGTTGGGGCGAATCAACAGTGCTACGGTGGAGTTCGCGGGTGCGATTCCGGTTGTCAAGGCCTTTGGTGGCCCGAATCCGGTGCATGCGGGCTACAGAGATGCTGTTGATGGATTCGCCAGGGTCTTTGCGGATTTCACTCGCCCTTTGGTGATCTCCATGGCTCGTGCGCATGCATTGATTGCGCCTGTGACTGTGCTCGGTGTGGTTGTGGTCTCCGGCACGGCCTTTGTCGCCATGGGGTGGATGCAGCCTTTGGATGTGCTGCCTTTCGCATTGGTAGCGCCAGGCATATGTGCTCCGTTGTTGCTCCTGCATACCTTGCTGCATGACCTGCAGGGTGCAACGGCTGCCGCCCAGCGGGTGCTTGCGTTGCTGGACACTCCGGTACTGCCGCAGCCGGCCGCCGGGCAGCAATCGTTTCCTGAAGGCAACGTCGTGCGTTTCGAGCAAGTGGCCTATGCCTATGAGGCAGGGCCGCAGGTGCTGTCCGGCGTCAGCTTTGATTTGCAGCCCGGTACTGTCACAGCGGTGGTCGGCCCCTCGGGTTCCGGTAAATCCACCCTGGCTCGTTTGCTGCTGCGGTTTTTCGATCCGGTGCAAGGCTCTATCACTCTGGGCGGAGCCGATCTGCGGCAGATTTCCAGCGCAAGCTTGTATCAACGCATTGGCTTCGTGCTGCAGGAAGTACAGCTGATTCACGCCAGTGTGCGCGAGAACATTGCACTGGCCCGCCCGTCGGCCTCCATGCAGGAGATTGAGGCCGCGGCGCGAGCAGCCAATATCCACGATCGCATTCTGGCATTGCCGCGCGGTTACGACTCCGTGGTGGGGGAGGATGCGCAGCTCTCCGGTGGCGAGCGCCAGCGCCTGAGCATTGCCCGGGCCGTGCTGCTGAACCCACCCATTCTCGTGCTGGATGAAGCCACAGCTTCTGCCGATGCGGAAAGCGAAGCCGCCATTCAGGATGCGCTTTCGCGCTTTGCCCGCGGACGCACCTTGCTGGTCATTGCGCATCGGCTGGACACCATCATGCATGCGGATCGCATTCTGGTACTGCGCGAGGGTGAGATTGCGGAGCAAGGCAGCCACGCACAGTTACTCGCTGAGGACGGGCTCTACGCGCGGTTGTGGCGGCTTGGCGCTTATGCCAGCCCTGTGCAGAAGAAGGAGCTGGCATGCTGAAGACCTTCCTGCAACTGCTGGGTGATGATGTTCGCCTGCTGCGCCGCTACCTGTGGTTGGCTGTGGCCTATGGCGTGCTGTGTGGGCTGGCCATGGCGGCGTTGGCTCCGATGCTGGAGCATGGGTTGCGCGCTGATTGGCGCTCGGCCATCGGGTGGCTGGTGGCGCTGCTGCTCGGTGTGTTTCTGTCCTGGATGCTCCGTCGGGCAGTGGAGCAGGCTGGCGTCCGTGTGGGCGTGGCGGTTCTGCAAAGTGGACGTCACCGGCTGGGCCATCACATGGCGAGTCTGCCTGTTGGCTGGTATACGCCAGGCAATACCGCACGCATCGGCCATGTGGTGACACAGGGGATGATGGGTATTGCGCAACTGCCAGCGCATGTTTTTACGCCACTCATCAGTGGAGTGGCCACAGCCCTGATCGTGTTGCTGGCGCTTTTTGCATGGAGTCCGCTGTTGGGGCTCGTTGCGCTGATCGCGTTGCCATTGCTCGCGGGAGCGTTCGCGTGGGCATCCTCCATGTCGGCACGCGCCAATGCTGCTTTCCAGCGTGATTTTGCCGGGGCCAGCCAACGTATGGTCGAGTTCGCACAGGCCCAATCCGTGCTGCGTGCGTTCAGTGGCGATGGCAACAGCACCCGCTTTCTGGAGCATGCCATCACTGCGCAGCGGCAATCCGGGCTGCGGCTGATGGTGTTGTCGTCGCTATCTTCCGTGCTTTGCATCTGGGCTGTGCAACTGGTCTTTGCCGCGCTGCTGTTGGTCGCCGTGTCTGGCTTGAATGCGGCGACGGGTGATGCCTTGTCCAATGCGGAGGTCATTGGCTTCACAGTCTCCTTGCTGCTGCTGGTGCGCTGGCTGGAGCCCTTGCAGGAAATTGCCGGTTATGCCGAAGTGCTTCGGAGTGCTGGAGCGCAGCTGAAAGCGGTGCGGGATCTATTTGCTGCGCAGCCGCTGCTGCAGCCTGGGAAGGTGATTCCCGCGGGAGATCCCTGCGTGGAGCTGCACGATGTGCGGTTTCAGTACCCCGAATCCCCCGACGAAGTGTTGCGTGGCGTGAGTCTGCGTGCAGAGCCGCTCAGCATGACGGCGCTGATCGGAGCCTCCGGCTCCGGCAAGTCCACGGTGATGCGCTTGATTGCCCGCTTTTTCGATGCCACGCAGGGAGCGGTGTTGATTGGAGGTGTGGATGTGCGTGACATGGGGGATGCGCAATTGGCTGGACAGATCAGCCAGATCTTCCAGGATAGCCATCTGCTGTGCGGCAGCATCGCCGACAACATTCGCATTGGCCGACCTGATGCCAGTGATGCGCAGGTGCTGCAAGCAGCTCAGCAGGCCGGGTTGGACGAAGTCATTGCGCGTCTGCCGCAAGGGCTGTTGACCCTGGTGGGTGAGAACGGCGCGCGCCTTTCCGGCGGAGAGCGTCAGCGTGTTGCGATTGCGCGGGCGTTGATCAAGGAATCCCCCATCCTGCTGGTGGATGAGGCCACCGCCGCGCTGGACGCAGAGAATCAGTTCATCATCGCGAGAGCCCTGGCCAGGCTGAAGGGGAAACGCACGCTGATCGTGATCGCCCATCAGCTCTCCACCATTGCCATGGCTGATCAGATCGTGGTGCTCGAGGACGGCGTTGTGGTTGAGTGCGGAGCGCCTGCACAACTACAGGCAAAGCAAGGCCGCTATGCCCAGTTCCTCGCACGGCATCGTGAGGCCAAAGGCTGGCGCATGGCTGCTGCGCAAAAGACCGGAGATGCCGTTTGATGCGTGGGCGTTGGGTGCTGGTTTTTGCTGCATTGTGCGTGGTGTCCGTGCTGCTGGGGGCGCGGCAGATGGTGTGGTCAGACCTGCTTTCATTGTCAGGCGACACCTGGCTCACCTTGACTGCAAGTCGATTGCCGCGTTTGGCAGCGCTGGTGTTGACGGGCGCAGGTCTGTCTGTGTGCGGAGTGATTCTGCAGCAGATCGTGCGCAACAAGTTTGTGGAGCCGGGCACTACAGGCGGCCTGGATGCAGCCAAGCTCGGCATCCTGGTGGCGCTCACCTTGATGCCCGCTGCGGGAACCATGAGCCGAATGCTGTTTGCACTGGTGTTCAGCTTGCTGGCCAGCATATTGTTCATTGCCGTGATCCGCCGCATCCGGTTTCGCAATCTGGTGCTGGTGCCAGTTGTCGGGTTGATGTACGGCAGCGTGCTTGCTTCCTTCGCCGAGTTCTACGCCTACAGCCACAACATTCTGCAAAGCATGCAGGGCTGGTTGTTGGGTGACTTTTCGCGCGTGGTGCAGGGGCACTACGAGATTCTCTACATCATTTTCCCGGTAGTGATACTGGCCTATCTGTATGCGCAGCGCTTCACCGTGCTGGGCATGGGTGAAGACATGGCCACAAGTCTGGGCCTTGGTTATGCGTCCACCGCCGTCGTCGGCCTGGTGCTGGTGGCATTGACGGTATCGGCCACCATGATTGCCGTGGGGGCGATACCTTTTGTGGGCCTTGTGGTGCCGCAACTGGTTGCCTTGCGCTGTGGCGAGAACCTGCGGCGCACGCTGCCATTGGTGGCTTTGGGAGGATCTTCCTTGCTGCTGGCCTGTGACATCGCCGGACGGTTGGTGATGTATCCGTTCGAGGTGCCCATCGGTCTTACCGCAGGCGCGGCAGGCGGCGTGATGTTCCTGTGCCTGATCGTGCGGGGGCTTCGGTGATGCGCATGTCGTTGACCAGGACCTGCTGGGTCGTCGCTTTCGTGATGGTTGCCCTGGCACTTTTGTTTGTGCTGATGGGATCCGGGCTGGATATGGATTACGTGATACCCAAGCGGCTTGTGCGTCTTGCGTCGATTGCGATTGGCGGCATCTGCGTGGCAGTGTCGGCCATCGTGTTTCAGACGCTGGTGAACAACCGTATTCTGACGCCAGCCATCATGGGCTACGAGGCTGTGTATCTGCTGTGGCAAGCCCTGCTGCTGTTGCTGCTGGGTGCGCAGGGGCTGGCCATGCTGGGTGCGCGCGGGAATTTTCTCGTGTCAGTGTTGCTGATGCTGGCCTATTCATGGGCGTTGCAGTGGTGGCTGCTGCGCCGTGGCCGCAATGATGTGTATGTGCTGCTTCTGCTCGGTCTGGTGCTGACCATGGTGATAGGCACGTTCACGCAATTTGTGCAGCTACGCATCAGCCCCGGCGAGTTCGCCGTGTTTCAGGGGGTGAGCTACACCTCTTTTAATCGCGCCAAGCCCGAGACACTGTTCTACGCCGCCATCGTCGTGGGGATCGCCTGCGCAGCAGTCAAAAGGACGCTGGCAGTACTGGATGTGCTGGCTCTGGGACGTGATCAGGCCATTTCTCTGGGCGTACCGCACGAGCGCTACCTGCAGCTCTATCTCGCGCTGACCGCCATCTTGGTGGCGCTGTCCACCAGTCTCGTGGGGCCCACGGCCTTCATGGGCATCTTTGTGGCCAACATCGTCTATGCCCTGGTGCCGCATTCACGCCACCGCGTCACGCTGCCGCTGGGGTGTGCGGTTGCCATTGTCATTTTTCTTGTCGCTCAACTGTTGGTCGAGCATGTCTTCAACTACAAGACCACCGTCAGCATTCTGGTGAATCTGGTGTGTGGTGTGTATTTCCTGGCACTGATTGTGCGCAAACGGGGTGCAGCATGATGGGTGTCAACCGTCTCTCGAAACAATATGGCGGCAGGGCCGTGCTGTCAGACGTGAGCGTGGAGTTCCCGCAGCGCTGTGTCACATCGTTGATCGGGCCCAACGGCGCGGGCAAATCCACGCTGCTCATGATGATGGCGCGCCTGCTGGAGCCCAGCAGCGGGGCTGTTCACTGGCAAGCGCGTGACGCCAGCCGGATTCCGATTGCCGAATACGCGAGACATGTCGCCACGCTGCGCCAGGCACCGGGCTTCAACATGCGTCTGACGGTGCAAGAGCTGGTCGCTTTTGGACGTTTCCCGCATAGCCGTGGTGCGCTGACTGTCCAGGACCACCGTGCCATAGATGAGGCAATCGCCTTTCTGTCCTTGGAGCCGCTGCGACACGCGTTCATCGACGAGATCAGTGGAGGCCAGCGTCAGATGGCGTTTCTCGCGATGACGATTGCGCAGCAGACGGATGTGCTGCTGCTTGACGAGCCGCTCAACAACCTCGACATGAGGCACGCCGTACAGATCATGCGCGCACTGCGTCGCCTCTGTGACGAACAGGGCCGTACCGTGATTCTGGTGATTCACGACATCAATTTTGCGGCGAACTACTCGGATCACATCGTTGCCCTCAAGAGCGGAGCACTGTGCTTCAGTGGGCCAGCTCGGGAGGTAGTGACCGAGTCCCGCATGGCCGATCTGTACGGGCTGGATTTCGAGATCACGCACAACCAGCGTGGCTGTTTCTGCAATTACTTCACCTCCATGGAAGATCACTCATGAACTCATCGCGCAGGCAAATCCTGCTCTCTGCTACCGCTATGGCGGCTTTGTCCTCCATGGCTTCCATGGCTCATGCCTATGAACCTATCTCCATCCGGCACAAACTGGGCAGCACGCTGATCAAGCGCCTGCCGCAGCGTGTGGCGGCGCTGGAGATGAACGAGGTGGACTTTCTCGACCAGCTTGGTGTGCCCGTGGCAGGCATGGTGAAGGACTACGTTCCGCATTTCCTCGCCAAGTACAAGGCCGACGCCAAGGTACAGGACCTCGGTGCCATTGTGCAGCCCAATCTGGAGCGTGTGCATGCGTTGCGGCCGGACCTTATCCTGATGACATCGCTGCAGGCCGCCAGCTACGAGGAATTGACGGAAATAGCGCCCGCACTGTACTACGAGGTGGACTTCAAGAACAGCGAGAAAGGCCATATCGAGGTTGTCAAGAACCATCTGCTGACCCTGGGTCGCATCTTCAACAAGGAAGGCCTTGCCAGAGCCAAAGCTGCCGAACTGGATGCTGAAGTCCAGCAGGTGCGGCGTATCACGCAAGGTCGGCCAGAGAAGGCCCTTGTCGTGCTGCACAACAACGGAAGCTTCAGCTCCTTCGGCCAGCAATCGCGCTACGGCTTTGTATTCAGCGCGCTGGGCGTGAAGCCCGCAAGCTCCGCGCTGGAAACCAGTCTGCACGGGCAGCCCATCTCCAGCGAGTTCATCCAGCAGGCCGATCCGGAGATCCTGTATGTGGTGGATCGTACCGCCGTGATGGAGCGCCGCCCCGTCATCAATGCCGATGGCATTGCCAACCCGTTGCTGCGCCAGACCAAGGCCTGGAAGAACGGACGCGTGGTGTTTGTCGATGCAGACGCCTGGTACATCACCGGTGCCAGCCCCACCGCATTGAAGATTTTGATGCGCGATGTTCTCAAGGGCTATCCGCACTGATTGCCTCTTTCTTTCTCGTAGCCAGGTTCATCCCCAGCCAGCAGTTCTCCTCGCATGCGCAACTCAAGCGCCATGCATTCATCTACAGGTATCGGGTATGCCAAAGAACCCAGGTCTCATTTCATCGAATTCTCTAAAGAATCCCCCGTTTGCACGCCGACGCAATGTGGTGTGTCCTCATGTGCTGCTGGGATTGGCGATGGGCGGCCTTCTGGCCGGTACGGCACAGGCTCAGACGCAAGTCGGCGAAGCCGAGGCCACGCTGCCGCAGGTCACCGTGCAGGAAAAAATTGCTCCAGTGACTGCTCCCTACGCAGGTGGCCAAGTCAATTCCGGCGGTCGTGTCGGCTTGCTGGGTGACAAGGACTTCATGGAGACACCCTTCAACACTATCAGCTATACCGATAAGTTCACGCAGGATCGTCAGGCGCAGACCATTACCGATGTGATCTCTGCCACCGACCCTACGGTGTTCAGCAATGGTGTTGCGGCCTCATGGAGCGAGAATTATTCGATTCGCGGCTTCTCTTCGAGCAGCTCCGACATGACGCTGGGCGGTCTCTACGGCATGGCGCCGTACTACCGCACCACACCTGAGATGTTCGAGCGCATCGAAGTCCTCAAAGGACCGTCGGCATTGCTCAATGGCATGCCCCCTGGAGGATCCGTGGGAGGCTCGGTCAACCTGGTTCCCAAACGCGCCACCAACGATCCCATCACGCGGTTGACCACGACCTATATGTCGGATTCGCAGTTTGGCGGCCATGTTGATCTGGGGCGCAGGTTCGGGGCAGCCAAGCAATTCGGTATTCGCTTCAATGGCGTCTACCGCGGCGGCGAAGGATCGGTCAACCAGCAGGACAAGAAATCAAGGCTTGCCTCGCTGGGTCTGGACTGGCGCGGCGACCGTACCCGTATTTCGGCTGATTTCTACACCAGCGATGACCGTGTGAACGGCGTGACGCGCGGCATCAGCCTGGCCCCCGGGGTGGCCGTTCCCAGAGCGCCGAAGCCTGAGACGTTGCTGAACCCCGACTGGTCGCATGTGCACAACAAGGACAGAGCTGCGATGGTGCGTGCTGAATTCGATGTATCGGATCAGGTCATGGCCTATGCAGCATTCGGCGTCAGCCGAACCGACTATGAATACAACGGGGCGATGACGGCTCAGGTACTCAATGCTGCGGGTGATTTCAAGACAGCCATGGGGCAACTGGCGTTTGAACAGAAAAAGCGCTCAGCAGAAATTGGCCTGAAGGGCAGGTTGCAAACAGGAGCCATCAAGCATCAATGGGCGCTCAATGCCACGCACTATGCCCATAAGCAGGACGACTATGGCCGTCGCAGCGTACCGGGCGCAGACTGGACCACCAACCTCTACAACCCGGTCTGGGGACCGGAAGCGCCGTTTATTGCGCCGCATATCTCGCACACAGAGGTGCGTCTGGCCAGCGTTGGCTTGGCGGACACCATCTCATTTGCCGACGATCGCGTGCAGCTCACTCTGGGTGTGCGGCGCCAGCAAGTGGTCAGCGATGCCTTCAGCATCACCACGGGGGCGCGCACTTCGCGATATGACCAAGGCGCCACATCACCTGCCGCAGCCTTGCTGTTCAAGGCCACAGAACATGTGTCGGCTTACGCCAACTACATTGAAGGCCTGAGCCAGGGCGCAACCGCACCCATGACCGCTGCAAACGCGGGCGAAGTGTTTGCTCCTTACAAAACCAAGCAGAAGGAAGTCGGTGTGAAACTCGATCTTGGCGAGTTCGCGCACACGGTCAGTCTGTTCGAGATCACTCGTCCCAGCAGCTATACGGACCCAGTCACGAATATCTTCTCGTTTGGCGGTGAGCAGCGCAATCGCGGCATCGAGTGGGGCTTCTGGGGTTCACCGCTGCGTGGCATACGCCTGATGGGCGGGATTGCATACACCACGCCCAAGCTGACGCAGACTGCAGCCGGCCTCAATCAGGGCAAGGTCGCCACGGGTGTACCCAAGCTGCAAGGAAAATTGGGGGCGGAATGGGATGTGCCGGCCATTGCCGGGCTGACCGTCACAGCGAATGCAACGGCGGTTTCCAAGCAATACATCAGTGCGGACAATAGCCTGTGGGCGGCAGGTCGTATGACCTACGACCTCGGTGCGCGCTATGCGACGAAGATCAACAGCAAGCCTGTCACTTTTCGAGCGGCGGTGCTGAACGCATCCAACAAGGCCTATTGGGGGATGCCTCTGCTTTCCAGCCTGGCACTGGGGGCGCCACGCACGTTTGCGCTGTCGGCAACGATGGATTTCTGATCGGATTGGAGCCTGGACTCGGCACAGCCACTGCCCTTCAGCATGCGCCGAGTCACAGGGGCCTTGGTTCGATCTGACTGCAGGCACCGCCTGCCGACAAGCCATGGCGCTGTTAGGGGATGGCAACCTGATGTCTCAGTTGCTGTCCCTTTAAGGCGCAAGATGAGGACTGCTTCTGACCGGTGGGTGACCCTCTGGGTGGCATCAGCCCAGAGGGTTTTGATCACGCCCGGGCTTGGGGCCGGGAAATGTCTACTGGATTGGGGTAGTCCGCTTTCAAGCTGTTCCCTGAACAGTTGATTGATCGGACCTCCAATATCTGCAGCCCAAATATCACGATTTATTGAACTCTCGGTGAGGACTTAGAGACCAGGTGCGCCGAACAATGCACCCATGTCCTCCCTCACACGTCAACCGCCGAAACGCAGTGTCTGCCTGCAGCCGCTGTGGCTGCGTATCACCCACTGGCTGAATGCTCTAGCCGTGCTGATCATGGTGATGAGCGGCTGGCGCATCTATAACGCATCACCTATTTTTGACTTTGCCTTTCCAGACAACATCACGCTGGGTGGCTGGTTAGGCGGCGCGCTGCAATG
This sequence comes from Comamonas sp. C24C, assembly GCF_053345995.1. NCBI lineage: Bacteria > Pseudomonadati > Pseudomonadota > Betaproteobacteria > Burkholderiales > Comamonadaceae > Comamonas > Comamonas sp. C24C. Next base: position 379,049 of record NZ_JBKFBC010000004.1, on the reverse strand, counting down.
GCATTTCGCCGGTATGTGGCTGTTTGCGCTGAACGGGGTTGCTTATCTGCTGCTGAATCTGATCACTGGCAGGTTTGGGCAGCGAATGTTCCCCGTTTCAGCGCGCGGCATGGTGCGTGATGCCTGGCTTGCGCTGACGGCTCGCTTGTCGCATGCAGACCTAGGCCACTACAACCAGGTGCAGCGTGCAGCCTATCTCTTTGCGGTGGTGGATTTGATATTGCTGGTGCTCAGTGGTCTCGTGATCTGGAAATCGGTGCAGTTTCCGCTGCTGCGTGAGCTTTTGGGTGGATACGACATGGCCCGCCGCATTCATTTCTATTGCATGGCAGCTATTGTCTGTTTTGTCGCCGTTCACCTTCTTATGGTTGTGTTGGTTCCGCGGTCGCTGCTCGTCATGCTGCTCGGTCGCTCCACCTTGCGCTCGGTCAACAAGGAAACCACATCATGAACACTTCCATCTGGCATCGAGACAACGCCGAAGCCGTGGTCGCCGAGGCCCGGAACTTGCTGGGCAGACAGTTGCCACAGGCATCGCGCCGGAAGTTTCTTGCGCGCGGGCTCACACTGGGAGGCCTGGGGCTGCTTGCAGGATGCAGCATCGACGACAACGCAACTGCCGAAGCCGCGCTGACGCGGATCTCGCAGTTCAATGATCGGGTGCAGGGCTGGCTTTTTGACTCCTCACGCCTCGCCCCCACTTACCCGGACTCGATGATCACCCGGCCATTTCCATTCAACGCTTTCTACGACGAAAGCAAGGTGCCAGAAGTGGATGACGCGAGCTTTCTTTTGGAGGTGACAGGGCTTGTGGCCGACAAGCATCGCTGGACGCTTCATGAATTGCGTGCACTGCCGCAGTACACGCAGGTTACGCGCCATATCTGTGTGGAAGGCTGGAGCGCCATCGGCAAATGGGGTGGTCCACGCTTTGGTGACTTTTTACGTGCCGTCGGTGCAGACCTCGGAGCCCGCTATGTGGGCTTCCAATGCGCCGACGACTACTACACCAGTATCGACATGGCGACGGCGCTGCATCCTCAGACGCTGCTGGCACTCGACTGGGATGGCCAACCACTGCCGCCCAAGTATGGCTTCCCCATGAAGTTGCGCATGCCTACCAAGCTTGGCTACAAGAATCCGAAGCACATAAAGGCCATATTCGTGAGCAACACCTTCAACCGAGGCTACTGGGAAGACCAGGGCTACAACTGGTTCGGCGGCAGCTGACGCAACACCTATTTCCTATTTCCCACGTTCCCCCTGCGGCTCACGCCGCGTTTTCCACCTGAGCCAAGAAAGCACCATCATGAAACACGCATTCACTACCACCGCACTCTCCATGTGTCTGGCGCTGAGCGCCGCCTCGGCATTTGCAGCCGATGCGATGACCAAGGATTCCATGGGCAAGGATCACATGGCAATGGAAAAGCCTGCCATGGGAAAGGACTCCAAGCACAAAGACGCCATGAGCATGGACAAAGAAATGGGCAAGGGCGCAATGACCAAGGGCGACAAATCTGCCAAGGATCACATGGGCAAGGACAAGATGTCCAAGGATGCGATGTCGAAAGACTCAATGTCCAAGGACAGCATGAGCAAATAATCAGCCGGGGAGTGGCAAAGCGTTCCCTGCAGACTGTCACTCCCGGTTCGTCAACTGCCTTTTGGTCGTACAGGATTCGGATGTACAGGGCACCAGGCTCGCCAGGCAGTAAGAGCGCCGATACGTTGGCGCGAAGCCTTTCATACTTCGTTCGGCTTCGCGCCTCGTCTCAATTCCATAGCGGCGGTGCCTGTTCCTGGCAAAGCTCAGGGCTGTGGAACGCCTCAAACTCCCCTCCAACGAAATCTTAGATCTGAACGGCTCGACCGATGAACTGGATAGGGCCTGTGGGGCGCCCAATCGGTGAGCCACCATAGGGTTCCAGCGTCAGCTCGAACAACTGGTTGGGCTGCAGGGGAGGGAGCTTGTCGACCGGAACCTCTATGGCCTCGCCTGGCTTTACCAGACCAAGCGATACCGGAGCACTCCAGCCGTCGGCCTTGGTCCAGAACTGCAGGGACTTCTCAGCAGGAATATTGTCGGTACCTAGCGGCACCAGACGGAGTCTGCCCTCGACCTGGGCCTGTACCAACCAGCCAGGAGACTGACTCTGAGGTGCCGCGAGCACCACAAAGTAGCGCGGCGCAGCAGGGGGCGAGGCCTCGCGCGCCACAAGGACTGTCGCCAGTACCGCAGCAGCGGCGAAACCCGTACCCGTCAACCCTCGCCACAGAGCGAGGCTATCCCATTGCCACCAGCGTATTCTGGTCGGCTCAGTGGGAGTGCGCCTTACCGGCGTAATACTTGCGGCGATGCGTTGCCATAGGCTGGCCCCAGGATCGACAGGCTTGGCGAGCGAGGTCAGTGGCAACAGACGCTGCTCCCATTCGTCCACGGCTGTACGAAGGGCGGGCTCGTGCGGCAGGCGCGCTTCAATGGTGCGACGCTGACCAGCATCGAGTGTGCCCAGTACATACTCTCCGGCCTGTGTATGCAGGTCATCTGGAGGTGTTTGTTGTTGGGTTTCGCTGCTCATTGCATGCATTCCCGCAGTGCGCGCAGTCCGCGCTGAATCCAGGCCTTGACCGTGCCCAGAGGAGCTTGCAACCGCTCGGCAATTTCGCTGTGGCTGCAGCCGTCCACATAGGCGTGCAACAAACAGGCACGGCGCGCTGGCTCCAAGCCGTCAAGGCAATGCCCAAGACGGCCAAGCGACGCCTGCCTTGCAAGCTCATCGCCACTTTCCTGCCAGGCCTCTAAAGCTGCCTGTGCATCCAGGTGCGCTGTAGCCGGTTCATCAAGCACGGTTTCGCGCGCGCCATCGCGTACGCGATTCAGGGCCGCATGCCTGACTATGCTGTAGATCCATCCACGGGCAGAGCCGCGGCTGGCGTCAAAACTCGATGCACGCTCCCAGATGGACACAAAAGCGTCATGAAGCACATCCTCTGCTGCTGCGCGGTCACGAACTATTCTGAGAGCCACGCCCAGCAGGTAGCGTGCTTCATGTTCATAGATGCCGCGCAGGGCTTCGCGATCACCTTGCGCACAGGCCTGCAGCGCAGCAGTGTGGTCGAAAGCGTCGTCTTGGAGGGCAGCAGCAGGCGGCACAAATAAAAGATTAAAAGGAAATAGGAATGGCTCCTTCGACCATTCTAGTCATGCCGCTGCAAAGCCTTACATCGTGGGTTTCCAGAAGATGTAATCGGCCTGGTACTTGACCATGGTCTTTTGCCCCTTTGTGGCTGTGGTGCAAGGCTTATCGGCAGGAGCGGTGCCCCCTTGGAGCGCGACGCGCTGGATGTAGCTAACGTCTACCAGTGCTCCGCTACCCATGGCTGGATTGGCCTTCACCAATTGGTATGGCAGGTTGCCGGCACCAGATGGCGCGACGGCTAGCTGCGTGGCGGTGAGCTTGGAGCCGTCGTTCGCTTCCCAGGTAGCAGGAGGGCCGTAGTAGCGGCCCACAGTTTTGCCGGAGCGGTCTTTCAGCACCGCATCGGGGCCGACAAAGACCCATTCGGTTTGACCTGGTGCGTTGGCTTTGTCCCGGCATTCGTAGGTGATGTCGCCACTGCCTACCGTTTCCCAAGCAACCTTGTGACCGGATGGAACCTGAATAGGCGCTGGCAGCGAGGCCTGGGAGAAGGTGCTGGCCGGAGACTTCATCGAGCCGCAGGCAGCGAGCAGGGCTGCGGTGGAGGCAATGGCAGCAATAGCGGTGAGGCGGTATGCGAAGCGAGTGGTCGACATTGAGATTCTCCAATTAGATCGGTTGGAAAGATTCACGGAGGCAGCACATTGCTTGTGTTGCTTTAGCTACTACCCAGGAGACCGATGTTTGGATGCACTTGATGTGAATTTTTTTCGATTGCTTGAGCCGCAATATGCCTCCGGCGCGTTTCTCGGGCAGTTTGCAGGTCGAGCGCCCGGGCCGTGATGTTCAAGACTTGCCCAGAGATATCAGGTCAGGCTCTGTATTGAAGACGTTTCTTCGCATTTCCTGAACGACCAAGCTTCCGGGCTCCCGGCGTCAAGCGCAAAGACTCATCAAGTATGTGAGCTGTATTCGACGCTCATCGAATCAGCTGCTGTGATTCTTGTATGGCGCGTTCAGCACGCTCGCGGCTCTGAGCTTGCAGATCATCCATTTGGTGAGAGAGGGATGGCATGGCCTGTTCAACGCTGGTCCCGCTCTGCAATAGAAAGTGTGCAGCAGTTGTTTTCGCTAGCGCAGCGGAACTCCACGGGATTGAGCTAATTCACGGAGTGCTGAGGTGATGCCAAGTGCACCTGACCAGTGGACCGGCAAGAATCACCAGCACCGGAGAAGGCGGTGTCAGTGAGCAGCTCGATGTGCTTTGGACAGGCACAGTCTGACTAAGCATATGCTCATAAGATAACAACAAAACATTCGTTGGGATTTGGGCAGGCCCTGCCCACAATGACTGCCTTGTTATCAGATCAGGAGCGCGCCGGGCTTTTTCCTCTGGCCCGGCTGGCGCACCGAGATTACAGGAGGCAGCATGACATCCCCGTTTCGCATCGTGATCGTGCCAGGCTGGCGCAACTCCGGTCCTGGCCATTGGCAAAGCCTGTGGGCAGAGCAACTGGAGGGCGCCGTGCGTGTACAGCAGCAGGACTGGCTGGTGCCGCACCGCGATGCCTGGGTGGCGGAGCTGGAAAGAGTCCTGCTCTCCGATGAGCGTCCGGCCGTTATCGTGGCCCATAGCCTGGGCTGCATCACGACCGCACATCTGGGCGAGGCTGCCGCAGCGCGCGTGCACGGCGCCTTGCTGGTGGCGCCGGCCGACCCCGAGCGTCGTGCCCAGTTGGCGGATTTCGCTCCAGTGCCCTATGCGCCGCTGCCCTATCGCAGTGTGCTGGTGGCCAGCAGCAATGATCCGTTCTGCCCCATTCGCCGTGCGGGCGCCTATGCGAGGGCCTGGGGCAGCGAACTGGTGCGTTTGCAGAACGCGGGACATATCAATATCGAATCGGGCTTTGGCGCCTGGCCGCTGGGTCTGGCGCTGCTGCAGTCGCTGACAGAGCAGGGGGGCTGGAACGCTCAGACCCCGGTTTCAGCGCTACGGTCTGAGCCGGCAACTGCACTTGCGGCCTGATGCAATAGGCTGCAAGCGCCTTTTGTTAATCATTTTTGATAGCTGCATGCGCTTTATGGCAAAGCGTTTGCGGCTATTTTTGCTAGGGTTTTGAGAGCTATTTCATTCTTTATATTGATTTTCAGAAAAACAAAGAAAAATATATTCTTTTGAGTTTTAAGGAGTCGTTCGCACAATGCGTACATCTATACACATTGCTCAAGAAAAGGCAGCGAACCATGCATTCCGTGAAGCTCAAGACATTGTTGGCATCCATCGCACTGGCAGCAGCAGGTGCTGCCTCGGCGCAAACTCAGCTGCTCAATGTCTCCTATGACGTGGCGCGCGAGTTCTACAAGGATTACAACGCTGCCTTTATCGCCCATTACAAGAAGACCAAGGGCGTGGATATCAAGGTGGATCAGTCCCATGGCGGCTCCAGTGCCCAGGCGCGCGCCGTCAACGACGGTCTGGCTGCCGATGTGGTGACCTTCAACACGACCACCGATGTGGATTTCCTGGCCCAGAACGGCGTGGTCGCCAAGGACTGGAACAAGAAGTTCCCGCACGATGCATCGCCCACGACATCGACCATGCTGTTCCTGGTGCGCAACGGCAATCCCAAGAACATCAAGGACTGGTCCGATCTGGTGCGTCCCGACGTGAAGGTCGTGGTGGTCAACCCCAAGACAGGCGGCAATGGTCGCTACGCCTATCTGGCAGCCTGGGGCTCGGTGCGTGAAAAGGGTGGCACCGATGCGCAAGCGGCCGAGTTCGTGCAGAAGCTCTACAAGAACGTGCCAGTGCTGGGCAAGGGCGGCCGCGATGCGACCAGCATCTTCCTGCAGCGCAATATCGGCGATGTGCTGATCACCTTTGAATCCGAAGTCGTGTCCGTGGACCGTGAGTTCGGTCAGGGCAAGGTCGACGCCGTCTATCCGTCGGTGAGCATCGTGGCCGAGAACCCTGTGGCCGTGGTCGAGCGTACGGTCGCCAAGAAGGGCACGACCCAGCTGGCCACTGACTATCTGCAATGGCTGTACTCCGACGAAGCCCAGGAAATCGCAGCCAAGCATGCGATCCGTCCTCGCTCTGAAGCGGTGCTCAAGAAGCACGCTGACCAGTTCAAGCCCATCAAGCAGTTCACCGTGGCCAAGTACTTCGGCTCCCTGACCGAAGCGCAGAAGGTGCACTTCAACGATGGTGGCCAGTTTGACAAGCTGTATACGCCCGGTAAGTAAAGACACCCCCTGAGCGGCTATGCCGCTTCCCCCTCTCTCGTTGCGCGGGAGGGGGTCGACGCCCCAAGCGTTAGGGGCGGCCCTTGCTCGGCGTCCCTATGGGGCGCCTGCCTGCTCATAGGTCCGGCATGTTGGCTGCGATCACTTTTTCTATATCGCCTTTTGAATATGTCCTCTGCTGCTCTAGCCCCCCGCAAGGCGCGTAGTGCCAAGCGAGTGTTGCCCGGTTTCGGGCTGACGCTGGGCTACACCATTTTCTATCTGAGCATCATCGTGCTCATCCCACTGGTGGCCTTGCTGTTCACCAGCTTTTCTCTGACCTGGGAGCAGTTCTGGTCTGCGGTTTCGGCACCGGCCGTGGTCGCTTCGTACGAGCTGTCCTTCACCATGTCCTTTATCGCGGCCTGCGTGAACGTGGTGTTCGGCATGCTGATCGCCTGGGTGCTGGTGCGCTACCAGTTCCCCGGCAAGAAGGTGGTGGATGCGCTGGTCGATCTGCCGTTTGCGCTGCCTACGGCCGTGGCCGGTATCTCGCTGTCGGCGCTGTATGCGGGCAATGGCTGGATCGGACAGTACTTCGAGTCGCTGGGCATTCAGATGGCCTACAACCCCAAGGGCATCGCCATTGCACTGATTTTCATCGGCCTGCCTTTTGTGGTGCGTACCGTGCAGCCGGTGCTGGAAGACTTCGAGAAGGAGCTGGAAGAGGCGGCAACCAGCCTCGGTGCATCGCGCTGGCAGATCTTCTACAAAGTCATCCTGCCGCATATCGGCCCGGCGTTGCTGACTGGTTTTGCCATGGCTTTTGCGCGCGCCGTGGGTGAGTATGGCTCGGTGATCTTCATTGCCGGCAACATCCCCATGGTTTCGGAAATCACTCCGCTGATCATCATGGCCAAGCTGGATCAACACGATGTGGCTGGTGCCACGGCTGTGGCCGTGGTGATGCTGCTGATCTCTTTTGTATTGCTGCTGCTGATCAACGCACTGCAGGCATGGCAGCGCAAGGCGCAGGGAGGCCGCTGATGTCTTCGATTCACGCAGCCATTCAAGCGCTGTTCCCCAATCTGCTGCCCATCTGGGCGCACCTTATCACCATCGTCGCGATTACCCTGGTGGTGCTGGTCGCGCTGTACAGGATCACGGCCCCGCCCAAGAGCGCCAAGCTGGAGAAGATGACCACCACCGAGCCGCGCTGGGTGCGCTGGGTTCTGACCACGGTGGCCCTGCTTTTCATGCTGGTCTTCCTGATCCTGCCGCTGCTGTCCGTTTTTGGCGAGGCGCTGCGCAAAGGCTGGGATGTCTACATCACCTCGCTGGGCGAGCCCGATGCGATCTCGTCCATCAAGCTCACGCTGATCACGGCACTGATTGCCGTGCCTTTGAATCTGGTCTTCGGTGTGGCTGCCGCATGGTGCATTGCCAAGTACGAGTTCAAGGGCAAGGCCTTTTTGACGACCTTGATCGACCTGCCGTTCTCCATTTCGCCCGTGGTCGCGGGTCTGATGTACGTGCTGGTGTTTGGTGCCAATGGCTGGCTGGGCCCCTGGCTGGCCAAGCATGAGATCCAGATCATCTTTGCCGTGCCAGGCATTGTGCTGGCCACCGTGTTCGTGACCTTCCCGTTCATCGCCCGCGAACTGATCCCGCTGATGCAGGCTCAGGGCAGTGATGAGGAGCAGGCCGCCATCGTGCTCGGTGCCTCGGGTTGGCAGACCTTCTGGAATGTCACCTTGCCCAATATCAAATGGGGTCTGGTCTATGGCGTGATTCTGTGCAATGCCCGTGCCATGGGAGAGTTCGGTGCTGTGTCCGTGGTCTCCGGCCATATCCGGGGCCAGACCAACACCATGCCTTTGCATGTGGAAGTGCTGTATGCAGACTATCAGGCAGCGGCTGCCTTTGCCGTGGCATCGCTGCTGGCGCTGCTGGCGCTGGTGACGCTGGTGATCAAGT
>NZ_JBKFBC010000004.1:290632-370642 GCF_053345995.1 Comamonas sp. C24C | reverse complement strand
GCCGAGTGGCGTGCCGAGCAGCAGGCCAAGGCCGCAGCCGAAGCCCCCCCCGAGCGTCCAGGCCAGATCAGCCTCGCAACGAACAAAACCGCCAAGGCAGCCTGAGCTGCCCGGGTCAGAACAAGAGATTCATCATGAGTATCGAAATTCGTAATGTCAGCAAGCAGTTTGGCGATTTTCAGGCCCTGCGCGATGTGAGTCTGGATATCAAGTCGGGCGAGCTGATCGCCTTGCTCGGCCCTTCGGGCTGCGGCAAGACCACGCTGCTGCGCATCATCGCGGGTCTGGAGACGGCCGATGTGGGCAGCATCCACTTCAGCGGCGAAGACACCACCGATGTGCATGTGCGTGATCGCAATGTGGGCTTTGTGTTCCAGCACTATGCGCTGTTCCGCCACATGACCGTGTTCGAGAACGTGGCCTTCGGCCTGCGTGTCAAGCCGCGCAAGGAGCGCCCCAGCGAAGCAGTCATCAAGGAAAAGGTCATGAAGCTGCTCAAGCTGGTGCAGCTGGACTGGATTGCCGAGCGCTACCCGTCGCAGCTCTCGGGTGGTCAGCGTCAGCGTATCGCGCTGGCCCGCGCCCTGGCCGTCGAGCCCAAGGTGCTGTTGCTTGACGAGCCCTTTGGTGCGCTGGATGCCAAGGTGCGCAAGGAACTGCGTCGCTGGCTGCGTCAGTTGCACGACGAGTTGCATGTGACTTCCATCTTCGTGACCCACGACCAGGAAGAGGCCCTGGAAGTGGCGGACCGCGTGGTGGTCATCAACCAGGGCAAGATCGAACAGGAAGGCACGCCCCAGCAGGTCTGGGACAACCCGGCCACCCCGTTTGTCTATGGCTTCCTGGGTGACGTGAATCTGTTCAAGGGCCGCGCCAGCGACGGCCGGGTCTATCTGGACGAAGGCATGCAGCTTGACAGCAGCGATGCGCGCGGTGCCCAGGACAGTCAGGCTTTTGCCTATGTGCGACCCCATGATCTGGAAGTGGAGCGCTATTCCCCTGGCCAGAATCTCGACGCCCAAGGCCGTCCCACAGGCATCGTGGCCCAGCTTTCGCGCGCCATTGTGGTCGGCCCCATCGCAAGGCTGGAACTTATTCCCTCCGAGACCACACCAAACGCCAGCCATGCCGGTGAGGACGGGTTGATTGAAGCCCAGATTCCCGCACAGCAGTTCAAGGACATGGGTCTGCGCGAAGGTGAAACCCTGGTGGTGACACCGCGCCGGGCCAAGGTGTTTCTGGATGAGGCGGCCGGGATTTGACCCCCCCTGAGGCGCTATGCGCCTTTCCCCTGTCTTAGGGGGATGACAGAGTCGCCGCGAGGCGGCTCTGGCTTGCAGTCTTCTGCGAAGGAGTCATGCAGGCATCAGAGGGCGTTATCCTTGGTGCTGGCATGATTTAGAAATTTCGCAGAAAGATAATGATGCTTCAATGGTTTGAAACTGCGCCGCGGCGCATCCTGGCGCTGATCAGCGTCGCCTGTGTTGCCATGCTGGCGTTTGGCCTTTACCTGCAGCATGTGGTGGGTCTGGAGCCTTGCCCCATGTGCATCGTGCAGCGATATGCACTGATTTTGGTAGCTATCTTCACAGGACTGGCAAGCGTTAGAGGCCAAAAAGGCTGGTGGATGAGTTTTGGCATTCTGGCTCTGTTGAGCAGCGGTTTCGGCGCGTTCGTGGCAGCACGTCAGAGCTGGCTGCAGTGGTATCCCCCCGAGTTTGCGACCTGCGGCCGTGACTTCTATGGAATGATCGAGCACTACTCCTTCAGCCGCTCCATTCCCATGATCTTCCAGGGCTCGGGCGACTGCGCCGCCATTGACTGGACTTTGCTGGGCGGCTCCATTGCCAACTGGTCGTTTGTCTGCTTTGTGGCGTTTTTCGTGATTCTGGCGGTGCTGCTGTTCAAGGGCGCGAAGCGCTGACTCTTGTTGACGGCAATGAAACAAAAACCCCGGAAAGCGCAAGCTGCCGGGGTTTTTTGATGCTTGTCAAACGCGTGCCACCGCTGTCAGTCAAGCGTTCGCAGCCATGGCTGCGGCATCAGAGGCTTTCCACGTTCTCGCCCACAAAGGTCGGTCCCTTGCTGCCTGGAACCCAGCCCGGATAGGTTTCCATGACTTCGGCAAACAGGGCCGAGTCGATCCAGCGCTGCAGCCAGTGCTGGAGATGAGGCCAGGGCTGCTCGTTCCACTGCACTTCGTCGATGCGCGCGTACTGCCTTACAAAGGGGCGTAGTGCCATATCGGCCAGGCTGGGGTTCAGGCCGAACAGATAGCCGGTTTCCTCGAGCTGATCGTTCAGGGCCGCCAGCCAGGTCAGCGCATCGGCCTGGGCCTGGTTCACGGCCTCGGCGTCATGGCGCTCGGGGTATTTGCAGCGGTCAAGAGCCTGTTTGAAGAAGCCGTCATTGCGCTCGATCAGGGCCAGCATGTCTTTCAGGCTGCCATGCGTGGGTTGCAGCCAGCCGTCGGGGTCGTTGCCGCGCAGCGCATGCAACATCACCTCGAGGCTCTGATCGATGACTTTGCCATCCTGCAGCACCAGCACGGGCACAGTGCCCTTGGGCGACGCGTCGAGCAGCGCCTGCGGCTTGTTGCGCAGATTGATTTCACGCAGTTCGCAAGCCAGGCCCGCGTGCGCCAGCGCCAGACGGGCGCGTATGGCATAGGGGCAGCGGCGGAAGGAGTAAAGGACGGGCAGGGTGGCGGCGGCAGTCAAGGCAGGTGTCTGATGAAATAAATAAAACCAAAGCGCCATGGCGCTTGCTGGGCGTGTACTTTACCCGTTGCCCTGAAGCCATGCATACCTGTGCGGCTTGGCGGCTGCGGAGGACTCATGGATTGATAGCTTGAAGCGCTTGGCAGGAAAAGGTTTGAGCCATTAAAGAGCGCTGGTTTCAGTCGGTTTGCAGCTGGGTCATCAGCCAATGTCTGAAAGTCTGCAAGGCGGAGCTGGCCTGGCGTGACTTGAGATAGGTCAGCCAGTAGGCGCCGGTATCGACCTCGTGGGCAAAAGGGCGCACCAGCCGGCCTTGCTGCAGCATGTGCTCGAACATGCGCGCGGGCAGCAAGGCAATGCCTGCGCCCTGGGCGGCGGCCTCGGCCAGCGTCAACGAGGAGTCGAACATGGCTCCGCGTGCCAGCGGGGCAGTCTGGTCCAGGCCGGCAAACCATCCTTCCCATTCCTGGGTGCGATAGGAGCGCAGCAGGGTTTGCCGGGCCAGGTCGGCAGGCTCGCGCAGCTGCTGTGCCAGCATGGGGGTGCACATGGGAGAGAGCGGAGCGCGCAGCAACATCTGTGCATGCGTGCCATGCCAAGCACCGTCGCCAAAGCGCACGGCGGCGTCCAGTCCTTCGCCAGCCAGATCGACGCGATTGTTATTGGTCAGCAGCCGGAGGTCTATATAGGGATGCAACTGCTGGAACTGGCTTAGCCTGGGAATCAGCCAGCCGATGGCAAAAGTGCCGACCACGCCCACACTCAGGATTTCGCGTGGCCGCGGCTCCGCCACCTGCTGCAGCGATTGTTCTATGCGCTCAAAGCTTTGCGCCACCACAGGCCACAAGGCCTGGCCTTCGTCGGTCAGGGCCAGACCGCGGGGCAGGCGGCGAAACAGCGGCTTGCCCAGGCGTTCTTCGAGATTGCGGATATGTTGGCTGACGGCAGCCTGCGTCACATGCAGCTCCTGTGCGGCGCGGGTCAGGCTCAGATGGCGTGCCGCCGCATCAAACATGCGCAAGGCGTTCAGTGGAAGCTGCATGGGACGATAGAGGTAAAAGTTTTTCTAATGGATGGCGTCAATTATTACTGCTGGTTCACCTGAATACAGCGCTATATGCTTCAAACCATCACAGTTAACTACAAGAGGATCTTATGCAACGACGCAGCATGCTGACAACAGGACTGGCCTTGGGTCTGGGGGCCTGGGGACTGAGCGGCTGTGCTTTTATCTCCAAGCAGCAAGCTGCGGCGGCGAGAACATTGAGCGACGAGCTGGCGGCGCTGGAAATTCAGTCTCAGGGCCGGCTCGGCCTGCATGTGCTGGATACCGTCAGCGGCGCCGAGGCAGGCTGGCGCGGCGACGAGCGCTTTCCCATGTGCAGCACCTTCAAGACCTTGCTGGCCGCCCGCGTGCTCTATCTGGCTCAAAGAGACGAGATTCGTCTGTGGCGAAAGCTCTATTACTCTCCTTCCGAGGTCGTGGCGTGGTCGCCGATATCCGAAAAGCGGGCGGGAGCCAATGGGGGCATGACGGTTCAGGAGCTGTGCGAAGCGATGGTCGTTATCAGCGACAACACGGCAGCCAATGTGATGCTGGAAGCCAGTGGCGGGCCGGTAGCGCTGACGCAATGGCTGCGCGAACTGGGTGACGGCACCACCAGACTGGACCGCAACGAACCTTCGCTGAACACTGCGCTGCCCGGCGATGAGCGCGACACCACGACGCCACAGGCCATGGTGCAAAGTCTGCAGAAGCTGCTGCTGGGCGATGTGCTGGAAGGCTATGCCCGTGCACTGCTGCAGCAATGGCTGGCGGACAGCCGTACCGGCGACAAGCGCGTGCGTGCCGGCATGCCGGGCGACTGGAAGGTGGGCGGCAAGACGGGCAGCGGCGAGAGGGGCACGGCCTGCGACACGCTCATCGTCTGGCCTACCGCGCAATCTGCGCCGCTGCTGGTGGCGGCCTATCTGACCGGTAGCCCTCTCGATGGGGCAGGGCGTGAAGCCGTGCTGGCCAAGGCTGGCGAAGCGATCAAGCGCTGGTATTACGCGATCTGATCAGCGACGGAGCCGCAGGTTCACAGCTTGTCGCGGCGCTGGCTCTGCATTAATGCGACGAGGCTTTAATATTCGTCATTCAATGAGATTGATTCTCATTTTCTGATAGAGTCTGCGCTTTCCCGCTCCGTCGCTGCATGCTTTGCAGCTGATTCCAGAGCCTGGGCGGCATGCCTCGCAAGAGGTCGAGGTGTACCCGTGGTTGCGCACTATTACGCAGAACTCGTCAGTTTCTTTGCTCGCTCACTCAATAGCCGGGATGCGGCCGCGGATGTGGTGCAGGAAAGCTATGCCCGCGTATTTGCCATGCAGTCGCGAGATCTTGCAATACGGGACTTGCGCGCGCTGCTGTTTCGCACCGGCAAGAACATCGTGATCGACGATGCGCGCCGCCGCACTGCCGAAGCCCGCATGCTGCAGACCCTGGCCGTGGTGGCTGCAGATGAAGCCCCCTCGCCCGAGCGTCAGGTGCAAGGGCGGCAGCAACTGGCCCTGCTGTCTCGCCGTTTGCAAGCCATGCCGCGCAAGCGCCGCGAGGTGTTTGTGCTGGTGCGCATCTATGGCTTCAGCCATGCCGAGGCCGCAGCCCATATGAATATCAGCGAAGCTGCCATCGAAAAGCATGTGGTGCGCGCAGTGTGCGATTGCATGGGGCTAACCTCATGAGTGCCGACGCTTTCTTCGGCAAGCCGGATCGCAAGCGCCTGGAGCACGCCTTGTTGCTGATTGCGCGCCAGCATGGCGCAAGTCCTGATGTGGCGCAGGCTGCAATGGAGGCGCTGGCGCGCTGGCGTGCCAGGGAACCTGCGAACGAGCAGGCGGCGCAGGCGGCCATGGCAGGCTGGGCAGCGACACAAGGCAGTGCCTTGCAGGGCGAGATGCCTTTGCCTGCGACTCATTCGGCGCGTCTGCAGCAGAGCCGCCGTCGTGCGCTGTCCGTGCTGGGGGTGGCTGGTGTGGCGGGGCTGGCCGGCATGCTTGGCCGCTGGCAGTGGCTGCAGCCAACGGAGCAGATGGCGCTGCATACAGGCCATGGCCAGCAGCTGAGCCGCCATCTTCCCGACGGCAGCCAGCTTGATCTGGCGCCAGGCACCGATGCATCGGTGCTGCTGTATCGCCAGCGTCGCGAGGTTCATCTCCAACAGGGCGAAATCCGGCTCAACGTAGCCCATGACGCAGAGCGTCCCCTCGAGGTGCACACGGCCCTGGGCCGCGTACGTGTGCTGGGCACGGTTTTCTCCGTGGCGTTGCGGCCTGCCGGCCTGCAGGTCAGCGTTGCTCAGGGACGTGTGGCAGTGTGGAAGCAGGGCGGCATGGCCGATCGGCCCCCCGACGCGCTCCTGGCCGCAGGCCAGGGCTTGCGCCTCGATGCTAGCGGCCAGCTTGCCCCTTACTCCCTGAACGCGGCGGATGTGGGCGCCTGGCGCGAAGGCTGGCTGGTGTTTGACCACACGCCACTGCCCGAGGTCGTGGCGCGCTGGAATGACTACCTGAACCAGCCGATGGTGCTGGACGATACAGCTTCTCTGCAAGCGCTGCGGCTGACCGGCAGCTTCAAGCTGCGCGAGCCTGCCATCTTCATCGCTAGCCTGCCGCGCTCCCTGCCCGTGCGGGTGCAGTCGCTGCCCGACGGCAGAGTCGCCATCCACCGGCGCTGACGGCAGGCCTGGCAGGCTGAAAATTTTTTGTCCGGTACAAGCCGTTTCATGCGTCTTCACTGTGAAAGCACTTAGACAAGCAATTCACAGGATGCATTTGATGAAAAGAAATCACTCTCATTTTTCTTCTTGGCAAGGGGAGGGTATGGCTGCGGGTTCGCATTGCGGCAGTCTGCGTAGCGTGGCTCTGGCCAGTGCCATGGCTTGTCTGGCCTGGTCAGGTCTGGCGGTATTGCCGACGGCTCATGCCCAGAGCGCCAACAGCCAGACGGCCATGTCCACATCGCACAGCCTGAGCTTGCCTGCGCAGCCCCTGGGACAGGCATTGAATGCACTGGCCCGCACCTGGGGGGTGTCGGTTTCGGTCGACGCAGCCTTGGTGGAGGGCCGCACAGCGCCGGCGCTGCAAGGCGTTCAGACCTTGAACGAGGCGTTGGCAAAGGCGCTGGCTGGGAGCGGGCTGGAAGCTGTCCCTGTCGGGGCGGCCATCACCGTGCGCCGCCACAGCAGCCAGACCGGCATGCTGGGCGAGGTGACGGTGACGGCCCAGGCTGAGCGCGAAGCCACAGAGGGCAGTGGCTCGTATGCCGCCTCATACGTGTCCCTGGGCAAAGGGCAGGACATCCGCGAGACACCACAGTCGATCTCGGTGGTGACGCGCCAGCGCATTGAAGATCAGGCCATGAGCAACGTGGGGGAAGTGATGCAGCAGACCACCGGCGTGACGGTGGACTATGGCGGCGCGGGTGGACTGGGTGGTGCGGCCACCAAGTTTCTGTCGCGAGGCTTCGAGATCAGCAATGTGCAGATCGACGGTGCCAGTGTGGACGCATTCAGCCAGCAACTGTTCGACCCCAATCTGGCCATGTATGACAGTGTGCAGGTGGTGCGCGGCGCCAATGGCCTGTTCAGCGGCAATGGAGAGCCCGGCGGTGCCATCAATCTGGTGCGCAAGCGTCCTACGGCGCAAAAGCAGATTCTGGGCTCGGTGGGCGTCGGCAGCTGGAATCGCAAACAGGCCGAGCTGGATGTGGCGGGCCCGTTGAATGAAGCAGGGAGCCTGCGAGGTCGTGCCGTGCTCGCGCATTCAGACAAGAACTTTTTCTATCGCGGAGCGGATTCGCAAAACAGCTTGCTCTACGGCATTCTGGAAGCCGATGTGACTAGCTCCACGCGTGTGAGCCTGGGAGCCAGCTACGACAAGCTCAAGGCCACTCCCTGGCGCGAAGGCCTGCCGCGTGCCGCCAATGGCGACGATCTGAAGCTGTCCCGCAAAACCGCGCTGATGGCGGGCTGGAGCCACTACGACAAGAGCGCCAAGGAGATTTTTGCGCAGGTCGACCAGCAACTGGCGGGGGACTGGAAGCTCAAGGCTCAAGTCAATTATCAGAAGGTGGACAGCGATTCACGGCTGGCCAGCCTCAGCGGAGCCGTTGACCCTGCAACAGGTCTTGGCGCCAACTGGACCGGCTTTTCCAACGACTTTCGTTCGGAGAAAAAAAGTCTGGATGTGCATGCCAGCGGCTCGTTTTCGCTGTTCGGCCGCAAGCACCGTTTGCTGCTCGGCGCGGACTGGAGCAAGGTCCGTGACGATCAGGACACCTATTACTCCGAGATGGATACGCCGCTGTCGCTGACCAATGTCTATGAGTTCGATCCCGGCCGAATTCCCTCGGCGGCAAGCGAGCGCAAGACACGCAGCTATCCCGGCTACGGTGCCACGCAAAAAGGCTTTTACGGCCGTGCCAATCTGAGCCTGACGGATCAGCTCACTGCCATTGTCGGAGGGCGTTATGCCAGCTACTCCTATGACACGCCGTATATCAACTACAACGCCGACGGCAGTGTTAGGGCCAGCGGCCGCGAATACTACAGCGAAAGCGGCATCTTCACACCCTATGCGGGCCTGGTGTATGACCTGGGCAAGCAGTGGACAGCCTATGGCAGTGTGACCGAGATCCACAAGTCGCAGGCCAATATGCTGGCAGGCCCTGCACCGGGGGCGGCGCTGGATCCGATCAAGGGCCGCAGCTTCGAGCTGGGCGTGAAGGGAGAGCTCGCCGAGGGCAAGCTCAATACTGCATTTGCTCTCTACCGGATAGAGCGCAAGGGCCAGGCGGTGCGTGATCCGCGCTATCCGGAAACCGATGTCGGCAACCTGGGCCTGAGCTGCTGCTATGTGGCCCAGGGCAAGATCATCAGTCAGGGCCTGGACATGGAAGTCACCGGCCAGCTGGCGCAGGGCTGGCAGTTGTTTGCCGGCTATACATACAACCACAATCGCAACAAGACCGACCCGTCGCAGCTGGTCTATAGCTCCATCACGCCCAAGCATCTGCTCAAACTCTGGAGCACCTATCAGCTGCAGGGCCAGCTCTCGCCCTGGACCGTGGGCGGCGGCGTGACACTGCAAAGCGCCACCTATGTCAGCGGGACGGCCAACAGCTACAACCCGGCATCGGGCCGGTACGATGGCGGTGCCGTTCCCTTCCGCTTCACTCAGGCCGGCTACGCCGTCTGGGGTGCCAGCGTGCAATACCGCATCAATCGCAACTGGTCGGCTGCACTCAATGTGCACAATCTGTTCGACAAGACGTACTACAAGACGGTTGGAACCTCGGGCAGCGGCAACTGGTACGGCGAGCCGCGCAGCGTGCTGCTGACCTTGCGTGGCGCATTCTGAGCGGGCTGACATGAGCGGCAAGCCAGCATCTCAGCCCGGACTTCGCCAGACCATGTCATGGCTGCACACCTGGTGCGGCCTGGTGTGCGGCTGGCTGCTCTGCGCCATTTTTCTGACGGGCTCGATCAGCGTGTTCCGTGAACCCATCACGCTGTGGATGCAGGCCGTGCCACTGGAAGGCAGCGGCCAGCAGCCGCTTTCTTTGAACGAGCGTCTGCAGGTCTTGCGGCTGGCCGAGCTGCACCTGAGCAAGACGGCGCCGGATGCCGGTATCTGGCGCATCGGTCTGCCGCTGCAGACCGGCGAGGGCGTCAAGGTATTTGCGCGTTCTCAGGACGGCAAGGTGCAGGCCAGCCTGCATGCGCTGACGGGCCAGGTCCTGCCTGAACCCGCTCTGCGTCAGACCGAAGGCGGCCGGCACTTCATGTCCTTTCACTATTCTCTGCAGGGCGGTATCGCGGGCTTCTGGGTGGTGGGGCTGGTATCGATGTGCATGATGGTGGCGCTGGTTTCGGGCGTGATCGTGCACCGGCGCATCTTCCAGGACTTCTTCACCTTCCGGCCCGGCAAGGGGCAGCGTTCCTGGCTGGATGCGCACAACGCATCGGCCGTGCTCACGTTGCCGTTTCTGTTCATGATCGTCTACACCGGACTTGCGCATTTCTACACCAGCTATATGCCCTGGCCGCTGCAATCCCTGTATGGGCAGGAGCGCTCGGCCTACAGCCGCTACGAGTCCGAGCTGAAGGCCAGGCCGGAGGTGAAAGCGGCTTCAGATGTGCCTGCCATTGCCGGTGCGGATCTTGTCGGCCTCGCGCAGCAGGCCCAGTCCTTGCTGGCGCAGCCTGTGATGGAGGTGTTGGTGCAGCGACCCGAGCACGGCCGGGCCACGGTGGGTTTCATGGAGGGCAAGCCGGATACGGCGGCGACGCGCCAAATGGTCAATGTCGCCAATTCGGTGACCTTCGATGCCGTCGACGGCCAGCTGTTACTGCAGCCCGCCAATCCGCCGTCCAGTAGTTTTGCAAGCGATACCCATCCCGTCATCAGCGCGCTGCATCTGGTCACCTTTGGTGGCTGGACGATGAAGTGGCTGTACTTTGTTCTGGGTCTGATCGGCACCGCGATGATTGCCTCCGGATCGATATTGTTTGCGGTCAAGCGTCGAGCAAAAAGTGGTAACGAATAGGGCCTGGCAACGCATTCCATCTACCGCTGTATCGACGCTCTCAATGTGGCAGCGCTGGCAGGCTCGGCACTGGCGTCGATTGCCTATCTCTACGGCAACCGCCTGCTGGCGCTGGAGCTGCGCTCCGGCTGGGAAATCCGCGTGTTCTTTGCCATCTGGGCATTGAGCCTGCTGCATGCGCTGCTGCGCACAACGTACAAGGCATGGCGCGAGCAGCTATGCGCTCTGGCCTTGCTATGTCTGGGCTTGCCGCTGCTCAATGCCATCACCACAGGCCAGCACCTGCTGCTGTATCTGGCGCAGGGCGACGGCCGGCGAGCCGGGCTGGAGCTGACCTGCATGGGGTTGGGCCTGCTGGTGGCTTGGGGGGCATGGCGGCACGAAAAGTCGCGGCGTAGCAAGAGCGTGCGGCAGCCGCGTGCGGCCCGTGGCGCGATCTCAGGAGGTCTCATATGAAAGCGGCTGCAATGACCCAGGAACAGACCAGGCGCTATCGCTGGGCCGTGCTGCTGCGCGCGCTGATGGCCACGCTGGGCGGCTATGCGCTCACGGCGTTGACCTGCGCCGTGCTGGCCCATGCGCTCGTGGCCGTGGGGGTCATGCAGCGTGCACCTGCCGTGTTGCTGTCCACCTTGCTCAGCTTTGTGATCTACACCGTAGTGGCGCTCTGGGCCTTCCATGTGCGCAGCCTGCCGAGAGTGGCGACAGGGATGGCAGGCTGGGCTGCCGTGATGGCGGTCGCGCTGCAGGCGCTGAAAGGACTGGCATGAGTTTCTGGCCGGTGATGATCTGCGTTCTGGCGCTGTGCCTGGCAGGCATGCTGGTGCTGAGCCAGGCCATGGACAGGCATTGCCATCAGATCGTATCGCGGAGTGAGCCCGGGTCTGTGCAGCGGGCCTTGCTGCGCGTGACGGGAGCGGCGCTGATGATGGTGGCTCTATGGCTCTGCACAGGTTGCTGGGGTAGTGCGGTGGGAATAGTCGTCTGGCTCGGCTGCCTGAGTCTGGCCGCGCTGGCCGTCGCATGGCTGCTGGCCTATATGCCTAGGCGTGGCGCAGTGCTTGCGGTCATGGGCGGCCTGGCCGCCTTGGCGTGGACGATTCTGACGGAACCGATGCGATGACAGCGGCCGCTCGGGGATAGACCGGGGCGGTCTATTTGCCCAGGGCAGTCCGCCTGGTTCTGGTGTGGGTTCCAGGCTCGTGCCGCCATTCGGCACACCTGCGGTACAGGCCGTTGTGGACATTGCCAATCTGCGCAGCCCTGCAGCTGGCGCAGAATGTGGGTATTCGCCCATTTTTGCAGCCGCCCCGAAACGATTGCCCGCCCATGCAGCAAGAGCCAGATTTCTTCCATAACCTCAATGAAGAGATGCGCGACGGAAAGCGCTGGTTGGAGCGGACAATAGTGCTGGCCTATGCCGCTGCAGCGGGCCTGAGCGTGGTGGCATTCACACTGCTGGCCGAGGCAGCTTTCGGTTTTTTCGAGAGCATCTATCACGGCGTCAACGGTTGGCTGGTGCTGATCTGGATGCCGGCCGTCACGGCTGCCGCCGTCTGGGCCACGCGCAAATGGGCGCCTGGGGCCAGTGGCTCGGGCATCCCGCAGGTGATTGCCACGCTGGAGCCGTCGGTCGATGCCGGTCTGCGCAAGCGCTTTGTGTCACTGTGGCTGTCGTTTGCCAAGATCGTGCTGTCCAGCGCGGGATTTCTCGCTGGGCTGTCGATAGGGCGCGAAGGGCCGTCGGTGCAGGTGGCTGCCGGTGTCATGCATTCGGCCCGGCGCTGGCTGGGCCCCAAGTCCGTCATCAACACCCATGCTTTGCTGGTGGCTGGCGGCGCGGCAGGTATTGCCGCCGCCTTTAACGCCCCGCTGGCGGGCGTGGTGTTTGCGATCGAGGAGCTCTCGCGCAAGCTGGAGTCACGCTCCAGCGGTCTCATCATCGCGGCGATTGTGCTGGCCGGTCTGATGGGGGTCTCGGTCTTCGGCAATCTGAGCTATTTTGGTCGAATCCGCGTGGCCGAACTCGGCTGGCGCGACCTGCTGCCTTGCCTGGCGGTGGCGCTGACCTGCGGCGTGCTCGGTGGCCTGTTCGCCAAGCTCATGACCCATTCGCTGACCTCGTCCACCGAACGCCTCAACAAGCTCAGGTCGCGCTTTCCGATTCGTTTTGCCGCGGTGCTGGCCCTGCTGATTGCCGTCATCGGCGTGGTCACCGGCGGTGCCACTTTTGGTGCGGGCTCGGAGGCCGTCAAGCATATGCTGCAGGGCGAGGCCGACGTGCCCGAGTTCTATGTCACGCTCAAGTTCATCGCCACCTGGCTATCGGCCTGGGTGGGCGTGCCCGGCGGCATCTTCGCCCCCTCGCTGTCGATTGGCGCAGGTGTCGGGAATAATGTGGCATCGCTTGCTGGGACTACGGATATAGCTCCTGCCTTGATAGCAATGGGCATGGCCGCCTTTCTGGCGGCCGTGACCCAGGCGCCGCTGACGGCTTTCATCATCGTGATGGAGATGGTGGACGGCCACGCTCTGGTGCTCAGCCTCATGGCATCGGCCATGATCGCCAGCATGATCTCGCGCATGATTGCGCGGCCGCTGTACGAATCGCTGGCCTTGCACATGCTTCATGTGGCGCGTGCTTCCTTGCCCAAGGAGCCTGAACCCGAGCCTGCGACGGCCCCAGCGGAGACCGCGCGGGCGGAGCCCTCCGTTGAGCCGGCAAAGGCAGACGCTGAAAGCAAGACCTGCTGAGGCGCAACCTGCGAGGCGCGGCCGGCTAGGTGCGGCCGGCCAGGCGCGACAGGTCATTGCGCCCCGGACTGTCCGTCAGAACCGGTTGCAGCTGTCCGGGGCTGGAGCTGGCACCGCCGCTCAAGGTGTCGGGTCAGGGAGCGAGGCTGGCATTGTCGATGACGAAGCGGTACTTCACATCCCCCTTGAGCATGCGCTCATAGGCCTGGTTGATCTCATCGGCACGAATCATCTCGATGTCCGAGACGATGCCATGCTCGGCACAGAAGTCCAGCATCTCCTGCGTTTCGGGAATGCCTCCGATCATGGAGCCGGCCAGACTGCGACGCTTCATGATGAGATTGAACACATTGGGCGATGGATGTGGCGTGGCAGGTGCGCCCACCAATGCCATCGTGCCGTCGCGTTTGAGCAGGGCGAAAAAGGCATCCAGCTCATGCGGAGCCGCCACCGTGTTGAGTATGAAGTCCAGGCTTTTGGCATGTGCTGCCATTTCCCGGGTATTGCGTGAGACGACGACTTCATGCGCACCCAGGGCTTTGGCATCGTCGCGTTTGGACTCGGAAGTGGTGAATGCGACCACATGGGCACCCATGGCGTGTGCCAGTTTGATTCCCATATGACCCAGGCCGCCGATTCCCACGACCCCGACCTTGTGGCCCGGCCCCACCTTCCAGTGGCGAAGCGGCGAGTAGGTGGTGATGCCGGCGCACAGAAGGGGCGCTACCGCTGCCAGCTGCCCGGCAGGATGGCGCACGCGAAGCACATAGCGCTCGTGCACGACGACCTGTTGGGAATAGCCGCCCAGCGTGTGGCCAGGAGCATCTGCGGTCTGGCTGTTGTAGGTGCCGACCATGTGGTCGCAGTAGTTCTCCAGGCCTTCATTGCAATCCCCACAGTGCTGACAGCTATCGACGATGCAGCCGACACCTACGAGGTCGCCGACCTTGAATTTCGAGACGTGGGCACCGACGGCACCGACACGGCCCACGATCTCATGGCCGGGCACGCAGGGGTACAAGGTTCCTGCCCACTCCGAGCGAACCTGATGGAGATCGGAATGGCAGACTCCGCAGAATGCAATGTCGATCTGCACATCATGCGCACCAGGGGCACGCCGGGTGATATCCAGTGACTCCAGCGGTTTGTCGGCGCCATGGGCTCCGTAAGCTTTGACAATCACGGCAAACTCCTTTCGTGGTGGTGAAATGCGTATCGGGACAGGGGCTCAGGGTAATGCATGCCGATGTCAATCCGGGGTCAGAGGGATTCGCAGGACCCAGGCAGGCGATCCGGTTGCAGCGGCTTTCAGGGGCTGCTGCGCTGCAGGCTTGCCAGGTGCTGCGCCAGGGCATCAGCGGCACGCCTTGCGGCAGCGGAGCCGACATGGGTGGCGAGCACCCGAGGAAGCTCCTGCAACTGCTCGGCAGTCAGACCCACATTCATGCTGATGCGCATATGGGCCTGCAGCTGAGGCTCAGCCCCGGGCAGGGCGGACAGCATGCCCAGGGTGGCCAGCTCGCGGCTTTGCCAGTCGAGGTTGTCACGTTCGAAAATGTCGCCGAACAGATGGGTGCGCAGGTACTCGTTTGCGGCGGGGGCAAAGTCGAACAGCGGCCCCGAGACAGCTGCACCCGACAACCGGGTCTGGTTGGCTGTACCGGCTGCCAGCAGTGCCTCGCCCTGCGGAATCTTCCGGCTGGGGCTGCTGCCGGGCAAATCTTTGATGCCGTGCCGCCTGCGTGTTTCAAGTGTTTTCATGAATTCACCCAGCGCATTGAGGCTGCGTGGAAAACCGGCGTAGGCATAGAGCTGCACCAGGATTTCCTTGATATCGCTGATCGTCAGGCCAGCGTCCAGCCCTTGGTTCAAGGCCGCATTCAGGCAAGCCATATCACCGGCAGCTGCAAAGGCTGCGATGGGCAAGATGGCCTGCTGACGCGTCGAGAGTGTGTCTTTGGCGGAACCGTCCATGTTCAGAGCCTCCTGAGAGTATGCAGCAGAGCAGCCCAGCACCATGGTCAGGCTCCATGTCAAAGCCTGGCGACGCGCAGTCCGCGCCATGACCGTTTCAGCGGGCGTTGTATTGATCATCGCTGACCTTCTCCAGCCACTCCACATTCCTGCCGTCCGCCGTGGCACCGGTAACGGCCAGGTGTGTCATGGCCGTCCCAGGGGCCGCTCCATGCCAGTGTCTGACGCCCGGCGGGCACCAGACTACATCACCGGGACGGATCTCCTGGATGGCTTTTCCCCATTCCTGTGTCAGGCCCGTGCCTGAGGTCACCACGAGGTACTGCCCTTTGGGATGTGTGTGCCAGGCCGAGCGTGCACCGGGAGAGAAAGTGACGTAGGCCCCGGAGACATTGATCTCGTCGTTGGCCGCAAACAAGGGGTCAACACGTACCAGCCCTGTAAAGAACCCTTCGGGGCCGGTCATGGTGTTCTGTGTGCCGGCACGTGTGATGACGGCGCCAGAGACGGTTTCTTCGGGGGCGGCGTCGCCGCTGCTGAGGGCTGCGCAAGCTAGCATGCCGGTGAGTGTCTTTTTCATGGCAGATCCTGTGTTCAAGGTTTTCGTCACTGTAGAAAAACCCCTATTGGTTGAGAAGACCGCAAAATTGGCATTTGCTTGTGCAAGATATTCACCAATGTCCAAGGAAAATCTCAATGACCTGCGCGCCTTCGTTGCCGTTGCCCGGGCGCGCAGCTTCACGCGTGCGGCGGCGCAGCTGGGTTTGTCGCGTTCCGCGCTGAGCCACGCCATGCTGGCCCTGGAAGAGCGCCTGGGAGTACGTCTGCTGACACGCACGACGCGCAGTGTCTCCACCACCGAAGCCGGGGCGCGCCTGCTGGATACCGTGGCTTTGCGTCTTGACGAGATCGATCTGGAGCTGGGTGCGCTCAGTGCCTTGCGCGACAAACCCGCTGGAACTGTGCGCATCACGGCCCATGACCATGCCATCCACTCCATCCTGTGGCCGCGGCTGAAGCCCCTGCTGGATGAGTATCCGGATGTGCAGCTGGAGTTCAGCGTGGACTATGGCTTCACCGATATCGCTGCGCAGGGCTTCGATGCGGGTGTCCGCAGCGGGGACCGGGTGGACAAGGACATGATTGCCGTGCGCATTGCAGAGGACTTGCGCATGGCGGTTGCCGCATCTCCCGAATACCTGCGGGGTCAGCCCTTGCCGCAAACACCGCATGAACTGACCAGCCATCGGTGCATCAATCTGCGCCTGCCCACGTACGGAGGGCTGTATGCATGGGAGTTCGAGAAGGCGGGACAGGTCGTCAACGTGCGCGTGAGCGGTCAGGTCACCCTGAACAACACCTTTCTCATGCTGCAGGCTGCGCTCGACGGGCAGGGGCTGGCCTATGTGCCGCTGGACCTGGTTCAGCCACATATCGATCAGGGACGCTTGATCCCTGTGCTGGAGGACTGGTGGCCCATTTTTCCCGGATATCACCTCTACTACGCCAACAGAAGGCAGATCTCTCCGGCATTGGCTCTGGTCATAGAGGCCTTGCGTTATCGCGCTCAGGGCGCGTGAGGCTACATCTTCTCGACGGCGATGGCTGGGTCAGGCAGCGTTGCGCAGGGTGATGCGAGGCGGTCGCACCATGCTCGTGGTGGGCAAGGTCGAGCCCGTGTTCCTTTCGCTCAGCCGCGCTGCGGGCGACCGCTGCTGGCGGAGCGCGTCCGCCAGTCGCCAGTTTGCAGGGCTGTCTGTTAGCCGCAAGCACCTACATAGCCGCAGGCCGTGCAGAACGCGCAGCCGTCCTTGCGGATCATGGCGTGAGCGCCACAGTCGGGACATTTCTTGCCATTGACCGGGCCATTGCTTTCGGGCGCGGCGGCCGGCGTGGCTGTCGTGCTGGGGGCGGGCTGGGGCAAGCCCCGGTTGGCGATGATGCTTTGGATGGCATAGGCCAGCAGGGCCACCTCGCTGTCGTGCCAGAGCGGGATGCGACTGCCGTCTTCGCGCGTTCTGCTGCCATAGCGCACGGGGCCTCGGTCCCAGGCCACCTTGCGCAGATCGGCCAGGGCCTTGTCGAGAAAGCCGCCACGTGCGGCCAGGCTCAGGCTGCGCATGGTGGCAGTGATCCATTGCTGGCTCTCGCCGGTCTGGCCCACTGGCATGAAGAACTCGATGGGACGCTCCACGCCATCGACCACCATGAAGCTGACGACGAGGTAGAGACGCCTTATGCCGTCATGCGTGAAGTATTCGATCTTGTCGACCACGGCATTGAGCGGGCCCTCAGGGCGGCGCTCTATCACGGCTGTCATGCCGGTGGAGCCTGAGGAATTGATAGCGGCTTGCGCTTTGTCAGTGGGCGTTTGAGAGGTTTTTGAGGTAGATTCTGTGGAGAGCACTGCACCCAGCGTGTCGTTGGGGCGGTAGGTGGCGCAGCCCTTGAGGCCGGCCTCCCAGCATTCCATATAGAGGTGCTTGAAGTCCTCGAAGGGATAGTCGGCCGGGATGTTGACGGTCTTGGATATCGAGGTGTCGATAAAGGGCTGGACGCAGCGCATCATGGCCACATGCTCGCTGGCGCTCAGTTCCAGCGCACTGACAAAGCAGTCGGGCAGTGGTGCCTCGTCGCCGTGCATGGCCTTGTAAAGGCGATAGGCATGGTCCTGTACGGTGTAGAACTGTTCGCCGCCATCGGCCGTGCGCTTTTTGCGTGTGTAGGTCCACGAGAAAGCGGGCTCGATGCCGTTGGACGCGTTGTCGGCGAAGGCCAGCGATACCGTGCCGGTGGGGGCAATGGACAGCAGATGGCTGTTGCGCAGCCCATGCTTTCTGATGTCCGCACGCAGTTCCTTGGGAAGTCGTTTGGCAAAGCCGCTTTTCAGATACTGCTTGGCGTTGAACAGCGGGAAGCTGCCTTTTTCCCGTGCCAGCTCCACCGAGGCTGCATAGGCTGCATCACGCATGGCGCGGGCTATTGATTCGGCCTGCTGCAGGCCTTCATCGCTGGCGTAATGCAGGCCCAGCAGAATCAAGGCATCGCCCAGCCCTGTGAAGCCCACGCCGATGCGGCGCTTTTGCTGCGCTTCACGCTGCTGCTCGGGCAGAGGCCAGACGGTGGCATCCAGCACGTTGTCCAGCATGCGCACCTGAACGGCGACGGCGGCGCGAAAGGCTTCCAGGTCGAAGAAGGCCTGCGGCGTGAACGGTTCGCGCACGAATCGCGTGAGTATGACAGGGCCCAGATCACAGCAGCCGTAAGGCGGCAGAGGTTGCTCGCCACAGGGATTGGTGGCGGCAATCTGCTCGGCATACCAGAGGTTGTTGTCGGCATTGATGTTGTCGAGGAACAGAATGCCGGGCTCGGCAAAATCATAGGCCGACTGCATGATGGCGTCCCAGAGCTTGCGCGCAGGCTGGCTTTGATAGACCCACAGCCCGTCTTCACGGCGATGGGCTCCGGCCTGTATCTGTGCATCGCTGGGGCTGGCAACATGGACCAGCTCCCATTCGGCATCGTCCCTGACGGCCTGCATGAAGGCGTTGCTCACACCGACCGAGACATTGAAATTGTTCCAGCGGCCTTTTTGACGCTTGGCGGTGATGAACTCCAGCACATCGGGGTGGTCGATGCGCAGCACGCCCATCTGGGCGCCGCGTCGTGCGCCCGCCGACTCCACCGTGGTGCAGGATGCATCGAAGACATCGATGAAGGAGCAGGGCCCCGACGCATTCGAATTGGTGCCACGCACCAGCGCACCGCGCGGGCGCAGATTGGAAAAGTCATAACCCACACCGCCGCCGCGGCGCATGGTCTCGGCCGCCTGCGACAGCGCCGTGTAGATGCCGGGGTTGCCTTGGGTGTCGAAGCCATTGGTGGCATCGGCGACGGGCTGTACGAAGCAGTTGATCAAGGTGGCCTTGGTATCCAGCCCCGCAGCCGCCATGATGCGACCGGCACCGATGGCGCCGAGTTGCAGATTGAGCAGAAATTTTTGTTCCCAATGGGCTTGAAGCTCGGGCTTTTCAACGGAGGCCAGGGCGTGTGCCACGCGGGCAAACAGGTCTTGTTCGGACTGCTCGCCGTCGGCCAGATATTTTTCGGCCAGGACGTCCTGGCTGATGGCCTGGGGAGGGAGTGTGTTCATGGCATGCCTCATGCTAAATGCAGTTCAAATGCAATTCGACTTTGTAGCGCAGACCGCCTGGAAGTGACGTGACGCAGCGCAACATCCGCGGGACTCCAGCTGGCCAGAGGCTGCCGGTGGCAGCTCGGGCCTGTCTCAAAATTGTGACAGACCCTTTGGCTCGGGAGTCCATGCGCTGGCAGTCGCTGAAACCCGGCGACAGGGCAGGGGTTGGCATGCGGCGGTCTGTCTGCTCGGGCAGGGCCTAGCCAGGGTTGGGCGCGCGGGTCTGAACCACCTCGCCCTCAAAGCGCGCAGCGGCATTCACGACCGCCATCACCGATGCAGTGACGATGTTCGCATGCATGCCTACGCCAAACCGCGAGCCGGGCACGCCAGGCCAGGCGGCTTCGACGATGGCAAGCGCGCAGGCGTCGGCGCCGTTACCGAGGCTGCGCTCCTCATAGCTGTCGATGCGCAGCGGCAACTCCAGCGCCGCAACCGCGGCAGCGATAGGACCGTTGCCCATGCCGCTGCTTTGCCTGGTCTGTCCGTCTGCATCGTGCCAGTGCAGCTCGACACCCTGGCCTCGCTCGCTGTCGAACAGCCGGTGGCCCTGGTAGCGCAAGACCGGTGACTGGGCGTTGGCATGCAGATAGGTGGCTTCGAACAATGACCAGATCTGCGCGCTGCTCAGCTCGGTTTCGCTGCTGTCGGCCCAGGCCTGGACGATGGCGCTGAATTCGATCTGCATGCGCCTTGGCATGGTGATGCCCCAGTCCTTTTGCAGCAGGAAGGCAATGCCGCCTTTGCCGGACTGGCTGTTGACGCGCACGATGCTGTCGTAGGTGCGTCCCAGGTCCTGCGGGTCTATGGGCAGATAGGGAACGCGCCAGGGAGCATCGGGCTTTTGCGCCGCAAAGCCTTTGGCAATCGCATCCTGGTGCGATCCGGAGAATGCCGTGAACACCAGATCGCCCACATAGGGGTGGCGTGGATGGATGGGCAGGGCCGTAGAGGCTTCGGCAATGCGTGCCACGGCAGCGATGTCGGAAAAATCCAGGCCGGGGGCAATGCCCTGGGTGTAGAGGTTCAGGGCCAGGGTCACCAGATCCACATTGCCGCTGCGCTCTCCGTTGCCAAACAGGCAGCCCTCCACGCGTTGGGCGCCGGCCAGCAGGGCCTGCTCGGCGCAGGCCACTCCGGTGCCTCTGTCGTTGTGGGGGTGTACCGACAGCGTGACATGTTCGCGTCGTGCCAGGCGCCGGTCCATCCATTCGATCTGGTCGGCAAACACATTGGCAGTGGAAACCTCCACGGTGGTCGGCAGGTTGATGATCATGGGGCGTTCGGGGCCTGCATCCCAGGCGGCAATGGCGGCATTGCAAACGGCCAGGGAAACGTCCAGCTCGGCCATGCAAAAGGTTTCCGGGGAGTACTGCAGCACCCATTCGGTTTCGGGGTGCTGCTCGGTCAGTTGCCGGAGGTGGCGCACATGGTGCTCCACCATGGCAATGATCTGCGGCACTTCCATGCCAAAGACGATTTCGCGGAAGGCTGGGGCCACGGCGTTATACAGGTGCACGATCACGCGGCGCGCGCCCGTCACACTGCGCACCGTGGTGGCAATCAGGTCCTCGCGCAGCTGGGTGATGACCATGGGCGTGACGTCTTGCGGAATCAGCTGAGCGTCGATCAGATGGCGCACGATGTCGAAGTCGGTCTGGGAAGCGGAGGGAAAGCCGATTTCAATTTCCTTGAAGCCGATGGCGACCAGCTCCTGGAACAGCCGCAGCTTGCGCTCGTGGTTCATGGGCTCGAACAGAGCCTGATTGCCGTCGCGCAAATCTGTCGACAGCCATACGGGCGCTTGCGTCAATGTACGGCCAGGCCATTGGCGGTTGGGCAGGTCCACAACGGGAAATGCGCGGTATTTGGTAGAGGGATCAGCCAGCATAGAGACCTTGGAGTAGTTGAAACGATGATCTGGTCTCCCTGCCCGGACTGGGCTGGCTAAGGTCGGGGTCTGGGGAGACCGGAGAGGAACCATGCGCAAGCGCGTGCGTACGGACCCCGACCAGATGTCAGAGTCAGTAGGCATAGCGGAAGCGGGTGGCGGTGTTTCACGGCAAGGTGCTTGATGAAGGCAGTGCGGCTACTTTAAGTCGCCAGAGGTATAGACTTCTATCGATAGATATTCATTTGTTGTAGGAATTTGGACATCTCATGGGTTTTGCCTCCCCCGAACATGGCGCGCATGCGCTGGACTTGCAGCATGCCCAGGCATCGTCATTGCCTGTCACGGGCGTGGAGCAGCGCTATCCGCCCGGTCATGTGGTGCCGCAGCACAGCCACGCGCGCGGCCATCTCATTTATGCCTCGGAAGGCGTGTTGCTGGTCGAGTCCCCCTGCGGGCAATGGCTGGTTCCTCCCACCACTGCGGTGTGGCTGCGCCCGGGCATGCTGCACCGGATCACGGCGACCACGGCGGTGCGAGCCTTTGGCCTGTTCATTGAGGAGGCTTGGTCGGAACGCCTGCCTGCCCGGGACTGCGTGCTTCATGTCTCGCCGCTGGTCAGGGAGTTGATGGCGGCGCTTGTCGACTTGCCCCATCAGAGGCCACATCGCCCGCGCGATGCGCTGCTGGGCAATCTGCTGCTGGAGGAGTTGCAGGCGCTGGCGCCGCTGCCGTATTACCTGCCATGGCCGCAAGACATGCTGATGCGACGCATCTGCGAGAGCATGCTGAGTGCACCGGCGCAGCGCACCACGGTCGAAGCCCTGGCCCGGCAGCACGCGCTGACACCCAAGACGCTGCACCGTCGATTTCTGAAAAGCACCGGGATGAACTGGGGCCGGTGGTATCAGCAGATGCGGCTGATGGCTTCCATCCCCCAGTTGCTGCGGGGCATGCCCATCACGACCGTGGCGCTGGAAAGCGGCTATGAAAGCCATAGCGCCTATTCGGCGGCTTTCCGCAAGCAGTTCGGCCGTCCGCCGTCGGAATTCGCAGCTACGGCGGACAGAGCAACGTTGCGTTAGCCGGTGCCTGCCACGCCAACATCTCTTTGCTTCCAAAAAAATAGCTTCCAACGCTTTTTCATCAAGCGCTGGAAGCTATTTTCAAGAGTGGAGCGGATCAGAGCTTCTTTACCAGCACCTGGCTCTTGCGGCCCCAGTTGTACTTGGCCTTGCGGGCCTCCGGCAGCCATTCGGGCTCCACGGGCTGAAAGCCGCGCTTGATGAACCAGTGCATGGTTCGTGTGGTCAGCACAAACATGGTTTCGCAGCCCAGGGCGCGGGCGCGCTGTTCGATGCGTTTGAGCAGTTTCTCGCCATCGCCCGTGCCCTGGCTCTTGGGCGAGACGGTGACGGCGGCCATTTCGGCAGTCTTGGCTTCGAGATAGGGGTGCAGGGCAGCACAGCCGAAGATCACGCCATCGTGTTCGATGACGGTGTAACTGGCGATGTCGCGTTCGATCTCGGTGCGGTCGCGCTTGACCAGCGTGCCGTCGCGCTCGAAGGGTTCGATCAGCTGAATGATGCCGCCCACGTCGTCGATCGTGGCCTCGCGCAGTTCTTCGAGCTTTTCGTCAATGACCATGGTGCCGATGCCGTCGTGCACATAGATCTCCAGCAGCAGCGCTCCGTCGGTCGAAAAGGGCAGGATATGGCTGCGCTCCACGCCATGCTCGCAGGCGCGTACACAGTGCTGCAGATAAAAGCCCACATCGGTAGGTTGCTGTGCAGGCGGGAGCTGGGCCAGCAGGCGGCGCGCGGCGTCCAGCGGCAGCTCGGTATCGATAGGGTTGTTCTCGTCGGCCGGGCCGCTGGGGTCCATGCGCA
The DNA here is from genome assembly GCF_053345995.1 of Comamonas sp. C24C. Classification (NCBI taxonomy): domain Bacteria; kingdom Pseudomonadati; phylum Pseudomonadota; class Betaproteobacteria; order Burkholderiales; family Comamonadaceae; genus Comamonas; species Comamonas sp. C24C. Next base: position 347,625 of record NZ_JBKFBC010000004.1, on the reverse strand, counting down.
CTCCGGGCACTTCGGTCAGGAACAGCAGCTTGTCAGCCTTGAGTTCGATGGCCACGCGGGTGGCGACTTCTTCCATGCTGAGATTGAAGGCCTCGCCCGTGGGCGAGAAGCCGAAGGGGGAGACCAGCACCATGGCTTCGGAGTCCAGGGCGCTGCGAATGCCTTCCACGTCGACCTTGCGCACCAGACCGGAGTGCATGAAATCCACGCCGTCGACAATGCCCACGGGACGGGCCGTGAGGAAGTTGCCCGAAATCACGCGTACCCGCGCACCGGCCATGGGCGTGTTGGGCAATCCCTGGCTGAAGGCGGCTTCGATCTCGTAGCGCAGCTGGCCGGCCGCTTCCTGGGCGCAGTCCAGCGCGATGGAGTCGGTGACACGCATTCCGTTGTAATAGCGTGGCTCCTGGCCCTTGAGGCGCAGCTGCTCGTTGACCTGGGGGCGGAAGCCGTGCACCAGCACGATCTTGACGCCCATGGCCTGGATCATGGCCAGATCCTGGACGATGGAGCTGAGCTTGCCCGCATCAATGGCTTCACCGGTCAGGCCCACCACAAAGGTCTGGTGTCGGAACTTGTGGATATAGGGAGCCACAGACCGGAACCAGGGAACAAAGGTGAAATTGAAGACGGTGGACATGGCAGTGCGCGAAAACCTCGAAATCGGGGGAAAAAAAGGCCTGCGTGGGGTATTACGCAGGCCTGCGGCGCAAAGTGTAGCGGTTACTAGCGTGCCTGAGCTAATTGCTGCGTGGTTTTATGCGCGCTGATCGCACAGTTTGTGGCTTTTGTGGCGCGATGTTTTCAAAAAATGACGACTTGTACCCAGGAGCAGCTCCTGGAGCTGCGCGGAAAGCCGGGTGCGGCAGCTACGGACGCGGGCTTGCCGGCCGTGACGGCCCTGGGCCTAGCTCTGTCGTGCATTGGTGCGCTAGTTCCAGTTGTCGATCTTGGTGTCCTGGGGAGACGGGCTGCCTTTGCCGGTCTCGACCAGAGCTCTGAGGCTGAGCAGGAAGACGGCCCATTTCATGCTGCAATGGGCGGTGAACTCGACCGTTTCGCGCCAGTTCCGGTGGCCGAACAACAGGATGGTGTAGCCGTCCTGGCGGCTCAGCTCGAAGGTCGCCTCGGTGCCTATCCATTCTTCGGGCCCCTCCGTGAAACGCCAGCGCACGCTGTGCTCCCTCTCCGGCATGACGAGGTCGAAACAGATTTTTCCGAGCTCCCGACCGTCCTGGTCGATGAAGCGAGCGCTCATCGCGACTTCGGGCCCCGCGCTTGCGCTCATCTCCCGGGTCCACCAGCCGGCTATACCTGCAACGGACGAGATCGCCTGGAAAACATCGCCGACAGGCGCTCTGATACCAATTCTATGAATGATGTCCACCATGTCCTCGGTCTCCTCGTGGATTCAGATGGTCGACGATACCGATAAATCGGCGCCAACCATACAGCAGTTCCACCCGCAAGGCCAGGTGCGGCAGGCACAGGCAGCGCAGGCTCAGGGGCGTGAGAACACTTCCACCCTCGCCGGCGGCAGATTGCCCCACACGGTTTCGCGGTCTATGCGCTTGAGGCCGGCGCTCTGCCAGGCGGATGCGCCAAACAGCGAGTAAGTGAACTGGATCACGCGGCCATCGCTGGTCAGCGAGCGCGCCCAGGTGTCGGTGATCTTGTGCACTGACTGATGGGGCAGCGAGCGAAGCGGCAGGCCCGAGACTACGGCCTTGACCGCTGCACGACCGAGAATCGAGGGCCAGTCACCGGCATCGGCATGAAAAACGCTGATCTGCGGGAATCGCTCGGACAGGTAGCTGGCGAACGAGGAAGACTTTTCTATGATCACCAGTCTGCCGGGTGCGATGCCGCTGCGCAGCAGTGACTCGGTGATGACTCCTGTTCCTGCACCAAGCTCCACCACCAGACCCTCGTCTCCGCCACCCACCAAAGAGGCCATCGTATTGCCCAATCGCGTCGAACTCGGGCACAGGGCACCGATCTCGCGGGGAGACCGTATCACTTCGTTCAGCAGCATGAAGTTGCACGACATATTTTTCATTCAGAGCTCTCCCGGGTCTGGCCCATTGTGCGGATGAGTTTGAAATCATCGCTGCAGGAAATATTGAACGCGCTTCGTCAGATAGATGGAAAAAACGGTAACAACGCCGCTGCCCAGCATGTCCACCAGATAGTGCCCGCCGTTGATGGGCGTGGAGATCAGCATCAGGATGTTCAACGCGAGCACCCAGCGAAAAAGCCGGAGCTGTCTGTAGGCATGGATGAGCAGCAAGGCAATCGTCGTGTGATAGGAAGGGAACGTGACTATGCCTTTCAGATCCCCGAATGCGAACTCGCTCAGGCTTGCCTCCCTGAGCGCCATGAAGTGAGGCAGGTGCACGGCGTTCTCCAGCCCGACGGAGTGGAAGAAGAGAGTCCCTCCGGCAGGCAGCAGCCCCGATAGCAGGGCCGTCAGCATCAAGGCGATGGAAGACGACCACCACAACTCCTCATTTCTGTCGTTTCTTGCGCAGTGCGACAGGTAGATGATCGAGAAAAAGACTTGCAGCAGGCCGCTGAAATAGGCCAGCGTGAGCACGGCCCTGAGAAGCGGGTGTTGCTGGACAAAGCCATAGAAGGCCAGCCAGTTGAAGCCCAGCGCCTGATCCAGTCTGGTGAACTGGGCGTCGAGCAGCGGCAGATTCAAGGTCGCGAAGATATAGGTCAGTATGGCGCCGATCAGCGCTGTCACTATCCACAGGGCTGCGTAGAACGACATCTCGGACAAGGCCAGGCTACGCCCCGAATATCCATAGATCCAGCTGATGCTCAGCAGGATCAGAGTCGTCCAGAACACCGGCTCGGTGCCGGAAAAGACAAGCGGATGGGCATGTATCCACAGCGCTTCTCCGAGAGCCAGGGTGGCCAGGAAAAGCATGGGGGCGAGCTTTCGGGGACTGATCTGCTGCCAGCCATTGACGGTTCCCTGCATCAAGTTCATCGCAAGCTCCCTTGTGGATCCATTCGATCGTCCGCGAAGGCCGGCCGCTGCGTACCCAGGCCTGGGTTGTCCCTGCCTGGCGGCATGCCCGGGTCGCCAGGGGACTGCCGCAGTGGTGCGGCAGTCCGGGCGCGGCCTAGGCGCTTCCCGCGATCATGGGCAGCACCATGCGCAGCAGTCTGATGATTGCCGGGCCGAGAACCACCATCACGATGGCGGGGAAGATGCAAGTCACCAGCGGCAGCAGCATCTTGGTGGGGATCTTGGCGGCCAGTTCCTCGGCACGCATCTGACGCTTGTGGCGCAGATCGTCCGAGAACACCCGGATGGAGTCGCCGATGCTGGTGCCGAAGCGGTCCGCTTGCGTCAGCATGGCCGTGAAGGCGTGTATCTCGTCCACTCCGGTGCGGGCGGCCAGGTTGCGCAAGGATTTCTCGCGGGTGCTGCCGGCGCGCATTTCCAGATTGGTCCAGTGAAGTTCCTGGGCCAGGGCTTCGCTTTTGATGCGGATCTCGGCAGTCACCTTGCCCAGCGCCGCATCCAGTCCCATGCCTGCCTCCACGCAGACCAGCATCAGGTCGGCGGCATCGGGGAAATTCTCGAAGATCTCGCGCTTGCGGCGTGCGGCCATCCAGCGCAGCACCAGATTGGGCAGATAGCAGGCCACAAGCCCGGTGACCAGCGGATAGAGCAGCAGCTGCAGGCTGTCTGTCGTGCCCTGGGCCAGCATCAGCGAATAGACCAGGAACATCATCACCAGAGGCAGCAGCGTCTTCGCGCCAAAATACAGCAAGGGCGCGTTCTCGTGGCGAATGCCGGCATTTAGAAAGCGCAGACGCAACGGGGTGGCATCACTGCCCGCAGTGGGGGAGGAGAGGTGGGCGAACGGCCCAACCAGCTTGACCGCAGTTTCTGTCCAGCTACCGGACAGGGGGGCTGGGCTCAGCTCTTGCAGGCGCTGTTCTGTGACCGTGGGCGTGACCCAGAAGAACAGGGCTCCTGCAGCCAGCATGAGGGCGGCGAAAGTGAGCAGGGCGACGATTAACATGGCGGACTCCTTGCGGTTGGGATGCACTCATACCCGTATGCGGACAATGCGGCGCAGCATCAACATGCCGATCACCATGAGTCCGGTCAGCCATTGCAGAATGACGATGCCTATGGGGTCGGTCCACAAGGTGGACATGAATTCCGGGTTCACGAAATTGAGCAGGGCTGCCAGGGCAAAGGGCATCAGCCCCAGGATCCAGGCCGACATTCGTCCTTCGGAGGACAGAACCCGGATCTTGGTGTGAAGCTTGAGCCGCTCGCGGATCAGGCGGCTCAGATTGCTCAGCATCTCGGTGAGGTTGCCTCCCGATTCGCGCTGTATCAATACGGCGACGATGAAGTAGCGCAGATCGGTGATCGGTATTCTTTCTCCGAGATTGTTCAAGGCCTGCTGCAGCGTTGTGCCGTAGTTGATCTCGTCGTGCACGAGACGGAACTCGCCGGCTATGGGCTCTGACAGCTCTTCTCCGGCCATCTGCAGGCCTGCCGAAAATGCGTGGCCGGCGCGCAATGCCCGCGCAATCAGGTCCAGCGCCTCGGGGATCTGGCGCTCCAGCAGGCCCAGACGCTGATTGCGCTTGCGCTGCAGGTACAGCCATGGCAGGCAGCCCAGGACGGCACCGGCGAGCAACACCAGCTCCATGGGCAGATGGAACATGCTTGCGGCCAGTGCCCCCAGGAAAAATAGTATCCCGATGCCGAGCAGCAAACCGGAAACCGTCCATTCCAGGCCTGACTGAACAATCACGCGGTCCAGCTGGTGGGCGCGCGGCATGCTTTGCAGCATGCGCTGCATCCTGGGCATGTCGCTGAGTACGCGTTCCTTGACCAGCTTGGTCGGAGTGCTGTGATCGTCGGCGGCAGACAAGGCCCTGAGCCGGCGTTCAAGTCGCTTTGCCTCAGGGCTCTTGTACTGCTTCCAGACCAGGTGAACGCCTTCGAGCAGCAGGAGTACGGCGGCAAACACCAGCGCAATGATCACCAGGATCGAGTGGGAAGAGAAAAAGGACAGCATGGCAGCACCTTTGGGCCGAGTTCATTGATAGTGACGCTCTGGAGCGAAGATGCTGTCAGGCAGCGCAATGCCGAAGCCTTTGAGCCGGTCGGCGAACTTGGGCCTGACGCCTGTGGCATGGAAATACCCCTGGACTTCGCCGCTGACACCGACACCGGTCTGGGTGAAGGCAAAGATCTCCTGCATGGTGACCACATCGCCCTCCATGCCGGTGATCTCCTGGATGCTGGTGATCTTGCGCTTGCCGTCGGTAAGCCGCAGCACCTGCACGATCACCGTGATGGCCGAGGCAATCTGCTGGCGTGCGGCCTGGTGCGGCAGGTTGAGGCCCGCCATGCCGACCATGTTCTCCAGACGTGCCAGCGAGTCGCGCGGCGTATTGGCGTGGATGGTCGTCAGCGAGCCTTCGTGGCCGGTATTCATGGCCTGCAGCATGTCCACGGCCTCGGCGCCGCGGACTTCGCCGATGATGATGCGGTCAGGGCGCATGCGCAGGGCGTTGCGCACCAGCGAACGCTGCGTGATCTCACCGCGGCCCTCTATATTGGGCGGACGCGTTTCCATGCGCACCACATGCGGCTGTTGCAGCTGCAGCTCGGCGGCATCCTCGATGGTGACCACCCGTTCCACGGCAGGAATGTAGCCCGAAAGAATATTGAGCAGCGTTGTCTTGCCGGCGCCCGTGCCCCCGGAGATGATCATGTTCACCTTGGCCTTGGCCAAGGCTTCCAGAGTCAGAGCCATGCCTGGTGTCAGGCTTTTGAGGTCCTGGATCAGGTTCTCCATGCGCAGCGGGATGCGTGCAAAGCGCCGGATCGACATCATTGGGCCATCGAGCGCCACGGGCGGAATGACGGCGTTGACGCGCGATCCGTCGGGCAGGCGGGCATCGACCATGGGACTGGACTCATCGATGCGTCGGCCGATACGCGAGACGATCTTGTCGATGATGCGCAGCAGATGCTTGTCGTCCGTGAAGACCACGGGCGTGAGTTCGAGACGACCAAGGCGCTCCACATAGATCTGATCGTGACGGTTGACCAGGATGTCGGAGATCGCAGGGTCGGTCATGAGCAGCTCGAGAGGGCCGAAGCCCAGCATCTCGTGCTGGATGTCGCGGATCAGCAGCCTTCTTTCCAGATCGTTGACGACCGCTGCGTCTTCCTCCAGCAGGCGTTCGGTCATGCCGGCAATCTCCTGCTGCAGCGTCTGCGTGGGCAGCGACTCGAGCGCAGCCAGGTCGAAGCGCTCCAGTAGCTTGGCATGAATGCGCGTCCTGAGTGCCAGATAGGCTGCGGAGTGTCCGTAGTGCGGGGCGGGCGGCGCAGAGGGAGGCGCTTGCGGCGCGGCGACCTCGGGTGTGTCCGCTGCTTCGGTAACAACCTGCAGCGCCGGCTTGGAGGCGCGTGTCGCTGATGTGGCCAAGAAATCTCTGAGTGACATGACGGTCTCCTTGTGCGCTAAGGGATGGCTCATGCCCGGCGGAAGAGCCGGTTCAAAAAGCCGTTGCTGTCTTCCCGGGACTGGGGCGACAGCGCGTCGGCCCAGGCACCCAGTTCGCGGACCACGGCGCTGTTGCGGCAGGATTCGGCCAGCGGCACTCCCGCATTGATGCTCGCCTGCACCTCCGGCGCGGCGTCGGGAATGCTGCGCCATTGCTGCTCCAGGCCCAGTGCCTTGCGCACTTCGGGTAGGCCGATTTCGCTGCGCCGGTCGACCCGGTTCAGTACCGGATACAGACGGCTTTCGGGATAGCCCAGATCGTGGAACATGTGCAGCAGCTTCTGCGCATTGCGCACGGCCGGCACATTGGGCAGCAACACCGGCACGATCTGCTGGGCCCTGTCGAGCACACGCAGAGCCAGCGGATCGAGCACACGCCCCATGTCGATCAGCACAAAGTCATAGTGCATGCCGGCGAGCTGCAGGATGGCATCCACATGCAGCGGCTCGACCTCCATGGCATGCATGGCGCTTTCGGGGGCCGCCAGCACATGCAGATGAGGGGTGATCTTGACGGTGCTGGCCGTGAGAAAGGACGCATCGAGTCGATGGATGTCACGGGCCACATCTGCCAGGGTCGATGCGGGCTTGGCTTCATGCAGATAGGCCAGGGTGTCGCCGAACTGCAGGTTGAGGTCGATCAGCAGTACCGAGTGCTTGCGTGCCAGCATCCAGCCGAGGTTGGTGGTCAGAAAGGTGGCTCCGCTGCCGCCCTTGCAGGGCAGCAAGGCCATGACCTGGCCCTGATGGCGGTCCGCCGTGTGATGCTGCAGCTTGGCGGCGATGCGGTGCACGGCGTCCAGCAGGGCCTGATGCGGAGCCGGTGAAGTCAGTACTTCGCGAACGCCGGCGCGCATGGACTGCAGCAGAAACTCGGGGGTCTGCTGGGCACACAGCAAGATGACGGCGATGTGCGGCTGATGCGTGGTCACATACTCCACCGGCGCCAGGTCGGCCGGCTCGCAGCACATGCCGTCCACGATCATCAGATCGGGCCGGTGCTGCTCGGCAATCGAAGGCATGCGTGTCTTGCCGCCTTCGAAGGTCTGAACCTGGTGCGATTGCTCCTGCAGCACACGGGCCATCTCCTGAAGATGGGTGGTGTTGGGAGAGATGATGGCGATTTTCATGATGTGGGCACCCCTGGTTAGCTTGAGCAGGCCGTGCTGCTGTTGATGTCCTGGCGCATGACTTCCCGGGGCAGCGTGCTCGAGAAGCCGGGCATGGGGATGGCCGTTTGCAGGCCCTTACCCACGATGGGTGAAATCCATTGGAATTTCAGTCCCGTGATCGCGACGGTCACGCTTTGGCAGCTTGCCGCGGTGCAGCCGGAGGGGGCCCAGCTGACATTGACGGTGCTCACCTGGGGAAGCAGGGCCTGCATGCGCGCAAGCACCTTGGCCTGCTGGGCGGTGTCGTCGCAGACCGCGGCATAGCGTGCCCCCGCGCGCGCGGCTTCGTTGGCCGCCACCCAGGTGAACAGCATGCGGCTGAAATCCACGATGCCGAAGAGAAACATCAGGAAGACCAGCAGCGCCAGGGCAAACTCGACGATGGTTGCTCCGCGCTCGGAGCGGGAGTGACGTGGCGTTTTCATGTCTGTGTCCTCATCGTGGCGGCGATATTGCTCAGCGTCAGGCCGCCGTTGGCGTCGCCCAGTCGCAAGCCGAAGACGCTGGCCGTCATGGAGCGGAAGCGGTAGCCGGTGACGGTCACGGTGACGGTGTTGATCAGCGGATAGGTGCCGCTGGTCTGCCAGGAGCAGCTCACGGCCCCGGTGTTCAGACCGGGCGCCAGAGGCGTGGTGCCAGCCGTGGTCTGGCCGTACACCACCAGATTCTGGGCCTGGCTGCAGCCGGTGTTGGGCAGCTGGACCGAGAGATAGCGCACTGCATCACGTACCGATTTGGCGACCGTGTTGTATTCGTAGAGCGCACGGCCGAATTCGACGAGCAGCATGCTCAGCAGGAGCAGAAAAGGCAGGATCAGAGCCAGTTCCACCAGCTCCACCCCTTGTTGCCTATGGTGCTTGGACATGGCGTTCACCTCACGAGGACGGGAACCAGCGGGCCGGCCGAGCCGCCTGCGAGTCCGCTGGTGGTGCAGGGGCTGCCAGTGGCACTGGCATTGCCCAGGTACTCGAGCTGCACGTCATCGACCGGGATCTTCATGGGCTCGAGCATGAGCATGCAGGCGAAATCGACCACCTTGCGGCTGGTGTTGACGATGGGCACCGTCACGATGCGACGGTCCGCGCCATAGGTCCTGTGCTGGGCCGATGTGGCGACCGAAGAAAAGCCGCCACCCTGCTGTCCGCACTGCGACGGGTTGTTGCCGCAGGGCGTGAACGCCAGGCGCTGGGCGAGAAAGTTGGGCGTGCTGCCCGAGCTGCCGTTGTAGGCGCTGCGACCGGCGCTCCAGGTGCTGGTGTTGTAGATATAGCCGGTGTAGTCGGGCCGGCCCACGCTGGGTCCGCTGGAGTTCTTGTAGATGCCGAACCGGTAGTTCCAGATTTCGACGATGGAAGCCTGAACGCCGGGTGTGCCCAGGGTGTCGCCCAGCTTGCTGCCGCAATGGCCGTTGAGCTCGTCGGCGGTCTCGGAGGCGCTATTGGATCCGTCCAGATTGGCCCAGCCGAAGGTGCTGCCGCCGTTGGACTTGGCCAGCAGGGTGAGCCAGTCTCCCACTGTGTAGCCGTAGTCGGGCTTGGTTGCCCCAGGCGTTTTGGCCTGCAGTGCCACGGGAATCGGGCAGGCGCTTTGCGCGCTGGCCCTGGTGGCCACTGCATAGGTGCCCACATTGCCGGTGGCCGGAAAGCTGGCGCTGTTGCCGGAAAAAGCACCCAGGGCCTTCAGCAGCCACATGCCGATATTGGATTGGGTGTGCGTGCACTGCGAATAGACGGCAGCAGTCGCGCTGGTGGTGCTCAGATAGCTGGCGTCGCGAAAGCTGATATCGGCAGTGGTGATCTGGCCCTGACCGCTCCAGTTGGCCGACTGCAGGTTCACTCCGTTGAGATTGCCGGCTGCAGCACCGGCGCTCACGGCGCGGGTGATGGCATCCGGCTGCTTGTTGAGTTCGCGCGCCGCGGCCAGCGCGCAGCTGTCAAGTGCCGTCTGCAGCTCTGTCCTGACGATGAACAGGCGCCCGAAATCGAGCGCGATGCCCATGAATCCCAGCAGCAGCAAAAGAGCCAATGCTGCCGTGACGATGATGGCGCCATGCTGCTGGCGCCGTGAATTGTGCCGGCTGCGGCTTCCGGCAGGCCGCACCAGGGTCGGGGCAGGAATGCGGGTGCTCATGATGGCCTCTCATAGGGCGGCAGAACCGGTGAATGATTGCGGGTCAGAGGCGGTCGGCACCGCAGCAGGACTGCTGCGCCGACCCCTTTGACATCGCTCCTAGGTGCAGGTGCCCGTCAGGCAGTTTGTGACTCGTGTGATGAAGTCCGCAAACTTGCCGCCAGCCAGGCCCTGAATCGCCACGACCAGTGCTATGGAGACCACGGCAATGATCAGCGCGTACTCGACGACCTGCGCACCTTCATCGTCCCTGAGCAGTTGCTGCAGACGCAGGCCCGATTGGGTGATGGAGTACATGGCGTTCTCCTGTAAAGGTGTATGTCCGGGACAGCCTTGAGCCGGCTCAAGAGCAGGTCGAGGTTGTCAGGCAGTTCGTGACGCGGGTGATGAAGGAGCTGAAGCCACCACCGGAGGAGGTGAGGGCCTTGAGCGCGACGACCAGTGCGATGGAGACCACGGCAATGATCAGTGCGTATTCGACGACCTGCGCACCCTCATCGTCACGAGCAAAAGACAGCAGGGAATGGCCAAATTGTTGAGCGATATGGGACATGATGAACCTCACAATGTTGATGGATTGAAGACAGTTTCGAAAGGTCGGCGGCTGTGCCGAGGGCTGGCGTGCAAGGCCGGTGTGCGATCGGTGCTCCTTTCGGAATCAATTGGTTGGATGGTGAAAAACCGTGGGCTGTTCAGGGCGTTCCGCCGCTGCCGCCGGAGTTGTTGCTGGTCAGCGAGCCGCCGATGTTGATGACGTTGATGGCCTGAGGCGGGCTCTTGTAGCTTTGCTCGTACCGCTCCATGCTGTGGCGCGTGGCGCGACCGTCCATGCCGGTGGCGCCGTCCACGCCGACTCCGGCCGTCTTGCCCGCTTGCGGGTCTATGGTCATCTGCAGTCGGGCGCTGCGTACGGCTTCGCCAAAGCGGGCGTCGTAGTGCGGTGTTGCGCTGCTGCAGCCCGCCAGCAGGGCGGCGAGGGCCACGGGAAATAGGATGCTGCGTTCGGTCATGGCTTGCCTCCGGTTCAGGTGGGCGGATTCAGGGGAGCAGGGCGGTCGACCGAGGGCTCGGCCGGCGCTTGGGGTTGCAGCTCCTGGGGTGCTGCGGCTGGTGCCGGCATCGGTGTCGCTGCGCCGGCAGGCATGGCAGGTGTGGGCGCCGTCTTCTCTGCGGGCGCGGGCTTGGAGCTCTCCAATGCGCCGTTCAGATAGACCTCGGCGCGTGAGGGCACCACATGGTTGTCGGTGGGCACCCTGGGGGCTTCGGCCAGAGCCTGTACCAAGCGCGGCGTGATGACGAACATCAGCTCGGTCTGATCGGTCTGGAACTCGGTGCTGCGGGCCAGCGCGCCGAGAACCGGTATCTCTCCCAGCCCCGGAAAGCGCTTGATGGCCTCGGTGACGTTGTTCTTGATGAGGCCCGCAATGACCAGGCTTTGTCCGTCATTGAGCTGCACCGTGGTGTCCGCGCGCCTTACCGTGAGCGAGGGAATGACGGAGGTGACGCCGTTGATGGAGGTGAAGGGCGAGCCGGTCTGCGACAGATCAGAGACCTCGGACACCAGCTTGAGGTTGACGCGCGAGTTGCCGAGCACGGTGGGCGTGAACTTGACGCCGATACCGAACTCCTTTTCCTCCAGCGTCATGACCGGCACGCCATTGGTATTGGTCTGGGCCACTGGAATGAAGATCTTGCCGCCCGAGAGAAAGCTCGCCTGCTGGCCGCTGATGGCCATGATGTTGGGCTCGGCCAGGATGCGCACCAGGCCGTCATCCTTCTGGCCATCGATACTGATCGAGCCCCTGCCCAGGCGCATGGCGTTCAGCAGGCCGCCGCCGCCGCTCAGGAAGTTGGAGAGGATGGTGTAGCTGTTCTGGCCGTTGCTGGTGACGCGCTGGCCGCTGAGGCTGGAGCCCAGCTTGTCGAGCAAGGTCTTGCTGATTTCGGCAATCTTGACTTCCAGCATCACCTGGTGAGGCGAGGTGGTGCGCAGCAGGTTGACGATCTTCTTGCTGTCGCTGTAGGCGCCGGCCAGCGTCACCACATCGTCCAGGCGCAGCGGATTGCTGATCTCTCCGCTCAGGACCAGGGCATTGTCGGCACCCTGGACGCGGATGCTGCGTTCCTCCGGCATGAGCTCGCTGAGCTTGGCCTGCAGCGGTCCCGGGTCCATGGTGACGATCACATCCTTGATGAAGCAGGCACCCTGGGCGTTCTGCAGGATGACGTTCATGGAGCCGGACTTGCGGCCGCGAAAGAACAGATCCCTGGGGCTGAGCAACTGCACTTCGATATCGCCCATGCCGTTCTGTACCTGCATCTGCGGCTGTCCGGTGGCGGCTGCCTGGCCGGCTCCCGGCGTCTGGCCGCTGACCAGGATGCGCGCCATCGGCGAGTTCAGCGGAATGACCACCGATTTACCCAGCGTGACCGTGGTCGGGTCTTCTGTGTGAATGGCCGTACAGTTCCTGGCGGGCAGGGTGGTGCGAGGAGCTGCGGGAGCGGGGGCGGCCGAAGCCGCGGCCGCAGTGCCGGGCTGGGCAGCTGTGCCCGCAGACTGGGCCAGCACAGGTGCTGAGCTGGCGAGCAGCATGCTAGCTGCTATATATAAGTGATGGTGTTGCACGGCCGACCTCTCTGAGTGGTTGCGGGTAGAAGATCAGAAGCAGTTGAGAGTTCGAGCGCCGCCCTGGATCACTTCGACACAGGTGGCTGTCGAAGCCTGGGGTGCGGGCCTGGCTCGCTGCATCACGGGTTTGGCAGGTGCTGCTACCTTGACGGGGGCAGGTGCAGGCTCAGGTGTTCCAAACAGCTGGTGCTTGGTGATGCCGACGGTGCTGGTCGGGTCCTTGTCGATCTGGTTGCGCAGCACCAGTGACAGATTGCCCACGCTGCGTGCAAGATCGAGCTTCTCGGCATCTTCGGGGCTCAGCTCAAGGGTGACGGCGCTCACCACCTTGGGTTTGGTTTCGTCGCGGTCGGCTTCCTGGGCCACGGCCAGGACCAGCACGTTTTCAAGTACGGTCTTGCTGATCTGGCGCGAATCCTCCATCTTGCCGGCCTGCTCCTGCTGGGCATTGACCACCACATCCACGTAGTTGCCGGGCAGGGCGAATCCCGCCACACCGACCACATCGTTGACGCGCACCGTCATGGCCCGCTTGCCCGGAGCGATGACGGCTGCCAGTCCGCCCTTGGTGCCGACCGGGGCCAGCTTGCCTTCGAGCACAGCCTCGCCGCGCAGCACGCCGACCTTGACGACCCGGTCTTGCAGCTGCTGCATGTCATGGAAAGCGCCATCCGGTATGGAGCCCCGCGGCCAGTCCACCGTGTTCAGCATGTTCGGCAGGATCTTGCCGCCCAGTGGAATGTCGGTGGCAGCAACGACCACCTTGTCGGCGTCCAGGCTGCCGCGCTGGGCGACCCAGTTGGCGGCGTAGACCGCAGCCGCCAGGCTGGCCAGTACGGCGAGGACAAACAGACCCAAAGCTTTGAGGTTTTTCATGGGAGGCTCCCGCTATGCCGTGATGTAAGTGACTAGACCCAGGTGAACTGCCGAGCGACCAGGAACGCCAAGGTTCCCAGGGCGATGCTGACGCCGTAGGGCAGCTTGCCTACGGAATGCGCCGAACTGGAGCGGGCATCGGGAGCGATCCCTGCCGCGACATTGATGTAGAGCAGCTGGACCGCCTCGGCAGAGTTGCGCAGCAGCTTGCCGGCCATGCGGTGCCAGAGTGCGTAGCCGATGGCTGCCACACCGCCGGTGATGAAGACAAAGATCACGGCCTGCCAGGTGGCTTCGGGTCCGATGAAGCTGCCGACCATGGCCATCAGCTTGACGTCGCCGCCGCCCATGGCATGCAGCAGATACAGAGGCAGCATCATGGCCAGACCCAGCGCCATGCCGCCCAGTGCCCAGAAAAAGCCGCCGCCATGGGGGTGAGGTGCCAGCAAGCCATAGAGCAGGGCCAGGGCGATGCCGCCGAAAGTCAGGCGATTGGGGATGCGCCGTGTGCGCAGGTCGCTGATGCTGGCCGCCAGCAGAAGCAGCAGTAACACCAGCGAGCGCGGCTCTGTGAACAGGCCAGCCATCAGCTCGGATGCTGCGCTGAGTTCGGAAGATGTCATGGTCAATCTCCAGTTCTGTGTTCAGCGAATCCTGTCCAGACCTCAGATGCCACGCTGGCTGCTGCTGCTGCTGCGTTCAGGTCATTTGGCGGGTGCCGGCATGATTCGGGCGATCTGTGACTAAATACAATTTTTCTATCAACTTCATTCTTTTGTTTAATTTTGTGGAAATACTATTCCTATAGAAAACGCTTATCAATATTCTGGTTCGTAAGAATTTTCCTAATCATCATGAGATGCAAATGTGACGCTGTTGTAGGTTGCGTAAGCAGTGGTCTCAGCGCTTGCTGACGCAGTCCGGCCAATGGTCGGTGCCGGCTGCAAGGGGCGATCACAGGCCTTGCCTGGAGCCCGCGTGTAGAGGGCCCGGGAGGCGGCAGAGGCGTTGATGCGGTTTGAAGAGCGACCGGGCCCGGTGGGGCCGGGCGGTGCCCGGGGTCAGGCCGGCAGGCGCTGAAATGCGTTACGGGCGTTACCCATATTCCGGGGTCTGAAGTGCCCGCTGCTGCATGGCGGGGCAGGCCCGGGGCGTCGGCATCACGGCTGAGGGCAGGGCCGTGGCGGACTGAGTAGCCGCTTTGAGGGATGAGGCCGGGGTAATCCCCGGCAAGCCGCGCCCGGCAGGAGGCCGGCGTTTCCTGCTGGCCTGCTGGCGGCGTCCTGACTACAGTCTGCTGCGAGCGTTGACCCGGCTTCAGGCAGCACCCGCCCGGCGCAGTTACAGGGAACGTGATGCTATATAAAATATAGCTTATAGCGCTTTTGCTGAATAGATTTCACTGCTGAAATGGCTTGATTTCATTGTCAGCGATGCGGTAGATGCTTCTATTTTTGATTGCCTTCTAAAGGCAAGAGAACATCGGCGCAGCTTCAGGCATTTGCTCTGCGCTGGCTGTGCAGGCCGAGCAGCACCAGCACGACCGCCACCAGCGGCAGCATGCCGATATTGATGCCGTTCCAGCCGGCGCTGTGCAGCAGCTGCCCCGATCCGAACGAGGCCACGGCCACCGTGCCGAAGACCAGGAAGTCGTTGAGTGCCTGCACCTTGGCACGCTCCGAAGGGCGGTAGCACTCGGTCAGCAGCGCCGTGGCGCCAATGAAGCCGAAGTTCCAGCCCACGCCCAGCAAAATCAGCGAGCCCCAGAAGTGGAAGATGTCCAGGCCCATCAAGGCCAGCACGCCGGCCGCGCCTATCATCAGCAGGCCCAGAGCGGTCACGGGCCGCTTGCCATAACGCGCAATCAGCTTGCCGGTAAAGAAGCTGGGCACGAACATGGCCAGCACATGCCATTGGATGCCCATGGCGGCTTCGCCCACGCTGTGGCCGCAGCCCACCATGGCCATGGGCGCAGCGGTCATCAGGAACGCCATCAAGCCGTAGCTGACCACACCGGCCGCGCAGGCCACGACGAACTGGGGCGTGCGGGCAATTTCGCCCAGAGGCCTGGCGTCGCCGACCACGGCTTTCTTGCTCTGAGGCGGCGGCAGGCGCAGGCCCATGAGCAGAGGCAGAGCCAGCAGGGCCAGCGCCGCCTGGCTGTAGAAGCTGCCGGCAAACGGGGTGGCAGGCAGGGCGTCGCGCGTCCAGATCACCACCTGCGGGCCGATGATGGCGGCAATCAGGCCGCCGATCATCACGCGCGAAATGGCCTTGGCCTGCTGCGCGGGCTCGCTCACCATATCGGTGGCGGCAAAGCGGTAGCTCTGCACGCAGGCCGCATAGAAGCCGGCCAGCGCCGTGCCGATGCAGAAGGTGACGAAGTCGCTGTGCGCAATGCCTTGTGCGGCGACCACGCCGGAGATCACGCCCAGAATGGCGCCCAGCACATAGGCCGCGCGGCGACCCATGCGGTTCATGATCCAGGCCGTAGGCAGGGTGGATAGCGCCAGCCCGAGCTGGTAGATGCTGACCGGCAGGGTGGACGCTGCGGGGTTGGACGACAGCTGCTGCCCGACCAGGCCGCCCAGTGAGATGATGATGGGCGGAGAGGCTCCCCCCAGGGATTGGGCTGCGACCAGCAGGCCCATGTTGCGGCTTTGTTGTGTGTTGTTGTCTGATTGCATAAATCGCTTTGGCTGCCCATGCTTGTGCGCAGATTTGTCACATCTTGCAGCATTCATATTGGCCGCACATTAAAGGGTTTGCTGCGGGTATGCATGCAGATGCAAGCCTGGTGATCGAAGTAAATGGAAGTGATATGACGCTGAAATCCCCAACCGGCTTTGCAGGCCTGAACATCGCTTTGGCGCTCATGAGCTGGGCGTCGATGGCGCATGCCGAGACGGCAGACACCTCGCATGAAGCGGTGGTCTGGTCGGCGAGCTATCGCGGCGAGATCGCCGGCAAGGCCGTCAAGCTGGAGCTGTGGCGGCTCGACGGCGCCGTTGGCGGCAGCTACTGCTACGAGCCCTGCAATCGGCCCGGAGCCACGCTTGATCTGGAAGGCTCGGCAAGCGGACAGCTGACGGAAACGCCCATGACGGGGGCAAGCGACCCCAAGCCTTCGGGCCGCTGGTCGCTGGCGGCATTGCCGGGCATGGCGCCACCGCGTCTGCAGGGCCAGTGGCAGTCCATGGATGGCAAAAGACGCTGGCCGGTCAATCTGCTGCGCCAGCCCCCGGCCTTCTCCCATACGCTGCATTACGAGCTGCGCCTGCTGATGAATCAGAAGCTGCGCTCCCTGGCCGACTGCGGCGAACATACGGACCTCCAGGTTTCCGCCATCCAGGTCTACGAGCAGGGACGCCTGAAGCAAAGCCTGCCAACCGACGCCGTGGGCAGTTGCTGGCTGGTGCAGCCGCGCTGGGTGGATGCGAATTTTGACGGCTGGCCGGATCTGACCCAGGCGCTGGATCTGCCTGCGGGGCCGAATATTGCGCACCGCACCTGGCTTTACGACCCGGGGACTCAGAAGTTGGTGCTGGGGCCGCAGTCCCTGCAGGAGATCAGCTCGCCCGCCTTCGATGGCAAGGCCAAGCGCATCTACAGCGAATGGCGAGCCAGTTGCTGCAGCCATGGCGTGGACATCTATGCCTGGAAGCCCGCAGGGCCGGAGCTGGTTGAGCAGGCCGAAAGCCATATGCTGCCGGTGCGCAAGGGCGGCAAGCTCATGGCCTGCTATCAGATGCCGGCCTATGCACAAGGCCATGTGCGCTGGCCTAGCGGCCTGTACCAGCGCGGCGGCGACCTGAGTCTGGCGCAGGAGCCCGCCGCCGACTGGTGCGATGCTGACCCTAGCGCCACCATGGGCCAGAACCAGGTACAGGTGCTGGCCGAGCCCAGAGCCGGACAGCCACCCCAGGTTCTCAAGACCTATGGCGCAAGCTACCGCAAGGTCGAGACGCCCCAAGGCGCCCGCTACTGCCCCGATATCGCAGTCTTCGATGCCGATGCCCGCAAGGTGGTGCGTGTGCTGATGAGCGAGAACGTCGAGCAGGACTGCGAGACGGAAAAGCCCGCCGGGACTCAGCCCTGAAAACGGTTTATGGCGTTGCATGGAAATCGCTTGCTGCTATCGTTTTTGGATGGTTTGCGTGTTATACAATTTAACCGAATTGAGATTCATTCTCAATAAACCTTAGCCACGCACTTCGTTCTAGCCATAGGAGATCAATCAAAAACGAGGTCTACATGGCAACCCCGGTTCGTGGCGGCGCAGGCAAGGTGCCGCCGGCATCCGCACAGTTCGCGCCATTCGCGTATTGGCTTTCTTCTGCGGCGTGCCGCAGCCCGCGCTCTGCCGTGGGTCTGGCGGTATTGCTGGCTCTGAGTGCCACATCCCATGCCCAGACGCTGCCTCAGACAGCGCCGTCGCCGGAAAAACGCCTGAGCGAAGTCACGGTTTCCGACAAGCAGGACGGCAGCGGTCTGCCCGCGCTTGCCCCTGGCGCCCAGGTTGCCAAAGGGGCGGCGCTGGGGATGCTGGGCAATGTGGATGTGATGGATGCTGCTTTCAACATCACCGCCTACTCCGAAGAGCTGATCCGCGACCAGAATGCGGCCACCGTGGCTGCCGTGCTGGAAAACGACTCTTCGGTGCGCTTCACCACCAATACCGGCCATGTCAACGAGAACTATGTGATCCGCGGCTTCGACGTCAACGCCAGCGAAGTGGCTTTCAACGGCCTGTACGGGCTGGCGCCCGACAGCCATGTGCCGACCGAGATGATCGAGCGCGTGGAACTGCTCAAGGGCCCGGGTGCGCTGCTCGGCGGCATGGCTCCCAACGGCGCGGTGGGCGGTGTGGTGAATGTGGTCAGCAAGAAGCCGCAGGCCGAGGATCTGACCCGGCTGACCACCACCTACACCTCGGGCTCGCAGCTGCAGGAGCATGTGGATGTATCGCGGCGCTTCGGTCCCGAGCGCCGCCTGGGCATACGTTTCAATGGTGCGCTGTCCAGCGGGGAAACCGAGGTCGACGACCAGAAGCGCCGCCGCCGCCTGGGTGCCGTGGCACTGGACTATCAGGGCGATCGCTTCACGCTGGGGCTGGATGCCTATCACTACAAGGTGAACCTGGACAACGGCAGTCCGGTGATGGTGAGCTTTGGCAAGATGAAGAATCTGATTGCGGCGCCGGATGCCAGCAACAATCTGTTCCGCGGCGTCAATACCGAAGTGGAGAACAAATCGGTGGCGCTGCGCGGCAGCTTCGAGCTCAGCGACAGATGGCAGCTCTACGGCAGCCTGGGCAAGGCCTGGCATGACTATGCAGGCCAGCCCACGGGCACGCGCGTGGTGCTCAATGCCGTGGGAGACGGCTCTGCCGTGGGCCAGACCTATAACCTGCAGGGCTATACCAACAGCACGGCGCTGGATGCGGGTTTGCGCGGGCGCTTCAAGACCGGCGATGTGGGCCATCAGCTGGTGTTCTCGTTCAACGAGCTGCAGCAGCAAAGCGGGCGCGCGCTGCCCATCGTGGTCAGCAGCAGCTACACCACCAATATCTACGACCCGGTGCTGCCGGTTCTGGCCGGACCGCGCAATGCCGTGCGCCAGGAAAACGACAATGTGATCCGCAGTTTCGCCGTGGCCGATACCCTGAGCCTGCTGCAGGACAGGCTGCAGCTGACGCTGGGCGCGCGCCACCAGCGCGTGAATCAGAAGATGAAGGGCTACGACGAGAGCGCCGTCACTCCCATGCTGGGCCTGGTGGCCAAGCCCTGGGGCGAGGCTCTGTCCTTCTACGCCAACTACATCGAAGGGCTGAGTCCGGGCCTCGAGGTCGGCTCCACCTACGCCAATGCCGGCGAGACATTCGCGCCCTACAAATCCAAACAGATGGAGGCGGGCGTGAAGTGGCGCCGCGCAGGCTGGACGAATACGCTGTCGCTGTTCCAGATCGAGAAGCCTTCGACCACCATCGATACGGCGGCCAATACCCTCAAGCTCAATGGCGAGCAGCGCAATCGCGGTGTGGAGTGGAATACCTTTGGTGCCGTGAGCTCCCGTTTGCGCGTGCTGGGCGGCATCACCTACCTGCAGCCCAAGCTGACCAGCACCCAGGGCGGCGCCAACGACGGCCATGATGCGTTCGGAGCAGCACGCTGGGCGGCCAATCTGGCGGCGGACTGGGATGTGCCGGGTGTGGCCGGTCTGGCGCTGAACGCACGCCTGGTGCACACGGGCAAGCAGTGGGTCAACTCGGCCAACACCTTGCGTGCCCCGAGCTGGACGCGTTTTGATGTCGGCGCGCGCTACACCACGCGCATTGCCGACAAGAAAGTGGTCTTGCGCGGCACGGTGGACAACGTCTTCGGCCGCAATTACTGGGCCGGCGCCTTTGCCGACAACTTCCTGACCGTGGGCGCGCCGCGCACCGTGCGCATCAGCGCGGCCGTGGACTTCTGAGGCGGAGTAAACATCAATGCATGAAGATCATCAAGGGTTGCCATTGCCGGTGACGCGTCACCGGCCATCGGGCAGGAGACTGCGTTCCGTGCTTGTTCCTGGTTTGCTGGCTGCGGCTGGCGTCGGCGTCGCCAGCACGGCCGGTGCGGCCAAACCTTTGCCCGCCGACACCACTCAGAGCGCGGCCAAGGCGGCATCGTCGCTGGCGGTGCGCGAGCCGCTCTCAGGTCGGCTGTCACCGGGACAGGTGCTGAGCCTGCAGCTGGAGGCACCGGCCGGTGCCGTGGTGCGCGGCAATCTGCAGGCGCTGGGCGTGGTGCTCGATGTGCAGACACCTGACGGGCGCCATCTGCGGCGGCTGAGCCAGGGCGAAGGCGTCGATCACGCATTCAGCTGGCTCAGCCGGGGCAAGGCGAAGGAGCGTCTGGTGCTGCGTGCAGAGAACGTCCCGCCTTATGCATCGACAGCAAACAGCATGTCGGTGGCGCAGGGCGGGCACAGCGATGCACCGACCCATGCCGCGCCCAGTCCTGGCGCCTACGAGCTGACGATCACCCAGGTGCTGGCGCCGTTGGCGGCTGGCCATGGGCCTGCGGCAGAGATCGAGCCCGAGCCGCTGCGCAGCCCCAGGCTCAAGGCCTTGCAGGCAAGGCTCGCGCAGGGCGGCGACAGCCGTGGCTTCTGGCAGGAAATGAAACGCCAGGGAACGCCGCTGATCGAGCCCTGGGATGCCGAGCATCAGCTGGTGAGCTTTGTCTGGCGCGGCGCGGGGCAGTCCGTGCGGCTGTTCGGCAGTCCCTCGGGCAATCATGAGCCGCTGCAGCGCCTCGGAAGCAGCGATGTCTGGTGGGCCAGTTTCGTCATGCCCAGTGATGCGCGTCTCAGCTATGGCTTTGCGCCCGATGTGCCTGCGGTCTCGGCCGATGCCATGATTCAGCGCCGTGCCATTCTGTCCACCTTGCAGCGCGATCCGCTCAATCGCCAGAGCTGGGGGCGGTCTGCGGATCTGCCGGCGGTGCAGGATCGCTTCGACGGTCGCTCCGTGCTGACACTGGCCAAGGCACCGCCCCAGCCCTGGAGCCAACCCCGTGCCGGCGTGGCTGCCGGCCAGCTGCAGCGTCACTGGCTGGACAGCCAGGAGCTGGGCAACGGGCGCGATATCTGGATCTACAAGCCGCAGGGCTGGCAGCAGTCCGATGCGGCTCAGCGTTCCCTGCTGGTGCTGTTCGACGCACAGGCCTATCTGCGCCAGGTTCCCACGCCCGCCATCATCGACAACCTGATGGCAGACGGCCTTGTGCCTGCAACGGCTGTCGTGCTGGTGGCCAATGGCGCAGGCGACGCACGCAGCCGCGAGCTGCCGCCCAATCCGGTGTTTGCCGACTTCATGGGCAGGCAGCTCATGCCCTGGCTCAAGGCACAGGGCATAGCGGCAGCTGCCGAGCGCACGGTGATTGCCGGATCGAGTTATGGCGGCCTGGCCTCAAGCTATGTGGCGCTGCGCCATCCGCAGTGGTTTGGCAATGTGCTCAGTCTTTCGGGCTCCTACTGGTGGGCTCCCAAGGGCGAGTCGCCCAACTGGCTGGCGCGTCAGTATCAGCAATCGCCGCAGCTACCGATCCGCTTTTACCTGGATGCCGGGATCTACGAGGGGGCTCGTGGCGGGCAGGCAGGCATACGCGAGACCAGCCAGGAGCTGGGCGATGTATTGCGTGCCAAGGGCAATAGCGTGGTGCAGCGCGTGCACAGCACCGGCCACGACTATGTGCACTGGCAGGGCTCGCTGGCCTGCGGGCTGCTTGCGTTGACGGGGCGCGAGCCATTGACCGAGAGGCTCAAGGAGCAGGTCGCGCAGTCCTGCGGGCTCTGAGTCCGGGAGGTACGAAAAAAGGGGCCTCAGGCCCCTTTTTATTGGCCCGCAGCACCTGCTTGTGAAGCGCTGCGGGCTTTCATGCAAGCTGCTACTTGAGCTTGTTGCCGCATTCGCCGCAGAACAGGTCATTGGCTGCCACGGGGGCGCTGCAGGCGGGGCAGCTCGGCGCCGCCTGGCTCTGGCGGGCTTTTTCAGCGGCTTGTGCTTCGGCACGGACCCGGGCCGCTTCACGCTCGGCTGCCTGCTGCTCGGCCTGTGCCTTCAGACGCTGGGCCTCGGCCTGCTGACGTGCTTCTTCGGCAGCCTGGGCTGCGGCGCGTTCCTCTGCGGCCTGGGCTTCCGCACGCTGGCGTGCGGCCAGTTCCTGGGCTTCGGCGGCAGCACGTTCGCGTACCGCACGTTCGTGTGCCGCACGCTCTCGGGCTGCCTGCTCGGCGGCCTCGGCTTCGGCCTTCAGACGGGCTGCCTCGGCTTCGGCGCGCAGGCGTGCCGCTTCGGCTTCGCTGCGCTGGCGGGCGGCTGCTTCTTCAGCGTCTTGACGTGCCTTGTCTGCCGCGTCGGCTGCAGCGCGCTCACGTGCCTGCTGTTCGGCAAAGGCCTGCTCGGTGGATGCGGCTGCGGCAGCAGTCAGGCCTGCTGCGGCGGCTGCTGCGGTGGCATTGCCGTCGGTTCCGGGCTGGATGTCGGTGGCGGCGGGCTTGGCTGTGGCTTCCTGCAGGCGCTCGCTGGCAGCCTGCTTGGCACGCTCGGCGGCGGCCATGGTGCGTTCTGCGGCAGCCATGGTCTGGGCCTTGGCTTCTTCGGCCTTTTTGCGCACATCGCCAATCAGGCTGTCCAGTGCACCCTCGGCTTCGGCAGGGTCCACGCTTTCACGGGCCTGCAGATAGATCAGGTTCATGCCCATAATGGCCACCTGGGCCAGCAGGGCGCCCACCACGCAATAGAGAACGCCCAGGCCGGCAATGAGGCCGGTGCTGCCGCCGCCCATCATGCCCATGGGATTGAAGCCACCGCCGTACCCACGGCCGTAGCCGCCGCCCATGAACATGCCGGCCATGGAGCCGGCATCTCCGGTAATGCTCATGGCCATCCCGGTCAGGGAGACGGTGGCGGGAACCAGTCCGGCAAACAGCATGAAGCAGACCAGGCCCAGAATGACGTAGAGCACGACTTCCATCAGCACCACTTCGACCAGGCGCTTGCGTGCAATGCTCAGCACATTGGCCAGCGCAGCCTTGACGGACAGGCCGCTCCAAAGCGCTGGGCCCATCAAGGGGCCGACGACCCAGATCATGGCGATCAGCAAAGCTGCGGCGACCAGCACCAGAATCGGATGGGCCACAAAGGCCAGAATGCTGCCGAGCACGGGAATCTTGCAGATGAAGTAGATGACGGCAGCCAGCAGGTAGTAGGCCAGCGTGGCAAGCAATACCGCCAGACCGACCAGCAGGAACTTGGGCAGGCACAGCAGGCCGGCCGACGCTGCCGCCGAGAAGGAGCGCACGGGCTCGTTCTTGGCCTTGTCCATGAGCATGATGCCGACGCCCGAAGAGCCGGCCAGCAGCGCGATGACGGACGCCAGCATGAAGATCAGGTACATGAAGAAGCCGGCCTTGACCAGCATCCAGGCCGCGCCTGCGATCAGTGCGCCGGTGACCAGCAGCGTCAGAAAGCTCAGCAGCAGCGGTCGCCACTGAGTCAGCCCTTCGGCGGCTCTGGCAAGGGTGGCAAAACGTATTTCTCCCAGGGGTTGCTCTCTCATTTTTCGTCCTGTCTTGTGGTTGAGGCTGGCTGGTCTGGCACGGTGAGCCGCTGGCTGGCCGGGTGTCAAAGCTTGCCGCGGATCTCGCCGGCTTCTATGGTGTAGCGCTCAACGCCGGCGGGCAGACCAGTGTCGATCTTCTTGATGACAGTGACGGGTTTGCCACCCTTGGAC
Source organism: Comamonas sp. C24C (assembly GCF_053345995.1). Lineage (NCBI taxonomy): Bacteria > Pseudomonadati > Pseudomonadota > Betaproteobacteria > Burkholderiales > Comamonadaceae > Comamonas > Comamonas sp. C24C. The sequence goes on along the minus strand of NZ_JBKFBC010000004.1, from coordinate 323,969 downwards.
TGGGTGGTGCCTGTGGCGGTATTCACACGTCCGGCCTTGACATCCTCGTCCGACTGATCGACCACGATGCTGGAGGAGCCGCGGTTGTCGGCCAGTTCATTGGCCAGCTCCTTGAGCACGTTCATGGCCTGGGTGTATTCCTTGCGACCCTTGGCGGCCAGCGGCATCTCCACGGTCAGGGCGGAGAAGCTGCGCATCTGGTGTGCCTGTCCCGATTGCCCGTCGGCGATGCTGACGGTCCTGGTCTGCACCGGACCGGCCACCGCGCGCTGCTTGGGCGGCAGCTTCTGCATGGCCTGCACGGCCTGGGCTTGCATGCTCTGTGCCTGCTGGGTCTCCTGATCCAGAGCGGCTTGCAGACGCGCAAAGCGCTCGCCCTGACCGCCCGAAACAGCAGGCGCGCCGCCGCCAGGGCCGCAGCTGGGGTCTGCAGAATTGGTGACGCGCGAGAGCATGCAGCTCAGCGATGTGGAGGCATCTTGCAAGGTGGCGCAGCCGCCGAGCAGGGGCGCGGCGCAGGCGAGCACAGTGAGTTTGAGTTTTTTCATGGCTTTCAATCCAGCAGGTCATCCAGCGATGGTGCGGTGCTCTTCTTGACTGGAGGTGTTCTTGCAGGGGCCGGCACAGGCGGTTTGCCGGATGCCGGGGCTGCGGGCAGCTGCGGGCTGGCCGCTTGTGCGGGCGCCGCGCTGACGGTGTCTGGGCTCACCACCACGGGGGCGACTGCGGTGGAGGGCACAGTGACGACACTGCCGGCATTCGGGGCGCTGATAGTGGCACTTTCGGCAGGCGTTGCCTGCGCGGCCGTATTGCCGCCCAGAGGGCCGACCAGGGCATCGGCCTTGGCCTTGTCCTCGGCCGAAATCGCATCCTTGCCGGCCTGGGTCGCACCCGATGCGCTATTGGTGCTACTGCCCGTGCCGGTCAGGCCCTTCATATTGCTGGCCATCATCACACCGCCCGCAATGGCGGCGATCAGCAGTGCCAGCACTGCCCATTTGATCCAGGCATTGCTGCCGCGCACCGGCTCCTGAGGAAAGGCCGGCGGACGGTGGTTGCGCGGCGCAGGGTTGGCTGCAGGCTCAGGCAACGGCGGCCTTGGCGCGGGCTGGTCCATGGGCTCGATCAGGGGTGGAGCCAGACTGGCTTCGTCGATGGCCTGCGCAGCGCCCGAAGTCATCTGAGGCGCGGCCGCCAGCACATCGGCGTCGGCGCGGCTCTCGAAAACCATGCCGCAGCGCGTGCAGAAACGGGCGTCGGGCTTGCAGACCGCCTGGCATTGGCTGCAGATTTTTTCAACCGCAGTGATGGCCGCTTCCGGAGCTTGTCTGGTGCCGCAGTTCTTGCAGAACTTGGCATTCGGAGAGAGCGGATTGCCGCATTGGGAACAATTCATGGTCTGCAATCGAGAAAAGAGTCCGCGGGCGATGGCCGCTGCGCGGCTTTGCTGCCTTGGCAAGGTCCGGAATATGGCCTGTTTCAGGGCAATGGCCTGAACCGGTACGGACTGTGAAAAATGATTTGTATCTTAGCGGCGCATTGGCCGCAGCCTGTTGGATCGCTTTATGCGAAGGTGGACACGCGCAGTTGTGACAGCTTTTTGTCAGGCATGACTGTCAATGAACGGGGTCGCAGTTAATCGGGCCGGGCGCGGAGTTTCGGGAGTTTTCTTGCCTAAGTGACTGATTTGAAAAGAAGGCTGTAAATCAGCTGCTTTATGGCGGTCGGAATTGCCGGGAAAAGCCCGGACTTTGAAATCTGTTTGATTTTTGCAAATGCTTCAAATGGTTGAGATTGTTTTGCGCTGTAAGAATTTCGAGGAAATACAGGCCCTGTCGAACTGCGCGAGTTCGCAAGGCCGGTAATCACTGCTGTGCAACCAGCGTCAGCAACTCGATTCGCGGCGCCACGCCAAGGCGTACGGCAAAACCGGCCCACAGGCCTGCGCCGCTGCTGACCAGCAGCTTCATATTGCCGACGTCATATTCGCCGCGCACAAAACCGTTGTTGACGGGGGCCACCAGCCAGCGGTCCATGCCCAGGATCAGCCCGCCATGGGTATGGCCCGAGATCTGCAGATTCACGCCCTTGTCCGCGTTGTCGCGCGCGAACTTGGGCTGATGTGCCAGCAGGATATGAAACGCTGCCCCCGCCTTGCGGGCCTGGGCGGCAACCGCATCCACGTCGGGGGGGATGCCTTCGGCCTCCTCGGGATTGGCATTGTTGGGCGAGGTGCGGCCGAACACCGGGTCGCCGATGCCGGACAGCGCCAGCTTGCTGCCCTTGATGCTCAGCAGCTGCGTGCGGTTTTCCAGCAGATTCAGGCCCAGGCGGCGGAACTCGGCCATCCAGGCGTTGTAGCCGCTGTAGTACTCGTGGTTGCCCGGTGCCGCCCAGACGCCGTAGCGTGCGCTCAAACCGGCCAGTGGTGCCACATGGGGACGGCTGGTGGCGACATCGCCGTCCACCATGTCGCCGGGCAGCACGATCAGGTCAGGTGTGGTGGCAAGGGTACGCTGCACGATGGTCTGCACATAGCTTGCATCGTTGATCGGGCTGGCGTGGATATCGGCCAGCACGGCAATGCGCAGGCCCTGCAGTGCGGCAGGCAGGTTTCTGACCGCTATCTGCTGCTCGTGCACCCGGGGTGGCTGCAGGGCGTTGAAGACACCGATGGCGCTCAGGCAGCCGGTTGCGATCACGGCGGCCATGGTGAGAGCGGGAAGATGCAGCAGCTGCGCCAGGCCGGTGCGTCCCATGAGCCGGGCGATGAGCCACAGCAGATCGCGCAGCAGCACGAACAGTGCCAGCATCAGCAGCATGGCCAGAATCCAGCCGCCCGGAACCTGCAGGCGTGCCACCAGGGCGTAGGGCAGGGCGTTGGTCTGCACGGCCTTGAGCAGCAAGGCCGGGGCGACGCCCAGCAAGCTTGTGATCAGCACGGCCAGCAGGCGGGCCAGACGGGACGTACCGTTGAGGCTGGAGACAGGCCACCAGAGCCAGAGAGCCAGAAGAGGGATGACGAGAGCAGCAGTCGAAACCATGTGTAGCGGAGAAATCAAAACACGACTTGCGCAAAACGGGCTCAGGCCGGGCGACGGCCCTAGAAGGCAGGCCGTTGTCGCATTCCTGTTTGCGTAAGTCCTACATAAATTGCCGCGAGCATAGCAAGCGTTGCTGTCCCTGCGATGAATGCCGCTGCTGCCGTCATCGCCGGCGCAACGCAGTGCGTTGAAAATGGCGCGGCACGGCTGCTTTTGCCATTGCTGCGCAAGACTGGTCAAGGACGGGGATAATCCCAGCCCTTATGTCTTTGAAGATCAACTTCCCCGAGTCGCTCCCCGTATCCAGCCGTCGCCAGGAAATCATGGAGGCCATGGATCGCCATCAGGTCATCATCGTCTGTGGCGAGACCGGCTCGGGCAAGACCACGCAGCTGCCCAAGATCGCACTGGCGCTGGGCCGGGGCAGGCTCAATGCCGCCCCCGATGCCAACGGCCAGGTTCGCGGCCATCTGATCGGCCACACCCAGCCGCGCCGCATTGCCGCCAGCTCGGTGGCCAAGCGCATTGCCGAGGAGCTGAACACCCCGCTGGGCGAAGTGGTGGGCTACAAGGTGCGCTTTCAGGACACGCTGCAGAAGAACGCCTCCGTCAAGCTGATGACCGACGGCATCTTGCTGGCCGAGACCCAGACCGATCCGCTGCTCAAGGCCTACGACACGCTGATCATCGACGAGGCGCATGAGCGCAGCCTGAACATCGACTTTCTGCTCGGCTATCTCAAGCAGATCCTGCCCAAGCGCCCAGACCTGAAAGTGGTGGTGACCTCGGCGACCATCGATGCGGACCGCTTTGCCAAGCACTTCGAATCGAAGAACGGTCCTGCGCCCGTGATCATGGTCTCGGGTCGTACCTATCCGGTGGAGATGCGCTATCGCCCGTTCGAGGGTGAAAAGGACAAGGATCTGAACGACGCCATTGCCGATGGCGTGGACGAACTCTGGGCCGGCGGCAAGGGCGGCGACATTCTGATCTTCCTGCCCGGCGAGCGCGAAATTCGCGAAGCCGCCGACCATCTGCGCAAGCATTTGCAGCACTCGCCCACGCTGCGCAGTGCCGAGGTGCTGCCGCTGTTCTCGCGCCTGTCGCAAGCCGAGCAGGACCGTATCTTTGACGGCCATACGGGCCGGCGCATCGTGCTGGCCACCAATGTGGCCGAAACCTCGCTCACGGTTCCGGGCATTCGCTATGTGATCGACGCCGGTACGGCACGCGTGAAGCGCTACTCCTTCCGCAGCAAGGTGGAGCAGCTGCTGGTCGAGCCGATCTCGCAGGCCGCGGCCAACCAGCGCGCGGGCCGTTGCGGCCGTGTGGCCAACGGTATCTGCATTCGCCTGTATGACGAAGAGAGCTTTGTCAGCCGCGACCGCTTCACCGACCCCGAAATCCTGCGCTCCTCGCTGGCCGGCGTGATCCTGCGCATGAAGTCGCTGGGTCTGGGCGATGTGGTGCATTTTCCCTTCCTCGAAGCCCCCTCGGGCCGTGCCATTGCCGACGGCTATCAGTTGCTGGCCGAGCTGGGCGCGGTGGACGATCACGGCCATCTGCTGCCCATGGGCAAGGAGCTGTCGCGCCTGCCGCTGGACCCGCGCGTGGGCCGCATGATTCTGGAAGCGCGCGAGCGCCGCGCCTTGGCCGAGGTGCTGATCATCGCCTCGGCCCTCAGCGTGCAGGATGTGCGCGATCGCCCCATGGAAGCGCAGCAGCAGGCCGACCAGGCCCATGCCAAGTTCGACGACGAGAAAAGCGAATTCAGCGGCTATCTGCGTTTGTGGAAGTGGCTGTCGGATGCGCGCGGCGGCAAGGTCGTGGCCAAGAGCCGCAAGGAGATGGCGGCCCAGCACGCGCCTGCGGCCAAGCCCAATGCGCGCAACCAGGCCTTCCTGCCCGTCAGTCAGCGTGCCAGCGGCGCGCAGGTCGAAGGCACGGTGCAAGAGCGGCTGGCGCTGTTCAACCCCGCCGAGCAGGCCGACGAGGCCACGCACAAGATCAGCAACCGCCAGTGGGAGCAGTTGCTGCGCCAGAACTTCATCAATATCCGCCGCGTGCGTGAGTGGCGAGACATCCACTCTCAGCTGCTGACGGTGGTGAAGGAGCAGAAATGGCTGCTCAACAACGAGGCGGCGGGCTATGAGGCCGTGCACCTGTCCATGCTGTCTGGCCTGCTCGGCAATATTGGCTACAAGGCCGGGGAAAGCGAGAGCTATCTGGGCGCGCACGGCATCAAGTTCCACCCGCATCCCGGCGCCCACCTGAGCAAGAAGCCCGGTCGCTGGATCGTGGCGGCCGAGCAGGTCGAGACCTCGCGCCTTTACGGCCGCGGCATTGCGGCCATAGAGCCGCAGTGGCTGGAGGAGGTGGGCGGCCATCTGCTCAAGAAGCAGCTGCTGGACCCGCACTGGAGCAAGAAGCAGGCCGATGTGGTGGCGCTGGAGCGCGCCACGCTCTATGGCCTGGTGGTCTACAACGGCCGCCGCATCAGCTATGGCCGCGTCGATCCGTACGAGGCGCGCAATCTCTTCATCCGCCAGGCGCTGGTGGAGGGTGAGTGGGAAACCAAGTGGCATTTCCTGCCCGCCAACCTCAAGCTCATGCGCAAGGTCGAGGAGCTGGAGCACAAGAGCCGCCGCCAGGACGTGCTGGTCGACGACGAGCTGATCTTTGCCTTCTACGACCAGCATCTGCCCAAGGATGTGTACAGCGGCGCGACTTTTGACAAGTGGTTTCGTCTTGAATCCAAGAACCAGCCCGAGCTGCTGCGCCTTTCCAAAGATGAGCTGATGCGCCACGAGGCCGCCGGCATCACCACGGACAAATTCCCCAAGACCGTGAAGCTGGGCGGTGCCGATTGCAGCGCCAGCTATCTGCACAGCCCTGGCGACGCGCGCGACGGCATCACGGTCACCGTGCCGCTGTTTGTGCTCAACCAGGTGTCGGAGGAGCGCGCCGAGTGGCTGGTGCCGGGCATGCTCAAGGACAAGATCCAGGCGCTGCTCAAGAGCCTGCCCCAGCGCCCGCGCAGCCGTTTCGTGCCGCTGCCCGAGAGTGCGGCGCGGCTGGCCGAGCTGTTCACACAGAGCGAGCGCTGGGCCCAGGGTGGACTCATCGATGCCTTGCTCAAGCAGGTGCGCGACGAGACTTCGCTGGATGTGAAGCGTGCCGACTTCAAGCTGGACATGCTGAGCCCGCATCTGTTCATGAACTTCCGCATCACGGACGAGCACGGCCGCCAGCTGGGCCAGGGCCGCAATCTGGGTGCGCTCAAGGCCGAGTGGGGCGCCAAGGCTCGCGGCGCTTTTCAGGCGCTTGCTTCATTAAAGGTAGCTGCTAGCGCAAGTGATACAAGCATTTCAGAGACAAAAGTATCTGAAAATGAGAAGGATAAGGCGCAAGCAGCTCCTAAAAATGATAAGGCTGCGGCGGGCAAGCCGGTCCAGTCGCATGATGCACGCTACAAGGACTGGAGCTTTGGCGAGCTGCCCGAGCTTATGGAAATCAAGAAGGGCGGCACCACGCTGATCGGCTTTCCGGCCCTGATCGACCATGGCGACGCCGTCGGCATCGAGGTCTTCGACGAACCCGAGGCCGCAGCCGCAAAGCACCGTGTGGGCCTGCGCCGCCTGTTCGCGCTGCAGATTCGCGATGCGCTCAAGTATCTGGAGAAGAACATTCCCGATCTGCAGAAGATGGCCGTGGCCTATATGCCGCTGGGCACGCAGGAGGAGCTGCGCGGCCAGATCATCGATGTGGCCATAGACCGCGCCTTCCTGCAGGAGCTGCTGCCGAGCAACGAGGCCGACTTCAGGCAGCGCGTGCAGGACGGCCGTGGGCGATTGACGCTGATTGCCAACGAGGTGGCTCGCATGTCGGCCGTCATCCTTGCCGAATACGCGGCCGCCGCACGCAAGATCAAGGACACCAAGAACGCGCCCGAGGCCACCAAGGACGCGAGCGAGCAGCTGCAAAAGCTCATGCCCAAAAACTTCATCGCCGTGGCCCCCTGGGCGCAGCTCGGTCATTACGCGCGCTACCTCAAGGCCATTACCTCACGCCTGGACAAGTACCGTGCCGATCCGGCGCGCGATGCCGCCAAGCTCAAGGAGCTGCTGCCGCTGGAGCAGCGCTACTGGCGGCTGGTGGCCGAGCGCAAGGGGCAGATCGATGCCCGCATGCAGGAGTACCGCTGGATGCTGGAGGAGCTGCGCGTGAGCTTTTTTGCCCAGGAGCTGCGCACGCCGTATCCGGTCAGCGCCAAGCGGCTGGACAAGGTCTGGGCGCAGCTGCAGCAATGATGCAGGCCTGACGGCCTGACGAGTGTGGCCCTGCCTGACTAGGCGGGCCGGCTTTCGCCCTGCAGCAGCGGGTTGCGCGAAAACAGCTCCACCACCCAGTCCACAAAGGCGCGCACCTTGGCGCTGAGGTGGGAATTGGGCGGATAGACCACGTAGATCGGCAGCAGAGGGTGCTTCCAGTCTTCGAGCACCCGTTGCAGCTGGCCGTTTTCCAGGTACTTGTGAATCTGGAAGCGGCTGAGCTGCCCTATGCCCTGGCCCGCAAGGATGGCGCTGATATAGGCATTGCCTTCGTTGATGCCCAGGTGGGCGGGACTGGCGATCTCAATCACTTCGCCGCCCTTGTGAAACTCCAGCGGATAGCGCCGCGCCGATACCGGGGAGAAATAGATCACATTGCGATGGCCGGACTCCAGGTCGCGCGGATGCCGGGGCACGCCGTGGCGCTGCAGATATTCGGGTGCGGCAACCGTGATGAATTCCAGATTGCCGATGCGGCGCGCCACCAGGGACTGGTCGGAGAGTTCGCCGCCGCGGATCACGCAGTCCACGTTGTCGCTGATCAGATCCACGGTGCGGTCGCTCACGCCCAGATCGATCTGTATCTCGGGGTAGCGGGACTGGAACTCGCTCAGATGGGGAATGATGAGCAGACGCGCCACCGTCGTTCCCACATCCACGCGCAGGCGCCCGCGTGGCGTGGTGCGGGCCTGGCTGACGCTGGCCTCGAGGTCGTCGAAGTCGGCGAGCAGGCGCACCGCGCGGTCGTAGTAGGCCGCTCCATCGGCGGTCACGGTGACGCGACGCGTGGTACGGTTGAGCAGCTTCACGCGCAGGCGCTCTTCCAGCGCCTGAACGTTCTTGGTCACACTGGCTTTTGGCATTTGCAGCGAATCGGCTGCACGCGTGAAAGTGCCGGCTTCCACGACCCGCGCGAAAATACGCATGGCCTGTATCTGATCCATGGGATCTCCTTGTCCTCGCGAAAACCCGGACTCGCCGAGGATGCGGGATTCTCACACACAGCTCACCCCGTCATTGTTCGAGAATTGGAAACAGTGTGGCCGCGTTTGCGGGGTTTATGCCGTGAATCACTGTTGCTACATTTCTGTTCCATCACCCGGTCCTGTCCGGAAAATCCATGTCAAACACCAAAGCCACCGCATTGCAGCCGATTCCTCGCACCGACACCACGATTTCCGTGGCCGATGGTGTGCAGGCCCATGTGCGCCTCTATGGCGGCAAGCGACGCGGCGAAGTGGTCCCGCTGGTGCTGCATTTCCATGGCGGCGCCTTTGTGGCCGGGGATCTGGACAACGGTTGCACCGTCGGCAGCTCGCTGGCGGCGGCCGGGGCCTGTGTGGTGTCGCTGGCTTATCCGCTGGCACCCGAGCATCCGTTTCCGCGTCCGCTGGAGCTGGGCTACGAGGTGCTGCTGTGGGCCTACAAGCAACGCACCAAGCTGGCCGGAAAGGGCGCTCCGCTCTATCTGGCCGGTGAAGAGGCAGGCGCCAATCTGGCGGCCGGCGTCTGCATGATGGCACGCGATCAGCAGCAGCCGCCGCTGGCCGGGCAGATTCTGATCTCTCCCATGCTGGACCCTTGCTCGGCCACGCCTTCGCAGCGTGCCGCCCAGGGCGAGTCCGTCGAATGCAAATGGGCTTCGGGCTGGTGCCAGTACCTGGGCGAGCCGCATGATGCGGAGCACCCCTATGCGGTGCCGGCGAGGGCCCGCCGCCTCGCGGGACTGCCGCCCACGCTGATTCTGGTCGGCGAGGCCGACCCCATGCGGGATGAGGCACTGAACTATGGCGCGCGGCTGGAAGCTGCCGGCCTGAGCGTGTTTCGCCATGTGTTTGCAGAAGCGGGGGAATGGCCGCAGGCACTGCTGGAGCAGCCGCCCGAGTCCTGCCCTTGCGCCGCGCAGTTGCAAGAGCAGCTGCGCCAGTTTTTCGAAACCACCCGATGTCGGCTCTGAGCTGATCTTTCCCTGCTGATACCGCTGACCTGATCCGGCCTCCTGGGCCGGACGCAGCACGGCTGCGCCTTTTTTCTTCTCTTTCTCATTCGATTCCTGGCCTGAGCGCTGGAAGGGATGAGTCTTGCCTGCCGCCGAAAGAGCCGCTACCGCTTTCAACCCTTGAACCAAAGACATTGCCATGAACGAGCACTCCAAACTCTCCAATCGCCGCCGGTGGGCCGCCGCCGGCGTCGCCGCTGCCGTGATCGCCACGACCGCCGCCATGCTGGGCCTGCAGGCATCGCACGCGGAAGCACCGGCTGCGCAAGCCGCAGCGCCGGCAGTGCCGGTCTCGGCAGCCCAGGTCCTGCAGCAGGACGTGACGCTGTGGAATGAATTCTCCGGCCGTCTTGAAGCCGTGCAGCGCGTGGATGTGCAGCCGCGCGTCTCGGGCGCGGTGCAGGCCGTGCATTTCAAGGAAGGCGCGCTGGTCAAGGCCGGTGATCTGCTGTTCACCGTGGACCCGGCTCCCTATGTGGCAGAAGTCGATCGCGCCGAAGCCCAGGTGGTTGCCGCCAAAGCGCGCATGGCCTATACCCAGAGCGAGTCCGAGCGCGCCACGCGTCTGTGGGACGAGCGGGCGATCGCGCAAAAGGAATACGACGAGCGCGTGAATGCCCGGCGCGAGGCCGATGCGAATCTGCGCGCCGCCCAGGCGGCGCTGCAGACCGCCAAGCTGAATCTGGGCTACACCCAGGTCAAGGCTCCGGTGAACGGGCGCGTGGGCCGTATCGAGGTCACGGTGGGCAATCTCGTGAGCTCGGGAGCCGGAGCGCCGGTGCTGACCACCCTGGTGTCGGTGGACCCGATGTATGCCAGTTTCGACGCCGACGAGCAGATCGTGGCCCAGGCGCTGCATGGCCTGCAGAGCGCAAGCCAGGGGCGCAGCACGCGTGCGCTGATTGAAACCATTCCCGTGCAGATGGGTGTGGGCACCAGCGGCGGAACGCCCTATGCCGGTCATCTGCAGCTCATCGACAACCAGGTCGATGCCAAGAGCGGCACGGTGCGTGTGCGCGCCGTGTTCGGCAACGTGGACGGCACGCTCATGGCAGGTCAGTTCGCGCGCATCCGCATGGGGCAGCCCCAGACCACCCAGGCCGTGCTCATCAACGAGCGCGCCGTGGGCACGGACCAGAGCAAGAAATTCGTGCTGGTGGTAGGCGAGGGCAACAAGGCCGAATACCGGGAGGTGCAACTGGGCGCACCGGTGAACGGCTTGCGCGTGGTCACTTCGGGCCTCAAGGCCGGCGAGCGCATCGTCGTCAACGGACTGCAGCGTGTGCGCCCCGGCGTGGTGGTCGCGCCTCAGGACGTGCCCATGGACGCCAAGGCCGAGCTGGCCGATGGCCGCGGCGCCGCCAAGCAACACACGGTCTGAGAACCCTTAATCCTCCGACACCATGAACCTTTCCCGATTTTTCATCGACCGCCCGATCTTCGCGGGTGTGCTGTCGGTGCTCATCTTTCTCGCTGGCCTGATCGCCATGCGGACGCTGCCGATCTCGGAATACCCCGAGGTCGCCCCCCCTTCGGTGGTGGTGCGCGCCCAGTACCCGGGTGCCAACCCCAAGGTGATTGCCGAAACTGTGGCCACGCCGCTGGAGGAATCCATCAACGGCGTGGAAGGCATGCTCTATATGGGCAGCCAGGCCACGACCGACGGCGTGATGACGCTGACCGTGACCTTCGCGCTGGGCACCGATCCCGACAAGGCGCAGCAGCTGGTGCAGAACCGCGTCTCCCAGGCCGAGCCGCGCCTGCCCGAGGAAGTGCGCCGCCTGGGCATCACCACGGTCAAGAGTGCGCCCGACCTGACCATGGTCGTGCACATGGTCTCGCCCAACGGCCGCTATGACATCGACTATCTGCGCAACTATGCCGTGCTCAATGTGAAGGACCGCCTGGCGCGCATCCAGGGTGTGGGCCAGGTGCAGATCTTCGGCGGCGGCGACTATTCCATGCGTGCCTGGCTGGATCCGCAGAAGGTGGCGCAGCGAGGTCTCTCGGCCGCCGACGTGGTGGCCGCCATCCGCGGCCAGAACGTGCAGGCTGCAGCCGGCGTGGTCGGCGCCTCGCCCGGTCTGCCCGGTGTGGACATGCAACTGTCCATCAATGCGCAAGGCCGCTTGCAGACCGAGGAAGAGTTCGGCGACATCATCGTCAAGACCGGCTCCGACGGTGCCGTGACGCGCCTGCGTGACGTGGCCAGGCTGGAGCTGGGCGCAGCCGATTATTCGCTGCGCTCCCTGCTCAACAACGACCCGGCCGTGGGCATGGGCGTGTTCCAGGCTCCGGGCTCGAATGCCCTGGAGATCTCGGCCAATGTGCGCTCCACCATGGCCGAGCTGCAAAAGCACATGCCTGAAGGCGTGGAGTTCCGCATTGCCTACGACCCCACGCAATTCGTGCGGGCTTCGATCAAGTCCGTGATCCAGACCCTGCTGGAAGCCGTGGCCCTGGTCGTGGTGGTGGTGATCCTGTTCCTGCAGACCTGGCGCGCTTCCATCATTCCGCTGCTGGCCGTGCCGGTGTCGGTGGTGGGTACCTTCGCCGTGCTGCACCTGCTGGGCTTTTCCATCAATGCGCTGAGCCTGTTCGGCCTGGTGCTGGCCATCGGCATCGTGGTGGATGACGCCATCGTGGTGGTGGAGAACGTGGAGCGCAACATCGAGGCCGGTCTGTCGCCGCGCCAGGCTACCTACCGCGCCATGCAGGAGGTGAGCGGGCCCATCATCGCCATTGCACTGGTGCTGGTGGCCGTGTTCGTGCCGCTGGCCTTCATCAGCGGCCTGACGGGCCAGTTCTATCGCCAGTTCGCGGTGACCATCGCCATCTCGACGGTGATCTCGGCCATCAACTCGCTGACCCTGTCGCCTGCGCTGTCCGCGCTGCTGCTGCGCGGCCACGATGCTCCCAAGGACGCGCTGACACGCGGCATGGAGCGTGTGCTGGGCGGGTTCTTTCGCCGCTTCAACGCCTTGTTCCGGCGCGGCTCCGATGCCTATAGCGTCGGCGTGCAGCGCGTCATCGGCCGCAAGGCGCTGATGCTGGTGATCTACGCCGTGCTGGTAGGCGCGACCTGGGGGCTGTTCAAGCTGGTGCCCGGCGGTTTTGTGCCGGCCCAGGACAAGCAGTACCTGGTCGGCTTTGCCCAGTTGCCCGATGGCGCCACACTGGACCGCACTGAAGATGTGATCCGCCGCATGGGCGAGATCGTCAAGAACAATCCCAATGTGGAAGACGCCATCGCCTTCCCCGGACTGTCCATCAACGGCTTCACCAACAGCTCCAACTCGGGCATCGTCTTTGTCACGCTCAAGCCCTTTGCCGAGCGCACGCATGCCGACCAGAGCGGCGGTGCCGTGGCGGGCCAGCTCAACCAGGCCTTTGGCAGCATCCAGGAAGCCTTTATCGCCATGTTCCCGCCGCCCCCTGTGGCCGGCCTCGGAACGACCGGCGGCTTCAAGCTGCAGATCGAGGATCGTGCCTCGCTGGGCTACGACGCTATGGACGCGGCCGTGAAGGCATTCATGGCCAAGGCCTACCAGACGCCCGAGCTGGCTGGCCTGTTCACCAGCTGGCAGGTCAACGTGCCCCAGCTCTATGCCGCCATCGACCGCACCAAGGCGCGCCAGCTCGGTGTGCCGGTGACGGATATCTTCGAGACGCTGCAGATCTACCTGGGTAGCTTGTATGCGAATGACTTCAACCAGTTCGGCCGCACCTATAGTGTACGCGTCCAGGCCGATGCCGCCTATCGGGCGCGCGCCGAAGACGTGGGCCTGCTCAAGGTGCGTTCCACCACGGGCGAGATGGTGCCGCTGTCAGCGTTGATGAAGCTCGAACCCAGTTTCGGGCCCGAGCGCGCCATGCGCTACAACGGCTTTCTGGCCGCCGACGTGAATGGCGGGCCCGCGCCCGGCTTCTCCTCGGGCCAGGCACAGGCCGCCGTCGAACGCATTGCCGCCGAAACCCTGCCGCCCGGCATAGGCTTCGAGTGGACCGAGCTGACCTACCAGGAAATCCTGGCCGGCAATTCCGCCGTGCTGGTGTTCCCCATCGCCATCCTGCTGGTCTTCCTGGTGCTGGCGGCGCAGTACGAAAGCCTGACTTTGCCGATTGCCATCATCCTCATCGTGCCCATGGGTCTGCTGGCCGCCATGACCGGCGTGTGGCTGAGCGGCGGCGACAACAATGTGTTCACACAGATCGGGCTCATCGTACTGGTGGGGTTGTCGGCCAAGAACGCCATCCTGATCGTGGAGTTCGCCCGCGAGCTCGAATTTGCCGGCCGCACCCCCGTGCAGGCCGCCATCGAAGCCAGTCGCCTGCGCCTGCGCCCCATCCTCATGACCTCGCTGGCCTTTGTCATGGGCGTGCTGCCGCTGGTGCTGTCCACGGGCGCTGGAGCCGAGATGCGCAGCGCCATGGGCGTGGCGGTGTTCGCCGGCATGATCGGTGTGACGGCCTTCGGCCTGTTCCTCACGCCGGTGTTCTATGTGGTGCTGCGCCGTCTGGCCGGCAACCGTCCGCTGCAGCAGCATGGCAGTCATGTGGCGCCGATCAGCGAGCCGGGTCACGGTGCCTCGGCCCTGCCCATGCCTGCTGCGCCGCGCGGCCATGACGAATAGGCCCCAATCAACCATGGATTCCGATATGAAAACGATGCAAGGCATTCGATCCCTGATGCCGTCTCTGAGCGCTCTGACGGCAGCCTTGGTGCTGGCGGGTTGCGCCAGCGCACCGCCCACTGTGGCCGAGCATGCCGGCGTTGCCGTGCCGGCAAGCTTCAGCGCCCAGGCCGCAGCCGCGGGCTGGACGCAGGCCGTCCCGGCCGAGGCCCAGTCGCGCGGGGCCTGGTGGCTGGTATTTGCCGACGCCGAACTCAGCGCTCTGGTGGAGCGTGCGGGTGAAGCCAATACCGATGTGCAGACCGCTGCGGCACGCCTGGCCGAAGCCCGCGCGTTGCTGCGCTCGGCCGATGCCCAGCGGCAGCCGCAGATCGGGGCCTCGGGCGGCGCTGTGCGCCAGGCCGGTGCGAACACGGCGAACGGCCTGCAGCCCGCCACCCTGGTCACGGCCGGCCTGAACTTCTCCTATGAAGCGGATCTGTTTGGCAGGCTGTCGCGAGCCAGCGAAGCGGCACGCCAGGATGCCAATGCACGCGAGGCCTTGCTGCAGAGCACGCGCCTGATGGTGCAGGCCGATGTGGCGCAGACCTATCTGCAGCTGCGTTCGCTGCAGACCGAGCGCCAGCTGGTCGAGCAGAGTCTGGTGGCCTATCGCGAGACGTTGACGCTGATCGAGAAGCGCTTCCGGGCCGGCGATGCGGCAGAGCTGGACGTGGCGCGCATGCAGACCGAGGTTTCGGCCACCGAGGCCGAGACGCTGGCGCTGGAGCGCCAGCAGGCGGCCCTCACGCATGCGCTGGCCGTGCTGGTCGGGGACATCGCCACTGGCTTCACGCTGGCTACGCAGCCTGTGCTGGCAACGCTGCCCGTGATTCCGGCAGGCGTGCCCGCCACGGTGCTGGCGCGCCGCCCCGATGTGTCGGCGGCCCAGGCATCGGTGCTGGCGGCCCAGGCCCGCGTGGGCGTGGCCCAGGCTGCATGGTTTCCGGCCATCACGCTCACGGGCAATGGCGGCTATGCCTCGCCGGAGCTCGGCGATCTGTTCAAGTGGTCTGCGCGCTCCTGGGGCATAGGCGCCTTGCTGTCCCTGCCCATCTTCGACGGCGGCCAGCGCGCAGCGCAGGAAGAGGGGGCCCGTGCACGCCTGGAGGCTGCCGTGGCAGCCCAGCGCGGTCAGGTGCTCGCGGCCTTCCGGGAGGTCGAGGATCAGCTCAGTGCCTTGCGCCTGCTCTCGGGTCAGGCCCATGTGCTGGGGCAGGCCGTACAGTCTTCGGAGCGCGCCACCCATCTCTCGGACGTGCGCTACCGTAATGGTCTGGTGAGCCAGCTGGAGCTGCTCGATGCGCGTCGCAACGAGTTGCGCAACCGGCGTCAGGCCCTGCAGGTGCGCACTGCGCAGTACACGGCCACGGTGGCGCTGATTCGTGCGCTGGGCGGCGGCTGGGACAGCGGCCAGCCGGTGGCTGCACGCGGATGAGGAGGGGCTCGTTCTGGATCCGGTTTGCGCGCTGTTGCTGCACTAACCGGGTCCGAGCAGGCCTGGGCTGAAGTCAGCGGCAAAGCTACGAGGCCAGTGAATTGCCCGTGTCTGGATTGGGATTGGCGCGAGCTCGTGACGCACGACCTTGAAGCCTCCGGGTGTGAAATTCTCCGGACTCGGAGGACTACGGGGTACATCAAGGTCTTTGCGACAAGCGCTGCAATGGAAGTGACGACGGTTAGCTGGTGGTTGCTTTCGTATCGCGTCGGCTCATCTTGTTATCCCGGGCTTGCGCTCTGCGATACCGTCTAGGGCGAAAGCTCATGCTTCTGCGGTGATGCCGAACTGGACATGGCCCCCGTGAACAATGAGTTCGTCTGGGCCAAAGAGCACGCCGTTGAAAGTGCCTGTTGTTGCTTCGGAGGCGCTGGGCATTACCATTTCCGATAACTCACCAAATGCGATTGGAGCCTTGAAGTGCAGCCTCATGCCTGTGCAAAAGGTCACGATGAAGGGCTCGCCAATGATTGCCTGGTAGGCACCGGTATGCATGCAATGTTTCGTCATGTTGTTTCGCTCTTTTGCTTACGCCCAGGTCGGGAAAGGGTCCTTGAAGGTTCTCCACGCCCGGGGGCCTAGAGTCATCTCCCGGTCTGTTAACAGGCATGCGTCGAACATGCGTCGGAGTGCTGCTTCGTCCATATCAATTCCGATGAGGACCAACTCTTGGCGTGCGTCTCCAACCTCCTCGTCCCAGTTCTTCTTGATGGCCGCAATGGCCTCCGAGTCCTTTGGCCAATGCTCTTGAGGCACGGTGGCCCACCATTGACCAGCGAGGCCGTTCCGACACACGGCACCTGCCTGAGACCAGTCGCCGACCTTGGCGGGGCGACTGGCCAGCCAGAAGAAGCCTTTGGAACGAATGACTCCCGGCCATTCGGTCTCCACCAGCCTGTGAAAGCGCTCGGGGTGGAAGGGGCGGCGCGACCGATAGACAAAGCTGCCAATCCCGTATTCATCGGTCTCAGGCTTGTGCTCACCACGAAGCTCCTTGAGCCAGCCCGGGGCCTTTGCCGCCTCTTCAAAGTTGAAGAGCTTGGTTGAAAGCACGGATGCGAGGGGCACTTTGCCGAAGGTCGCCTCAACGATTCTGGCGCGAGGGTTCAAGCTCGCCAGAATGGCCCGTAGACGCAATTGCTCCGCGTCGGAGATGAGGTCGGTCTTGTTCAGAACGAGCACATCGCAAAACTCGATTTGCTCGATAAGCAAGTCGACAACACACCGTTGGTCCTCCTGTCCAAGCGATTCGCCACGGCTCTTGAGGCTATCCCTTGATTCATAGTCCTTGAGGAAATTGAAGCCATCGACAACCGTGACCATGGTGTCCAGAGCCGCGATATCGGAAAGACTTGCTCCTGCTTCGTCGGTGAAGGTGAACGTTTCGGCCACAGGCAGTGGCTCTGAAATACCTGTGGATTCGATGACGAGATGGTCGAAGCGTTTTTCTTTGGCGAGCCTGCGGACCTCCACCAGAAGGTCTTCGCGCAAGGTGCAGCAGATGCAGCCATTGCTCATTTCAACCAGCTTCTCCTCGGTCCGGGAGAGCTTGCTACCGCCATCGCGCACCAGAGCCGCATCGATGTTCACCTCGGACATGTCATTGACTATGACTGCAACTCGGCGGCCTTCGCGGTTGTTGAGTATGTGGTTGAGAAGGGTCGTTTTGCCCGCCCCCAGAAAGCCTGAGAGAACGGTCACTGGAAGCAGCTTAGCCATCGTGAACCTCAGTGTTTAATTGATAATGATAATTCGTTATCAATTATGGCGTAAAAAAGCACGACTGGTTAAATTGGTTGCATGGGTGTGTTGTCCGGCCACCGGTCTGCCTGCAGGCGACTATCTCAATGCGATACTTGGTGCGGATATCACGCGTACATGCCGAGAAGCACCGAAGTTAAGCCTATGAGCACTATTGAAAGATTCCACGTCGAGCAGCGTTTTTCAGACATGGCTGTTTTTGGAAACACAATCTATCTTGCCGGTCAGGTGCCGTCCGATGGCATTCACGACATCAAGGCACAGACAGCAGACGTGTTGGCGACCATAGACCGTCTGCTGAGTGAGGGTGGTGGCAGCAAGCAGAGCATCCTGATGGCTACCGTCTACTTGGCAGATATGGCCGACTATGCGGGCATGAATGAAGCCTGGGACGCATGGGTGCCTGCGGGTAACGCGCCTCCCAGGGCTGCAGTGGAGGCCAAACTGGCCGAGCCCGAGTGGCGTGTTGAAATTGTCGTAGTAGCAGCTCGAATCCAAACTAATGTCGGCGCCATGGTCGACGTTCCATCGCTGCTTGCCTTTGTACTAGCGGCTTCCACCCTGACGGTGACAACTGGAGTGGACACAGCGATGGATGGACGTCGGTCTGCCGTGATGGCCACTTTAGGTATAGCCCAGGGCTGCTTCGCACGGGGAACTGCCGCGGCATTTGGGCTGGTGCGCTCTTGGATGTTTCGGCGGCCGCATACACATTGGTCAAGTGGGTTGGCGCCGCATACCTCGCCTGGATTGGTGCGAAGCTTTTGGCTGGACCTCCAACAGCTTTGGATGGCACCACTCCTGAATCTGAGTCTCACCATGGAGCCGGCGCATTCTGGGGGAGGGTTGCTGAGCAAACTGCCGAATTCCAAGTCGGCATTTTTTGCATCACGCTGCTTGCCGCAGCTCATACCCTCAAGTGCGAACGTTGCTGCGTAGTCGGTCTTCCTTGCCTGCTGCCACATTGCTTTGACCCTTCTGAGGCTCACAACCCTGCAGTGAAGGCGAAAGTTGATAAGGTCACCCATATAGCGCAGGATTTGCCGCTGGTTCGAGAGTTGTGGTACTCGCCCACAGAAGTGTCACTAGCCCCGCCGAACGGCCTTGTTCCTTTGTGCTTGATGCCAGACCGACTCACCGAAATACGTAGATGACGTCCTGTCTTTTCAACACGCAAAGATGAACAGTTTCCGCGCTTTCTTTCGCGAGCGCTGGGTCGTTCGGATGCTTTGTGGCGATAGGGCTGCGCCAGTAGAACGCGCATCCGCTATGTCGCCGTGGTCTGGGAGCCTTTGGGTTGAGGTCTGTTTTTTGCTGAAATGGTTGCCACGGAAGGGCGATTCAATGATGCCACCCACGCTGCTGGCGAGTGATGGCATCTTTCGTGGGCTTCGCAAGAAGCAGTCCCAGGCAGTTCCTTATAGACCGAGGTCTGACAGCCCGGGATGGTCATCGGGACGGCGACCAAGTGGCCAGTGGAACTTCCGCTCCGATTCCTTGATAGGCATGTCGTTGATGCATGCATAGCGACGTCGCATGAGGCCGTCGTCCTCGAATTCCCAGTTTTCGTTCCCGTACGACCGGAACCAGTTTCCCGCGTCGTCGTGCCACTCATACGCATACCGAACCGCTATGCGGTTGCCTTCATGCAACCAAAGCTCTTTGATGAGTCTGTAGTCAAGCTCCTTGTTCCACTTCCTCTCAAGGAAAGCTTGAGCTTCAGCAGGACTGTTGGCGAATTCCGCACGATTGCGCCACTTGGTGTCTAGGGTGTAAGCCATCGCTACCTTGGCCGCATCGCGAGTGTTCCAGCCGTCTTCGGCCAAGCGGACTTTTTGAATAGCAGTTTCCAGTGTGAATGGAGGGAGGGGTGGGCGAGTTTCCATGGTGCGGCCTCTTTAAAAGATATGTAGAACGTTCTGTCTACATTTCCAATGCTAGTGGAAGTAGAACGACCTGTCTACAATGGCCGCATGAAATCTGATGAACAACCTTATGACTCATTGCCTCCGAGGGAGCGCATCCTGGTCGCGGCTCACGCTCTTTTCTATAGAGAGGGCATCAGGGCGACGGGCGTTGACAAGATCATTGACCAGTCGTCGGTCAGCAAGGTCACCTTCTATCGTCAATACGCAAGTAAAGACGACCTGATTCGGGCGTACCTCGATTACCGACACGAGAAGTGGATTTCTTGGTTCCAGTCGAGCATGGCTCAAGCTACCAGTGATGGTTTTTCGCCGGCGGACGCTCTCGTTGGCACTCTTAGGACTTGGTTCAACAGTCCCGATTTCCGGGGCTGCGCCTTTCTCAATGCCGCTGCTGAACTGGGGTCGACAGACCCCGAAATCCTGGTAGTAGTCCGTCAACACAAACAAGAAATGTCATCCGTGCTGGACAGCTTGTTTGGTCACGATTCTGTCTCTGCCGGCAATAAGCTATCTCTGGTGATAGATGGCGCTATCGTCCATGCGCAGATGGGTCAACCGGTTGATGAAGTGATGGGGCACTTCAAAGCGTCAGTTGAAGGAATTCTGAGCAGATGAGGTACATCGGCGAGAGTCCAGCCGTTTGAGGGCACTGCGCAAGCTCCATGATCAGTCCTCTGAAATAGTGAGGTTGTCATGGGGTGAAGGCGAGCTAGGCAATAGCTTTAGTGGGATGCTTGAACATCTCGATATGGGGGATACCATCGTCATCGTAGACATCTCCCACAGGCACGAATCCAAGCGAGCCATAGAAATTTTGAAGATGGGCTTGCGCACCAATGCGGATGCCTTGACCTTGAAAATTCGACTCGGTGAAAGCTATAGCCTCGGCGACCAAGGCTCGTCCGATTTGTCGGTCACGGAAATTTTTTAGTGTTATCACACGGCCAATAGAGGGCTCAGGGTATTTGATGCCCGGTTCAACAACACGCGCGTAGGCGGCAAGCTCACCATCTAAAAGCACGCTGAGATGCCAGGACTGAGGGTCCGCGCCATCTGCTTCCTGGTATGCACATTGTTGCTCCACAACGAATACGGACTCACGCGCCTTAATAACTTCGTACATCTCCAGAGCCGTCATCGACTCCATGCGATTCCATCTGAAATGCAGATTCATCTTCTACTTTCTTTGTCTGTCGGTTGAGGCAGGTACCGCTATTGGTAGTGTCTTTTGATCACGAGGTAACGCGCAGTCACTGCTGCTTGATTGTCAAACGCGCTCTCTTGGGTGGTTGAAATCCGAGCACAGTCGCCGGGCTGTAGCTCATAGACGATGGCTCCGCTGCGAAGGCTCAATCTGCCTTCAAGCAACAAGACCTGGTCGGATGAATGAAGGCTCTCTGTTGCGGGGAAAACCACGGTCTGCCCTGCGGGCAGCTCCACTGCAACAATCTCAACCTCTTCGTCATCGCCCGGTGGAGATATCAGCCGGCGAATGTATCCGGTCTCGGGGTCGACCCAGTGCGGCTGTTCTTGCACGTGACGAAGTTGTGGGCTCACCATTCGTGGCTCGCTCATCAGTGACGACAGGCTCAGGCCCATCGCATCCGCAATTTTTGAAAGAAGCACTGCGGTTGGGCTGCTCTCTGCGCGTTCAATCTTGGAAATCATCGCGCGGCTAACGCCCGCCATCTCCCCAAGCTGGTCAAGTGTCAAACCGCGTCGAGTCCGTTCTTCACGAACACGCAGCGGAATCAAGTTCTCAGGAGACGGGCTATCTGTCATGATATCTACTATAGTAGAAAATCTACTATGATGGAATTGACTGGGGCGGTGTTGACGTCACCGAGTTCTGGAAGACAGGGCTGTTGCTCCTCTTGACCTTTGACGAGGAGACTCAGATCGGATGGCGAGGTCGTCGCATGTCGCGAAACGTCACCGACCACCGCATCTCGGAGGTCTCTTCAACGCAGTGCTGCCATTTCCAGCGAGCATCTCCCCGCATGACATAGATGGACCTAGGCCTGACTTCCAAGCTGACCGTTTGATGCGGGCGCTTTGGGTTGTATGGATACGGGCGGAATTTCAGCGTCGCTGTTGCGCCGAAAGAGATCCCGAAGATGCTCTCGAAGTCCGGGACATCGCGATGCCAGCCGAGCGGTGTGCCGGGCGAGTACTCGGACACCAGGGCGTGAGAGAGTCTTTCAGGCTCCATGTTGGCCCACTGCGCGACACGCATACGCAATGGCAACAGGCGCTGGTCGAGGGGCTGTCCCGGCTTGAGTTGGTTCGTCTCGAAGTCGAAGCTTCCGCCGAAGCCCACGACACGTCGCTTGGCGAAGTACTGCTTGTATTTTGCGGACTTGAACGGCAGGGACTGGATTACTTCAATGAGATGGGCTTCTTCCGTCGAGCTCAGGAAGTTCTCCTCGTACCGAAGTCCAGGAATAGATGCCTGTAGCGATTGGTCGTCAAAAAGACCGGCTTGCATAAACAGTTCCTTGGCGGAGGCTCCGGTTTCCAGTTTGCATGGCTACTTTGCTGCATACGATGTAGATGTCAGTGGCAGGCATGAAAAGATGCTGATAGGAGACTACCCCACTTCATGAAAAAAATCCTTTCATGAGAGAACTTTGGGAGGTAAAGCGCCCAAAGACCTTTTAGCCAGGTATTTCAAGTTGGGACGAAGCACATAGGAGTCGTCAACGGATGCTTCATGAACATCACTTTTCACGGTGCGGCGCAGTCGGCCACGGGGTCCTGCTTCCTGGTCCAGGCCCATGACTGCCGCTTTCTCATTGACTGCGGCATGGCCCAGGGCGGCCGCGAAGCTGATGAGCATAATCAGCAGGCCTTTGCCTTCGATGCCGCCGATCTGGATCTTGTGGTTCTGACCCATGCACATATCGACCACAGCGGCCTGCTGCCCAAGCTTGTGGCCCAGGGTTTCAAGGGCTCTGTCTATGCCACGCTGGCCACCCGGGACCTGCACGAAGTCCTGCTCAAGGACAGTGCCCGCCTACAGATGATGGATGCCGAACGGGCGGCGAGGCGCGAGCACCAGCCGGCAGTGCCGCTGTATTCGCCGGCCCATGTGGCAAGCACGCTGGAGCAGGTCCAGGCCAGGCCCTATGGTCACAGCTTCGAGCCGGTAGCGGCACGCGGTTGAGGCCGAGCCGGCGCTGCTGCATCAAATGGTTGCGGGCCCGTCCATGGGTCTGCAAAGTGTACTCTTCAGTGCGCGCACCGCGCTGTCTACCGTGGTGAGTACCGGCAGGCCCGAAGCCTGCTCGCACAGTGCTCTGGCTCTTGCCATGCTGAACTGAGCCAGAGCGATGCGCGCGCATCCTTCATCTCTCAAGCGACGGGCCTGGGCCGCGATGAGCGCATCGTGGCGGGCCAGATCTCCTTCATTCAGGGCCTGCAATGCGCCTTCGGCCAGAGCTAGAAAAAGGTCTGCTGCGGGACCGAACTCGGGCGGCATCGATTTCAGCGTGGGGGCAAAAGTCGCGATGAGTCCAATCTTTCCTGGCTGTTGCAGGGCTTCGGCCACCATGGCCTCATTGGGCCGAAGCACCGGGAGGTCGGCGTGCCGAGCAGCGACTGCATCGATGCAGGGACCGAAGGCCGAGCAGGTAAAGAGCAGGCCTTGTGCACCTGTGGCCACCGCATAGTCGGCCAGTACCTCGAAGCGCTTGTGCATGGCAGCGTCTAGGCTGCTGTTGCTTCGCGCAAGGTCTGCCGACAGGCTGTCGTCGAGCAGGTTCATGCGCACGGCTTGCGGCCAGTCCCTATCGAAGGCGGTATTGATGGGCTCGACCGAATGGCTGAGGGCGTGAATGAGGGCGATCCGAGTCATGTGTGGTTGCCTGGAAGTCGATGAAGTTCAGATGCCTTTGGAGGAAGGATTCTCGAAGCCTTCTCTGGTCTCGGCATTGAGCGGGTAGTTGATATTGGTTCCCTTTGGTGGAATCGGCGACATGAACCATTTTTTGTAGAGCATCTCCATCTCGCCGGATTTCATCATCCCGACCACGACGCGGTCTACCAGCGCCTTGAACTGCGGGTCGTCCTTGCGCAGCATCAGTGACTGATTTTCCGTGCGCAGGTTCTCGCCGGTGATGATGAACTCCTTGGGATTCTGGGTGTTCGCGATCAGACCGGCTAACAGGATGTCGTCGAGCACAAAGGCTGAGGCGCGGCCCGAATTCAGCAGAAGAAAGGAGTCTAGATGGTCTTTTCCGGACAGCTGTGTGACTTCGAGCACCTTGCCGCGGTTGGCTTCACGCAGTAGACGGAACGAGGTCGTGCCGGCGGTGGTGACGACCGACTTGCCCTGCAGGTCGGCAATGCTCTTGATGCCCGAGCTGGCCTTGACGGCCATGCGCACGTTGTAGCGGAAGATGTCTGGTGAGAAGGCCACGTCCTTCTGGCGCTCAACCAGATTGGTCGTGGAGCCGCACTCGATGTCGACGGTCCCGTTGGTCACGAGAGGGATGCGGTTCTGAGACGTCACCACCTGGTATTTGATAGCGATCCTGGGCTGCTTCAGCTCGGCCTTGATGGCGTCCACGATCTTCATGCAGATGTCGATGCTGTAGCCAATGGGAGTTGCGTTATCGGAGATGTAGGAGAAGCCGAACGAGGCCTCGCGGTGACCCAGGGTGATGGTCCCGCTGTCCTTGATCTTCTTCAAAGTAGGCGACTCTTGTGCGAGAGCCTCGCATGCGGGAACAAGTGCAGTGGCCAGCATGGCGGCAGTCATGAGGTTTTGAAGATGGAAGCGCATGGTATTCCTGATTCAGGCAGTGGGGAGGGAGGTCTTCAGGCCGCGATTGCGGCATGTCCGGTGGTTGCGTCCACGGACTCAGCCAGCAGGCTGGCAATAGTCCTGAGCTCATCGCGGCTGGCGATATAGGGCGGAGCAAGCAGCACATGGTCGCCGTTGACGCCATCGACGGTGCCGCCGAACGGGTAGCAGAGCAGGCCCCGTGCCATGGCGTCTTTCTTGAGCCTGGCATTGAGCTTGAGCGCTGGGCTGAATGGCCGTTTCTCGGCCTTGTCGGCCACCAGTTCTATGCCCCAGAAGAAACCTCGACCGCGCACCTCCCCCACATGAGGGTGGTCGCGCAGGGACTCGCGCAGCAGCGCGCCGAAGAACTCGCCGTCTTCGCGCACCTTGGCGAGCAGGCCGTCGCGGTGGATGACCCGCTGGACGGCAAGTGCTGCAGCACAGGCAACGGGATGGCCGAGATAGGTATGGCCGTGCTGGAAGAAGCCGCTGCCGCAGGACATGGCGTCGACAATGTGTTTTTGTGCAAGCACGGCGCCTATGGCCTGATAGCCGCCGCCCAGCCCCTTGGCGACGGTCATCAGGTCCGGGCTGACGCCTTCCTGCTCGCAGGCATGCAGCGTCCCGGTCCGTCCCATGCCGCACATCACTTCATCGAGAATCAGCAGCACGCCATGGCGGTCGCAGACTTCGCGTACGGCCTTGAAGTAACCCGGCACGGGGGTCAACACGCCTGCCGTGGCTCCGCCCACGGTTTCCGCCACAAAGGCGATGACCCGGCCGGGACCTTGGGCGAGTATGGCCGTGTCCAGCTCCTGCGCCAGCCGTTGTCCATATTGCTCAGGAGTCTCTTCGGCGCGTTGTTCGCGGTAGGGGTAGCAAGGTGCCACATGCGTGGCAGGCACCAGGATGGGAGCAAAGGGAGCGCGGCGCCACTCGTTGCCGCCGACGGCCAGAGCACCCAGAGTATTGCCGTGGTAGCTCTGCCGCCGCGCAATGAAATGAGTGCGCTCGGGCTGTCCGATCTCCACAAAGTACTGGCGCGCCATCTTCAGGGCAGACTCCACGGCTTCGGAGCCCCCGCTGACCAGATAGACATGGCTCATGCCTTCGGGGGCCGTGCGGATCAGCTCGTCGGCGAGCTCCTCGGCCGGCCGAGAGCTGAAGAAGCTGGTGTGTGCGTACGCGAGCTCGTCGATCTGGGCATGCATCGCCGCAATCACGTCGGGATGCCCATGGCCCAGCGAGGAAACGGCAGCGCCCCCCGAGGCATCCAGGTAGCTATGGCCGTTGGCATCCTGAATTCGCATGCCGCGAGCTGATACGGCAATGGGTGGGGTGGTTCGCAGATGGCGGTGGAAGACATGCGTCATGGGGAAGGTTCCGAAAATTGATACGGGTGCCAGGCAGCTTCGCCTGGCATTGGAACTAATGTTCTGTTTAAAGTATTTATTGGAACAAATGTTTCGTCAAGAGAAATATCACCCGGTTGTATGCTCTGGGAACATTTGTTCCATTCGCGTTCCAGCCAGGCACTTGGCGAGGACCGCTTTCGATTAAGTCTTCAACAATGACAGTCAAGGACGAGCTGCGAGGCCGCTTCAACTCGCTGAGTCCCGCTCTTCAGCGGATCGCGAAATACGTGCTGGACCACCCCAACGAGGTGGTCACTAGTTCGATGCGCCATGTGGGAGTCAGCGCGGATGCACGCCCGGCGACTCTGGTACGCTTTGCCCAGCAACTGGGCTTTGCGGGCTGGCCGGAACTCAAGCAGGCGATCGCGCAGGAGATGGGCCTGGGCCGGGAGGCCTATGGCGACCGGGCCCGCTCCTTGCTGGAGCGCGCCAGTGACCAGTGCCTGGCGACTGAGATATTCCAGGTTCACAAGGCGAACCTCGAGACCACGGAGCGTCACAGCAGGAGCGGGCTCAACGATGCAGCCGCCTTGCTGGAGGGGGCGGCCCATGTGCATGCTGCGGGGTTCCGGGCCTGCTTTCCCATCGCGTTTTCTTTCGTCTATGTGTACAGGCTGTTTCGGAACTCCGTGCATCTCATGGACGGCCAGGGCGGCTCTCTGGAGATGCAGACCCGGTCCATGGTCGCGGGTGATGCGCTGCTGGTCATCAGCTTCGCGCCGTATTCGCGCGAGGTGCTGCAGGTGGCGGAAGCGGCCAAACGTGGCGGATGCAAAGTGATTGCGATCACCGATAGCGATGCCTCGCCGCTTTCGCTTCTCGCGGACGTGACGCTGCTGTTCTCGACGCAGAGTCCCTCGTTTTTCCCATCGATCACCTCGGGCATGGCATTGACCGAGTCGCTGCTGGAACTGCTGGTCAGCCGTGCTGGCAAGCCGGTCATCGACCGCATTGAGAGGGCAGAGGCCCATTTGTTCGAGTCAGGCGCCTATGTGGATGCCGGGGGCCGAGGTGGTTAAACCGGCTTAGGAGGCAAGAGGCTCGGCCCCCGTCACAGTGTGCACGGCAAGGCTCTTTGCCTGCAATCATGGAGCGGGTCAAAATTCAATCACTGGCTGAACTGCCGTCTCGTTCCCATGAACCACCTCCGGTTTGAGCTTCCGTCTTAACAGAGTGCCCTTGAAACCGGCAACAGCCCATGCAGCCAGACAGATTGATGGAAGTCCGATATCACAGCAGGCAGCGCAGGGTTTAAGTAGTAAAAGGGCTGTTTACTAATAGAGATCGCTGGCTAAATCCAACCGATAACCAACGCCATATACAGATCGAATTGGCTCATCAGTGACCCCGGCTTCTATGAGCTTGCGACGCAGGTTCTTGATATGGCTGTCGACCGTCCGATCAACGACTACACGGTGATCGGGATACAGCTGATTCAATAGTTGCTCGCGTGGCCAGATGCGCAAAGGACTGGAGGCCAACGCGCTGAGCAGGCGGAACTCCACCGGCGTGAGATCCAGCTCTCTGCCATACAGCCGGGCGCGCAAGTTTTGCTCCTCGATCTGCAGGGCCTGTGTTCTTGGCGCTGGTATCTGGTGGTAACGGCGCAGTACCGTACCCACTCTGGCTACCACTTCCCGAGGGCTGAAGGGCTTGCACACATAGTCATCGGCACCGATCTGCAGACCCAGCAGACGGTCAACCTCGTCGACACGCGCCGTGACCATGATGATGGGAACCTGGCTTTGCGCGCGTAGCTCCCGGCACAGACTGACGCCATCGCGGTTGGGCAGCATCACGTCCAGCAGGATCAGATCGTGCCGGCGCTGCGCATAGGCGGAAATGACCTGTGCGCCGTCGGCTATCCATTCGCAGCGATAGCCTGTTGCGAGCAGGTAGTCCGAGAGCACGGCGGCTAACCGTGGCTCGTCTTCCACAATCAGAATCAAGGCATCCGTTGGGGCACGGGCGGGGGAGCTGGGGATATTCATGGCGGGGGCAAGGCAGGCAGGCGGATCATGATGCACAGACCGCCCAGACGAGAGGGGAGTGCCGCGATTTCTCCGCCATGGAACTCGACGATATTGCGGCAGATAGAAAGGCCCAGGCCGCTGCCGCCACTGCTTCGGTTGCGCGAGGCGTCGACTCGGTAAAACCGTTCGAACAGCTGCTGTCTTGAGGGTTCGTCGACGCCGGGAGGCGAATCTTCGATGCTGAGTTCGGCTTCGCCGGCCTGGGTGGTGAGCGTCAGCAGAATCTGTCCGCCGCGCTGTGTGTAGCGAATGGAATTTTCCAGCAGGTTGGACAGCAGCTGTTGCAGACGTGACTCATCGCCCTGAATGAACACTGGCTGCCCCTTGCTGGAGTAGGCCATGGAGAGGCCGCAGTCCCTGGCGCGAGCTTGCATGGTCATGGTGCAGTGCGCAACGATTCGGTCGAGATCCAGCGCTTCAAAGGTGTAGCGGAACTCGCCGGTCTGTGTGACGGCCAGCTCATGGAGATCGTCCACCAGCTTGTTGAGCTGAGTGACTTCGCTTTGCAGCGGCATCAGCGTGCTCAGGCTCATGGGGCGTATCCCGTCCTGTATGGCTTCCAGCTCGGCCTGAAGTACGGCCAGCGGCGTGCGCAACTCGTGCGAAATATCGGCCATGAAGGCACGCCGGTTGTGTTCGATGTTCTCCAGCTTGCCGGCCAGTTGTGAGATGTCGCTGGCCAACTGATCTAGTTCGTCGCGATCGCGCACGGGAATACGCTTGGAGTAGTCGCCGATTGCCAGGCCATGCACAAACTGGGCAATTACCTTCAGCCGCCTGAGCAGGGTCCCGGTCAGCAGCCAGGCCAGCAGTGCCGCTACGACCACCGAGGCCGCTCCGTTCAACCAGCGCGCACGCAGCTGGGCTTCATAAAAGCGCACATCGCCGGCGGCAATCGCATTCTGGAACGGCACCATGGCCAGCCAGCCGACCTGCTGGCCTTGCCTGAGGTTGATTGGCAGGCGAATGGCATCGGCTGCAGCGGCGTTGGCATTGCCGATGACTATGCCTCCGTCAATATCCAGCAGGGCAAAGCGCAGGATGGCGCCGGTCTGGTCGGAGACCGGTGGTACGATTTTTAGGGGCGCTTGCTCCATGGAGGGCGGGCGCATCAGCGCAAACCATTTTTCGGGGTTCTGACGGGCGAATTCCCAGCTACCGTGGCTTTCGTAGGCGGCACTGAGGCGTGGCACGACCTCGTGCATGCGCTCCACACCTTGCTCGTTGAGGTAGCCCATGAAGTCGCGCACGAAGGAGATGCGCACGAAGACCGAGTTCACCACGAGCACGAGAATGCAGGCCGCCAAAATGGCCAGAAACAGCTTGAAGGAAAGTCCGAGCTTGAGGCGCATGAGTGAAGGCAGATGAGGCAATAGCGTCATTGGGCGTCATCCCGGGTCCAGCGTCAACAGGCGCGGCCAGGCGCGTCGGGTCTTCCATATTTCCTGCACATTTGCTGGCGAGCATGAGGGCCTCTGTATTGATCTGTCCTCTCCCATGGCTTTGTTGGCTTCAAGTTCTTCCTGCAGGCGGTCTCGCTACCGCCTTTCTGTATTGTCGGTGGCGCTGTTGTGCGCGGGCTGGCTGGCCGGCTGCAAGCTCCAGCAGCAGGGCCTGCCGCCCCAGGGGGAGGCCGTGGTCGAGGTGCAGGTCATCCAGGCGCAATCGCTGGTGATGGAGCAGTCGCTGGCAGGGCGTTCCGCCGCGCACATGGTGTCTGAGGTGCGCCCGCAGGTGGGAGGCATCATCCTCAAGCGCCTGTTCGATGAAGGCCAGCAGGTCAAGGCCGGGCAGGTGCTCTACCAGATCGACCCGCGCACCTATGAAGCTAGCCTGGAAAGCGCCAAGGCCCAGCTGGCCCAGGCCGAGGCCGCCGTGCTGGCGGCCAAGCCCAAGGCCGAGCGCTACCAGAACCTGGTGGGTATCGACGCCATCAGCAAGCAGGACGGCGACGATGCCCTGGCCACGCTGCGCCAGAACGAGGCCGCCGTGGTGGCGGCGCGCGCCGCGGTGAAGACGGCGCAGATCAATCTGGACTACACCAAGGTCACCGCGCCCATCAGCGGGCGCATCGGTACCTCCACCTACACGCCCGGCGCCCTGGTGACGGCCGGCCAGACGGCCGCGCTGACCACCATCCAGCAGCTGAACCCGATCTATGTGGATGTGACACAGACCAGTGCCCAGCTGCTGGCGCTGCGCAAGCAGATTGCCAGCGGCGCGCTGAAGGCCGTCAACGGCAAGGTGGCGGTGCGCATCATTCTGGAAGACGGCAGCGAGCTGGCCGACAGCGGCACGCTGGAGTTTGTGGGCACTTCGGTGGACACCGGCACCGGCAATGTGTCGCTGCGCGCCGTGGTGCCCAACCCAGACGGCCTGCTGCTGCCCGGCACCTATGTGAAAGCGGTGGTGCCCGCTGCGGTGAACGAGCAGGCCATTCTGGTGTCGCAAAGCGCGGTGACCCGCAACACCAAGGGGGAGCCGGTGGTCAAGCTGGTGGGCCAGGACGGCAAGGTGGAAGAGCGCCGGATTGAAACCGGCGATGCGATCAAGGACCAGTGGGTGGTCACCACCGGGCTGAAGGCGGGTGAGCAATTGATCACCAGCGGCGCCACCAAGGTGCGCGGCGGGCAGCAGGTGAAGACCGCGCCGGCGGAGCAGGGACCAAAGGACAACGCAGCACAGGAGCCACAGGCGCCCAAGGATGCCAAGGCGCAGCAGGCAGCAACGTCATCGGCTGCCTCTGCTGCATCCGCTGTAGCGGGTGCGCCCACCGCATCCACCGGCACGCCGCAATAAGAAGGAGGCTCCATGTCACGCTTCTTCATCGACCGGCCGATTTTTGCCTGGGTGATTGCCATTGTCATCACGCTGTCGGGTCTGCTGTCCATCACCACCTTGCCGGTGGAGCAATACCCCGACATTGCCCCGCCGTCGGTCACCATCCGCGCCACCTACACCGGTGCGTCGGCGCAGACTACTGAAAACTCGGTCACGCAGGTGATCGAGCAGAACATGACAGGACTGGACAACCTTCTGTACATGAATTCCAGCAGCACGTCCTCGGGCTCGGCCCAGGTCACGCTGACCTTTGCCTCCGGCACCGACCCGGACATCGCCCAGGTGCAGGTGCAGAACAAGCTGCAGCAGGCCCAGTCCAAGCTGCCGGAGACGGTGCAGTCCATCGGGGTGACGGTGACCAAGTCCTCGGGCAGCATCTCCATGGTGCTGGCCTTCTACTCCGAAGACGGCAGCATGGACGGCACCGACATTGCCGACTACATGTCGTCCTCCATCAAGGACCCCATCAGCCGCCTCAACGGCGTGGGCAATGTGCAGATCATGGGGGCCGAATATGCAATGCGCATCTGGCTGCACCCCGAGAAGATGCGTACCTATGCGCTGATGCCGTCGGATGTGACCGCCGCACTGCAGGCGCAGAACGCCGACGTTTCTTCCGGCTCGCTGGGCGAGGTGCCTGCGGTAGACGGCCAGGCGCTGAACGCCACGGTCAAGTCGCGCAATCGCCTGCAGACGCCCGATGAGTTCGAGAACATTGTGGTCAAGTCCGACAGCCGAGGCGCCGTGGTGCGTCTGTCGGACGTGGCGCGGGTGGAGCTGGGCAGCCAGTCCTATTCCACGGTGGGCAAGTTCAACGGCAAGCCCGCCGCCGCTCTGGGGGTGGAGCTGGCATCGGGCGCCAACGCCATGAAGGTGTCGGAGCTGGTTGACGCCAAGCTCAAGGAGCTGCAGCCGTATTTCCCCAGCGGCCTGCACTATGAGGTGGCGCACAGCACTACGCCGTTTGTGAAGATCTCCATCCAGGAAGTGGTGCAGACGCTGGTGGAAGCCATTGTGCTGGTGGTTGCCATCATGTACCTGTTCCTGCAGAACTGGCGCGTGACGCTGATCCCGGCCATTGCCGTGCCGGTGGTGCTGATGGGCACCTTCGGCGTGCTGGCCAGCCTGGGGTATTCGATCAACACCCTGTCTATGTTTGCCATGGTGCTGGCCATCGGTCTGCTGGTGGACGATGCCATCGTGGTGGTGGAAAACGTGGAGCGGGTGATGAGCGAGGAGGGCCTGTCCCCCTACGAAGCCACACGCAAGTCCATGGGCCAGATCACGGGCGCGCTGGTGGGCATTGCGCTGGTGCTGACGGCGGTGTTCCTGCCCATGGCGTTCTTTGGCGGCTCCACCGGGGCCATCTACCGCCAGTTCTCCATCACCATCGCTTCGGCCATGCTGCTGTCGGTGCTGGTGGCCATGACGCTGACTCCCGCGCTGTGCGCCAGCATGCTTCAGCCGATTGAAAAAGGCGGCCATGTCACGCAGCGCGGTCCGCTGGGGCGCTTCTTTGCCTGGTTCAACACCCGCTTTGACGCCCTGTCGCACAGCTATGCGCGCGGCGTGGCCGTGCTGACCCGGCGCCGTCTGGCCGGGGTGGCGGTGTTCGCCGTGGTGCTGGGCGTGATGGCCCTGCTGTTCATGCGCCTGCCCACATCCTTCCTGCCGGAAGAAGACCAGGGCGCGCTGTTTGTGCAGGTCAAGCTGCCTTCCGGTTCCACCCAGCAGCAGACGCTGAAGGTGATGGACGAGGTGTCGGCCTATGTGCGCCAGCAGCCCGAGGTGGACTCCACCATGGCGGTGTCGGGCTTCAGCTTCAGCGGCGCCGGGCAGAATGCGGGCATGGCCTTTGTACGCCTAAAGGACTGGAGCCAGCGCCAGGCCGATGCCACGTCCATCGGCAACCGCATCACCATGGCCATGATGCAGAAGTACAGCGACGCGCAGATCTTTGCCATGGCGCCTTCGGGCATTCCGGGGCTGGGGCAGAGCGCGGGCTTCACCCTGCAGCTGCTGGACCAGGGCGGCGCTGGCCACGAGGCCCTGGTGGCCGCACGCCAGCAACTGCTGGCGCTGGCCGCCAAGAGCGACAAGGTGCAATCAGTGCGCTACGGTAGCCTGGAAGACGCGCCCACGTTCGATGTGCAGATTGACGATGCCAAGGCCGGTGCGCTGAGTCTGTCGCAAAGCAATATCAACAGCACCTTGGCCACGGCGCTGGGCAGCACCTATGTGAACGACTTTGTGAACCGGGGCCGCATCAAGAAGGTCTATGTGCAAGGCGAGGCGGATGCCCGCATGCTGCCCGGGGACCTGGGGCGCTGGTCTGTGCGCAACAACAACGGGGACATGGTGCCATTCTCGGCCTTCTCCACCACCAGCTGGAGCAGTGCACCGGCCGCGCTGGCGCGCTTCAACGGCACATCGGCCATGGAAATCAGCGGCCAGGCCGCCCCGGGCGTGAGTTCGGGCGAGGCCATGCTGGAGATGGCGCGCCTGGTGCAGGAAGTGCCGGGCGGCTTTGGCCTGGCATGGTCCGGTCTGTCCTACCAAGAGCAGCAATCGGGCTCGCAGGCGCCGCTGCTGTATGCCATCTCGCTGCTGTTCGTTTTCCTGTGCCTGGCCGCGCTGTACGAGAGCTGGTCCATCCCGTTCTCGGTGATGCTGGCGGTGCCCATCGGCGTGGTCGGTGCCCTGCTGTTCACGGCGGTGCGCGGGCTGTCCAACGACGTGTACTTCCAGGTGGGGCTGCTGGCCACCATCGGCCTGGCGGCCAAGAACGGCATCCTGATTGTGGAGTTTGCCAAGGAGCTGCAGGACAAGCATGGCATGCCCCTGGTGCAGGCCACGCTGCAGGCAGCCCAGCAGCGGTTGCGCCCGATTGTGATGACCTCGCTGGCCTTCATGCTGGGGGTGCTGCCTCTGGTGGTCAGCTCGGGCGCGGGCTCGGGCGGGCGTCATTCGCTGGGCACGGGCGTGCTGGGCGGTACCTTGGCCTCGACCCTGTTCGGCATCTTCT
>NZ_JBKFBC010000004.1:192178-290516 GCF_053345995.1 Comamonas sp. C24C | reverse complement strand
CGGGCAGCAAGCTGCCGGCACGCAGACGGGAGTGAACCCATGAAAGTGAATGCAAACCCCATGCCCCGGCGTGCGCTGCAGGCCGTGGCCTGCGCCGCGCTGCTGGCGCTGGCCGGTTGCGCCAGCATGGCGCCGGTCTATGAACGCCCGGCCCTGCCGGTGCAGCCCAGCGTGGGCGGCCAGGTGGGAGACAACGGTAACGTCATCGGCAGTGGTGCTGCGGGTGGTGCGCAGGAGCAAGCCGCCGCACTGGCCGCACTGCAGTGGCAGCAGGTCTTTACCGACCCGCGGCTGCAGCAGGTGATCGACGCCGCGCTGGCCAACAGCCGGGACCTGCGGGTGAGCCTGCTGAATGTGGAAAAGGCCCAGGCCCAGTACCGCATCCAGTCGGCCAGCCTGTTCCCCAGCGTGGCGGCCAGCGCCAGCCAGACCAATGCGCGCAGCGCGGTGGTGGCCGGCGGTGAGGCGCAGGCCCAGACCAGCCGCAGCGGCGGTCTGAGCGTGGGCTTTACCAGCTGGGAGCTGGACCTGTTCGGCCGCGTGCGCAGCCTGAAGGACGAGGCGCTGGAGAACTACCTGTCCCTGGCCCAGACCGGGCGCAGCACCCGCATCAGCCTGATCGCCCAGGTGGCGAGCAACTGGCTGAATGTGGGCGCCTACGGCCAGCGCCTGGAGCTGGCCCGCGAGACCCTGGCCAGCCAGCGCAAGACGCTGGAGCTGACGCAGGCCAAGCACCAGTTTGGCGTGGCCTCCGCCGTGGATGTGAGCCAGGTGCAGACCAGCGTGGAAAGCGCCCGCGCCGATGTGGCCAGCTACACCACGGCGCTGGAGCAGGCGCGCCATGCGCTGGACCTGGCCGTGGGCTCGCACGTGGCCGATGCGCTGCTGCCGCGCACCACCAGCACCGGTGATGTGGCGCTGGCGCGCCTGCCCGATGCGCTGTCGTCCGAAGTGCTGCTGCAGCGCCCGGATGTGATGGCGGCCGAACATGCCCTGAAAGCCGCCAACGCCGACATCGGCGCGGCGCGCGCGGCCTTCTTCCCCAAGGTGTCGCTGTCGGCATCGACAGGCTATGGCAGCGACACCTTGGGCAATCTGTTTGATGCCGGCACGCGCACCTGGTCGTTCGTGCCCAGCATCTCGCTGCCCATCTTCAATGCGGGATCGCTCAAGGCCTCGCTGGATGTGGCACAGATCCAGAAGAACATCTATGTGGCGCAGTACGAAAAAAGCATCCAGAGCGCCTTCGGTGAAGTGGCCGACGCGCTGAGCGCACGCCGCCATATGGCGGAGCAACTGGATGCGCAGCAGGCCCTGGTGCAAGCCGCGCAGACCAACTACGACCTGTCCGATGCGCGCTGGCGCAACGGCGTCAACAGCTACCTGCAGGCGCTGGATGCCCAGCGTTCGCTCTACAGTGCACGCCAGTCGCTGATCAGCCTGCAGCTCAGCGATCTTGTCAACCGAGCAACCCTTTACAAGGTTCTCGGCGGAGCGTAAGGAGACCTCAATGCAATCAAATTTTACGGATGACTAAATGCGCTATTTAGTTATCGAAGTCGCCCTTGCCCGGTTGAATCGCACCGGGTTTCGCGGAGGCCGTTTGGTTTAAGTCAGGCCACCAATGCTGTGCTCTGACTGGCGAGTTGCCGGCAGTAGTTTGCCTCGGCTTCTGCTGGCGATATATATACGATGGGTTCGAGCAGGCGGTGGTGATTGAACCACGACAACCATTCGAGTGTCGCGAACTCTACGGCCTCCTTTGTCTTCCAGAGAGCTCGGCGGTGAATCAACTCTGCCTTGTAGAGCCCGTTGATGGTTTCATGCTCTCAGCTAGAGCGTTGTCTTCGGCGCGATGGACTCGATGGCTGCCCACAGCGATGGGTATTTCCGACGATGCTCCCGCACTATCCTCATGGCACGCTCACGGATTCCAGGCGAAAATTTGTTCGACTCCTTCATGGCTCAATCCTCTCAGAGTGTTGAGCCTCCTCCAAAGTCGGGGCGGTTCACTTTTGAGTGCTGAAGGCAACTCAGGGAGGCGTCAAACGATCGACGATGCGAACCAGATCCGCCAGGGTCCTCACCTGCAACTTGCGCATCGCTTGGGCACGGCGAACCTTGATGGTGATCTCGCTTACACCCAACTCAGCAGCGACTTGCTTGTTCAGCAATCCGGCGGTCACGCCACGTACCACGTCCTGCTCACCGGGCGAGAGACTGTCCCACTGGGCCTGCAACGATTGTTCAATCTGGAGGCGAGCTTTGCGAGCGCGGTCCAGTGCAATGCCCTGCTGTATGGCATCCAGCAGCTCCTGATCACGAAATGGCTTGGTCAGAAACTCGATGGCGCCACCCTTCATGGCTTGCACGCTCATCGGAATATCGCCATGGCCGGTGACAAAGATCACTGGCAGTTCCAGGCCCAGGTCTTGCATCTGCCGCTGGAACTCCAGGCCGCTTTGCCCCGGCATGCGAATGTCCAGGACCAGGCAGGAGGGCAGATCATGGCTGATGCTGTGCCAGTGTTCGTTGAACTCGGCAGTGGAGCCGAAACCTTGTACCGCCAACCCGACAGAGGCGAGTAGATCCTCAATGGCGGCGCGCACAGAGCTATCGTCGTCGACCACATAGACCATGGCAGCAGGCGCAGAGTGTGAAGGGGTGCTGCTCATGGGCGGGAGTCCTTGGCTGCTGGCAGGCTGATATGAAACTGTGTGCCGGGCAGGCCGTGGTCGCGAGGTTCTGCCCAGATGCGGCCTCCATGGGCTTCGACCATGTTGCGGCTGATGGTCAGTCCCAGTCCCATGCCGTGCGATTTGGTGGTCCAGAATGCATCGAACAAATGGGCCTGGACAGCGGGTGATAGGCCGCAGCCACAGTCGGTCAGCGTCAGCTGTAACTGCTCCTCACCGAGGCGGCGTGCTGTGATGGTGATTTCAGGCTGCCGGTGGTCGGTAGCGATGGCGTCGATGGCATTGAGCAGCAAATTGCCCACCACCTGCTGAATCTGGATGCGATCGGCCCAGGCATCGGGCAGGTTGGGGGCAAAGTCCCACCGCACGGTAATGCCGCGTTGCTCCAGGGCTCCCCGTGATAGCACCACCATTTCGCGCACGGCATCCTTCAGCACAAAGCGCTGGTGCTGCGGGGCCTCACCAGCAGCCATGCCGCGGATGCGGGTGATGACATTGCTGGCGCGTTCGGCATCGGCCAGTATTCGCAACAGGGCCTGGTTGGCCTTTTCCAACTGGGGAGGTTGCTGGCCCAGCCAGCGCTGGCCGGCTTGGCTACTGGTGACAATGGCTGCCAGAGGTTGGTTGACTTCGTGGGCAATGGAGGCCGTCAATTCCCCCAGGCTGGTGGCGCGCACAATTTGCAGCAACTGGGCCTGAGCGGCATGGGCAGCGGCCTGGGCAGCCACCATCTTCAGTCCGAGGTAGGCGGTGATGGCAATGGCCAGAATGCTGATGCCGGTGTTGACCAAACCCACCTGATACATCCCATCGTGTGTGAGTGCAAAACTGATCAGGGTCAGCACAATGCACAGCGCTGTCAGCGCAATGACGGTACGTGGGTGAAACCAGCGCACGGCCATCAAGATGACGGCGGTGTAGAAAACAGCAGCTGCCACTGCATATTCAGTCATGGTGTCTGCCACAAAAATGGAAACCATGACCAACCCCAGCACCAAGGCAATCAGGCTGCGACGTAGCGAAAGGGAAGTAGACGATCGGGAAGTCATCGAGGCAGGCGATGCGGCAGGGCACGAAAGGCGTACATAGCGTATATGGTAGAGGAGACCAAGTCGTAAGCTGCTACGAATAATGCATCTGCTTGAACAGCCTGGGTGCAGAGGGCCTGTGCATTACAAGCCCACTGCAATCGCAATATGCCCGCCTTGGCTTATTGCCAGCCAAATCTGCGGATGTAGTAGCGTTTGACCACGGTAGTCAATGTGGCGTAGCCCAGCAAGATGACCACGAGGAAGGGCCAGTACATCGGTGGCAGTGCTTCCATCTTGAAGTAACCGGCCAGCGGTCCCATGGGCACGAATACGCCGATGGCCATGATGGCTGCAGTGGCCAGCAGCAGCGGCCAGGCGGCACGGCTTTCAATGAAGGGTAGATGAGGGGTACGGATCATGTGCACGATCAGGGTCTGGGTCAACAGACCAACCACGAACCACCCAGACTGGAACAGCGTTTGCTGTTCTGGCGTATTGGCCTGGAAGATCCACCACATCATGCCGAAGCACAGAATGTCGAACAGTGAGCTCAGCGGGCCAAAGCACAGCATGAAGCGTCCTATGTCCTGAGGGTTCCAGGTCAGAGGCTGGCGCACCAGATCGGCGTCTACCTTGTCAAAAGGAATGGCGATTTGGGAGATGTCGTATAGCAGGTTCTGCACCAAAAGCTGCAGAGGCAGCATGGGCAGGAATGGCAGGAACACCGAAGCCACCAATACCGAGAACACATTGCCGAAATTGGAGCTGGCCGTCATGCGGATGTACTTGAGCACATTGCAAAAGGTCCGGCGGCCTTCGACCACACCCTGCTCCAGCACCATCAGGCTTTTTTCCAGCAAGATGATGTCGGCGGCTTCCTTGGCGATGTCTACAGCGCTGTCCACGCTAATGCCGATGTCGGCCGCGCGCAGTGCGGGAGCATCATTGATGCCGTCGCCCATGAATCCCACCACCCGGCCTTGGGCGCGCAGTGCATGGACAATCCGCTCCTTGTGAAGCGGGGTGAGGCGGGCGAACAGGCGGTGCTGTTGCACGGTGCTGGCCAGTGCGGAATCGCTCATGCGATCCAGTTGCGGCCCGGTCACGGGCTTGCCCACATGCAGGCCCACATGCTCACAGACCCGCGCTGCGACCAGGTCGTTATCCCCGGTCAGCACCTTGACATCGACACAGTGTTCGGCAAGTGCTCGTAGCGCCGGCGCAGTGGACTCCTTGGGCGGGTCGAGGAAAGCGATATAACCCACCAGGGTCAGCTCGGTTTCGTCGGCCACACTGTAGCTGTAGCTGGACACGGGGCTGGCCGGCAGTTGACGGCTGGCTACGGCCACCACGCGCAGGCCCTGGGCGTTCAGCCCTTCGGTGACTGCTCGCACGCGAACCAGCATGGCGCTGTCCAGCGGCACCGTGGCATCGCCGTTGCGTACCTGGGTGCATACGGCCAGCATTTCCTCGACCGCGCCTTTGCACACCAGCAGGGTGCCACCTAGGTCGTCGTCAGGGTGCAGGAGCACGGACATGCGCCGTCGTTCGAAATCGAAGGGGATCTCATCAATCTTCTGCCAGTTTTGCGTAAGTCTGGATTCCGGGTGCTGGTCCATGTGTTCGATGACGGCGCGGTCCAGCAGGTTCTTCAGCCCTGTCTGGTGGTAGCTGTTGAGCCATGCCAGCTGCAGCGTCTCGCGCGACTCGTTGCCGAACACGTCGGTGTGGCGTTCCAGCGCGATCCGGTCCTGAGTCAGCGTGCCGGTCTTGTCGGTGCACAACACATCCATGGCGCCGAAATTCTGGATGGCATCCAGTCGTTTGACGATGACTTTCTGTCGCGAGAGCACCACCGCACCTTTGGCCAGGGTGGAGGTGACGATCATGGGCAGCATCTCCGGTGTCAGGCCAACGGCCACGGACAGGGCAAACAAGAATGCCTCCATCCAGTCGCCCTTGGTAATGCCGTTGAGAAGCAGCACCAGCGGCACCATGACCAGGGCAAAGCGGATCAGCAGCCAGGAGACGCTGTTGACTCCGGCCTGGAAGGAGGTGGGGGCGCGGTCGGTGGCAATGGCGCGGTGGGCCACTTGACCGAAGTAGGTCTGGTTGCCAGTGGTGACGACCACGGCTGTGGCCACGCCGGAGACCACGTTGGTCCCCATGAACAGCAGGTTGGATTGCTCCAGAATGCCATTGGAGAGGTGCTGTCGCTCGGTGAACTTCTCCACCGGTAGAGATTCACCCGTCATGGCCGCCTGGGCTACAAACAGGTCCTTGGCCGTCAGCACGCGGCAGTCGGCGGGCACCATATCGCCGGCAGAAAGCCAGATATGGTCACCGGGTACCAGTTCGCGCATAGCGACTTCGCGTCGGATCTGGGGGCTGCGCGAGTTGATGCGCGCATTGACGTCGCTCTTGGCGAGCTCGGCAGCCTTGGCGTCCACGTCGCGGCGAATCACCGTGGCGGTGCTGCTCACCATGGCCTTGAGCTGCTCGGCACTGCGCTGTGAGCGGCCCTCCTGCACAAAACGGATGACCGTGGACAGCAAGACCATGGTGCCAATGATCACGGTGGCCTGAATGTCTTCGGTGGCCCAGGAGACGATGGCCAGCAGCGTCAGCAGCACATTGAAGGGGTTGCGGTAGCACTGCCACAGGTGTTGCCACCAGGGGAGCGGCTTTTCGTGGTCGACCTCGTTGGGTCCGGTGCGATGCAGGCGCTCTGCCGCTTCCGTGTCGCTCAGCCCATCCTCATGGGACTGCAGCCGTACCAATGCGCCAGGTATGTCGTCGCAGGCCGCGCGCCACAGGGCGCGGGTCAGATGTTCCGGGACGGAGCCCGGAGCGATCGGCTTGCCACCAGTGCCGTGCTCTATGCCCGGCAGTGCGCTGCGGCGGAACAGTCTCAGGTTGCGGCGGCGGCGCAGGAACTGTCCAAACCATGCAGTGAAGAAATCCAAAATTCGCTCCTCAGGTGGTTTCCATGCCTCAGAGAGAGGGGCGCTGCCCCACACTCAACTGCAACTCGACCGTGGCAGTCGCCAGATCAGCCTGGGCCTGCAGATAGTCTTGGTAGGCTTCGTCGGCAGAGCGCTGAGCCGACAGCAGTTCCAGCAGTGAGGCCGCACCCTGGCGGTAGGACAGACGCATGCCCTCCAGCACCTTTTGCGCATCGGCCAACACTCCGTCGCGGTAGCGTTTCACAACGTCGCGTGCAGCCAGGAAGCGAAACTGCGCGGCGCGTACTTCGGCCTCGGACTTATTGCGGGCATGATCAAGTTCTAGCATGGCCTGGGTCACTTCGGCTTCGGCCTGGATCAAGGTTCCCCTGTTCAGCCGTGAGAATGGCAGCGGCACGCTGATCCCTAGTTTGAGCATTCGCGAGCGCATGCTCGCGTCATAAGGCTCTCCTTCCCCACCTATACCCGCCGCGTGGCCGGGCGTGCGCCCAACGCCGACCGACACCGTGGGATTGACCCAGCGCTCGGCCTGCGCCAGATCGGCCTTGTCGCGAGCATTGGCCAGGGTAGCTTCGGCGATGCGAATGTCATCGCGCGCACGCATGGCCTTTGGCAGCAGGGTTTGCAGGTCATCGCCCTGGGAGAACTGTCTGAAGTCGCAAAACAGTGATGCTTCGCCCGGTCCGGTGCCCAGCACTTCGGCCAGACGTCCTCCCAGCGGTACCGACAGGGCCAACATGGCTGCCTGGGCATCTGCACGGGCGGAGGTCACGTCGGCGGCGAACTGATTGCGTTCCACACGTGATTGCAGCAGCTCGATGCCACCTACGTCTCCGGCTTTGCGCCGTACCTCGTTGGCTTGCACCACAGCGCTCAACGCCTTCAGCGTCTGCTCCTTGCGCACCAGCACTTCTCGGGTGCGGCAAGCCTCGGTGAAGGCAGTGGCTGCAGTGTTGAACAGCGCGTTGCGGAAGCCTTTGACCTCCGCCTTCTTCAGCCGTACCTCGCTCTTGGCCGTGCGAATGCGCGCGTCTCGCTTGCCCCCGGTCTCCACTTCCCAACTGAGGGTGGGCGTAAAGGTAGAAGGGCGGGGTTCACCAGTGTGCACGCGCTCACGTTCCCATTCCATGGATAGCTCGGGGTCGGGTCGCAGGCCGGCAATGCCGACCTGGGCCTTCGCGGCGGTAATGGTGGTTTTCTGGGCTTTGAGTTCCAGACTGTGGGACTCCACAGCCCGCAGGTAGTCGGAAAAGTGCACGGACTTCTGGGGCTGGACATCTGACGTCGCATCCGCCGATGCGGTGAGCGGTGCTTGGGCTGATCCCGCGGCGGTCAACGGCCCGGCCAGTGCGGCTGTGGTGTAGACCAGGCTCAGGCTGCCAAGGGCCAGTCGCACGGCTTGGGAGAGGGAGGAGTAGAAAAAGACAATACGCATGAGATTCCTCGCAGCAGGCCTCAACGGCCGGTGTGGGTTTGCTCTGGATGGTCTGCTTCGGCAGGTTCGTCCAGCAGGTTCCAGTCGATGTCGCCGCGGAGCGCTGCGCGGGCTGCTTGGCGCTGGGTCCGACGCTGCTTCCAGGCTTCGACCGCGTAATAGATCGCGGGCAGCAGAAGCAAGGTCAGCGCGGTGGCACTGATCAGACCACTCACCACTACGGTGGCTAGCGGGCGCTGCACATCGCTGCCCAGATCGGTGGCGAGCATGGCCGGCATCAGGCCGAAGGCGGCCACGCTGGCGGTCATAAGCACGGGGCGCATGCGGCTGGTGGCACCCTCGATCACCGCTTCGCGTAGTGCCAGTCCGGTTTCCTGGCGCAGGCGGTTGATCTGCGACACCAGCAGCACACCCGAGAGCACGG
The DNA here is from genome assembly GCF_053345995.1 of Comamonas sp. C24C. NCBI lineage: Bacteria > Pseudomonadati > Pseudomonadota > Betaproteobacteria > Burkholderiales > Comamonadaceae > Comamonas > Comamonas sp. C24C. Next base: position 281,964 of record NZ_JBKFBC010000004.1, on the reverse strand, counting down.
CCACACCGAACAAGGCGATAAAGCCCACGGAACTGGAGACATTGAGCGTCATGCCGCGCAGGTGCAGGCCGGCCAGGCCACCAATCATGGCCAGTGGCACCGTGGCCAGCACCATCAGTGGTTGACGAAAGTTGCCGAAAGCACCGAACAGCAGAACCAACATCAGGCCCAGCGTCAGGGGCAGAATCAGTGCCATCCTGGCCTCGGCACGCTGCAGGTTTTCGAACTGGCCACCCCATTCAAGCCGGATGTGTTGTGGGTCGAACTGGAGGCTGCGGTCGAGGGTGGCCCGGGCTTCGTCCAGAAAGCTGGCCAGGTCGCGGCCACGGACGTTGAGCTTGACCAGGATGTGGCGCTCGCCGCCTTCGCGCACGATAACGCTCTGGCCTTGAGTGGTGGATATGCGTGCCACGTCGGCCAGAGGTACCTGAGCACCGTTGGACGAGCTTAGGCGCAGTTGGGAGATGGCGTCGATGTTGTTCCGTGCCGCTGGCGCGAAGCGCACGGCGATGTCGTAGTTCTTTTCTCCCACATACAGATCGCCAATGCTGGCGCCGCCGATACCGGTGGCGATCAGTTGGGCCACGTCGGCCGCGTTGACTCCCATCCGGGCGGCTGCAGCACGGTCCAGTTCTATGCGCAGATTGGGTAGTGGTGGCTCGATGTCCACGGCGACATCGACGGCACCGTGCACGGTTTTCAGTAGGGCAGCCACTTCGTTGGCCACGCGGCGATCGTTTTCCAGATCGTCACCAAAGACTTTGAGCGTCAGGTCGCTATGGGCGCCGGAGAGCTTGTCCTGCACGCCGTCGATCATGGGCTGCATAAAGCCGATGCTGTAGCCCGGCATGCGGGCAAAGCGTGCCTCCATGTGGCTGATCAGCTCCTGCTTGGTCCAGCCGGACTTCCAGCTCTTGTAAGGGTGCAGGCCTACGCTGGCTTCAATGTGAGAAGGAGTCCAATAGTCGGTTCCGTCGTCATTGCGCCCGGTCTGGGTGACCACATAGGACACCTCGGGGAACTCGCGCGCGGCACTGCGCAGTTCGTCCGCCATTTGCTGGGCCTTGCCCAGCGTGATGCCGGGGGGCAGTTGCACCTGCAGCCAGATCGATCCTTCGTCCAGGTAGGGCAAAAAGTCACGGCCTATGGTGGCGCCCAGCCCTGCCAATGTCAGCAAGGCCATGCACAATGTGGCTACCCACCAGCGGCCTCGGCCAACGACCCGCTGCAGAAACAGGCCATAACGTGTTTCCATGGTGTGCAGTACCGGGTTGTGGAAGATCTTGCGAGGATGGCGAAAGGCCAGCCAGGCCAATGCCGGCGTCAGCAACAGGGCCACCGCCAGCGCAGCGGCCAGGGCGGCGGCCACGGCACTGGCCATCGGGGAGAACAGCTTGTACTCGATGCGCTCGAAGGCGAACAGCGGCAGATAGGCTGTCGCGATCACGCACATACCAAAAAAGATGGGGCGAGCTACCTGCAAGGTGGCCACTACCGCTTGGCGCGGTGATAGCGGCCGACCGGCGCGTTGCTCACGCTGGCGCAGCATGCCCTCGACCACCACCACGGCACCGTCCACCAGAATGCCGAAGTCGATCGCGCCCAGAGATAGCAAATTGGCGGGAATGCGGGCGTGATGCATGAAGGCGAAGGCCAGCAGCAGCGACATGGGAATGGTCAGTGCGACGATCAATGCGGCGCGAGGGCTGCCCAGGAACAGCAGCAGCACCAGGGTGACGACCACCAGGCCTTCGATCAGGGTGTGGCCTACGGTGTCTATGGTGCGATCGATCAGTGTGCTGCGATCCAGGTAGGGGACGACCTTGACATCCTTGGGCAGCAGTCGGTTGTTGAGTTCATCGACGGCGGCGTGGATGGCTTGTAGTGCCTGGGACGGGTTGGTGTCCTTGAGCAAAAGCACAATACCGCTTACCGCGTCGCTGTCGTCGTCCTTGCCAAGCACGCCGCGGCGCTCAACGTCTCCATACACCAAGCGGCCCAGATCTTTGACCAGCACTGGCACACCATCCTTGTTGGTTTTGACAACCACATGGCCCATGTCTTCCAGCGAACGCAGCAGGCCTACACCACGAATTACGTAGGAGACTTCGCCTCGGTCGAGCACGCTGCCGCCACCGCTGGCGTTGTTTGCATTGATGGCCTCCACGACCTCGGCCAGCGTCACGCCGTACTGCAACAGGTGCTGTGGGTCCAGCTCCAACATGTACTGCGTGGTCAGTCCACCGAAGTTGGTCACATCCACCACGCCGGCTGCTTTCCTCAGCCTTGGTATTACGGTCCAGGTCTGTAATTCGGACAGCTCGCGCAGACTGCGGGAGGGGCTTTGCAGCGTGTAACGATAGACCTCACCGGTCGGCGAGCTGTATGGGTCCAGTTCCGCCTTGGCCTCGTAGGGCAGTTTGACCTCGTTGATGCGCTCCTGCAGGCGCTGGCGAGCCCAGTAGCCGTCCACGCCGTCTTCAAACACCACAGTGATCAGCGACAGTGCAAACAGGCTGCGCGATCGCAGCACGTGCATGCCTGGTGTGGTCAGCAGGGCGCGCTCCAACGGTATGGTGATCTGTTGTTCGATTTCCTCGGCAGCCAGCCCCGGTACCTGGACCACGATTTGGGATGTGGTGTCGGCAATGTCGGGATAGGCCTCGATGGGTAGTTGCTTCCAGCTGAATGCGCCATACAGGGCGGCAAAGGCGAATACCAGCCAGACTAGGTTGCGCCGCTGAAAGCACAGGGTGACCAAGCGTTCAATCATGGAGGAACACTCCTCCGTTGACGACCACGCGCTCGCCCGCCTTCAGACCTTCGCTGATTTCCACCTGCTGGTTCTGTTGGGAGCCCACTTGCACATCACGTTGCTCGAACTGGCCGGTAGACTGCTCGACAAATACACGGGTACCCACGCTGCTTTGCAGCAGGGCAGAAGCGGGAACCACGGTCGCCTGGCGGACAGGGCCATCAAATCGGACCTGGGCAAACATACCGGGGAGCAAGCGGCCATCCCGGTTGTCCACCGCCATGCGTACTTTCACACTGCGGGTTTCGAGATCCAGCAATTCGCCGACATAGCGCACTTTGCCCAGCAGAGTCTGGTTCGGGTAGGCGTTGAGAACGATATGAGCGTTCTGCCCCACTTTGATGTTGCCCAGATCCCGCTCAGGCACACTGGCACTGAGCCAGACGGTGGACAGGTCCGCCACGGTCATCACGGATTCGTTGATGTCGTTCCAGTAGCCACCTTGTGCGCCGTTCATCTCCACCACGCGGCCATTGATGGGTGAACGCAGCACATAGCTGCCACGGCCACTGCTCTTGGAGGGGGCGCCGATTTGTGCGAGATGATCCGTCACCGCAGCCACATCCGCCCGTGCCGTGGCCAGTTCCCGCTCGGCGGCTTCATAGTCCTTGCGTGCGGCAATCTCGGCCTTTAGCAGCATCTTTTGACGATCGGCTTCGCGTTGGGCATGGACCAGCGCAGCCTGGGCCTTAGCTTGGTCGGCTCGCAGATTGGCCATATCGGCCGAGTCCATGGTGAATAGCGGATCACCTGTGCGCACGGTATCGCCCAGTGCTCGATGGATTTGAACCAGCCGTCCGGCCAACGGAGGTGCCAGCTTCACCAGCTTTTCGGGTGCGGCCTCGATACTGGCTGGGGCGGTCACGGGAGTGGATAGCTCGACGTTGCCAACGACTTCCACCTGCAGCTTGTTCAGCAGAGGCGAGTCCAAGGGAACCTCGATAACGTTGCCCTGGCGGCGCAACACCAGCGCGTCAGCGGTCCGGGTGTCGGTAGAGGCGGCATTGGGGTGGCAGGCGCTGAGCAGGCTGCACACGAGCAGGGCGGTGCCGGGCCGCAGTATGGCGGCCATATGGAAAGTCATGGGAGTTCCTCGCGGGAGAAGAAAACAGCAAGGCCGGCTTCACATCGAAGAGACGCCGGCTTGCGCAGAGTCAGGCTTGGATGTGCGCGTCGGAATTAGCGCTGGTCAGCAGTTGCCAGCGGATACGGCGGGTCGGATAGGGTGTGGCCACGGCGATTCCCAGCGGTGACAAGCTGTCGCATAGTTTCCGTGGCAGGTGGCGCAGCACGGCATTGCGGTTGCTCTGAGGGAGCAGGCTCAGTGCGTCGGCGGCAACGCGAGGAGAACAAAGCGCCACAGCGCTGGAAAAAGTGGGCAAGCCATAGGTGGCCAGCAAAGCGCGGATTTGTTGCACATTGCGCGACATCAGGGCGGCGCGCAGAGCAAGGGTGAGAGATTGGCGGGTCATGGGAGCTCACTGTCAATGTGGCGATCGAGAGCCCCCTGTGATTAAGCGATCAGAGGTTCTCGAGTGGCAGCCAGGTGGGCAGGGAATGGCAACGCTTGTGCCATGCGGAGGTCTGGAAGATGGAGGTGCACAAGCACCTGTCAGGGCCGGGTTCCATAGCTGTATGTCGTTAGGGTGGAAAGACATCAAGCAGCACTCAAAGGAGAGAGGCCTTTGCTTGAGCAACAGGGGGGATTTTCTGGATTACCCGGTATAGCGTCTAGCCGCCATTGGGAAGGCGCAGCTATACCTTCGTATAGCGTCGATTGCGGCAGAAGGGCGAGGAGGCGCCGCTTTCGATGCGGAATGTGCAGCTGAATCGACCAGCTTTTCCTAGATAGCCGCGAGCCTCACGAAATTGCGCCTCTCAAGCGCTACTGGAAACAGGCCATCCGCAGGCGAATGTCTGCGGATGGGGTTGTAGAACATCTCGACGTAGCTAAAGATTGAACTGCGGGCCTCTTGCCTCTTCGCATAGGTTTGTTTGCGAATGCGTTCACGCTTGAGTAGTTGGAAGAAGATCTTCGCCACGGCGTTGTCGTGGCAATTGCCCCGTCTGCTTGTGCTGGGTTGCAGGTTGTGGCTCGCCCAGAAGCGCTGCCATTCATGACTGGTAAATTGGTAGCCCTGATCGTCGTGTTCGAGCTCGCTCTTAGCGGTGATTGAAGCGCATTGGCCGTTAAGCGGCCGCTGCAGGTCGATTGCCAGCCGGAAGTGACTTACTAGGCAGTGAATTCAATATGCATTCACGGAGTTGCTGGTTCACCTTTGAAGTCCAGAAATCACCGCGAGGATTGCCACAAGTGCCACACGCGGGTGCTCGATGGCTTGCTCATGTACTTGCGGTTTTATTGCACTCCCTGACTCCGAAAGGACTGCAATCGCAGAAGTGACGGTCCCGCCACCAGTCTGAAACATGCGTTCTAAAGCGATTGAGCAGGGCCGCTCTTTCATCAGGCTACAAGCCTTTCGGCGTTCTGGAGCCCAGGCAGTGTTTGCAATGGGCTGAACTGTGACAGCTTCAGACTGCCCCATTGCATTGGCTTGAGCCTCAAGCTGCTGTTCAGCGATTGCAGAGGTGACCCCGACTAAGGAATCAGTCTTTCACCGCCTCATCGGGGGACAGAATATTCTCCCGATACGTAGTGAGCAGCGCTGATAGCTGCTGGTCGTTTCGTGCGAAAGTCCGGCAGTAGACGCAAGTCAGTCGGTGCTGGGTGACCCGAAAACGGTCAATCAAGCGGGCTTCTTGTGCTTGCCCTGACGTGACGTAAAAGATGTATTGCTTGCAGGTCATCATAGTAGAGTCGCATCTCCAAACCATTCCTGGTTCAAGCACAGCTGCATCTGTTTTCGTGCCCGGCTCATGCATTGCCAGTAATCGGTTTTGCTCAAGCCCAGGGTGGAACAGATTTCATCAGCTTCACATTCCAGAAACTCCTTCATGCTGAATACCTGGGCAAGCTTGGGTGGTAAATGATGCATGCAGAGGTCCACCACCGCAAAAAATTGAGCTGTTTGCATCTGCTCATCAGGCCTATGCCAACGTGCCGGAGCGACACCAATCAACCAATGACCGCTCTCATCGAACAAACAAGTGTCAAGAAGATCATGGGGGGATTCTTCACTGTATCTTGCTGCGTCGCGGTAGTGTTTGCGTAGTCGGTCCATGATCTTGTTCCTGAGAATTCCGAACAAGTAGCGTTTTGGTTCCGTGCTTTGCAGCTTCTCGAGGTCAACTTCACATAGCGCAAGCAATGCTTCCTGTACAGCGTCCTCTGCCTCCTCAAGCGGACTCAAGTGCAGGCGAGCAAAACGAAGCATTGGCCCACGGCATTGGTTTATCCATTGCGCCGAATTCATACGGCGCTTTGCGAGGAAGAAGCTCGCTTGTATTCGTCCTGTGTGATGTTGGCTACGGCTCCTGCATGCCCAACATTCAGAGAGAGCCGTCCTGGCCCCTGAGATAGAAAAGTAGATGGCCTCGGCCCTTGCAGAGTTGTCGCCCCTCCCTGACCTGCACTGGCCTGTCGCTCCGCGCCTGTCACAGTGGCCCAGGGCAACGCAGCGATCGCTGTGGTGAATGTAATGGTGATGGTTTTGAGATTGACAGTGATCAAATTTATTTCCTAGAAAATGGAATGCACAAAATGAGTACGAATACCAATTCGTAACTAGATGTGTATTTCTGACATGTCTCGGAAAATTATTTTGAGTCAGTAGCCTTTCGCAGACCTTGTTCAAGGCGCACCTGGAGCCGATACCCCGGGCGCTTGGCCCTGACGGGTGGGCGGCCAAGGCGTATGGTGTTCAACGAGGTCTACAGACCGGCGTTACCGGTCAGAAGCCGCCAGTCGGCCAGAGATTTTCTAAGCCAACCGCTTTAGGCTGATTGCGCTCCTTCAGCCTCTCCAGGCCGATGTCGGTTCCGCCCTGAACGCTGCCGTCGAGGGATTGCTCCCGTGTACATCTAATTGCGCGGCACTCTCCAGGAATTGCTGATCCATGAGCCGGCCGCCGACCCACAAACCCTCTAGCCAGGCAGCGCGACCCTGCATCTAACAGCGCTTCTGGACGAGCTCCGCGTGATCATCCTGTCATAGGGGGCTCGGGCAAGACCGCACAGTTCCAGAACGTGCCCCGTCAGCCGCTGGAGCAGGGTAAGGCCGCCTTTTTTGCGCCTGGAGCACGTTGCCCACGATTTCGACTCGGCGTTCGTTGAGAGAGGCTTTCTGGAAAAGAAAATGCCTCTGTCACTTGGGCAGAGGCATGATGCCGGCCAAATCAGTGACCGCATTCAATGTGAATTATTGGGTGTGAGAATAGGGCGACGTTTGTGCCAGATGGTTGCACGCTGGAAGGCCCAGCCGGCGCGAATCAACAGATCTTCCCCGAAATGCGGAGCGACGAACTGAAACGCAACAGGCGCGCCATCGGATGTCTGACCTCCCGGCAGCGTGATCGTTGGGTTGCCGCTGAGATCGAACGGACAGGTGTAGCGCAGCATGCCGGAAAACAGCTCCGCGTCGTCACCGAAGGTCGCCATGCGTTCGACAGTTTGAGCGGCAAATGCCGTTGTAGGAATCAAAAGAGGATCCACGGATTGGAACAAGGTACGCACGCGTCCAGTGAAGTCAGCGCGTCGCAACCTCAGCTTTTGATATTCGAATGCCTGCAACGCCAGCCCGGTATCAATCAAGCCAGCAAGGCCGGTGCCATACTCGTCGCGGCGGCTGGGGAACGTCGCTTCGTGCGCGACAGCCGTCTCGGTTGCACACAGAGGAACCCAGTCCGCGACGGCCTGGGCCGCATCGGGGAAAGAGACGTGCCGAATCTCGGCACCCAGTGCTTGTACCGTGTGCAGAGCATCTTGCATCACTACTTGGGTGGGGTGGTCGATGCCATCCATGGCCCATGCGGTGTCGATGCCCACGCGCAGTCCCTGGAAGCCTTGCCTCATGAGGGCCAGATAGTTGGGTACCGGGTGATGCGCTGCAGTGGGATCCAAGGAGTCAGCGCCGGCGATGGCGTTCAGGATTGCGGCAGCATCGGCGGCGCTACGCGCCATTGGTCCCGTATGGTCCAAAGAGGCTGCGAGCTCGAACGTCCCATGCCGGCTTACACGGCCCCAAGTGGGCTTGATGCCTGTGACTCCATTGGCTGCTGACGGGAAGCGGATCGAGCCGCCGGTATCCGTGCCTAGCGCGCCGAAACACAGTCCGGCGGCAGTGGCGACACCCGAGCCGCTGGATGACACGCCCGGCCACAACGATGCTCCCCATGGATTCACAGGTGGCAAGATCTGTGGGTGATGATCGGCAAAGGCACCTTCTGTTTGTTGCAGTTTGCCCAGGATCACGGCACCGGCACTGCGCAGTCGGCGCACGACAGTGGCGTCCTCCACGGGCTTGTGGCTCTTGTGAATCGTCATGCCATGCGCGGTCGGAGTGCCTGCTGTCCAAAACAGATCCTTGAGCGCCAAGGGCACGCCATGGAGTGGGCCACGTATCATGCCTGCCGCAATTTCACGATCGGCGATGTCAGCGTCCTTCAAGGCTTGTGCTGTCATAGGGAATGCATAGCTTCGAAGCTGGGGGTCCAGTGCCTCAATGCGCACCTGTAGTTGCTGCGTCACCTCGAGCGAAGATATCGCGCGTGATTGGATTTTTTCACCTACTTCAAGCAGGTCCAAGAAATGAACGTCCGTGTCTTCCATGACAATGCCCCTCATACGGCGAGCGCCGAAAACTGCGGAAAAGCGCAGGGGGAAACCAATCCTGCGATGCCCGCTTCGACCGTAGCAGGAGGTGTTATGAGGCGCTGTTCTGCCAAGGACAGAGGGCTGTGCCTGGAAGGACAACCGGGGCCGGATCCAAAGAGGTGTCTTCAGTGCTTTCGGATCAGCAAGTGCGGTGCGTATCCGTAGGCGCTGCGAAATACGCGACTGAAATGGGAGACATCCGAGAAGCCATGGTCGAATGCCGCATCGGTGACGCTACGCACCCGGCCTTCGGCGAGCGCTTGCTGACTGGCCTCCAGCCGCAAGTTCCAAACCATGCCCATGGCAGTCTGGTTGTGTTTGGCAAAGGCCCGCGTCACGGTCCGTGACGAGACATGTTGAGAGGCAGCAAGCCTGTCGAGTCCCAGGTCGGGATCCTTGAAGTTGCATTGAATATAGTTGACTAGGCGAGCATACAGATCACGCTCGGGAGTCGATTCGCGAGCCACATCGTTCTGGAATTCCAGCGCTATGCCGACCAAGTCCAATAGGGTACTGCCAAATCTTGCGGCCGAAGCGTTATGTGCTGTGCCGAAGTCCACGGCCGCAGCCTGAAGAATCATGGATCGTAATGGGCCTACGCCGGGCTTGGCGCCGTCGAGCGTACGGGCCGTCATGCGCTCGGCATCTGGGAAGCGTTGCAGCAAAGCTTGGCGCGGCAGGCGTATTAGGAAGGCGGCTTTTGACACCAGGCTGAACTCGAAACTTCGGGCGGCGTCATATAACACCATGTCTCCATTGTGAAGGACCGCTTGTCGGTCCTCCTGGCCGACCAGAGCACTGCCTTGGTGTAGGTAGCCAAGCCATATGTCGTCATGCGCCCCTGCTCGAAGGTGGTGTGCTGCGCGGGTCCATTGGTGCCAGGGAGCTGCCATCTCACTGATATCGACTGCGCCGATAGATTGCACGGTGAGGCGAGCATCAAAGGTGCCGGGTTCCAACATGCGGCTTGCCGCCGGGATGCAGTGGCGGCACACGACGTCGTTCCAGTATTCAAAGCGGCGTGCTGGGTCGACTATTCCCGTGGAGTATTGCGTGTTCATGTTTTCGGTCTTTCCCACGACGGCAAGACGACGAGGCCTTGCAGGCGATGAGGCCAAGCATGAGGCGCATGGCTTTTGGCCATTCTTGGTCAAAACGGGACGCACGGGGAGTCATTGCGATCGGGGCTTTCCCGAGAAGGTGCATTGAGGTGTGGAGGCTGACGAAGTGCGTGCCCCTGGGAACTTGCTCCATGGGCGGGACTGGATGTCCTGAGCGAAGGTCGCCGAAATGCGCTTGGTGATTTACCAGATCATGCTGTCGATCGCACAATGCAAGACGCCTTCGATCCAGCCACTTGTGAATGAGTATGTGTCTGTCGCCGGCGAAATAGATGTTCGCTGGATTAAGGCTGTTCTTTTGTTTCTGAGGTACATCATGAAGTTATCGGTGAACGCGCTGTGACGAGGAATTGAAGTTCAGTTGAACGCAGTTGCCGAAATAAGGCGAAATGCTATTGAAAAAGCAATTCTCGCCATCGCCGTTCTATCCACCCAGCGTTTTCGACCATTTCTCACGCAGTTCCCAGTATGGGTCCTACCGGCGTGGTTAGCTTCATCGGTAGACTCACTGCCGAGACATGCTCCGTCAGCGATGCTGGTGCTAGCAGCACTGGCGGTAATCTGAGCTACGACACAGGGGCGGAGGCGGACTAGATCGGTTTCCCTTCTGTGGGCTGCATGTCCAGTCCTGTGGAAGGGCTTTCATGGAGGGCCCACATAGATGACCGCATCTCGTATCCACACCTTGGCTCGACGCGCGCTGCTGGCCCTGATGCTCACGAGCGCTGCCGGCGCATATGCCGATATCTCGCTCAACACCACCCGCGTCATTTTCGACGGCAAGAACAAGGAAGCCAGCCTGATTGTGCGCAATGGCGCCAATCCCGTGCTGATCCAATCCTGGCTGGAAAGCAATACGCCTGACGACAAGGGCGAGCTGCCTTTTGCCATCACCCCCACACTGGCCAGAATGCAGGCCAACAGCCAGCAGCTGCTGCGTGTGCTGTATGCCGGCGGTGCCAACGCCATGCCTTCGGACCGCGAATCGGTGCTGTGGGTCAATGTCCAGGAAATTCCGCAACAGGCGGAATCGGAAAACAGTTTGCAGATCGCGATTCGCCAGCGCATCAAGCTGTTTTACCGCCCCACCGCCCTTCCCGGTACGGCTGCAGAAGCGCCTGCTGCACTGCGTTGGAGCATCGACAGCGCTGACGGCAAGCAGGTATTGAAGGTGCAGAACCCAACGGCGTTCCATGTCTCCACGACAGGCATCGACCTGGGCTCGGGCGTCGACAAGCAGCGCGTCAGCGAGCCCGTGATGATTGCGCCAGGCGAGAGCAAGAGCTTCGCTCTCAAGAGCGCTGCCGCTTCCACTTCGGCGGTGAACTTTACGGCCATCAATGATTACGGCGGCTCCGAGTCGTATCAGGCGCCCATCGGCGGTGCAGCGCCAGCACAGGCAAGCCCGGTCACCGAGCGTAGCCAGAACTAGGCGCCCCGCGCCCACCTGTCGCCAGACCCTACAACCGAAGACTTATGAGTCTGGATCGCCTGAGGCGATTTCAAGCGTTTGATCATGAGCAAACTGAAGTCCAAGGTTCCCTTTGTGCTGTCTTGCGGCAGTACGTCGTTTCGCCTGAACCCGCTGTACCAGATTCTGTTTGGTTCGCTGGGCGTGTTGCTGCCTTATTGGGTCTTTGCACAGAATCAGGTCGATCTGGCGAACCAGGGCGTGATGAAGGGCTTCAGCACGGAATTTCTACAAGGCCTGGGGTCCAACGTCGACGTCAAGACCCTGCTGTCCAGCAGCGAGATCATCGCCGGCAATTACCGCGTGGACCTTTTGGTCAACACGCTGCAGTCCAGCCGCATCGATGTGCTCTTCTCGATGAACGCCAAGACCGGCGAGGTCGAGCCTTGCTTTACCAAGGACATGCTGACCCAGGCCGGCGTGGATATGGCCAAGGTCGACTGGGAGCAGGCTTCTGACCAGGACCCGTCCTGCCTGCGCCTGCCCGAGTTGATTCCGCAGGCTACCGCGCAATTCGATGCTGCGCGCCTGCGCCTGAACCTCAACATTCCCCAGGCCTATATGAGCCAGGGACGTCGTGGCTATGTGGAGCCCTCGCAGTGGAGCAACGGCGTGCCCATGGCATTCGCCAACTACAACTTCAGCACACGCTACACCAATAGTTCGGGAGGTATCGCCGACCAGCGCATCACCAATCTGGGCCTGAACATGGGCGTCAATATCGGCCCCTGGCGTTTCCGCAACAACTCCTACCTCAGCAGCGGCTCGCAGCAGCCGACCCAGTTCCGCAGGCAGAACACCTATGTGCAGCGCGATCTGACCGAGTTGCGCAGCCAGCTCTGGATGGGGGAGACCTACTCCACGTCGCAGCTGTTCGACAGCGTGCGCTTTCGCGGCGTGCAGATGGCCTCCGACGACGCCATGCTGCCCGACAGCATGCAAGGCTATGCGCCCGTGATTCGCGGCAATGCCGAGTCGAACGCGACCATCGAAGTGCGTCAGAACGGCTTCCTGATCTACACCACCAACGTGGCTCCGGGTCCTTTCGAGATCACCGATCTGGCGCCCTCGGGCACGAACGGAAATCTGGAAATCACCGTCATCGAGGCCGACGGCAGGCGCCGCGTGTCCGTCCAGGCATTTTCCAGCCCGCCGCTGATGGTGCGTGAAGGCCGCTTCAAGTACGACGCCACGGTGGGTCAGTATCGCAACAACTACAGCGGCGGCAGCACGCCGGCCTTTGGCAGCACCTCGTTCCTGTACGGCCTGACCAGCAACGTCACGGTGGCAGGCGGCGCGCAGGCGGCCCCGGGCTACCAGATCTTCTCGGCGGGTGCCGGCCTGAATACCGAAGTCGGTGCCTTCTCGCTGGACGCTGCGCATTCTCGCAGCAGCATCAACGGCGACACGAACTCCGGCAGCCGCATGCGCTTCATCTACCGCAAGTTCTTCGAGCAAACGGCCACCCAGGTTTCCTTCTCGGCGCAGGAAAGCCTGAACGAGGGCTTTCGCAATCTGAACGATCATGTCCAGGCCCGGGATTGGGCCAGCGATGCAAGCGGCCAGCGCTTTCGCCCCTTCACGCCCCGTACGCAGCTGAGCATGTACCTGAACCAGAACCTGGGCGTTGGCACCCGCTATGGCAGCGTCTACGCAAGCGCAGCCGCAGGTCGCAACTGGGATGGTGCCAAGACCAGCAGTGTGTCGGCAGGCTATAGCAACACCTGGGGGCCCGCCTCTTTCAACCTGAGTCTTTCGCATTCGCGCAATGTGGCCAGTACCCAGTTTGCAAGCGGCCGCTACAGCGACACCGGGGTCTTCCTGTCCGTCACCTTCCCGCTGGGCAAGGCCGGCAGCAACACGCCCAATATGTACACCAATGTGGGGCATGAGAAGACCGGCACCAATGTGCAGACGGGTATCAGCGGCAGGCTGCCCAGCGATCGCGACATCAGCTACTCGGTGATGGCGCAGCGCGATGCCAACGGCACGGCCGTGGCTTCCGCCTACCTCGGGGCAGCGACCTCGGTGGCGCAGCTCAACGCCGGCTATTCCTATGGCAACCGTTCGAACACCGCGTCGCTGCAGGCCAATGGCTCCATCGTTGCGCACCAGGGCGGTGTCAACTTCGGCCAGCCTGTGGGTGAAACCTTTGCACTCGCTCAGATCGACCCGCCGGTGCCTGATGTTCGCGTGTCCAGCTACAGCGGCGTGGCCACAGGTCGCAATGGTTATGCCATCGTGCCCAACGCGGTTCCGTACCGTGCCAACTGGATTGCAATCGACGGCAAGGGCCTGAGTGCCGACGTCGAGATCGAAGGCGGCATGGAGCAGGTCATCCCGCGCCGCGGTGCGGCCGTGCTGGCCACCTTCAAGAGCGACGAAGGCCGCCGCGTGCAGTTCGAGCTCACCCAGCCCGATGGCTCCCCCATGCCGTTTGGCACGGTTGTCGAAAGCGCCGACGGCACGCGACTCGGCATTACCGACCCTCGCGGCCGTGTGCTGACCATGCTGCAGCCGGAGCAGGCCGAGGGCCAGTTGCGTGTCATCTGGGACGAGCAGGAATGCCGCATCCCTTACGAGCTGCCTGCCAAGGCGGACGGCGAGAACTATCAGCGCATTGCGCTGGCGTGCACCGAGGCAAAGCCTGTGCCGCCCACGCCCCACAAAAACGGAGCCGATAAGGAATTAGATCCATGAAAGAACATTTCCATCTGTTTCCCGTTCTCCCTCGCCGAGCCATGCGCTGGGCTGGGTTTGCCAAGGCCGTGGCCGCATGCGCCGTGACGGCGGGCGCCTTGCATGTGCCCGAAGCCGCTGCGGCCGGCGGCAATCAGTCATGCTCTTCGTCTTCAATGCGGGCTGAGACCTCGTGGAACGTCATGAATAACTTTGCTGGCATTGCGAACGGTGTTTCGATTGCCGATATCACCTTCAGCCAGACCACTACGGCCCTCAATACATTGATCAATTACGCCGTAGAGGCCGTGGTCTTGATGCCTGCAGGTAGCTTAGGACCGTACCAGACCATTCCGCTTTCCACGTTTCCAGGTCTCGGGCTGAGATGGTCGTGGGCCGGTTACGAAGACCTTGGCGGTGCCGCAGTCAACACCAGCATGCTTCGCCCGGTGGGCACAGTCGTCACCAGCAGCGCCATATTTACGAACGCAACGTTCACCTCGACTCCCACCACCAAGACATTCAAGCTCAAGTGGAAGTTCGAGCTGGTCGTGACCGACGTCAGGGCGTATGCCGGCGGCGTCGGCGACTTCAGCCGTGAAAGCAATCTCGGCTCAATGTCGGTCTTGCCCTCTATCAATGACATCACTGCGCCAATCAAGAAGCAGGCATGTTCCCCTGTGCTTTCCGGCTTTCAACAGGCGCTGGGCAAAGGAGGGGTCATTGCGCTGCCCGAGCTGCCCAAGCCTCCGACACCGACCTGCCAGTTTCCGATTTCCACGCTGAATCAGACCGTCACACTCAATGACTCCTCGACCGGCAGCGTGCCTGCCAATGGGGCAGCCCGCACAGAAGGGGCCGCGAGCGAGACGCGTTTCAATATCAATGCGGTCAACTGCGGGGCTAACTCCAATTACGCCATCTACTTCACCGACACCAGCGCGGCCGGAGCGAGCAAGGACTATCTCAACAGCACGTCAGGGGGCGCATTGTCAGGCAAAGTCAATCTCAGACTCTATCAGGGCAGCAATAGCGTGCCCGTGCAGTTTGGCCCGGCGCCTACGGGTAGCAGTCTGCCGGCCAACCCTCCCGGCGTGACCAATAGCGGCACCCAGGCGGGCTCGAGTTTTGTGCACGATTTTTATGCGCAGTATGTCCGGGCACCGGGTGTGACCGGTACCCTGCCGGCAGGAACGATGGGGGCGCAGACTACCGTCACGGTGGTGTATCCCTGACCGGCTTGAGCCGTGGAAAACCGGGACCCGGAATTCGCCAGGGCCTATGGAAAGTGCTTCGACCCCCATGCCGCGGTGTCGGTGCGTTTTCAGGATGGCGGGTATATTCCGGGCTCGGCCATTGTGGAGCTATGGCTGGCAGGTGGTCCTGCTGCACGAGCGCCCGCATTTCTCGGTGCAGGCTCCGCAGCCGGGCCAGGTCTTCGAGTTCTGGAACGTGACGGGAGTCTCTGAAATGCGGAATTCTCCTTATGCGCGGCTTGCTGCCTGATGTTCTGGCGAAGAAGCCTGATGCCGGTCGAGACCGGATTCGTGCAGCGGCTTTTCGGCACTGCGCTGGATGAGTTGCTGCCCGGCATGCGTCTGCATGTGCGGCGTCTGGGTGATACCCGGCGTGCGCTGTCCCTGGGTGGCGGGCGCATCTATCTGCAGCGCAGCTTTTTTGAGCAGGCTGACCCGCATCGGCCGCTGCGGCTTGCCCACCCTGGGGTGGCAGGCGTCTTCGCCCATGAGCTGTTGCATCAGTGGCAGCGCTTGCAAGGCCGGGCAGTGACATGGGAGGCGTTCGGCCTGCATCTGCGCGCGGCATGCCTGCGGCGCGATCCCTATCACTATCAGGCCTGTGCAGATCCGCAGCAGATGCTGCAGTGCTTTCTGGACGCAAGTGTGGAGCAGCAGGGGCAGATCTGGCAGGACTATGTTCAGGCCCTGATGCAGGGCCAGCCGCTGGCCTGCATGTGCCTGATTGCCGAGCATGTGCTCCAGGCTCAAGCTGGCCAATCCAGGTCGGGCCAAGCCAGCAAAGGCTAGGTAGCCGGGTTGAGTGCGGCTATCAGATCGTGCTCGTCCACATCGCGCGCCGCGCCGAAGCCGGCGACATGCCTGCCGGCTTGCGGCGTGATGCAGACAAAGCGAAAGTCGCCCAGCGCCGTCATGGGCTCGGCTTCGGGAAAGCGCGCCAGATAGCTGGCACGGGCGCCTTGCCACAGAGCGCTGTCGCGCGGCGGAGTGGATGCCACGCCCTGGATGCTGATGCGCTCCAGCGCATGCACGGCTTGCTCCGCCGATTCGAGCCTGCTGATCAGCAGGCTGACGGCGGGATGCCGCTCCATGGCCTGGGTGTGGCTGGCCAGCGCACTGACATGCAGTACCAGACAGCTGAAATCGCCACTCCAGGCCCAGGGCACCAGAGACAGCCCCGGGGCCGGAAGATATCCGGGCGCCGAAGAGCTGGCCTGTGGCTGCACGGCCAGGGCGGCGGTGCGCTGGCTGGCGAGTAGGTGGCGCAGCGACTGCTGCAGGCGTGATTCATGAGGCATTGGTGCATGGTAAGCCAGAGCGCTAGGCTGGGTCAGGGCGAGCCGTGCCAGGCCGCACCAGCCGTCACCTGAGTGACCGGCTCTTGGGGGCATTCCGGATGCCGGGCCGTGTCGGCAGGCCTAGTCTTGCGAACTGATTAGTCCACCCGGACTATGTATACGCTTTTCGGATTGCCTGACTCATGCCCGCTCATCACCAGTTTTGGCCCAATCGGCTGCCATATTCCATCACCGTTCCAGCAACCAGCGTCTGGGATAACCTGGCCGTCAATGCCAGGCGCTATCCGGACAAGGCCGCGCTGGTGTTTCTGGGTCGCACCACGACCTATAAGCAGCTGTGCGAGGGGACGGAGCGCATGGCCGCCTATCTGCATGGCCTGGGCGTGAAAAAAGGCGACCGCGTCATCGTGCTGATGCAGAACAGCTCGCAGCTGGTGCTGGCGCATTACGCCATCTTTCGCGCCAATGCGGTGGTGGTGCCGGTCAATCCCATGAATACGGCAGAGGAGCTCAAGCACTACATCACGGACTCGGGTGCCAAGGTGGCCATTACCACGGCCGATCTGGCGCCGGAACTGGCCAAGGCCAGCAATGCCCTGGAGCCCACCGAGGCGCTGCAGCACTTGCTGGTGACACGGTTCACCGACGGCTTTGATGCCGATGTGCAGGGGCCGGATGCGCCGCCCGAAGCCTGGCGCAACTGGCTGCTGGGCGAGCGCGAGCCTGCCAGCCTGAACCACGGCCAGGTCCATGCATGGACGCAGGCACTGGCCTGCAGCGAGCCGCCGCCGCCGCATACAGCGGGTCGTGACGATCTGGCCCTGCTGCCCTATACCAGCGGCACCACAGGCCATCCCAAGGGCTGCATGCATCTGCATCGCAGCATCAACCACAACGCCGTCTCCGGCGCGATGTGGGGCACGGGCACCAGCGAGAACGTGGTGCTCGCCGTCGTGCCCATGTTTCACATCACGGGCATGGTGTCCGTGCTGCATAGTGCCATCTACATGGGTGCGACGCTGATCATCATGCCGCGCTGGGAGCGTGAACTGGCAGGGCGCCTGATCTCCCACCATCAGGTCACAAGCTGGACCAATATCCCGACCATGGTGATCGATCTGCTGGCCAGTCCCAACTTCGCGTCCTTTGACCTGTCCAGCCTCAAATACATCGGCGGCGGCGGTGCCGCCATGCCCCAGGCCGTGGCCCAGCGGCTGCTCGAGCAGTACGGGCTGCGCTTCTGTGAAGGCTATGGACTGACCGAAACCGCCGCACCCTCGCACAGCAATCCGCCCGACCATCCCAAGCAGCAATGCCTGGGCATCCCCTTCATGAGCACCGATGCACGCGTGATCAGCCCCGACACGCTGGAAGAGGTGGCGCAGGGAGAGCAGGGTGAGATCGTGGTCCATGGGCCCGAGGTGTTCGAGGGCTACTGGCAGCGTCCCGAGGCGACCGAGCAAAGCTTTATGGAGCTGGATGGCAAGCGCTTTTTCCGCACCGGCGATCTGGGGCGTGTGGATGAGGAGGGCTATTTCTTCATCACCGACCGGCTCAAGCGCATGATCAATGCCAGCGGCTTCAAGGTCTGGCCGGCCGAGGTGGAGTCGCTGATGTTCCGCCACCCCGGGATTCAGGAAGCCTGCGTGATTTCCGCCAAGGATGCCTATCGCGGCGAAACCGTGAAGGCCGTGGTCGTGTTGCGCGCCGGTCATGAGGCCACGACAGCAGAGCAGATCATCCAGTGGTGCCACGACAATATGGCGGTCTACAAGGCACCGCGTCTGGTGCAGTTCGTGACGGCCTTGCCCAAGAGCGGCAGCGGCAAGGTGATGTGGCGAATGCTGCAGGAGCAGGAAGCTGCAGTCTGAATACCTGAGAAGGGGAGTGGCGGAAAGCAGCTGGAGTCGAACCAACCCGGGAGCGGCTGACGCCCCCCACCGGGTTTGAAGCCCGGCCGCGCCACCGGGCACGATTGCCTTCCTTTGGGTCAAGAGTGGCAGCTGCCACTCTTGTAGAAGATAGGACTGCGATTGTAGCCAGCAATCCGGCACTTGATGGCAAACCGCACGACAAGGCCTCATGCCCCGCTATTCTGATTTGATAGCTTGTTGCGCAGGCTCCATAAGGAACCTGGGCTGATTTCTATCTGCTTTCCTTGCAGGATCAGCGCTGCGTGCTATTCCAATGCACATCTGGGCGCAGCAGATGGACGTCGCGCACGCGGCGCGTGTAGCCGGTGCGGTCGAAGAATTCGAGAATCTGGATGGCGCGCTTGCGGCCCAGACCGGTGGCGTCGCGGAATGCGCTGGCTTCCACTTCGCCCTTGGCGTGCCTGCCGGCGATGTCGGCAACCAGGGCGGCTAGTTCATCCATGCGCGCCGGTGCATAGAACAAGTCCTTGACGACCTGAAACAGCTGGCCCTGGCGCGAGAGCTTTTTGAGCAGCTGGCGCACCAGTTCTTCGCCTGCGGCATGGTCGCGCGCCAGATCGCGCACCCAGGGCGGGTCAAAGCGGCCTGCCGCGATGGCGGGCAGCAGTTTTTCGGCCAGCGTCTGCTCGGCACTGCTCAGTTGCACGCTGTGCTGCGGCAAATGCAGCCAGGCGCCGGTGCTGGCCAGCTTCTGACTGCTAAGCAGGGCATCGACCAGGCCCTGATAGAGCGCGTCGTAGCTGTTTTGCTGCAGGCCGGGCAGGGCCATGCGCCTCAGCCGCGCTGCGTTGACGCCGGGTTCGTCGGGCGATTTTTCATGAAAGCGCGCCAGGCTGTCGATGAGTTGGTTCTGCAGCAACTGCCAGCGCTGCAGGCCCAGCACCATGGCATCGCCGCCTGCAATGGGCAACTGGATGGTGTCGGCCAGGCTGGCCTCGGGGAAGGCATGGCCGCTCAGACGCACCAGCTGCGAGCGCGCAATGCCGTGCGGGGCCTGTGCGATCAGCGGCCTGAAGTCGCTGCGGGCTATGAGCTGCTCCATGGCGTCGAGGTAGGCCATGCGCTCTGCGCTGCGGCGCTTGCGGCTAGGTGCATAGGGGTCGAGCACCATGCCGCCGGCGATGGTGCGGCTGGCCTGGGCGTTGCGCAGGATCAGGCGGTCGCCGGGCAGTGCGAAGACCGGCGCATCCAGCACCAGCTGCACGCGGGCTTCGGTGCCGGGCTCTATGGCCTGGTCCTGCAGCAAGGCCACATGGCCGGTGGTGCGCCTGGTGCCCAGATGCACATGGACGGGCGTCCACTGGGCCAGCGAGGGCGCTTCGCTGAGCAGGTGCAGATGAATGTCGAGGCGGTCCGTGGCCTGCAGCAGGCGCGGGTCCATGATCCAGTCGCCGCGTTCGATCTCGTCCTTGCCTATGCCTGCCAGATTCAGTGCGCAGCGCTGGCCGGCGACGCCGCTGTCGCTGCTCTGGTTCTGGGCATGAATGCTGCGCACGCGCACGGTCCGGCCGCTGGCCGAGTGTGCCAGCGTGTCGCCCACCCGTACCTGGCCATTGAAGACCGTGCCCGTGACCACCGTGCCCTGGCCCGGCAGCGTGAAGACACGGTCCACGGCGAGCCGGAACAGGCCGTCCCGGGGGCGCGCCTGCATCATCTGGGCCTGCACCTGCAGGTGTTCGCGCAGGGCCTGTACGCCGGCATTGCCGGGTTCTGCGGCATTGGTCTCGAAGATGGGGCTGTCGGCCAGAGCAGTGACGCCGAGAATGGCGTTGATTTCCCGGTGCACGTCGACAATGCGCTGCGGCAGCACGCGATCGACCTTGGTCAGCGCCACGCTGCCGCGCCTGACACCCAGCAGCTGCAGAATTTCCAGATGCTCTATGGTCTGGGGCATGACGCCGTCGTCGGCAGCCACGACCAGCAGGGCGTGGTCAATGCCCACGGCACCGGCGGCCATGGTGTGGACGAATTTCTCGTGGCCCGGCACGTCGATGATGCCCAGCACATCGCCATTGGGCAGCGGGCTGTAGGCATAGCCGAGTTCTATGGAGATGCCGCGGGCTTTCTCTTCCTTGAGGCGATCGGTTTCCACGCCCGTGAGCGCACGCACCAGCGTGGTTTTGCCGTGGTCGATATGGCCTGCGGTTCCGATGATCATGGTGTGCTTATGGTTTTGATAGCTGCTAGCGCTTGTGTATCAAGCGATGCAAGGTGTTCTTCTATAAATTTGCGGGGCGCAGTCATGGGACTGGCTCAGGCCAGCAGAGGCAGCTGCGCGGCAAACAGGGCCTGTGCCGGGTTTTCCAGACAGCGCAGATCCAGCCACAGGGCGTCGTCATGCAGGCGCCCGATCACGGGCCGGGGCAGGGCACGAAAGCGCGCTTCGAGCCGGGTCAGCTGGCGACCCGCCTGTTTGCCGCTGGCCGGATAGATCCTGAGGCCGAAACTGGGCAGATTTTCCACGGGCAGGGCGCCGCTGCCGATCTGGCTGTTCATGGCCGCGGTTTCCACTACATAGTCCTGGCCCAGTGCCTGCTGCAGCAGAGGCTGCAGCTGCCCGGCCTGGGCCTGCATGTCGGCGGCCTTGCGTGTGAACAGGCGCAGCGTCGTCAGCTCCTGGGCGAGCTTTTCGGGGTTCAGGTACAGGCGCAGCGTGGGCTCCAGCGCCGCCAGCGTGATCTTGCCCACGCGCAGCGCGCGCTTGAGCGGGTTCTTCTTGATCTGGGCAATCAGCTCCCGCTTGCCGACGATGATGCCGGCCTGCGGGCCGCCCAGGAGCTTGTCGCCACTGAAGGTGACGATGTCAGCACCGGACTCGACCGTCTCGCGCACCGTGACTTCATAGGGCAGTCCCCAGTCGCGCATGTCGATCAGCGTGCCGCTGCCCAGGTCGACGATCATGGGCAGGCTGCTGTCGTGCGCAAGGCGGGCAACATCGGCATCGCTGACGGCTTTGGTGAAGCCGGTGATGGCGTAGTTGCTGCAGTGCACCTTCATGAGCGCGGCCGTGTTCTCGCCGATGGCCCCTGCATAGTCTTTCTCGTGGGTGCGGTTGGTGGTGCCGACTTCGATCAGCCGGGCACCGGCGCGGGTCATGACATCGGGGATGCGGAAGGCGCCGCCGATTTCAACCAGCTCGCCGCGCGAGACCACGACTTCCCGACCCGTGGCCATGGTGGACAGCACCAGCAGCACGGCAGCGGCGTTGTTGTTGACAACGGTCGCGGCTTCGGAACCGGTCAGCTCGCAGATCAGCGATTCGACCAGGTCGTCGCGATCGCCGCGGCCGCCGTCGTCCAGGTCGTACTCCAGATTGGCCGGTGCGCTCATGGCCTGCACCACGGCGTCGATGGCAGCCTGCGGCAGCAGCGCGCGGCCCAGATTGGTATGCAGCACCGTGCCGGTGAGGTTGAAGACAGGCTGCAGGCGTGGCGCGAACCGGGCCTGAAGCTGGCGCTGTGCGGCCTGGACGATGGAGCCGATGTTGGCTTGCACGCTCTGGGCTGGCTGATCGCCAGCGCCCAGAAGCTGCTGGCGCAGCTCTGTCAGCACGTCCCGGACGGCTTTGGTGCAGGCGTCCAGGCCATAGGATTGACGCAATGCCTGCATCTCGACCGCGAGCAAGACCTTGTCCACGGCAGGAAGCTGGGAGGGGTGCGAAATTTCGGGGGCAGTCGCTGCGGTATTGCTCATGGCCAGGGTGTGTCGGGTCGTCGAAAAATCAAAAAAGGCGGCAGGAAGACCTGCCGCCCTCATTATGGTGGCGCTTGGCGCCCGCAGGTTCAGGCTGCTGGGTCCACCAGCTGCTGGTCGGCCTCGCCTTGCTGCTCTTCGGCTACGGCCACAAACAGCAGAGGATTGGCGCTGGCGCGCTGGAAGCCGGTCTCGCTCATCAGCAGGTCCAGCATCAGGCTGGCCAGATCATCGGCCAGAGGCTCGACCATGGGGTTTTTTTCCTGGTTGACGATCTTGCGGTAGCTGCCGCATTCGTCGCAGGTTTCGGCCAGGACTTCCTCGCCGCCGCCGTCGATGCCCTGGTAGTGGATGCCCTTGGTCGATTCGCAGTGCGTGCACTTGACGCGCACCATATGCCATTCGCAGGCGCAAGTGCCGCAATGGGCGTAGCGGTGACCGGCAAGCTTGCCGCCAATGCGGATGACGCTGGCCACGGGTTCGCTGGCGCACACGGGGCAGATGGTGGCAGGTTCGGTATAGGGCACGTCCTGCACCTGCAGGGCTGCTGCGCGCCTGGCGAAGACCACCTGCAGCGCGGCCATGATGAAAGGCGCCATGCCGATATGGCGGGCAGCCACTTCCTTTTGCAGCAGGCGCTGGGCGATTTCATCGCGCTCTTGCAGGCTGAGTTCGCGCAGCGAAGTGATCAGCGGTTGCAGGGGCTCGGGCAGGCCTTCGCTTCCGGCCAGCGTGTCCAGCATGGCATTCAGCACCTCATGCCAGGCCGGATCGATGTGGTCGGCCGCAGGCAGCAAGGGCATGGAGTGCTGCTGCGCTCGCTCGATGCTGTCGGTGTCCAGGGGCTGCAGCTCCACTCGGGAGGCTGCGGCATGCTGTGCATCCACGATCTTGGCTGCAAACTGCAGGTAATCCGCAATCGGATTGCCTTGCGACAGCTGACGCAGGCGCGCGGCGCGGTCGGCAAACAGGCTGGCCACCTGAGGCAGCAGGATGCGGGGGAAGCTGGTCTTGTCCAGCGCTTCGATTTCGCCGGGTTGAAGAATGCGTTGTTGCATAGAAATAGGGGTCCCGAAACTGAAGCCGCCGGCACGCCCAGCAGAGGGCGTCCGGCGGCGATCAACAAGTGTCTAAGTGACTTTATCCAAAGACCGATGCGATCAGTCGTTGTCGCCAGTCATCTTGCGATACCAGCCGCGGTGGTGCTGCTTGGCCCAGGCACGGGTCACTGTGCCATACAACATGGCGCGAATGGTGCCGCGAGTCCAAATAGCCGCATAGACGTGCATGATGATCAGGCCGATCATCCATACCGCAGCGATGGCATGCACCACCGAAGCGGCACGCACCACGCCCACGGGCAGCGTCCACCAGGCACGCCACATCAGCACGCCGGTGACCGTGATCAGCAGCATGCCGATCACCAGACCCCAGAACAGCAGCTTCTGGCCACCGTTGTACTTGCCCTGTTCGGGCATGTCGTGGTCGTCGCCGTCGATCATCTTGTTGACGTTCTTGAGCCACTCGATATCGCGGGGTTCCACGATGTTGAGCTTGGCAAAACGGCAAGCCATGATGACGAAGAACAAGGCCATCACCACCCCGATATAGGGGTGCAGAATGCGCGTCCATGGGCCGCCACCGAACAGCTGTGTCAGCGGAAAGAAGGCGGGATGGAAGAACGCCAGGCCGGACAGGGCCAGCAAAATGAAGCAAATGCCTACCACCCAGTGGTTGGCGCGCTCCGATGCGTTGTAGCGCACGAGGTCGCGAGGGTTGCGTTTCATTGGCCGTTCTCCTTGTTCTGCGCTTCGGCGTCCTTGCGCTCCATTTCATCTTCCAGGTCCTTGGACACGTCGTTCGGACCCTTGGTGATGTAGTGGAACAGGCTGCCGACAGCAGCTGCACCCAGGGCGGCCATGGCCAGAGGCTTGGCCACACCCTTCCACAGGGACACCATCGGGCTGATCTTGGGATCGTCCGGCAGGCCCTTGTAGAGCGAAGGCTTGTCCGCATGGTGCAGCACGTACATCACGTGCGTACCGCCCACGCCCTGCGGGTCGTAGAGACCGGCCTTTTCGTAGCCGCGTTCCTTGAGGTCCACGACACGGCGGGAGGCCTGCTCCTGCATGGCTTCCTTGGTGCCGAACTGGATGGCTCCGGTTGGGCAGGTCTTGACGCAGGCGGGTTCCTGGCCAACAGCCACGCGGTCCGAACACAAGGTGCACTTGTACGCCTTGTGGTCCTTCTTGGAGATGCGCGGAATGTTGAACGGGCAGCCCGTGACGCAGTAGCCGCAGCCCACGCACTGGTCCTGCTGGAAGTCCACGATGCCGTTGGCATATTGGACGATGGCGCCAGGCGAGGGGCAGGCCTTGAGGCAGCCCGGGTCTTCGCAGTGCATGCAGCCGTCCTTGCGGATCAGCCACTCCAGGTTGCCTGTGGCTTCGTTTTCGTACTCGGCAAAGCGCATCACGGTCCACGATTCCGACGTCAGATCCGTCGGGTTATCGTAGACGCCAGCGGCCACTGTGCCGATTTCGTCGCGAAGGTCGTTCCACTCCATGCAGGCTGTCTGGCAAGCCTTGCAGCCAATGCATTTGGAGACGTCGATCAGCTTGGCGACTTCACCCGCATGCGCACCGCGTGCGCTGGGTGCGGGTGTCGTCGTCGCCGAGCGGCGTTTGATATCGAGAGACATGGTTGAGGACATCAGCGTGGCTCCTTAGATCTTTTCCACCTTCACGAGGAAGGTCTTGGATTCAGGGGTCAAGCTGTTACCGTCACCCACGGAGGCTGTCAGGTTGTTAGCCAGATAGCCCTTGCGTCCCGTCGTGGAGAAGCCCCAGTGAATCGGCACGCCTACGTGATGGATGGTCTTGCCATCGATCTTCATGGGCTTGATGCGCTTGGTCACCACGGCCACGGCCTTGACGAAGCCGCGCTTGGACGAAACCTTGACCTGGTGGCCGGTTTCGATGCCCAGCTCCTTGCCCAGTGCCTCGCCGATTTCCACGAACTGTTCTGGCTGGACGATGTTGTTCAGCTGAACATGCTTGGTCCAGTAGTGGAAGTGCTCGGTCAGGCGGTAGGTCGTGCCCACGTGCGGGTAGTCCTTGGGATCGCCCTGGGTGCCCTTGGCGGTTTCCAGGATGCGTATCACGGGGCTGATGACGGCCAGCTTGTTGTTGGGGTACATGGGGTTGTAGCCCAGCGGGTTGTCAAACGCCTCGTAATGCGTGGGGAACGGACCTTCTGCCATGCCCTTGCGAGCAAACAGGCGGGCCACCCCTTCGGGGTTCATGATGAAGGGGTTGATCACCTCGGGATCCAGGCCCACGGCCACGTCCGGCACGTCCGCACCCCCCCATTGCTTGCCGTTCCACTTGATCAGCACGCGTTCGGGATTGAAGGGCTTGCCCTGACGGTCGCAGGATGCACGGTTGTACAGCACACGGCGGTTGGCAGGCCAGGCCCAGGCCCAGTTCAGCGTGTTGCCTATGCCTGTGGGGTCGCTGTTGTCGCGGCGCGCCATCTGGTTGCCGGACGAAGTCCAGCTGCCAGCCCAGATCCAGCAGCCGCCCAGGGTGGTGCCGTCATCGCGCATTTCGCCAAAGCCCGCCAGCTGCTCGCCCGCCTTGCGGATGAGCTTGGTGGGGTCCTTGGGGTCGAACAGATCCACCAGCGCACGACCGTTGTACTCCTTGGCCACTTCCTCGGAGGAGGGGTGGTGGGCTTCGGCGTAAGGCCAGTACAGATTGGTGATGGGCTCGAAGAACTTGCCGCCTTCCTTCTGGTACAGGGCCTTCAGGCGCAGGTGCAGGCCGGACATGATGGCAATGTCGGTCTTGGCCTCTCCCGGAGGTTCGGCAGCCTTCCAGTGCCACTGCAGCACGCGCGAGGAACTGACCACGGCACCGTCTTCTTCGGCGAAGCAGGTGGTGGGCAGGCGGAACACCTCGGTCTGGATGGAGGCGGAGTCCACGTCGTTGAACTCACCGTGGTTCTTCCAGAACTCCGAAGTCTCGGTCACCAGCGGATCCATGATGACCAGGAACTTCAGCTTCTTGAGGCCTTCGCGCACGCTGTTGCTGTTGGCCAGGGCCGCCAGGGGGTTGAAGCCCTGAGCGATGTAGCCGTTGACCTTGCCCTGCGTCATCATCTCGAAGATCTGCAGCATGTCGTACTGCTTGTCCAGCTTGGGCAGATAGTCAAAAGCCCAGTTGTTTTCTGCAGTTGCCGCCGGGCCCCACCATGCCTTCATCAGGCTGACGTGGAACTTGGGCGTGTTCGACCAGTAGTTCATCTGGCCGGGGCGCAGCAGCTTGGGCGTGCGTGTGGCGATGTACTGGTTGTAGTCCTGCTCGGCTTCGTTCGGCAGCGTCAGGTACCCGGGAAGCGAAGCGGACAGAATGCCCAGGTCGGTCAGACCCTGGATGTTGGAGTGGCCGCGCAGCGCGTTCATGCCGCCGCCAGCGATGCCGATATTGCCCAGCAGCAGCTGGATCATGGCGCCGGTACGCAGAATCTGCGCGCCCGTGGTGTGCTGGGTCCAGCCCAGTGCGTACATGATGGTGGCAACACGACCTGCTTCGGCAGTCGAAGCAAGCTTCTCACACACGTGCAGGAATTTTTCCTTGGGCGTGCCGCAGATGGATTCCACCTTCTCGGGGGTGTAGCCTGCGTAATGCTTCTTGAGCCATTGATAGACGCAGCGAGGGTGTTCCAGTGTGGGATCGACCTTCACAAAGCCATCGTCACCGAGCTCATAGTCCCAGGATGCCTTGTCGTACGTGCGCTTTTCGGGGTTGTAGCCCGAGAAAATACCTTCGTCGAACGCAAAGTCCTCGCGCACGATGAATGAGAAGTCCGTGTAGTTCTTCACATACTCGTGGTGAATCCTGTCGTTGGTCAGCAGGTAGTTGATCACACCGCCGAGGAAGACAATGTCCGAGCCGGAACGGATCGGTGCATAGAAGTCAGCCACGGATGCCGAGCGGTTGAAGCGCGGATCGACCACCATGAAGTGAGCCTTGTTGTGCTCCTTCGCTTCGGTCACCCACTTGAAGCCGCAGGGGTGTGCTTCGGCGGCATTGCCGCCCATGATCAAAATAACGTCCGCGTTCTTGATGTCGACCCAATGGTTCGTCATCGCTCCACGGCCAAACGTCGGGGCAAGACCTGCCACCGTCGGGCCGTGTCAGACACGTGCTTGGTTGTCGAGTGCAAGAAGGCCCCAGGAGCGGGCCACTTTGTGCGTGATGTAGCCGGCTTCGTTGCTGGAGGCCGAGGCGGCCAGCATGCCGGTGGTGAGCCAGCGGTTGACCTTCTGGCCTTTTTCGTTGGTTTCAACGAAGTTGGCGTCGCGGTCTTCCTTGAGCAGCTTGGCGATTCGGTTCAGCGCCTCGTCCCAGGACATGCGCTTCCACTCGGAGGAGCCGGGCGCGCGATATTCTGGATACTTGAGGCGGCTTGGACTGTGGACGAAGTCCAGCAGCGATGCACCCTTGGGGCACAGTGTGCCGCGATTGACCGGATGATCCGGGTCGCCTTCCACGTGCATCACGGACAGGCGGCTGTTCTTGCTGCCGTCGCCCAGGGAATACATCAGGATGCCGCAGCCTACGGAGCAGTAGGTGCAGGTTTGGCGGGTTACGGTGGCAGCAGACAGTTTGTACTGTCGCACCTCAGCGAGCGCAGCTGTGGGTGAGAAACCCATCAGCGCCAAGCTGGAACCCGCCAGAGTCGAACCAGTCACTTTCATGAACTGGCGTCTGGAGAATTGGACCATTGTGGGGTACCTTTTCGTATGAACGCTTATAGTGAAAGCAAATTTTACGACCCCCCTCATTTTTGATAGCAGTTACAAACCCTTAATTCTTGAGTAACGTCAAGCGGTTTTGCTCCTTATTTTTCGTTTTTGTATTTCTTTATCGCCACCATAGTTTTCGGCCTGCGCTTCTGAACTTATCAAGTTTCAGGGCGAAACACCATCAGCTGACAGGCCGAATTGCACAGAAAATTCCTAGTCTGTGTCGCTTTTTGGTGTTTCGGTCGAGGGCTCTGCAGTGACGGCAAGCGGGCTCTCGGCAGGCTGAGGCTCATCGGCCGTTGTGCGTTTTTGCGCGCTTTCGCGGCTCAGTTGCTCTTCCTCCTGCGCCTGCATGGAGGCAAACAGCTCCCAGGCAGCCATGAACAGAGCGGCGATGGCCGGACCGAGCACAAAGCCCGAAAGACCGAACAAGGCCATGCCTCCCAGTGTGGAGATCAGCACCACATAGTCAGGCATCTTGGTGTCCTTGCCGACCAGCAGGGGGCGCAGCACGTTGTCCACCAGTCCGATGACCAGCACACCGTAGGTGGCCAGGATCAGGCCCTTGGTGACGGCGCCTGTGGCCAGGAAGTAGATCGCGACCGGCCCCCAGACCAGACCTGCACCCACTGCGGGCAGCAGCGACAGAAAAGCCATGACCACCGCCCAGAGCACCGCGCCCTGGATGCCCAGAATCCAGAAGATCAGCCCCCCCAAGGCGCCCTGTGCGGCAGCGACGGCCAGGTTGCCCTTGACGGTGGCGCGGATGACGGTGATGAACTTGATGGCCAGCTCGCGCTTGTGCTCGGGTGCCAGAGGCGTTGCAGCCCAGATGCGTGCCACCAGTTCCTTGCCGTCGCGCAGCAGAAAGAAGATCAGATAGAGCATGACGCCGAAGCCCACCACAAAGCCCAGGGTGTTCTGCCCCAGTCCCACGGCCTTGGTTGCCGCGAGCTTGCTGGCCTGCAGCGCGATATTGGAGAGCTTGGTCTGGATTTCTTCCAGCGTGCCCAGGTGCAGCTTCTCCATCCACGGTGTCAGCCAGGAGGGCAGGGCGTTGAATATCTGCTCCACATAGTTGCCGGCGGACAGGTTGCCGCTGCTGACCTGGTCATAGATGGCAGCGGTTTCCTTGATGAGCGACAGCCCTATCAGAGACAGCGGCAAAATGACCATTACCAGACTAATTAGCAAGGTTGCCAGCGCGGCCAGCGTGGGCCTGTTGGGCATGCGCATCAGCAGCTTGCGGTGCAGGGGGGCGAAGACGATGGCAAATACCACGCCCCAGAAGATGGCAACGGCATATTCCTCAAGAACCAAGCCGAATCCAGCAGTTACTGCTATCAAAAGAAGAATGAATGCACGTTTGTGAAGCGGCAAAAGCGGCATGCGAATCCTTGTTTACGGAGTTCCTGCAATGTAAGCGAGTCCCAGGGGTGTAAACATCTTGTCTTTTATAAGACCAAGACTTTGAACAGTGGCACAATGGCTGCCGCAACTCAAGGCCCTTCCCCAGCCACAGTCGCATCCGCCAATCGGTACAGCCGTGTCGCGGGAGGTTCCACAAACCAGCTAATGCTTTCCGAAGGAAAGCGGAGGTCAGCGAGATATGAGCGATCAGTCAACGATCTATCAAGCCTATCAAGGCAACACCTATCTGTTCGGCGGCAATGCGCCCTATGTCGAAGAGATGTACGAGAACTACCTGGGCAACCCCGGTAGCGTCCCCGATTCCTGGCGTGAATACTTCGATGCACTGCAGCATGTGCCTGCAGTGGACGGCACCGACAACAAGGACGTTCCTCACCTGCCCGTGATCAATGCTTTTGCCGAGCGTGCAAAGCAGGGCGGCACCAAGGTGGTGGTGGCTTCCGGCGCTGACTCCGAGCTGGGTCGCAAGCGCACGGCCGTGCAGCAGCTGATTGCTGCCTACCGCAACGTGGGTCAACGCTGGGCCGATCTGGATCCCCTGAAGCGCACCGAGCGCCCCGAAATTCCCGAGCTGGAGCCTTCCTTCTACGGCTTCACCGACGCCGACCAGGAAGTGGTGTTCAACACCAGCAACACCTTCTTCGGCAAGGAAAGCATGACTCTGCGCGAGCTGATGAATGCTCTGCGCGAAACCTACTGCGGCACCCTGGGCGCCGAGTACATGTATGCCACCAATCAGAATCAGAAGCGCTGGTGGCAACAACGCCTGGAATCGATCCGTTCCAAGCCCGTCTTCAATGCGGACGAGAAAAAGCGCATCCTGGACCGCCTGACCGCTGCCGAAGGTCTGGAGCGTTATCTGCACACCAAGTATGTGGGTCAGAAGCGCTTCTCGCTGGAAGGTGGTGAGTCCTTCATCGCCGCCATGGACGAACTGATCAACTCCGCCAGCGCCAAGGGCGTGCAGGAAGTCGTGATCGGCATGGCTCACCGCGGCCGTCTGAACGTGCTGGTCAACACCCTGGGCAAGGCGCCCAAGGATCTGTTTGCCGAGTTCGACCACACCGCTCCCGAAGATCTGCCTGCCGGTGACGTGAAGTATCACCAGGGTTTCAGCTCCGACGTGTCTGCCAAGGGCGGTCCCGTTCACCTGTCGCTGGCCTTCAACCCCTCGCACCTGGAAATCGTCAACCCCGTGGTGGAAGGTTCGGTGCGCTCGCGCATGGACCGTCGCGACGACCCCATGGGCAAGCAAGTGCTGCCCGTGCTGGTGCACGGTGACGCGGCCTTCGCCGGCCAGGGCGTGAACCAGGAAACCCTGGCGTTGTCCGAAACCCGTGGCTACACCACTGGCGGTACGGTTCACATCATCATCAACAACCAGATCGGTTTCACCACCTCTGACCCTCGCGATCTGCGTTCCACGCTGTATTGCACCGACATCGTCAAGATGATCGAGTCGCCCGTGCTGCACGTGAACGGTGATGATCCTGAAGCCGTGTGCCTGGCCATGCAACTGGCCCTGGAATTCCGTATGGAATTCTCCAAGGACGTGGTGGTCGACATCATCTGCTTCCGCAAGCTGGGTCACAACGAGCAGGACACTCCTGCACTGACACAGCCTCTGATGTACAAGAAGATCGCTGCCCACCCCGGCACGCGCAAGCTGTACGCAGACAAGCTGGCCACTCAAGGCTTGGGCGACACGCTGGGCGACGACATGGTCAAGGCCTATCGCGCCGCCATGGACGAAGGCCGTCACACCCAGGACGTGGTGCTGACCAACTTCAAGAGCAAGTACGCCGTGGACTGGAGCCCCTTCGTGGGCAAGACCTGGACCGACGCTGGCGACACAGCTATTCCCTTGACCGAGTGGAAGCGCCTGGCCGAGAAGATCACGACTTTGCCTGCCAGCGTGAACCCTCACGCTCTGGTCAAGAAGGTGTACGACGATCGTGCAGCCATGGGCCGCGGCGATGTGAACGTGGACTGGGGCATGGGTGAAACCATGGCCTTCGGCTCCCTGGTTGCTTCGGGCTATCCCGTGCGTCTGTCGGGTGAAGACTCGGGTCGCGGCACCTTCACGCACCGTCACGCCGTGGTTCATGACCAGAAGCGAGAAAAGTGGGACGAGGGCACCTATATTCCTTTGCAGAACGCTGCCGAAAATCAGGCTCCGTTTGTCGTCATCGACTCCATCCTGTCCGAAGAGGCAGTGCTGGGCTTTGAATACGGCTATGCATCGAACGATCCCAACACCCTGGTGGTGTGGGAAGCCCAGTTCGGCGACTTCGCCAACGGCGCCCAGGTGGTGATCGACCAGTTCATCGCATCCGGTGAAGTGAAGTGGGGTCGTGTCAACGGCCTGACACTGATGCTGCCTCACGGCTATGAAGGCCAGGGCCCCGAGCACAGCTCGGCGCGTCTGGAGCGCTTCATGCAGCTGGCTGCCGACACCAATATGCAGATCGTGCAGCCCACAACGGCCAGCCAGATCTTCCACGTGCTGCGTCGTCAGATGGTTCGTGGCCTGCGCAAGCCGCTGGTCATCATGACTCCCAAGTCGCTGCTGCGTAACAAGGACGCAACGTCGCCCCTGTCCGAGTTCACCTCTGGTGGTTTCCAGACCGTGATCCCCGAGCAGGACGAAACCATCGTCAAGAACGCTGCCAAGGTCAAGCGCATCATCGCCTGCTCGGGCAAGGTGTACTACGATCTGGTCAAGAAGCGTGCCGAGAAGGAATCCAAGGACGTCGCCATCATTCGCGTCGAGCAGCTGTATCCCTTCCCTCACAAGGCGTTCGCCGCCGAAGTGAAGAAGTACGCCAACGCTACTGACATCGTGTGGTGCCAGGATGAGCCTCAGAACCAGGGTGCCTGGTTCTTCATCCAGCACAACATCCACGAGAACATGCGTGAAGGCCAGAAGCTGGGCTACTCCGGTCGCGCTGCGTCCGCTTCGCCCGCCGTTGGCTACGCACATCTGCACCAAGAGCAACAAAAGGCACTGGTGGAAGGCGCATTCGCCAAGCTCAAGGGCTTTGTCCTGACCAAGTAATACAGGCGACACCCCCTGTCCGAGGACAGGGGGCACAAGAAACATCTTTGGAAAGAATTCAAAATGGCAATCGTTGAAGTTAAAGTCCCCCAGCTGTCCGAATCCATCACGGAAGCCACCATGCTGACTTGGAAGAAGAAGGTCGGCGAGGCAGTGGCCATCGATGAAATCCTCATCGAAATCGAAACCGACAAGGTTGTGCTGGAAGTGCCCGCTCCTTCGGCTGGCGTGATCACCGAAATCCTGCAAGGCGACGGCGCAACCGTGGCTGCCGAGCAAGTGATCGCCAAGATCGACTCCGAAGCTGTCGCCGGTGCTGCTGCTCCTGCAGCCGCCCCCGCTGCTGCTGCGACTCCTGCTGCTGCCCCCGTGGCCGCGGCTCCTGCCGGCGCCGACAAGAGCGGCGTGGCCATGCCTGCTGCCGCCAAGATCCTGGCCGACAACAACCTGTCCGCTGCCAACGTGGCTGGCACAGGCAAGGACGGCCGCGTGACCAAGGGTGATGCTCTGGGTGCCATCAAGGCCGGCGCAGCCATCCCCACCGGCGCACCCAAGGCAGCTCTGCCTCAGGTGGCAGCTCCTGTGACCAAGG
Source organism: Comamonas sp. C24C (assembly GCF_053345995.1). Classification (NCBI taxonomy): domain Bacteria; kingdom Pseudomonadati; phylum Pseudomonadota; class Betaproteobacteria; order Burkholderiales; family Comamonadaceae; genus Comamonas; species Comamonas sp. C24C. The sequence continues at coordinate 249,032 of NZ_JBKFBC010000004.1, read as the reverse complement.
AAAACCTGGGCGACCGCCCCGAGCAGCGCGTGCCCATGACACGTCTGCGCGCCCGTATTGCCGAGCGTCTGCTGCAATCCCAGGCGACCAACGCCATCCTGACCACGTTCAACGAAGTGAACATGGCTCCCGTGATGGAACTGCGCAAGAAGTTCCAGGACCAGTTCACCAAGGAACATGGCGTGAAGCTGGGCTTCATGTCCTTCTTCGTCAAGGCTGCAGTGCACGCCCTGAAGAAGTTCCCCGCAGTGAACGCCTCCATCGATGGCAACGACATCGTCTACCACGGCTACTTCGACATCGGTATCGCCGTGAGCTCGCCTCGCGGCCTGGTGGTGCCCATCCTGCGCAATGCAGACCAGATGAGCTTCGCCGACATCGAAAAGAAGATTGTCGAATTCGGTCAGAAGGCCAAGGAAGGCAAGCTGGGCATTGAAGAAATGACCGGCGGTACCTTCTCCATCTCCAATGGCGGTACCTTCGGCTCGATGATGTCCACCCCCATCATCAACCCCCCTCAGTCCGCCATTCTGGGCGTGCACGCCACCAAGGATCGCGCTGTGGTCGAGAACGGTCAGATCGTGATCCGTCCCATGAACTACCTGGCCATGTCCTATGACCACCGCATCATCGACGGCCGCGAAGCCGTGCTGAGCCTGGTGGCCATGAAGGACGCGCTGGAAGATCCTTCTCGCCTCCTGTTTGATCTGTAATTCAGCAGATCGAGCTTCTACAAAGCCCACCACCAAAAGCGGTGGGCTTTTTTCGAGTTAAACAGAGAAAAGATTCAAATCATGAGCAAGCAATTTGACGTCGTCGTGATCGGCGCAGGCCCCGGCGGCTACATCGCTGCCATCCGCGCTGCACAACTGGGTTTCAACGTCGCCTGTATCGACGAGTGGAAGAACGCTGCTGGCGGCGCTGCTCCCGGCGGCACCTGCACCAACGTGGGCTGCATTCCCTCCAAGGCGCTGCTGCAGTCTTCCGAGCATTTCGAGCATGCCAAGCTGCACTTTGCTGATCACGGCATCTCCACCGGCAAGGTCGAGATGGACGTGGCCAAAATGATCGCCCGTAAGGAAGCGATCGTGAAGCAGAACAACGACGGCATCCTGTACCTGTTCAAGAAGAACAAGGTCACTTTCTTCCACGGCCGCGGCTCCTTCGTCAAGGCTGTCGAGGGCGGCTATGAAATCAAGGTTGCCGGCAAGGAAGAAGAAGTCATCACCGGTAAGCAGATCGTGGTGGCCACTGGCTCCAACGCCCGTGCTCTGCCTGGCGTGGCTTTCGACGAAGAAAACATCCTGTCCAACGACGGCGCTCTGAGCCTGGGCAAGGCTCCCAAGAAGCTGGGCCTTATCGGTGCCGGTGTGATCGGCCTGGAAATGGGCTCGGTCTGGCGCCGTCTGGGCACGGAAGTGACCGTGCTCGAAGGCATGGACAAGTTCCTGCCCGTGGTGGACGAGCAGATCGCCAAGGAAGCCAAGAAGGCTTTCGACAAGCAAGGTCTGAAGATCGAGCTGGGCGTGAAGATCGGTGAAGTCAAGTCCGGCAAGAAGGGCGTGACCGTGGCCTACACCAATGCCAAGGGCGAGGCCCAGACGCTGGAAGTGGACAAGCTGATCGTGTCGATCGGCCGCACCGCCAACACGATCGGCCTGAACGCCGAAGCCGTGGGCCTGGCCCTGGACGAGCGCGGCGCCATCGTGGTGGACGATCTGTGCAAGACCAACCTGCCCGGCGTGTGGGCCGTGGGCGACGTGGTGCGCGGCCCCATGCTGGCTCACAAGGCTGAAGAGGAAGCCGTGGCCGTGGCCGAGCGCATTGCCGGCCAGCACGGTCACGTCAACTTCGCCACTCTGCCTTCGGTGATCTACACCAGCCCCGAAGTGGCATGGGTGGGTCGCACCGAGCAGCAGCTCAAGGCCGAAGGCGTCAAGTACAAGGCAGGCTCCTTCCCCTTCCTGGCCAACGGCCGCGCGCGCGCCCTGGGCGACACGACCGGCATGGTCAAGTTCCTGGCCGATGCCGAGACCGACGAGATCCTGGGCGTGCACATGGTGGGTCCGATGGTGTCCGAGCTGATTTCCGAAGCCGTGGTGGCCATGGAGTTCAAGGCATCGAGCGAAGACATCGCCCGTATCTGCCACGCTCACCCCTCGCTGTCCGAATCCACCAAGGAAGCGGCTCTGGCCGTGGATAAGCGCACGCTGAACTTCTAAGATTTTTTCAGTCTTGCGCGCAGGTTTTGACATGGCTGTGAAGTGCCCGCGCGCAGGCTGAGTTTCTTTTAGAATTCCGCACAAAATGGCTGCTAACGCTTATTGCATAAGCGGTAGCAGCTATTGTTTTTTGAGCATCTGGAGACAAGACGGTGAATGTAAGACAAGCCTACGAGGCGGAGCTGGCCGCCAAGGGTTTCAAAAGCGATCCCGCGCAGCTGCGTGCAGTCGACGCTTTGCAACGCTGCGCTGACGAGTGGACTGTGTACAAGGGCAAGCGCTCCAATGTTCTCAAGAAACTGATCAATCACCCCGACCTGCCCAAGGGCGTCTATATGTACGGTGGGGTGGGGCGCGGCAAGAGCTTTCTGATGGAATGCTTCTTCAACGCCGTGCCCCTCAAGCGCAAGGTGCGTCTGCACTTTCACGAATTCATGCGCGAGGTGCACCGCGAGATGCACCTGATGCAGGGTACGCAGAACCCGCTGGATGCACTCGGCGCCAAGATCTCCAAAAAGTACAAGCTGATCTGCTTTGACGAGTTTCATGTGGCCGACATCACCGACGCCATGATTCTCTACAAGCTGCTCGAGTCGCTATTTGCCAACGGCGTGGGCTTTGTGACGACCTCCAACTTCGAGCCCGACGGCCTCTATCCTGGCGGCCTGCACCGGGATCGCATCCTGCCTGCGATTGCCTTGCTCAAGGAGCGCATGGAAGTGGTGAACGTGGACAACGGCACCGACTATCGCCGCCGCACTCTCGAAGACGCCAAGCTCTATCATTGCCCGCTGGGTCCGGAGGCCGATGCTGCGATGCAGGAGACCTTCGATCGCCTGGCCGAAGCCCATGACGAAGAGCCCGTGATGCAGATCGAGACCCGCAAGATCGCGGCCAAGCGCCGTGCCGGCGGCGTCGTGTGGTTTGACTTTCGCGAACTCTGCGGCGGCCCGCGCTCGCAAAATGACTATCTTGAAATTGCCACGCAGTTCCACACCATCTTGCTGTCCGATGTGCCAGAGCTGCATGTGAACATGGCTTCGGCCGCGCGGCGCTTCACGCTGCTGGTGGACGTGCTCTACGATCGCCACGTCAAGCTCATTTTGTCGGCAGCCGTGCCGCCCGAGAAGATCTACACCGAAGGTCCGCTGTCCCACGAGTTCCCGCGCACCGTCTCGCGCCTGAACGAGATGCGCTCCAAGGAATATCTGGCGCTGGAGCGCCGCGTGGTGGACACCAGCTTGACCTGATCGCCAGCGGGCAACTGCCTGCGGCTTTAAGATGCCAGCCTGTACTTCGAGTTCCGAGTTGATGACGATGCCCACTATCTTTGCCCAGCTGATCCGCCGCCGCATTACAGGCCTTGCACTGGCGCCTCTGGCCGCGGTCTGCCTGGCCTGCGCGCCGGCCATGGCCCAGGCTCAGACGGATGCGGCGGCGCAGGCCGACAAGCAGGTGCAGAAGGAGGCTGCCGAGAAGGCGCGCCAGCATCTGCACAAGCAGCGCGAAGCCGAGCGTGCCGAAATTCTCAACAAGCGTGCCGTTATCGAACAAGAGCGCGTGGCCGATGAAAAGCTCTGCTACCAGAAGTTTGCAGTGGAGGGCTGTCTGGCCGAGGCCCGCAGGGCGGCCCGTGAGAAAGACGCGCCGCTGCGTGCGCGCGAACTGGAAATCAACGACGCCGAGCGCAAGGAAAAGGCCGCAGCCAAGCTGCAGGCCATCGAAGAGAAGAAAGCCGAGAACGCAGCCGTGCCCATGAAGTCGCAGCAGCGCGACAAGAACGGCAGCAGCCAGCCCAAGGGCTCGGGAGCCAAGCCTGCGGTTGACGAGCAGGCGGCGCAGGCCCAGCGCCAGACCGAGGCCCAGCAGCGTGCTGGCAAGCAGGCGGACTATGTGCGTCGTCACGAACAAAACCGCGCGCAGGCCGACAAGGGGCGCGCCGAGCGCGAGGCCAAGGCCAAGGCGGATTACGACGCCAAGCTCAAGGCTGCGGCGGAGCACAAGGCCAGGGCTTTGCAGCAGGCGAAGGAGCGCGGTCAGACATCGGCGCCGCTGCCTGCTCCTGCACCCTGATGGATGGCTGAATCAGGCGCGCAGGGCCTGCGGCCCGCCATCACCTGCATGGCCGCCAGGCATGGGCTGTCTTAACCGGGGCTTTCTTCAGACGCTGGCTTCAGCGACCGAGGTATCCAGCTTGAGTATGGCCAGCGAGAGATTATCCCCACTGCCTGCTGCGCGCCGCCTGGCTTTCTCGATCAGAAATTGGGAGGCTTCGCGTGGCGACAGGCCGTCGAGCACCGTGCCCAGCTCTTGTGTGGTGAAGTAATGCCATACCCCGTCCGAGCAGGCCATCAGGCTGTCACCGGGCTGCAGTTTTTCGATCACATGGTGGGCCATGGGCGGTGGCGGCTCGGCACCCAGGCAGCCCAACAGGATGTTGGATTGGGGATGATGCTGGGCTTCGGTCTCGGTGAGTTCGCCACGATCGACCAGTGCCTGCACATAGGAATGATCAAGCGAGCGGTGCACGAGGGCGGCGCCGCGAAAATGGTAGAGACGTGAATCGCCGGAGTGCATGAAGTGGCAGCGATTGTCGGGCAGCACCACGAAGACCGCGATGGTGCTGTGGGGCTCCTGCTCTGCCGCGATGGCCGTAAGGCGGATCACGGTGTGGGCATCCTGCACAATGGTGCGTAGCAGGCGCGTGCAGTCTTCCTTGGCGGGCTCAAAGCGCTCGAAAAGCTGACGGGCCGTGAGCATGACCTGGTCGGACGCCTTGCGGCCGCCGCTGCGCCCGCCCATGCCGTCGGCTACCACGCCAAGAATGCAGCCCTTGGCATAGGGGTGTGCCATGAGCAGGACCTGGTCCTGCTGATATTCCCGGTCGCCGCGGTGAATGCCGGTGGCCGCCTGAATGCGGTAGCTGGATGACATGAGTGTGTGCGAATGCGTTCGCGGAGCGCTGTTTAACGTTGCGTTACATTTTATCGGCCCGAGGCCAGGCCTTGGCGAATATTCGAGATCTTATGTGAGGTCGTACTGACCTGGCTTGTGAGAAGGTGAAACGGTTTTGACTCAATTGCAGGAGGCGGTTGCGCAGGTATTTGCGCCGCAGGGCGGGCTCGCGTTGGCCGAGCCTGCGTTTACGCCGCGTCCGGGCCAGACCCGCATGGCGCTGGCGGTCGCTGGCGCCATAGAGGAGGGCCAGGTGCTGGTGGTGGAGGCCGGCACGGGAGTGGGCAAGACCTATGCCTATCTGGTGCCGGCCTTGCTCAGCGGTCAGCGGGTGCTGGTGTCCACGGCCACCAAGGCGCTGCAGGACCAGCTGTTTGCCCGTGACCTGCCACGCCTGGTTCATGGCCTGGGCCTGCCGCTGCGCATGGCCAGGCTCAAGGGCCGGTCCTCCTATCTGTGTGTGGAGCGGCTGGAGCGCGTGCGCCAGGGGCGTACGGCTCCTCAGGATCCGCAGGTGCTGCGGGCTGTGGCGGAGGTGGAGCGTTGGGCCAGAGTCACGCGCTCCGGTGACCTGGCCGAGCTGACGGCGCTGGACGAGCGCTCTGCCGCCCTGCCGCTGGTGACCTCCACCAAGGACAACTGCCTGGGCTCCGACTGCCCGCACTGGCAGGGCTGTCATGTCAATCACGCTCGGCAGCAGGCGCTGGAAGCCGATGTGGTGGTGGTCAACCACCATCTGCTGTTTGCCGATCTCGATGTGCGCGACAGCGGCATGGCCCACCTTTTGCCCAATACCGGGGTGGTGGTGATAGACGAGGCCCATCAGCTCAACGACATCGGTGTGCAGTTTGCGGGCGAGGCCCTGTCGAGCCAGCAATTGGTGGGTTACGCCCGCGATGCCCTGCGCCTGACCCAGGAGCATGCACGCGGCATGGCCGACTGGCTGGTGCTCTGTGGCACGCTGGAACAAGCCATGCGTGAGTTGCGCCTGCAGGCCGGCAAGCCTCCGGTTGGCGGGCGGCTGGCATGGCAGGCCGTGACTCCTCAGGGGTTGGATCCTGTGAAATGGCGGGCAGCCCTGGTGCGCCTGGGGCAGAGTCTGCGCGCCCTGCTGGTTCCGCTTTCCGCCCTGGAGGGGGCTGCCACCGATTTGCAGCGCCTGTACGAGCGCGGTGCAGAGTTGCTGGCCAGGCTGGCGCGCTTTGCATCTGCCGCTGACGACGAGTGCGTGCGCTGGCTGGAGGTCGGCGCGCAGTATCTGCGCATGCTGGAGTCGCCGCTGTCGATTGCCCGCATCATGCAGCAGCGGCTGCTTCAGCGCTCGCTGGAGGATGCCGGCACGAGCCAGGGCGAGGAGCTCGATCCGTCAAGGAAGAAGGCCTGGATCTTCACCTCGGCCACCTTGGGCAATGATGCCCAGCTGAGCTGGTTTGTCGATTCCTGCGGCCTGCGTGGCGCAAAGGTGCTGCAGGTGGAAAGCCCGTTCGACTACCACCGGCAGGCCGGTATCTATGTGCCCCAGCCCTTTGCTGCGTCCGGCAGCGCGCAGCACAGTGAGCAGGTCGCCCAGCTGGTGCTGGATGCAGCTCAGCGCCTGGGTGGCCGAACCCTCGTGCTGACCACCACCATCAAGGCCTTGCAGGCCATCAGCGCATCGCTGCGCTCGAATCTGGGACTGTTTGCCGATCTTGATGTGCTGGTGCAGGGTGAAGCGCCCAAGCTGGCCCTGATCCAGCGCTTCATGGCTGCCGGAGCCGGAGTGGGGCGAGGCGCGATTCTGGTGGCTTCCGCCACCTTCTGGGAGGGAGTGGACCTTCCCGGCGATGTGCTGCAGCTGGTGGTGATCGACAAGCTGCCGTTTCCGCCTCCCGACGACCCGCTGGTCGAGGCCCGTTCCCGGCTGCTGGAGAGTGTGGGGCGCGCGGCGTTTCACGATTACATGCTGCCCGAGGCAGCCCTGGCCCTCAAGCAGGGGGCCGGGCGCCTGATTCGCAGCGAAACCGATCGTGGTGTGCTGGTCATCTGTGACAGCCGCCTGGTCACCATGGGCTATGGAGCGAAGCTGATGTCGGCATTGCCGCCCATGCGCGTGCTGACCGGCTCGCCGGAGTTCGATGAGGCGCTTCAACTGCTGAAGGTGCAAGCCGGCCGCAGCGACAGCGAGGCGGGGGCTACGGCGAACTCGGAAGCGCGGAAATGAAAAAGGATGCGCACAGGCGCATCCTTTTGTTTCTAGGCCCGGCGGGCTCTGTTTACCAGAGCTTCCACCAGGATTCGCTCTTCTTTTCCACGCCTTGCTCGGCATTCGCGCCGTAGCTTTGCTCCAGCACGCGCTTGGCATCGTCGCGCAGCTGTGTCATGCCCAGAGCGTCATAGGACTTGACGAGAATGACCATGGCTTCGCGCACCGAGGGCACGTTCTGGTAGTCCTTGATGGCAGTCTGAGCACGGGCGATGGCTGCGACATAGGCGCCGCGGCTGTAGTAGTAGCGCGCTACATGGACTTCGTACTGGGCCAGCGAGTTCACGATGTACTGCATGCGCTGGCGGGCGTCATCCGAGTACTTGGAGTCGGGGAAGCGGGTCACCAGCTCGCGGAAGGACTCGAAGGAGTCCTTGGCGGCCTTCTGGTCGCGCTCGGACAGGTCCTGGCGCGTCAGCCAGCCGAACATGCCCAGGTTGTCGTTGAAGTTGACCAGACCCTTGAGGTAGAGGGCGTAGTCCATGGCGGGGCTGGCCGGATGCAGCTTGGTGAAGCGGTCCAGCGTGGCCAGTGCCTGCACTTTTTCGCCGGCCTTGTACTGGGCATAGGCTTTTTCCAGCTGGGCCTGCTGGGCCAGAGGCGTGCCGGCGGCACGGCCTTCAAGCTTTTCGAACAGCGGCACGGCCTTGTCATAGGCACCCGAAGAAGATTCGTCGCGCGCTTCGGTATAGATGCGCTCGGGTGTCCACTTGGCCGTCGGGTCGTCCTTGGTGCTGGAGCATCCCGCCAGCGTGGCGGCGATTAACACGGCAGGGACTAGAGTCAGGGAAATACGCGGCATGGTGGACAGTTTTCTGACAATCATTAGCGGTGATGGGAGGCTGGCCCGTCGCATCTGGCGGAAAGGCGCAAAACCCACACCATACACCACCCGGCCCGGACCTTCCTGAAAAAGGATCGACGCATTGTAATGGGCCGCTGCCCCGCGCCGGCGAGTTGACCGCGTCTTTACGCTGCGGCAGCGAATCTAGTGGCATTGAGCCCGCAAGGACGAAGCGCTCTTTCTACAATAGCGGCCATGTTTGTCCATCTGCGCCTGCACACCGAATTTTCCGTCGTCGACGGAACCACCCGCGTCAATGCCATGATCAAGGCTGCTGCCGAAGACGGGCAGGTGGCGATGGCCATTACCGACTTCAACAATCTGTTTGGCGGCATCAAGTTCTACCGCGAAGGTCGCGGCAAGGGCGTCAAGCCCCTGCTGGGAGCCGAGATCGTGCTCGAAGGGCTGGGCGATGCGCCGCCTTCGCGGGTCATCGTTCTCGTCCAGAGCCGCCAGGGTTACCACAATATCGCCGAGCTGCTGGCACGAGGCTGGACGCGCAATGTGGTGCGCGACCAGGCGCAGCACAAATGGGAATGGCTGCAGGAGCTGGGCGAGGGACTGATCGTGCTGTCCGGCGCGCAGGCCGGTCCCGTGGGCATTGCCCTGACGCGTGGTGATGAAAAAGGTGCAGCCGAGATTGCCCAGCGCCTGGCCACCATGTTTCCGCACCGCTTCTATATCGAGCTGCAGCGCGCGGGCCGTCCCGATGACGAGTCGCATGTGCTCGCGGCCGTGAAGCTGGCCAGCCGTCTGAACCTGCCGGTGGTCGCGACCCACCCGATTCAGTATGCCAAGCCCGACGATTACGAGGCGCACGAGGCACGGGTCTGCATTGCCGAGGGCGAGATCCTGGGCAATGCCAAGCGGGTGCGCAAGTTCACCCGCGACCAGTATTTCAAGACCGCCGCCGAGATGGAGCAGCTGTTCTCCGACATTCCGAGCGCGATCGAGAACACGGTGGAAATTGCCCGCCGCTGCAGCCTGACGCTGGAGCTGGGCAACCCGCAGCTGCCCAATTTCCCCGTGCCGGCCGGCATGAGCATGGACGAGTTCTTCCGCCACGAGTCCTACCAGGGGCTGGAAGAGCGTCTGGTGCACCTCTATCCCGATGCGGTCAAGCGCGACGCCCAGCGTGCGCGCTATGTGGAGCGGCTGGAGTTCGAGCTTGGCACCATCATGAAGATGGGCTTTCCGGGCTACTTCCTCATCGTGTCGGACTTTATCAAGTGGGCCAAGGCCAACGGTTGTCCCGTGGGGCCGGGCCGTGGCTCGGGTGCCGGCTCGCTGGTGGCTTATGTGCTCAAGGTGACCGATCTCGACCCGCTGGAATACAACCTGCTGTTCGAGCGCTTCCTGAACCCCGAACGCGTATCCATGCCTGACTTTGACGTGGACTTCTGCCAGCAGAACCGCGACCGCGTGATCGACTATGTCAAGGATCGCTACGGCCGCGATGCCGTCAGCCAGATCGCCACCTTCGGCACCATGGCCGCGCGTGCGGCCATCCGCGATGTGGGCCGGGTGCTGGACATGAGCTACACCTTCTGCGACGGCATCTCCAAGCTGATCCCGAACAAGCCCGGCCTGCATGTCACGCTCAAGTACCCGCCCAATCCGCCCAAGGAAGGCGACAAGTACACCTACGCCATCAAGGAGGAGCCCATCCTGGCCGAGCGCATCGAGCGCGAGGAGGACGTCAAGACCCTGATCGAGATGGCGCAGAGCCTGGAGGGCATGACCCGCAACATCGGCATGCACGCCGGCGGCGTGGTGATTGCGCCGGGCCGGCTGGCCGATTTCTGTCCGCTCTACCAGCAGCCCGGCAGTACCTCGGCCGTGGCCATGTACGACAAGGACGACGTGGAAGCCGTGGGCCTGGTGAAGTTCGACTTCTTGGGCCTGGCCACGCTGACGATTCTGGAGATTGCGCGCGAATTCATCATGAAGCGCCACAAGGGCCAGGAGAACTTCCAGTTCGAGAACATTCCGCTGGACGACTACCCGACCTACAAGCTGTTCTCCGATGGCAAGACCGAAGCCGTCTTCCAGTTTGAATCGCGCGGCATGCAGCAGATGCTCAAGGAGGCCAAGCCCTCGCGCCTGGAAGACCTGATTGCGCTGAACGCCCTCTATCGTCCCGGCCCCATGGACCTGATTCCCACCTTCATTGCCCGCAAGCACGGGCAGGAAGTCGTGGAGTACCCGCATCCGCTGGTCGAGTCGGTGCTGGCCGAAACCTACGGCATCATGGTCTACCAGGAGCAGGTGATGCAGACCGCCCAGGTGCTTGGCGGCTACTCGCTGGGCGGCGCCGACTTGCTGCGCCGGGCCATGGGCAAGAAAAAAGTCGAGGAGATGGTCAAGCACCGGGGCATCTTCCGCGAGGGTGCGGCCAAGAACGGACTGTCCGAGGAAAAGGCCGACGAGGTCTTCGACCTGATGGAGAAGTTCGCGGGCTACGGCTTCAACAAGTCGCACGCGGCAGCCTACTCCCTGCTGGCCTATCACACGGGCTGGCTCAAGGTGCACTACACGGCCGAGTTCTACTGCGGCAATATGACCGTGGAAATGGACAACACCGACAAGCTCAAGGTGTTGTACGAAGATGCGCTCAAGATGGGCATCACCTTCGAGATGCCCGATGTGAACCGCGGCGTGCACCGCTTCGAGCCGGTGACCGACAAGGTCATACGCTACGGCCTCGGGGCCATCAAGGGGACAGGGCAGGCGGCCATCGAAGCCATAGTGGCCGCGCGCAACGGCGAGGGCACGGGCCCCAACGGCCACGAGACGGGTCCGTTCAAGAGCCTGTTCGACTTCTGCCTGCGCGTGGACCGCAGCCGCATCAACAAACGGACGGTGGAAGCGCTGATCAAGGGCGGTGCCTTTGATTCCATCGACATGAACCGCGCATCACTGATGGCGACGCTGGACACCGCCTTCGGCTTTGCCGCCACCTCGATCGCCAATGCCGATCAGGGCGGTCTGTTCGACATGATGGGCGATGACGCGCTGGGTTCGAGCACGGCGGAGCCGCCCATGGCCGATGTTCTGCCCTGGGGTGTCAAGGAGAAGCTGACGCTGGAGAAGACGGCCATCGGTTTCTATCTGACGGGCCATCTGTTCGACGAGGTCGAGGCTGAAGTGCGCCGCTTCGTGCGCACTCCGATCGGCGAGATGCGCGACAGCCGCGAGCCGCAGACCATGGCCGGCATCATTGGCGGGCTGCGGACCATCAACGGCCAGCGCGGCAGGCTCAGCATCTTCACGCTGGACGACAAATCGGCGGTGATCGAGGCCTCGGTCGACGAAAAAACCATGGCAGCCTGTGCCGATGTGCTCAAGGAAGATGAGTTTGTCGTGGTTTCGGGGCGGCTTCAGCCCGACCGCTTCAGCGGCGGCCTGCGCATGAAGGTGCAGCAGATGTGGAGCCTGGCCGATGCGCGCTGCCGTTTTGCGCGCTATCTGCAGGTCAGCGTGGGGGAGAAGATGCCCGATGTGCCGGCGCTGCTGCGCCAGTTCCCGGCCAAGGTCGAGGAAACCGAGAACGGCAATCTCAATCATGGCGTCAAGGTGCGTCTGGACCTGATCTGCCGCGACGAGCGTGGTTCGGCCAGCTGTGAGCTGGCGCTGGGCGAGAGCAGCCGCTTCTATCCCACCGATGCCGCACTGGCCGCCTGGTATGGCTCGGCCGCGGCAGGCCAGGTCAAAGTGGTCTATGAATAGCCGCCAAAGGCTGCCGCTTCGGCAGCGCAGCGGCAAATGTCGGACGGGAGCTTGATTTTTTGATAGCGCATGGCGCTTGCTGGGTAAGGGATTTCCATGGATTTCCCGTGGTTTTGTCAAATTTGCTTCCGGCCGCCTTGAAATCCCTAACAATGCTATGCATATGCCAGCGCAAAAACATTGCAACGGCTCGCTAGAATGGATTTCATGGCTACCCAACCCCCATCAATTCCCCCGGTCTCGCCAGCGATCAGAACGCCTGACGATGGTGATTCCTTGGTGCTTGAACGCCGCCGCCAGCGGCTGCAGCCGCCACGCATGTACCAGGTCGTGATGCTCAACGACGATTTCACGCCCATGGAGTTCGTGATTGCCGTGCTGCAGGAGCTGTTCGGCAAGGATCGTGAATCGGCCACGCAGATCATGCTCAAGATTCACCTGGACGGCCGCGGTGTCTGCGGCGTCTACAGTCAGGACGTGGCGGCGACCAAGGTCGAGCAGGTGCTGCAGGCGGCCCAGAAAGCGGGTCATCCGCTGCAGGCCACATTCGAGCCTGTTGAATAAGCGCCGACCGCCCTCAGATTAGTTAGCAGAGAGTCAACCAAGCAAGCCGAAAGGAGTCGCACATGATCGCTCAAGAACTGGAAGTCAGCTTGCACATGGCGTTTGTCGAGGCCCGGCAGCAGCGCCACGAGTTCATCACCGTGGAACATCTGCTGCTCGCCCTGCTGGACAACCCCAGTGCAGCTGAAGTGCTGCGCGCATGCGCGGCCAATATCGACGACCTGCGTTCATCGCTGTCCAACTTCATCAAGGACAACACGCCGCAGGTGGACGGCACCGAAGAGGTGGATACGCAGCCCACGCTGGGATTCCAGCGTGTGATTCAGCGCGCCATCATGCATGTGCAGTCCACGGGCAATGGCAAGAAGGAGGTAACGGGCGCCAATGTGCTCGTGGCCATCTTCGGCGAAAAGGACTCGCATGCCGTGTACTACCTGCACCAGCAGGGCGTCACACGCCTGGACGTGGTCAACTACATCGCCCATGGCATCAAGAAGGGCGAGCCGCCCGAGCCCGCCAAGGCCGAATTTCCTTCGGAAAGCGAAGAAGGCGCTGCGGGCGAGCGCAATGAAAAAGCATCGCCGCTGGAGCAGTTCACGCTGAACCTGAACCAGGCCGCCAAGGAAGGCAAGATCGATCCGCTGATCGGGCGCGAGTACGAGGTGGAGCGCACCATCCAGATCCTCTGCCGCCGCCGCAAGAACAACCCGCTGCTGGTGGGCGAAGCCGGCGTGGGCAAGACCGCGATTGCCGAGGGTCTGGCCTGGCGCATCACCGAAGGCACGGTGCCCGATGTGCTCAAGGAAGGCGTGGTCTATTCGCTGGACATGGGCGCGCTGCTGGCTGGCACCAAGTACCGCGGCGATTTCGAGCAGCGCCTCAAGGGCGTGCTCAAGTCGCTCAAGGACAAGCCGCACGCCATCCTGTTCATCGATGAAATCCACACGCTGATCGGCGCCGGCGCGGCCTCGGGCGGTACGCTGGATGCGTCCAATCTGCTCAAGCCCGCGCTGTCCAGCGGTCAGCTGCGCTGCATCGGTGCGACCACGTTCACGGAATACCGTGGCATCTTCGAAAAAGACGCGGCCCTGTCGCGCCGTTTCCAGAAGGTGGATGTGGTCGAGCCTACCGTGGCCGAGACGGTGGACATCCTCAAGGGCCTGAAGTCCCGCTTCGAGGAGCACCACAGCATCACCTACGAGCAGGAAGCCCTGCAGGCGGCGGCCGAGCTGTCGGCCAAGTACATCAACGACCGTCACCTGCCCGACAAGGCCATCGACGTGATCGACGAGGCGGGCGCTGCCCAGCGCATCGCTCCCGAAGCGCAGCGCAAGCAGACCATCGGCAAGGCCGAGATCGAAGCCATCGTGGCCAAGATCGCCCGCATTCCGCCGGCCAACGTCAGCAACGACGACCGCAGCAAGCTGCAGACGCTGGAGCGTGACTTGAAGAGCGTGGTCTTCGGCCAGGACAAGGCGCTGGAAGTGCTGTCGTCGGCCGTGAAGATGGCGCGCTCGGGTCTGGGCAAGCCGGACAAGCCGATCGGCTCCTTCCTGTTCTCCGGCCCCACGGGCGTCGGCAAGACGGAAGCGGCCAAGCAGCTGGCCTATATCCTGGGCGTGGACCTGATCCGCTTCGACATGTCCGAGTACATGGAGCGTCATGCCGTCAGCCGACTGATTGGCGCGCCTCCCGGCTATGTGGGCTTTGACCAGGGCGGTCTGCTGACCGAGGCCGTGACCAAGAAGCCGCATTCGGTGCTGCTGCTCGACGAAATCGAGAAGGCGCATCCGGACATCTTCAACGTGCTGCTGCAGGTCATGGATCACGGCACGCTGACCGACAACAACGGACGCAAGGCCGACTTCCGCAACGTGATCATCATCATGACCACGAATGCGGGCGCCGAGACCATGAACAAGGCCACCATCGGCTTCACGAATCCGCGTGAGGCTGGTGATGAAATGGGCGATATCAAGCGCCTGTTCACGCCCGAGTTCCGCAACCGTCTGGATGCCATCGTCAGCTTCAAGCCGCTGGACGAGCAGATCATTCTGCGCGTGGTCGACAAGTTCCTGCTGCAGCTGGAGCAGCAGCTGGCCGAGAAGAAGGTGGACGTCACCTTCAGCGACGAGCTGCGCAAGCATCTGGCCAAGAAGGGCTTCGATCCGCTCATGGGTGCACGCCCCATGCAGCGCCTGATCCAGGACACCATCCGCCGCTCGCTGGCCGATGAGCTGCTGTTCGGTCGCCTGACCAACGGCGGACGCCTGGAGGTGGACTGGGACGACGCGGGCAACGAAGGCAAGGGTGATGTCAAGCTCACCATTACCGAGCTGCCCAAGGACGCTCCCAAGGCTGAGCCCGAGCAGGCGGTTGCCGACTGAGGCGGGCTGATTCAGGCTTTCGCCGGCGCCCATGAGGGGTGCTGAAAACAAAAAACCGGCAGTGGAGACACCGCCGGTTTTTTATTGCGCGCCCGGCCAGGATTTGCCTTCTTTTGTCCCGCGGCCCGTGACAGGGCCCTGCATGAACGCCGGGGCAGCGCTGCCTGATCAGTCGCGCAGGTACAGAAGCAGCATGAAGACCGGTGTGCCGATCAGAACGCCGACGATGCAGAACAAGGGGCCGTAGACCAGCAGGCTTATCTCCAGGGCGCGCATGCACCCCGAGATGCCCTCATTCAGGCAGCTGACCCCGTCGGGCGGCAGAAAGATGCTGTGAAACGGCAGAAAAAGCGCCGCCACGGCGAGGCTGGCAAGCAGTGCCAGAAAGGCAGAGAGAACAAGTCGGCCCAGGGTTTTCATGATGTGCATCTCCGTTGCCACTATAGATGGTGGCGGGCTGCTGCGAGAAGACGGTGCTGGATCCGGCGCCTGCCTAAGGCTTGCCTGCGGTACCGCGCGCGACCATGCTGACGAAATTGAGCGCGGCGACGATGATGCCCTTGCTCAGCGGCAGCAGGGCAAAAAACAGAAAGAAGAGGTGGTTCACCTGCCACAGTGGCAGGGTCCGCATATGCGCAAGCAGGCGCTGGCCATGTCCGCCGGCCACGATGAAGGCGACGGCTGCTGCGATCAGGGCCAGGAAGAGCAGCGCTGCCGCCCGGGCAGGCACTGGCGCGCGCTGGAAGGCGACACTGAGAGGGCGGATCAGGCAGCAGCCAAAGATCAGGGCGCAGAGAAAGGGCACCAGATGCACGGCTTCGCCGCGCACGAGCCAGGGCAGGGCCATCGCATAGGACAGAACCAGCAGAGCGAGGCCGGTGGCTCCCATGAGTCGGGGTTGCTGCTGCTTCATGGACGCCTGCCGGTGCGCGGGGACTCCGCCGCGAAGTCAATGAAAAAAGGAGCTGCTATTGCTTGCTGCATAACGATTTCAGATACTTTTGTATTTGAAAGGCAATGCTGAAGAGCGCAAGCAGCTATCAACATTGCTGTCTTGCTTGATGCCGGTCACTTGACCTGGCGCTTTTCCAGCTTGCGTGCCAGCGTGCGCCGGTGCATGCCCAGGCGGCGTGCGGCCTCGGAGATATTGAAGCCGGACTCGGCCAGGGTCTCGTGAATATGCTCCCACTCCAGCGTCTTGATGGAGGTGGTCTGGCTGCTGACTTCCACATCGGTGCGGCCCTCGATGCGGCCGAAGGCAGCTTCGATATCGTCGGTGTTCGAGGGTTTGGCCAGGTAGTGGCAGGCGCCGAGCTTGACGGCTTCCACGGCCGTGGCAATGCTGGCGTAGCCGGTGAGCACGACGATCAGCGCGTCGGGGTTGTGCAGATGCAGCATCTGCACGCAGTTCAGGCCCGAGGCATTGCCGGCCAGCTTCAGGTCCATGACCGCATATTGCGGCCGGTGCTGGGTCAGCAGCAGCTGCACTTCTTCGCCGCTGGTGGCATGCAGCACGCGGTAGCCCCGGCGCTCGAACGAGCGCTTGAGCGTGCGTGCAAATGCCGCGTCATCTTCAACCAGCAGCAGTAAACGGTCTTCTTCCATGCAAACAACAATGTCTTAAATCGCGAGAGCGGACTGGGGCAGGCTGACCTCCACCAGAGCGCCTCCGCCTTGCTGAGCCGGCAGATTGCCGGCATGAACGCGGCCGCCCAGGGCGCGGGCCACGTTGGTGACAAGAAACAGGCCCAGACCGCGACCGGGACGCTCCTGCTTGGTGGAGACATGGCACTGGCCCAACTGCTGCAGCACGGCGGCATCGAAGCCCGGACCATGGTCGCGCACCTGGATGCGTATCTGGTCGTGATCGCTGCTCAGGGTTAGCTCCACCCAGTCGGGCGAGGCTTCGAGGGCATTGTCCAGCAAATTGCAAATCATTTGCTGCAATGCAGTATCCGAGAGCATGGCGAAGTCCTTCACGCCCTGCTGGTGCAGCGCAAAGTGCTGCAGGCTGTTGTGGGCCTGCCAGTGGCTGACCACGCCCTGCACAAAGCTGGCAAAGGTGGTGCTTTCCGTGCCTTCGGCCCGGGTCTCGCCGGCCGACAGCAGCACGCCCGAGACGATGGACTTGCAGCGCAGCAGCTGGCGCTGCATTTCCTGCAGGTCCTCGCGCAGATCCTCGTCCCGCATGAGTGCCGGCATATGCTGCCAGTCGCCCAGGATCACGGACATGGTGGCCATGGGCGTGCCCAGCTCGTGGGCCGCGCCGGTGGCCAGCAGGCCCAGGCGCACGATGTGCTCTTCCTCGCTGGCGCGCTGGCGCATATTGGAGATGCGTTTGTCGCGGCGGCGCGTGTTCTCGACGATGCGGGTCAGAAAGACGATGGTCAGGATGCTGGTCAGTGCAAAGCTGATGAGCACACCCACCACGTAGAGGCTGGGCAAGCCTTCCTGGCTCACGAACTGCACATGCAGGGGCTGGTGAAACAGGGTCAGGCCCATGACGCCGACAAAGGAGGCTGCGACCACGCACCAGGTGTAGTGGGCGGGCAGCAGCACGGCACTCAGAATGCCCTGCAGCAGATACAGATAGATAAAGGGATTGCTGGCGCCGCCGCTCAGGTACAGCTGAATGGTCAGGGCCAGCACATCGGCCAGCAGCGCATAGAAGACGCTGCGCGAGGTCACGGGCCGGTGCAGGCCCTGGCTCCAGTAGATATAGGCCAGGTTGGTGGCCACCAGGGCCACGAGCACCAGCGCCATGGGCAGCAGGGGCAGGGCAATCTGAAAGCCGTAGTGCACCAGCGAGATGGTGACGACCTGGCCGACCACGGCAATCCAGCGCAGCTGAATCAGCAGCTGCATGTTCTGCCGCTCGGTCAGGCGCTGTACGCGAAACAGGGAATCGGAAATTTGGCTCACCGCGCAATTGTCACCGAGCGCGGCTGCCACGGACGCCTCTGGGGCTATGCGTTGCTGATGTAGGAACAGTTTGAGCGGGCCGAAAAAAAGCGCTCCGGGGAGCGCTTTTCAGGGAGGCATCAGCTTTTGGCAACTGCCTTGTCATGCCGGCGTACCAGCCAGGCAGCTCCGATCACCATGATGGCCAGCCCATACCAGGTCAGGGCATAGACCAGGTGGCTGTTCGGAAAGCGGATGACCGTCATGCCGGGGCGCAGGACTTCGGTGCCGGCCTCTGCCTTGGCATAGGCCGGGTTGCTGGCGGGCACGCCCTGGTCTATGAAGTAGGGGGCGGGCCTACTCAGGCCCTGGGCCTGGGCGATGGCGGCGACATCGCGCGAGTACCACTGGTCGTTGGCGGGATCGTTCTTGCGCAGAAAGCCGCCGCCGGGCTCGCTCATGCGCATCAGGCCGATGACGGTGACGGTCTCGGTAGACGGGCCGGCTTCGGCAATCTGCTTGAGCCATTGGCTGCGCAGCTTCTCGGGCGTGAAGCCGCGGTTGACCAGAATCTGTGTGCCATCGGCCAGCTGTAGCGGCGTCATGAGCCAGAAGCCCGCGCCGGCCTCGGTCAAGGCCTTGGCCAGCACGCTTTGCTTGTCCAGCCATTGGCCCTGCGCCTTGACGGGCAGGTATTCGTGGCTGGCCGCATTGATCTGCGGCCACTGGCCGGGCTCGGGAACCGCTACGGGGGCGCTGTGCACGCGCTGCTCCACGCGCTCGATGAGGTCAAGCTTCCAGGCGCGGCGCTGCACCTGCCAGGTGCCCAGAGCCATGAACCCTAAAAACAAGGCGATGCCCACAAACGCGAGCATCGCCTTGGCGAAGGGAGAGCGCTGCCGCGCAGCGCTCTGGTTCTTCATGAGGTCAGTCAAGGTGTGACAGCTGCGGGAGCCGTGTGACCTGAGTGATCTGCATGGCCTGCGGCCTGGTGCATTTCATGACCGGGCATCATGTTGGTGTTCATGTGGAACATGACCCAAAGCGTGCCGGAGATCGCAATCGCCAGGAAGATCACCGTGAAGATGGTGGACAGCATGGTCCAGCCGCCCTGGATCTTGCCGTTCATGTGCAGGAAGTACACCATGTGCACGAGCACCTGGACCACCGCGAACAGGCCCAGCACGGCCACGGCCGTGGTGCGGTCGGTGATGACGTTGTTCATGACCAGGTAGAAGGGGATGGCTGTCAGGATGACGGCCAGGATGAAGCCCTTCACATAGTCGCCCATGGTGACGTGCAGGTCGTCGTGATCGTGGTGATCGTCATGACCGGCGTGGATATCGTGTGCGCTCATTTACAGCACCCCCATCAGATACACAAAGGTGAACACACCGATCCAGACCACGTCCAAGAAGTGCCAGAACATGGACAGGCAGTTGATACGGCGCACGTTCTCGTTGATCAGGCCGTGCTTCTTGATCTGGATCATCAGGGTGATCAGCCAGACCAGACCGAAGGTCACGTGGATACCGTGGGTACCCACCAGCGTGAAGAAGGACGACAGGAAGGCGCTGCTCTGAGGCGTCGCACCCTGATGGATCAGGTGGTGGAACTCATAGAGTTCCACGGCCAGGAAGGCCGCGCCCAGCAGACCGGTGACGGCCAGCCACAGCAGAGTGCCGTTCACGTTCTTCTTCTGCTTTTGCAGCATGGCAAAGCCGAAGGTGATGGACGACATCAGCAGGAAAGCCGTGTTGACGGCCACCAGCGACAGATCGAACAGATCCTTGCCCGAGGGGCCACCTGCATAGCTGCGGCCCAGCACGCCATAGGTGGCGAACAGTGCGGCAAAGATCAGGCAGTCGCTCATCAGGTAGAGCCAGAAGCCCAGCGAGGTGCCGTTTTCCGGATGGGGCTCGTGCGCGAGGTGGTACTCGCGAGTAGCCAGGGCGGCTGCGCCGCCAGCGTTGATATGTGTATTAGACATGGGCTGCTGCAAGCTGCTTGGTACGTGCTTCTTCCGTTGTGGCCACTTCGGCCGCAGGGATGTAGTAGTCACGCTTGTAGTTGAAGGTATGAATGATCGAAGCCAGGATGGTCGCGACGAACGAAGCGATCGTCAGAGGCCACATATGCCAGATCAGAGCAAAGCCCAGAACGGTGGACAGGCCGGCAATCACCACGCCAGCGCCGGTATTGGCGGGCATGTGGATGGGCTCGAAGCCGCTCAGCGGACGCTGATAGCCATGCTTCTTCATGTCGGTCCAGGCGTCGATGTCGTGCACCACGGGGGTGAAGGCGAAGTTGTACTGGGGAGGGGGCGAGGAAGTGGCCCATTCCAGAGTACGGCCTTCCCATGGGTCGCCGGTCACGTCACGCAGCTCGTCGCGCTTCCAGATGGACACGGCCAGCTGGATGAAGAAGCAGCCGATACCGGCAGCGATCAGGGCTGCACCGCAGGCAGCGATGATGAACCAGATCTGCAGAGAGGGATCGTCAAAGTGGTTGGCACGGCGAGTCACGCCCATCAGACCCAGGATGTACAGGGGAGTGAAGGCAACCCAGAAGCCGACCAGCCAGAACCAGAACGAAGCCTTGCCCCAGAACTCGTTGAGTCGGAAGCCGAAAGCCTTGGGGAACCAGTAGTTGATACCGGCAAACACGGCAAACACCACGCCGCCGATGATCACGTTGTGAAAGTGGGCGATCAGGAACAGCGAGTTGTGCAGCACGAAGTCTGCGGGAGGCACGGCCAGCAGCACGCCGGTCATGCCGCCGATGGCGAAGGTGACCATGAAGCCCACCGTCCACAGCATGGGCACCGAGAAGCGGATGCGGCCGCGGTACATGGTGAACAGCCAGTTGAAGATCTTCGCGCCCGTGGGGATGGAGATGATCATCGTGGTGATACCGAAGAAGGTATTCACGCTGGCACCCGAGCCCATGGTGAAGAAGTGGTGCAGCCACACCAGGTAGGACAAGATGGTGATACACACGGTGGCGTAAACCATCGAGGTGTAGCCGAACAGACGCTTGCGGCTGAACGTTGCCACGATTTCGGAGAACACGCCGAAGCAGGGCAGGATCAGGATGTAGACCTCGGGGTGGCCCCAGATCCAGATCAGGTTCACGTACAGCATGGGGTTGCCGCCCAGCTCGTTCGTGAAGAAGTTGGTGCCGACGTAGCGGTCCAGCGACATCAGCACCAGGGCTGCGGTCAGCACGGGGAAGGAGGCCACGATCAGGGCGTTGGTGCACAGGGCAGTCCAGGTGAAGACGGGCATCTTCATCAGGTTCATGCCGGGAGCGCGCATCTTGATGATGGTCACGATCAGGTTGATACCTGACAAGGTCGTGCCCACACCGGCGACCTGCAGGCCCCAGATGTAGTAATCAAGACCCGTGCTGCCGCTCTGGTGCCCCAGATTGGACAGTGCCAGCCAGCCGGAGGTGGAGAACTCGCCCAGGAACAGGGAGATCATCACCAGCACGGCGCCGCCAGTGGTCATCCAGAAGCTGAAGTTGTTCAGGAACGGGAAGGACACGTCACGTGCGCCGATCTGCAGAGGAACCAGGTAGTTCATCAGGCCGGTCACGAAGGGCATCGCCACGAAGAAGATCATGATCACGCCGTGGGCCGTGAAGATCTGGTCGTAGTGGTGAGGAGGCAGGTAGCCCATGTTGTCGCCGAAGGCCATGGACTGCTGCAGACGCATCATCACGGCATCGGCAAAGCCGCGCAGGAACATGACCAGACCGAGGATCATGTACATGATGCCGATCTTCTTGTGGTCGATGGAGGTGATCCAGTCGTTCCACAGCGGAGCCCAGAGGCGGAACTTGGTGATGCCGCCGACCACGACGAGGCCACCAAGCACCACGGCAATAAAGGTCAAGAGCACGATGGGCTCATGCGTCATGGGAATCTGGTCCCATGTGATACGGCCCAACAGCCAGTGGGAGGCCGGGGTTGTTGTTTCAGACATGTTGAGTCTCTTTTGTCGTATTGGAGCGGCTGAGCGGTGAGCGCATCCGCACCGTGAACTACTTATTGCTGTGCGACAGCTCCGGAGGCGGCGACTTCGTCGAGCAGGGCGACAACGCGGTCAGCGTCTTTGGAAGTGCAGACATCCAGGGGCAGGGTCACGCTGGAGGTCTTGCCGTGGTGTGCAGGTGGCTTGCCGCCGGCAGCGTCGATGGCCATCATTTCGTTCATGCACATCTTGCCGTCTTCCACGCAGCGGTTGAGGACCTTGTTGTACAGGCCTTCGTCCACGCTGGCGAAGCGTTCAACGGGGTTGCGCTCGCTGGGCTTGGCCAGGTCGAGGTAGGCGTCGCGCGTCAGGGTCTTGCCTTCGCTCTTGGCCTGGGCCACCCACTGGTCGAACTGCTGGTTTTCCAGACCGTGGAACTTGAAGGTCATGCCGGCAAAGCCAGCGCCGCTGTAATGGGAGGACTTGCCGCCATAGACACCGGGCTTGTTGATCACGGCATTCAGTTCGGTCTGCATGCCGGGCATGGTGTAGATCATGCCGGCCAGATCAGGAACGTAGAACGCGTTCATGGTGTTGGTGGAGGTCAGCTTGAAGCGGATGGGGCGGTCCACCGGGGCAGCCACTTCGTTGACGGTGGCGATGCCTTGCTCGGGGTAGAAGAACAGCCACTTCCAGTCCAGGGACACGACCTGAATCTCCAGGGGCTTGACGTTGGGGTCCAGCGCCTTGGTGGAGGAGATGCGGTCCAGAGGACGATAGGGGTCGAGCTTGTGGGTGCTGATCCAGGTAATGGCGCCCAAAGCGATGATGATGAGCAGGGGAACCGTCCAGATCACCAGCTCCAGCGCAGTGGAGTGGTGCCATTCGGGGTCGTACTTGGCTTCGGTGTTGGACTGGCGGTATTTCCAGGCAAACAGCAGCGTCAAAAAGATGACGGGGACGATGATGAGCAACATCAGCAAAGTGGCCGTAATGACCAGATCGCCTTGCTGCTTGGCGACATCGCCAGCTGGGTTGAGGACGACGGCCTTGCTGCAACCGGCGAGGGTTGCGGTCAAAGCGGCCGCTGAGAGCCACGCGGGCCCACGGATTTCCTTGATTTTTAACATGCTTTAGGCGTGACAAAGTCGCGCTTAGGTGTAAACGCGGATTACTGGATCTCGGCAAATGTAATACCAAACCGGGGGTTGTCCATTGGACATTTTGTCCAAGGTCAAGGGCCTGGTCTTGAAAATACGCTATGCGACAAGGGTTTAGCGCCTTTTAAAGGCGCGCAAACTTTGCGCTGACAGGGCTTGAAATTGTCAAATTTGCCCCATCAGGCCCCCTCTGCCGAGGGCTGGGCTGACAGGGTTCAGGGCAAAAACTCTATTGCAGCTGCACATGCTTGGGCGTAGAACGGAAAGCGTCCCCGGGACTGAAAAGTAAGACAAGGAGTTGTACCTTTATGACAAGCATGAACCCGTCCGTTGGTCTTACTCAGCAAGACTATGAGAACTCGGAAACCCTGGCCTATGCGGAAACCGATGAGGATGTGACCCCTGGCGAGATCGCGGTGGGCGTGATCATAGGGCGCTCTTCCGAGTACTTTGACTTCTTCGTGTTCGGCATCGCCTGCGTGCTGGTGTTTCCCTCGCTGCTGTTTCCCTATCTGTCCAAGCTCGACGGCACGCTGGCCGCGTTTGCCATCTTCTCGCTGGCCTTCGTGGCCCGCCCTGTAGGCACGGCGCTGTCGATGGCCGTGCAGCGGGTCTGGGGGCGTGCCACCAAACTGACATTGGCGCTGCTCCTGCTGGGCGTCTGCACGGTGGGCATGACCTTTTTGCCCAGCTATGAGGTCGCCGGCATGAAGGCCGTCTGGGCGCTGGTGGTCCTGCGCATCGGCCAGGGCCTGGCGCTGGGCGGCTCCTGGGACGGCTTGCCCTCGCTGCTGGCCATGTCCGCACCGCCGAACAAGCGCGGCTGGTACTCGATGATCGGCCAGCTCGGGGCGCCGCTGGGCTTCATCATTGCGGCAGCGCTGTTTGCCTATCTGTACTCCAGCCTGTCGGCGGACGAGTTCATGAGCTATGGCTGGCGCTATCCCTTCTGCGTGGCTTTTGCCATCAACGTGGTGGCGCTGTTTGCCCGCCTGCGTCTGGTCGTGGGGCAGTCCTATACCCAGCTTCTACAGGAGCGTGAGCTGGAGCCCATCAGCGTGACCAGTCTCATGGCCAACGAAGGCCGCAATGTGATGATCGGTGCTTTCGCCGCACTGGCCAGCTTTGCGCTGTTCCACTTGGTGACCGTGTTCCCGCTGTCCTGGATCTCCATGTACTCCGATCAGTCCATGACTGAAGTGCTGGTGGTGCAGATCATCGGCGCGCTGCTGGCTGGCGGGGCCATCATGCTGTCGGGCTGGCTGGCGGACCGGGTGGGTCGCCGCAACACCCTGGGCACTATGGCCTGCCTGATCGGTATCTTCAGCTTCCTGGCGCCCTGGCTGCTGGGCAGCGGCAGCACCGGCAACAATGTGTTCATCCTGGTGGGCTTTGTGCTGCTGGGCCTCTCCTACGGTCAGGCATCGGGCACGGTGACCTCCAACTTCTCGTCGCGCTATCGTTACACCGGCGCGGCCCTGTCCACGGACATGGCCTGGCTCATCGGTGCGGCGTTCGCTCCACTGGTCGCCCTGGGCGTCTCGGCCAAGTTCGGTCTGGTGGCTCTGGGTATCTATCTGCTGTCTGGCGCCTTGTGCACGCTGGCTGCCCTGGGCATCAACCGTGCCATCGAGGCCCGCGATCAATAAGAAGGTTGCTCGCTTCTCTGCAAAACGCCCGGTGCTGCGCATCGGGCGTTTTTTCTGATGCTGCAGCGCATGAAAAAGCCGCCTTCAAGAGGCGGCTTTTTCATTGGTAGGCGGGCTGGATCAGTCCAGAGCCAGACCGGCCTTCTTGATCACCTCGCCAAAGCGCTTGCTTTCGGAGGCCATGAAGGCCTTGAATTCGGCAGGCGTGGGGTTGAAGGACTCGTAGCCGAAGGCAGCGAACTTTTCCTTCACGTCCTGGCCGGTCAGCGCCTGGCGGACATCGGTGCGGATCTTCTCGACCACGGCCGCAGGGGTGCCGGGGCGCACGGCCAGGGCGTTCCAGCCGATGGCCGCGAAATCCTTGGGGCCACCCGATTCGGACACCGTGGGCACGTTCTCGAAGCCGGCAATGCGGCTGGGAGCAGCCACCGCCAGGAAGCGCAGCTTGCCGCCACGTACCAGAGGACCTGCAGTGCCCAGAGAGCCCAGGGCAAAGGTCAGCTCGCCATTGGCAACGCCCTGGTACAGCTGGCTGGTTTCCTTGTAGATCACGTGCTCCATCTTGGTGCCGGTCTGGTTTTCCAGCAGCGCCGAGCCCAGGTGCACGGGGTTGCCCACGGACCAGGAGCCGTAGTTCAGCTTGCCGGGATGCGCCTTGGCATCGGCGATCAGGTCACCGATGGTCTTGTAGGGGCTGTTGACGGGCACGCAGACAAAGAAATAGTTGCGGAACAAGGGCATCAGGATGTCGAAGTCCTTGTTCAGGTCGTAGGGCAGCTTCTTGAACAGGTGGGGGTAGGCCGCGATATGGACATTGTCCAGCTGGATCATGTCCGTGCCGTCGGTCGCGCCACGCTTGAATTCGTTGATGGCGATGAAGCCGTTGCCGCCGGGACGGTTTTCCACCACCACGGGCTGGCCCCAGGCACGGCCCAGCTTGTCGGCCACCAGGCGCGAGATGCCATCGGGACCGCCGCCTACGGGGAAGGGGTTGATGATGCGCGAGGACTTGGTGGGCCACTTGTCGCTCTGGGCGAACGAGGGGGCTGCCACGGCTGCGGCAATGGCGCCGAGTGCGAATGCAGCTTGGCGACGGCTCATGTTGAGCTTATGGGTCATTTTGTCTCCCTGGAAGGATGTCGATGATGAATTGCGTGTGGACCACGCATTGTTGATATCGTCGGCTGTTATTTTTAGATATTCAGGCCCAGTTAATTACATTGTGTCACTTGGGGCATAAACACCTAGGTCTAGCTGAGGCTAGCAGCTATAGCAAAATAGCATAGCTTGTTTTGAAAGGTGTGAGCATGAATCTGCAGCAGATAGAGACCTTTGTTCGGGTGGCCGAAGTGGGGAGCTTCAGCAAGGCTGCGGTACTGCTGGACACCGCCCAGCCGGCGCTCAGCCGTCAGGTACGGGCCCTGGAAACCGAGTTGCGCGAGACCTTGCTGATACGCACCGGGCGCGGTGTGACGCTGACCGATGCGGGGCGCCGCCTGCTCGAGCATGGGCACGCCATCATGCAGCGCGTGGCCATGGCCAAGGAGGATCTGGGCAGTCAGCGCGACGAGCCCGTCGGGCGCATCACCGTGGGCCTGCCGCCGAGTCTGGCGCGGCGCCTGACCCTGCCCCTGATCGACGGCTTCAGCCGGGAGATGCCCAAGGCCAGGCTGGCGGTGGTCGAGGGTTTTTCCATGAATATCTCGGAGTGGCTGACCTCGGGGCGCATGGATCTGGGTCTGGTCTACACGCCGGAGCCGCATCCGCAGATCGAGGTCTCGCCCGTGCTTGAAGAGCGTCTGTGCCTGATCGGCCCGGCCAGCACGCTGGCAGGGCGCACCAGCATTCCGTTCGAGCATCTGGCCGAATTCCCGCTGATCATGCCCCAGCACGGGCAGATTTTCCGCAAGCTGATGGAGGCCCAGGCCACGCTGTCGCAGGTCAAGCTCAATGTGGTCTGGGAGGTTTCCAGCGTGCCCGCCATTCTGGATCTGGTGCGCGGCGGCTATGGCTATGCGGCGTTGACCGACAGCGCCATGCACAGTCATGCCACAGATGCATCGCTGGTGGAGGTGCCCATCAAGTCGCCGCATATCGTCAGCACCTTGTGCCTGGTGCAGCCCGCCAAGAAGAAGTCCACGCCCCTGATGCGCCGCACGGCCGAGTTGCTGCGCCGTCTCAGCATGCAGGTCTGCTCGGTGGAAAGCGGCCATATCTGAACGACTGGCCTGTTCCGGGGCATGGCCGCTGCTGGTTCATGCTCCTGTTGGGGTAGCTGGTTGCGCTTGTTTAATAAGGATTTCAAAGTTATTTGTACCTGAAATCAATGAAGGGCAAGCGCAATAAGCTTTGATATTAATAGCGTCAAAGCTGGGGGCGCAAGGTTCTCGCGGCTTCCTGCAGCAGCGGCAGTATTTCCTGCTGCATGGTTTGCGGGCTCATGCGCTTGGCCGATGTCACCACATTCAGCGCTGCCACGGTGCGCCCGCGCATATTGCGCAAGGGCACGGCCACGGCCTGAATCGCCAGTTCATGCTCTTCGAGTGCCATGCAGTAGTCGAGGCGGCGCACCTCGTCGAGCAAGGTCTTCAGCGCCGCACCGTCGGAGACCGTGTGCGCCGTCAGCTTGGGCAGGTCATAGGTGGCCAGCCAGTCGTCGAGCTCCGGGCCCGAGAGCGAGGCCAGCAGCACCCGGCCCGTGGACGTGGCATGCGCCGGCAGGCGCGTGCCCAGATGCAGTCCGTGGGCCATCAGCCGCTCGCCCTTTTCATGCACGGCGCTGCGCGCGACGATGACGACTTCGCGCCCCTCGCGCACCACGCAGGAGTAGGACAGCCCGGTCTGCGCGGCCAGCCTATGCAGCACGGGCTGCACGATGCGCGGCAGCCGGGCCGAGGCCAGATAGCTGCCTGACAGGCGCAGCACCTTGGGCGCCAGCCAGAAATAGCTGCCATCGGACTCCAGATAGCCGAGATAGGCCAGAGTGAGTAGATGGCGCCTGGCGGCAGCGCGCGTGATGCCCGCGCGCTCGGCCGCCATGGTGGCGTTCAGGCGCTGGCGCTCGGTGTCGAAGCTCTCGAGCACGGCCAGGCCCTTGGCCAGGCCGGCAATGAAGTCCGCCGCAGCGATGGTAGGGGTGCCGGGTTCACTCATGCTCGGTTCCGTCGTTCTTGTTTTGCGCGATCATCGTTCTCATTGTGCGATTATCGCGCAAACATCGATTCTCTCCTTTGTCTTGATGCAGCACAAAACTTAGTCTTGCTGCACAGCGCAATCGGCGTCGTCACGCGCGCCGATCGACAGGTTTTTGAGCCATAACAAGGAGTCATATTCATGCGTACACAAGTCGCCATCATCGGTGCCGGTCCCTCGGGTCTGCTGCTGGGGCAGCTGCTCTACAAGGCGGGCATCGACAACATCATCATCGAGCAGCGCAGCGCCGACTATGTGCTGGGCCGCATCCGCGCCGGCGTGCTGGAGCAGGTGACGGTGGATCTGCTCAAGCAGGCGGGCGCCGACAAGCGCATGAATGAGGAAGGTCTGCCTCACGACGGCATCGAGCTGCTGTTCAAGGGCAAGCGTCACCGCATCGACCTCAACGGCCTGACCGGCGGCAAGCGCGTGATGGTCTACGGCCAGACCGAAGTCACCCGTGACCTGATGGAAGTGCGTGCCCAGGAGGGCCTGACCACGGTGTACGAGGCCAGCCACGTGCAGCCCGTGGACTTCGAGAGCGACAAGCCCAAGGTGCGTTACGAAAAAGACGGCCAGGTGCACGAGATCGAATGCGACTTCATCGCCGGTTGCGACGGCTTTCACGGCATCTGCCGCGCCAGCGCGCCTCAGGACAAGATCAAGACCTTCGAGAAGGTCTATCCCTTCGGCTGGCTGGGCCTGCTCTCCGATACGCCGCCCGTGTCGCACGAGCTGATCTATGCCAACACCGAACGCGGCTTTGCCCTGTGCAGCCAGCGCAGCGCCACGCGCAGCCGCTACTATCTGCAGGTACCGCTGACCGACAAGGTCGAGGACTGGAGCGACGAAGCGTTCTGGGAAGAGCTCAAGAAGCGCCTGGACCCCGAAGCGCGCGCCAATCTGGTGACCGGCCCCTCGCTGGAGAAAAGCATTGCGCCGCTGCGCAGCTTCGTGACCGAGCCCATGCGCTTCGGCCGCATGTTCCTGGCCGGCGACGCCGCCCACATCGTGCCTCCCACCGGTGCCAAGGGCCTGAACCTGGCGGCTTCTGACGTGGGCTATCTGTCGCAAGCCTTTGTCGAGTACTACCAGCAGCAGTCCGAAGCCGGTATTGATCGTTACTCCGAGCAGTGCCTGCGTCGGGTCTGGAAGGCCGAGCGCTTCTCCTGGTGGATGACCTCCATGCTGCACAACTTCCCCGAGGCTGGTGAATTCAACACCAAGGTGCAGGAAGCCGAGCTGGACTACATCGTCCACTCCGAGGCCGGCTCGACCTCGCTGGCCGAGAACTATGTGGGTCTGCCTCTGGTTTAAGCCCCAGACCGCCTGGCCTTCGTCACTGTGGTGATGAAGGCCAGGTGTTCGATCCCAGCGCCTTGCGCTCTGCCTGCCTTGTTGTGCGCGATGCAGGCATTTTTTCATCCATGCAATTTGGTTGATGCTGCCTTGCGTAAATTTTGATGCCGGGGCGCAAGCCGCAAGGGCCTGTGAGGAGTAAGCTTGCCGACCTTATGGCGCACATCATGTTTTCCCCTCCCTATATTGCCGCTGCCGAGGCAGCCCTGTCCTTGCGCACGCGCGGCTATGCCGTGCTGCAGCCTGAGGACTTCGCCCAGTGGATGGGCCTGAGTGTGAGCGATCTGCATGCCATGGATGCGGACTGGCAGGGCCTGCCGCCCGACGCCTTCCTCAAGGACGGCGGCCGTTATCGCCGCCGCCGCCATTCCTGCTTTGTCAGCGAAGGCGATCAGGTGCAGCAGGTGCCTCACCGCGCCCACTGGCAGCCCGTGGAATACAACGCGCTGCATGGCGGCATGCAGCGCATGTTCGAGCCCATGCTGGACAGCACGACGACGAGCGCGGCATGGCTGGAGATGATCAATGCTCTGGGGCAACTGGCCGATCAGGTGTTCTGCACCGACGAGCGGCATGAGCGCTGGTTTGTCGAGGCGCACCAGTTCCGCATCGACACCACGGACGGCATCGGACGTCCCACGCCCGAAGGCGCGCACCGCGACGGCGTCGATCTGGTCGCCGTGTTGCTGGTGGGGCGCAAGGGCGTCAAAGGGGGCGAGACCCGCGTGTTCGAAGCGACCGGCCCCAATGGCCAGCGCTTTACCTTGACCGAGCCCTGGTCCGTGATGCTGCTCGACGACGCACGCATGATTCATGAGACCACGCCGATTCAACCTGCCGAGCCCGGCGGTGTGCGCGACACGCTGGTGCTGACCTATCGCCGTGGCAACTTCCAGGGCGCCGAGCTTCAGGAGCAGCCGGCTCAGGCTTCCTGACGGACTCGGGCGAGCGTCGCTTCGGAAAATTTGGGCAAAACTGTAACGTTCTCAATGCATCAAAGTGACGCCCTGGACACTGCATGATGCGGGCTCGTCGCGACGAAGTTCTCACATCGCCGCGTAAGCTCTCCTCCAGGCAGCCAGGTCCACTGCCCCACACCACGCCCTGCAAGGCGTGGTTTTTTTATATGAATCGCTTCTACGCCCTTAGCATTTCCGTGCTGACCGCTCTTGCCACGATAGCGGCCTGCCAGCCCTTCGAGGATCGCCCTGCGCAGGCGGCCCAGATCAAGGAACCCACGATCTATTTTCGCAACGGGCTGGAAATCTCCCTTGGCGATATCTCGGTGCCGATTCACGGTGTTCAGGAATGTCCCTATGGCCTGGCGGCGCCCGCCGGAGCCGTCGTAGAGATGAATGATGCCAAGTGCATTCGCCTTTCCGACGACACCGAGCAGATCGTCGTGATGCTGGACATGCCGGGCGGCATCGTCCAGGAGGCTTGGACCGTGCGCCGCGATGCGCCCAGCAAGCCGCATGAGCCGGCCTTCAAGAACGTCTCCCTGCTGCGCCCCGACGGCACGCGCATCACGATCACCGACAAGTCCGACAGGCTGCTGGACAAGTGCTACGAATACGAGGCGGCGCATGTCTGCATCTGAGATGCGTTGAACTTTGGGGTTGATTCATGTCAACACGCTGAGGCATGATGAAGGCAGACTGCATGCTATTCCAAGAGCGGCATCTGCCCCGGGTCTCTGGCCTGAGGTTCATGTCGCCTGCAACTCGAAAGGAGAAACATATGTCCATGTTCAATCACATTCTGGTTCCGGTCGACGGCTCCAAGCCTTCCATGCTGGCGGCACGCAAGGCCGCCGAGCTCTCCAAGGTCTTTGGCAGCGCCGTGACGGCAGTGTATGTGGTCGATCCCTATCCTTTCACCGGCGTCGGTGCCGACTTTGCCTATGGGCAGTCGCAGTATCTGAGTGCTGCAACGGCCGAGGCCAACACTGCACTGGATGCGGTCAAGGCCATCATGGACGAGGCAGGTGTGCCGGTGAAGACCCTGGTGGGCGAGGGCCATGCCGTGCATGAAGGCATTGTGCGCACCATGGAAAGCGTGGGCGCCGACTTGGTCGTCATGGGCTCCCAGGGACGGCGCGGCCTTGAGAAACTGATGCTGGGCAGCGTCACCCAGCGCGTGCTGGGTGCCGTGCGTGTGCCGGTGCTGGTCGTGCGCGAGTGAGCGCAGGCGGCTGTCCACGTAGCAACGGCTCCCCAGGGAGCCGTTTTTCTTGTGGGTAAGCGTCGTGCTCAGCGATTGAGCAGCCGTGCCAGCCAGCCTTTCTTTCTGCGCTGCAATTCCAGCTCCTGCAGCACTTCGGCCTTGAGCTGCTCCTTCTGTGCGGAGTGTCCGCTTTCCTTGGACATCATGCGCAGATAGACCTTGGCCGAGTCCACATAGCCATGGTCTTCGTTGCGGATGTGGTTGAACAGCCAGCGCGAGAGCATGCCGTGCAGTTCTGCTGCGACATCCTCGCCCGCATCGAAGCGGGTCTGCATCTCGATCACACGGCGTGTGAACAGCTCGTGCACCTTTTTGTGGGGCCCGGCGAACATATAGCCGGCGCTCTCGATCAGGCTTTCCTCGAAGACGAAATGCGAGACGGTGTAGTCGATCATCTCGCCGATGACATCGCCCAGACCTTCGCGGTCGGGAGAGCTGCGCAGTTCGTAAAGCCGGTTGATGTAGTCGACGATGCGGCGGTGCTGCCGGTCGATCTCTGCAATCCCGGTGTCCAGCTCGGGGACCCAGACCAGCAATGCCATGATGTTCTCCAGAAATTCAAGGATTTCCGCAGAAGTATTCATGAGCTTGTCATATGCCGCATTGATGCAGATCAGGTCGATCCGCTGCGGTAGCGCGGAGGATGCCGATCCTCCGCGCATTGCGGCGTCACTCGATCTTGGCGCCCGAGGACTCCACGATCTGCTTGGACTGCTTGAAGTCGGCCTGGAACATCTTGTCGAAGTTGGCGACAGTCATGGACTGGGGCTCGGCGCCCTGGGTCAGAATGGCTTCGCGCACTTCGGGCATGGCCAGCAGCTTGTTCACTTCGAGATTGACCTTGGTCACGATGGACGAGGGCGTGCCTTTGGGCATGAACAGGCCGTACCAGGTGCTCACGTCAAAGCCCTTGAGGCCCGATTCGGCCAGCGTAGGTGTGTCCGGCAGCGAGCTGGAGCGGCTGGCCGAGGTGACGGCAATCGCGCGCAGCTTGCCGGACTTGATCTGGCCGATGGCCGATGGCACGGACGAGACCAGCAGGTCCACGTTGCCGGCCAGCGCATCCATCATCGCTGGGTTGGAGCCCTTGTAGGGCACGTGGGTCAGGTGAATGCCCGAGGCCTTTTCCAGCATCACGCCCGCGAGGTGGATGCTGGTGCCGTTGCCGGGCGAGCCATAGGTGATCTTGGACGGATTCTTCTTGGCTGCAGCCACCACGTCGGCCAGCGTCTTGTAGGGCGAGTTGGCGGCCGTGGCGATCACGATGGGGGTGTAGGCCACATGGGCCACGGGGATCAGGTCCCTGGTGGGGTTCCAGGGCAGGTTCTTGTAGAGATAGGGGCCGAGGACCACGTTGTCCTTCTGGCCCATCACCATGTCATAGCCCGTAGGGGCCGCTTTCACCGCTTCGGTGATGCCGATGGTGCCGCCTGCACCCGCACGGTTGTCGGGCACCACGGTCCACTTGCTGACTTCGGTGAGCTTGTTGGCAATCACGCGCGAGAGGATGTCGGTGCCGCCGCCGGGCGGGAAGGGCACGATCATGCGCACGGGCTTGTTGGGGTATTCGGCTGCGGGGTCTTGTGCAGCGGCGGAAAAGCTCAGGCCCGCGCTTGCGATCACGGCTGTGCTGATGAGGATTTGGCGAAACATGAAAAAGAAACTCCAGAGACGAACGGGGGAGCGCTGGCCCGCAGAAAAGGGCGGCGCAGTCGCGGCTGGTGTCTGAGTCTTGAACTCAGAAGCCAGAGTCACGGAAGGTGGGCTTTTCGATGATCGGGGAGGGTGGTTCCGCCATCAATGGGTATTTGTCTTTACCGGGGAGCGCGAGCCATGCTGTACGGACATGATCGCCATCCGCACGCGCTGCACCGCAGGGTTGCTGCAGTTGCTAGCACGGAGGCAGCGTACCGATCAGGTGTCGCTGCCGATGTGGCCCACGGGCGCGGATTGCGGCTCTGCGTACGGCGTTGAGGCGGTTGCAGAGCAGTCGAAACATTTTGCCACGCATGGCCGAGGTACGAAGGCTTGGTTCGTGAATAGGCCGGGCCTGTACCCCGGCTTTGCGGGGATTCGGCAGTGCAGCCAAGCTTTGGATGCCGACGGCTGCGAATGAAGGCTCAGGCCTGACGTACGTCGGCAATCACCTGGTCGCCGAAATCGGGCCGCGCCAGCCAGGCCAGCACGCGGTCTGCGGCATCGTCGGCCGAGGTCAGCTGGCCGTTGCTGTGCAGACTGGCAAAACGGGCCACATCCGGAAAATCGGCCGAGGCCGCGCTGCGCAGCTGCACCTGCATATCGGTGTCGATGACGCCGGGGGCCAGGGACACAATGCGCGCGCCGTTGGGTTTGGCCGCTTCTTCCAGCGCCACGCAGCTGCTGAATTGGTCCATGCCTGCCTTGGCCGTGCAGTAACTGGCTTGCGAAGCCATGGCGCGGCGGCCCAGACCCGAGGAAATATTGAGCACCTTGCGGGGAATTGCCCAGCTCTCGGTCGCGCCGAGAAAGGCTCCGGTCAGGGCCATGGGTGCTTCAAGACCCACGCGCAGCGCATGGATCATATCGGCCGCAGGCACTTGAGACAGCGGTGCAATCTGCGGAATGACACCGGCGTTGTTGATCAGGGTGATGCTGGCCCATGCGCTGTGGTCCTGCGTTTCCAGCCAGGTCGTGAGGCGTTGCGCGGCCGCGGCGCTTTGGGCCAGATCCTGCTCCCATTGCAATAGCAGTTCGGGCTTGCTGGCGCTGGAAGCGAGGGTGGTGCTGCTCTTGCGGGCAATGCTCAGCAACTGATGGCCTTGTTGCAGCAGCCGCTGTCCCATGGACAGGCCCATGCCACGGGAGCCGCCTGTCAGAATCGTTAAATGCTTGGTCATGCCGGGCATCTTACGGTCGATTCAAGGCCGAAAAGAACAAGCCCCGCAGGACTGGCGTCCGGCGGGGCCTGCTGCAGGGTTAACGGGCGATCAATGACCCAGGTAGGCCTTGCGCACCTCGTCATTGCTCAGCAGGTTGACGCCGCTGTCCTCCAGCACCACCTTGCCGGTTTCCAGCACGTAGCCGCGGTCGGCAATCTGCAGGGCGCGGTTGGCGTTCTGCTCGACCAGGAACACCGTCACACCTGCTGCGCGAATGGTCTGGATGATCTCGAAGATCTGCGCGATGATGAGCGGCGCCAGACCCAGCGTGGGCTCGTCCAGCAGCAGCAGGCGCGGCTTGCTCATCAGCGCACGGCCGATGGCCAGCATCTGCTGCTCGCCGCCCGACATGGTGCCTGAGCGCTGTGCGGCACGTTCCTTCAGGCGGGGGAAGAGCTTGAACACATGCTCGATGCCGTCGGCAATCTCGGTCTTGTTCAGGAAGAATCCGCCCATCTGCAGATTCTCGGTCACCGTCAGGTCCTTGAAGATGCGACGGCCTTCGGGCGAGATGGCGATGCCGCGGCGCATGATGTGGTGGGTGGACATCTGGGTGATGTCCTCGCCCTCGAACAGAATGCGTCCGCCGCTGGCGCGTGGATTGCCGCACACCGTCATCAGCAGCGATGTCTTGCCCGCGCCATTGCTGCCGATCAGGGTGACGATCTCGCCCTGATCGACATGCAGGCTGGCATGATTGACCGCGCAGATCGCGCCGTAATGGGTGGAGACCTGCTCCAGTTGCAACATATGCTGGCTCATCAGGCCTCTCCCAGATAGGCCTTGATGACCCGTTCATCATTGCGAATCGCCTCGGGCAGGCCCATGGCGATGGGCTTGCCGTATTCCATGACCAGAATGCGCTCGGACACGCCCATGACCAGGCCCATATCGTGCTCGATCAGCAGCACGGCGACGCCGTACTGTTTGCGCAGCTGGTCTATCAGATGCTGCAGGTCTTTCTTCTCCTGGGGGTTGAGGCCGGCAGCGGGTTCGTCCAGCATCAGCACGCGGGGCTTGGTGATCATGCAGCGCGCGATCTCCAGGCGGCGCTGGTGACCGTAGGCCAGATTGCCGGCTTCGCGGTTGGCGAACTGGCGCAGGCCCATCACGTCCAGCCACTGGAGTGCGTTGTCGATCTTTTCCTGCTCGGCGCGGCGATAGCCGGGGGTGTTGAAGAGGCCACCGAGCAAGCTGGCACGCGACTGGCGGTGCTGGGCGACGAGCAGGTTTTCCAGTGCCGTCATGCTCTTGAAGAGACGCACGTTCTGGAAGGTGCGCACCACGCCGTGGTTGGCGGCATGATGGCTGCTCTGGCCCGCAATGCTCTGGCCGTCCAGCACCACGGTGCCGCCCGAAGGCTGGTAGAAACCGCTGATGCAATTGAACACCGTGGTCTTGCCCGCGCCGTTGGGGCCGATGATGGCAAACACTTCCTGTGGGCGTACGTTAAAGCCCACGTTGTCCACGGCCAGCAGGCCGCCGAAGCGCATGCACAGGTCTTTGACTTCTAGCAAATACTCGCTCATGCGTTTGCCCTGCCTGTGGTTGTAGTTATTGAAATGATAGCGTTCAGGTGTGGTTTCATGACTTCACCTCCACCTGATGTCGCTTCATGGGCAGCAGGCCCTGGGGGCGCCAGATCATCATCAGAATCATGACCAGGCCGAAGATCAGCATGCGGTACTCGGAGAATTCGCGCGCCAGCTCGGGCAGCACGGTCAGGATGATGGCGGCGACGATCACGCCTAGCTGCGAGCCCATGCCGCCCAGCACCACGATGGCCAGGATCAGGGCCGACTCGATGAAGGTGAAGGACTCCGGATTGACAATGCCCTGGCGTGCGGCAAAGAAGGCACCGCCGAAACCCGCGAACATGGCGCCCAGCGTGAAGGCCGAGAGCTTGATCTTCATGGGGTTCAGACCCAGGGAGCGGCAGGCGATCTCGTCCTCGCGCAGGGCTTCCCAGGCGCGGCCAATGGGCATGCGGATCAGACGGTTGCTGATGAACAGCGTCACCATGGCCAGCAGCAGCGCCATCAGGTACAGCGCGATCACCATGTGCATGGAGTTGAACTCCATGCCGAAGAACTGGTGAAACGTGGTGCCGCCCTCGGTCAGCGGCGTGCGTGTCATTGGCAGGCCCAGCACCGAGGGCTTGGGGATGCTGGAGATGCCGTCGGGGCCGCCCGTGAAGCTGGTCAGGTTGACCAGCAGCAGGCGGATGATTTCTCCGAAGCCCAGCGTCACGATGGCCAGATAGTCGCCGCGCAGGCGCAGCACGGGAAAGCCCAGCACAAAGCCGAACAGCGCCGAGGCCGCGCCGGCCAGCGGCAGCGCTTCCCAGAACGTCCAGCCGGCCCAGTGGAACAGCAGCGCGTAGGTGTAGGCACCTACGGCGTAGAAGCCCACAAAGCCCAGATCCAGTAGGCCGGCAAAGCCGACCACCACATTCAGGCCCAGGCCCAGCATGACGTAGATCATGGCCAGGGTGGCGATGTCGACGGCATTGCGCCCGGCGAAGAAGGGCCAGGACGCGGCCATCATCAGCACCACGAAGATGACGACGTTGCGGGTGCCCGACTTCATCTGCGGCACGGCCGGCAGATTGAGCTTTGGCAGCTTGCCGGCGAACAGGGGCTTGAGCATCTGCACGACGAAGATGGCCAGGCAGGCCCAGCCGGTCATGCTCCAGTCGGGTGCAATGACGGTGCGCACACCGGCGCGCTCCAGGTGCAGGCTGAAGATGGGCGTGACGACGATGGCCGTCATCACGGTGGCGATCAGCGCATCGCGCAAAGCGGCAGAAAAGCTGTACTTCATCAGACTTTCTCCACTTCAGGTTTGCCCAGCAGGCCCGAGGGGCGGAACATCAGGATGGTCACCAGCAGGCCGAAGGCCACGATGTCCTTGTATTCCGACGAGATATAGGCGGCGGCAAAAGTCTCGGCCACGCCCAGAATCACGCCGCCCAGCATAGCGCCGGGGATGGAGCCGATGCCTCCAAGCACGGCAGCGGTGAAGGCCTTGATGCCGGCCAGAAAGCCGATGAAGGGATTGAGCTTGCCCACAGCCAGCGCAATCAGCACGCCGCCTACGGCGGCCAGCACGGCGCCCAGCACAAAGGTGAAGGAGATGACCTTGTTGGTGTCGATTCCCAGCAGATTGGCCATGTGCATATCCTGCGCGCAGGCACGAGAGGCCCGGCCCATGCGCGAATGCTTGATGTACATGGTCAGCGCGATCATCAGCACCACGGTCACGGCAATGATGAGCACGCGGGTGTAGGGGATGAAGACTTCGAAATCACCCATGTGGAAGTTGATGGCGCCGGGCAGCAGCGAAGGCACGGCCATGTCGCGTGCACCCTGGCCCAGGGCCACCCAGTTCTGCAGGAAGATGGACATGCCGATGGCAGAGATCAGCGCCACCAGGCGCGGGCTCTGGCGCACGGGCTTGTAGGCCACCTGTTCGACCACCAGGCCGTAGACGCCGGTGACGAAGACGGCCACGACCAGCATCAGGCCGATGATGGCCCAGACCGGCAGGCCGCTTTGCGTGCCTATGGCAGAAAGCGTGACCAGGCCTATATAGGCTCCGATCATGTAGATGTCGCCGTGTGCGAAATTGATCATGCCGATGATGCCGTAGACCATGGTGTAGCCAATGGCGATCAAGGCGTAAATGGCTCCGAGTGAGAGCCCGTTGAAAAGCTGTTGTATCAGCTGGGGGAGAATGTCTGACATGTAACGCCACCCTTGAAACAGGAAAAGGCCCGAGGGCCAGATAGCAAATATCCGGAGGCATGGCCCCTGCCATTGCCCCCGGAAGAAGGTGGTGGAATTACTTTGCGAGCGACTTGCTGCCGTCCTTGTGCCACTGGAAGACCTGGAAGTCGAAGGAGTTCAGGTCACCCTGCTTGTTCCAGGAGACGGGGCCCAGCACGGTGTCCACACCGGTGGACTTGTGCATCCAGTCCGCAACCTTGGCTGGGTTGTCGCCAGCGGCCTTGATGGCGGCCAGCAGAGACTGGGTGGCGGCAAACGAGGTCAGCTGGAAGGCGCCCGAAGCATTGCGCTTCTTGTCGGCGAAAGCCTTGACCACGGCGGCGTTCTTGGGGTTGGCGGCAAAGTCGGCGGGCAGGGTCACCAGCATGCCTTCGACGGCAGGGCCTGCGATGGCGTTGACTTCAGGATTGCCCACGCCCTCGGGGCCCATCATCTTGACCTTCAGGCCTTGCTCGGCAGCCTGACGCAGCAGCAGGCCCATTTCGGGGTGGTAGCCGCCGTAGTAGACAAAATCCACGCCTGCGCCCTTGAGCTTGGTGATGACGGCGGAGTAGTCGCTGTCGCCGGCGTTGATGCCCTCAAACAGGGCCACGTCGATCTTGGCCTTCTTCAGGTCGTCACGCACGGAGGAGGCAATGCCCTGTCCATAGGACTGCTTGTCGTGCAGCACGGCAACCTTCTTGGGCTTGAGCTTCTCGGCAATGAACTTGGCGGCTGCGGGGCCTTGCTGGTCATCACGGCCGATGGTGCGGAAGATGAAGTGGTAGTTCTTGCCGTCGGTCAGTGCGGGGGAGGTGGCCGAGGGAGTGACGACCACTACGCCTTCGTTGTTGTAGATGGGCGCTGCGGCAATCGAGGCACCCGAGCAGACGGGGCCGACCACATAGCCGATCTTGCTGTTGACCACGCGGTTGGCTGCAACAGGGCCTTGCTTGGGCTCGCAGGCATCGTCCACGGGCACCAGTTCGATCTTCTTGCCGTTGATGCCGCCAGAGGCGTTGGCCATTTCGACGGCGGTGGTCGCGCCTTCCTTGACCATGTCGCCGTACTGGGTCAGCGCACCGGTGGTGGGGATGACCAGGGCGATCTTGATTTGGGCATGCGCGGTGGAGACCAGGGCGGCACCAGCCAGGCCCAGGGCGGCAACAACGGTTTGCATGCGGAACGGAATGCTCATGAGGACTTCCTTAATCTCGAGAGATGTTCGAAAAGCGCGATTGCTGCCATAGCAGTTCGCGCAAAGAAGCACAGATTAATCGAGTGGTAAATGAAGGCAACAGGGTATGCAGGGGCTGGTGCAGGCTTTCGGTTTTTGCTACGTCGTGTATAGCAGCTATTACCCAGGGGCTATGGCTTGACCTTCATTTGTGATGTATAGGGACAGTCGAAGCTGGAACTGTGCTGCAAGTGTCTGTATCGGCGCTCTTTGGGGTCGATTTTTGGGTGTGCCGGGTGCGAGCTTGAAGGGTCTTTGTTGCAATGCAGCAACTATTGCCGCTTGACGGCTGCATCAGATTTGATGCAGCTTAAAAGCCAGGCTCGCTTTTAAGCATCAGCAAAGCACCGGTGACCGGATGTACCAGCTCCAGTGCCGTCGCATGCAGCAACAGCCTCGGGCTGGCGCTGGCCACCATGTCGTCGGCATAGAGCGCGTCGCCCAGGATGGCGTGGCCCGAGGCGGCCATATGCAGGCGCAATTGATGGGTGCGGCCCGTCAGCGGACTCAGCAGGACGCGGGTGCAGGTCATCTCCTGCTGCCTAGTCTGCTCCAGCACCTGCCATAGTGTCTGGCTGCTTTTGCCGGTTTCGTGGTTGATGACTCGCAGCGGACGGCGTTCCCAGTCGGCCGCGATCGGCAGATCGATCAGCTGCCAGCCCTTGGCATCTGCGGTTTCCGGACCCGCCTGCAGATTACCGGCCACCACGGCGATATAGCGTTTGTCGACCTGGCGTTCGGCAAAGGCCTGGCCGAGCTGCCGCTGTACGCCCGGATTGCGCGCCATGATGACCAGGCCCGAGGTGGCCTGATCGAGACGGTGCACCACCAGCGCATCGCCGAAATGCTGCAGGGCGCGCTGGCTCAGGCAATCTTGCTTGTCCGGGCCGCGACCGGGCACGCACAGCAGGCCCGAAGGCTTGTCCAGCACCAGCAGGTGCTCATCTTCATAGACACAGTTCAACGGACTCATTCAATCATCTGCCAGTGGTTTCAGGGGTTCAGCAACTCATGAACGGTGGCGCAGAACTCCTGCACGTCGTTGGGCTTGTGGATCAAGGCCCGGGCTCCGGCTGCAATCGCTGCCTGCTCGATCTCGGCCGTCACATAACCGGAGGCCAGCGCCACGGGCAGTTGCGGGCTGATCTGCAGTGCCTGTCTGAGCAGGTCCAGGCCGCTGAAACCAGGCATGTTGTAGTCGGTGACGATGAGGTCGAAGCGCTGGGGCTCGCTTTCCAGGGCAGCCATGGCCTCACGCGGGTCGGTGAAGCCCGAGACTTCATAGCCGCGACGGCGCAGCAGGCGCTGGAACAGAAAGACCAGGGCCTGGTCGTCATCCACATACATCACATGGCTGGCGCGCGTGGCCTGGACCGGCTCGGCCAGCGGCGCTTCGGGCTTGTCCGTGCGCAGCGGTGCCTGAGCCGGGTGACTGCCGCTCGGCTCGCCGAGGGGGAAGTACAGCGTGAAGCAGCTGCCCTGGCCCAGCTCGCTGTGCACGTCGACGGCCCCGCCATGGGTGCGCATCACGCCATGTACCACCGAAAGACCCAGGCCCGTGCCCTGACCCACCGGCTTGGTGGTGAAAAAAGGCTCGAAGATACGCCGCTGGGTCACGATGTCGATGCCGGGGCCCGAGTCCTGCACCATGAAGACCAGGTATTCGGCCACAGGCAGGCCCAGCCGCTCGCATTGGTAATGGTCGGGCGCGATGCGCATGGCACGCATCTGGATGAAGCCGCGCTGGTTGCCAATCGCCTGCATGGCGTTGTTGCAGAGATTGAACAGCGCCTGCTCCACCTGGGTGGGGTCGGCCATCAGTGGCGGCAGCTCCTCGCTCTCCTGTACCTGCAACTCTATGGAAGGCGGCAAGGTCACGCGCAGCAGGCGCGCCGTGTCCGACATGACCTCCTGCACCTGAACGGGGCGGCGCTCGGGCAGGTCGTTGCGGCTGAAGGTCAGAATCTGGCGAACCAGATCACGCGCACGGCGACCGGCTTTTTCGATCTCGCGCAGGCTTTCCATGGCAGCCGGGTTGTTGGCACTGTCGACTTTTGCGAGTTCCACATTGCCCAGAATGGCGCCCACGATGTTGTTGAAGTCATGGGCGATCCCGCCGGCCATGGTGCCCACGGCCTGCATCTTGTGAGATTCGCGCAGCTGGGTTTCCAGCGCATTGCGCTGGGCTTCGGCACGATTGCGGCTGGTCAGGTCGCGCGCAAAGATGGTGGTGGTGTCGCCGCTGCTGTGGTGCTCGAAGGAGACGCTGATTTCCATGGGGATCTCGCGTCCCGCCATGGTCAGTCCCGTCATCTCGCCCAGCACGGCCTGTGTGGTCAGCGAGGAAAAGGCCAGAGCCCGCGCAGCATCGGGCAGAAAGCGTTCCAGCGGACTGCCCAGTGCATCCTGGGGCGAGCACAGAAACAGGGCTGCCGCCGTGGGGTTGAAGACGGTGATGCGCTGGTACTGGTCGACGCAGATGATGGCATCCAGCGCAGAGTTGATGACCGACTCCAGCCGTCTTTCGCTGGCATAGAGCTGCTGGTTGCGTTCCTGCAAGGCCTTGCGCTCGGCCAGCAGCGGGCCCTGGTTGACCACGGCGCACAGATACTGCCAGGTGGCCGGGCCGCTTTGCTGTGGCACGACCACGCCCGCCACATGCAGGTCGCCGCAGAGTTCGAATTCGTCGGTGATCTGGAACAGCACCTCGTGGACTTCGGCACGCCCCAGCGCCTTGGCCTGCTCGAAGGCCGTGGTCACGCGCTCCGCATCCTTGAAGTGCACAAAGGGCCTGAAGTTGATCAGCAGCCGATCTTTCTCGGTGGGCTGAAATGCGCGGTGGGCCATGGCATTGGCCTGGACCACCATATCGTATTCATCGACGACCAGCAGCGGCAGCGGAATGCTGGCAAACAGCGTCTCGAAGCGTTCGGAGGCGCTTTCGGCCACGGCCTGGCTGTAGTTGAGCACCTCGTTCTGCAGCTCCAGCTCATGCTGGTAGTTGCGCAGCTCTGCCACCAGAGCCTGCAGCGGGTCCTCATCGTCGGGCACCAGGGGCTGGGTGCTGGCGTTCAGCCCCAGCGGGGCGGCGCCCGGGGCCAGCAGGGCATGCAGGGGCAGACCGCCGTCGATCACAGGCAGCAAGGGTGGGGGCGTGGGTTCGGAGGAGCTCATGAAACAGGCAGAATTCCCGGCAGTGTAAGCCGGTCCCGGCTCCTGCCCTAGAAAAAGCGGATCGTTGCTCATCATTGGCCCATTCAAGACCATGTCCCGCAGCAGCCCTGGAGAGGGCATGGACCTTGGGCGCTCGTTCACTGATGGCAGGGCGCGGCCTGTTGCCGGGTGCGTGGGCTTGAATCGGGATGAAAAAAGCCAGTGCGACGGCAGTGCACTGGCTTTGGCGGCGGAAGGCCGGTCTCGGGCTATCAGCTAGCGTAGGCATCCATGGGCACGCAGCTGCAAAACAGATTGCGGTCACCATAGACGTTGTCCACGCGGCCCACGGGGCTCCAGTACTTGGCGCGGCGCAGCGCCGGCAGAGGATAGGCAGCTGTCTCGCGGCTGTAGCCATGTTGCCAATCTGCTGTCAGCAAGGACTCTGCCGTGTGGGGGGCGTTCTTGAGCGGGTTGTCGTCCCGCGGTAGTCTGCCGGCCTCCACTTCGGCAATTTCGGCGCGGATGGCGATCATGGCCTCGACGAAGCGGTC
Organism: Comamonas sp. C24C; assembly: GCF_053345995.1. Taxonomy (NCBI): domain Bacteria; kingdom Pseudomonadati; phylum Pseudomonadota; class Betaproteobacteria; order Burkholderiales; family Comamonadaceae; genus Comamonas; species Comamonas sp. C24C. The sequence continues at coordinate 205,996 of NZ_JBKFBC010000004.1, read as the reverse complement.
CAGCTCATACAGGCTTTCGCTCTCGGTCGGCTCCACCATTAGCGTGTTGGGCACGGGAAAGGACAGCGTCGGTGCATGGAAGCCGTAGTCGATCAGGCGCTTGGCAACGTCCTCGGCCATCACGCCACAGCTGTCCTTGAAGTGGCGCAGATCCACGATGCACTCATGGGCCACGTGCCCGTATTCGCCCGCGTACAGCGTGGGGAAATGCTCCTTGAGCCGCGCGCTGATGTAGTTGGCATTGAGGATGGCGGTCTCGGTCGCCAGCTTCAGGCCCGGTTCGCCCATCATGCGGATATACATCCAGCTGATCGGAAGAACGGCTGCATTGCCCAAAGGCGCTGCGCTGACAGCCCCCACTTGGCGGACATCACCTGCGGTGGCATGCCCCGGCAGAAAAGGCACCAGATCCTCGACCACGCACACGGGGCCGACGCCGGGGCCGCCGCCGCCGTGGGGAATGCAGAAGGTCTTGTGCAGGTTCAGGTGGCTGACATCCCCGCCGAACTCGCCGGGCGCGGCAAGACCTACGAGGGCGTTCATATTGGCGCCGTCCACGTAGACGCGGCCGCCATGGCTGTGCACCAGCTGGCACAGCTCCTTCACCTCGGTCTCGAACACGCCGTGCGTGCTGGGGTAGGTGATCATGATGCAGGCCAGATTGGCGCTGTGCTTCTCGCAGGCCAGCTTCAGATCCGCCATGTCCACGTTGCCGTTGTCGTCGCACTTGGTGACCACGACCTGCAGGCCCACCATTTGCGCGCTGGCCGGGTTGGTGCCGTGGGCGCTGCTGGGAATCAGGCAGATATTGCGGTGTGCCTCGCCGCGTGATTCATGGAAGGCCTTGATGGCCAGCAGACCCGCGTATTCGCCCTGGCTGCCCGCATTGGGCTGCAGGCTGATGCCCGCGTAGCCCGTGGCCTGACACAGCCAGTCGCGCAGCTGCCGGTCCAGCTCGGCATAGCCTTGCAGCTGCTCGGAGGGCGCAAACGGGTGGATGTCGGCGAACGCTGGCCAGGTGATGGGAATCATCTCGCTGGTGGCGTTGAGCTTCATGGTGCAACTGCCCAGCGGGATCATGCTGCGGTCCAGTGCCAGGTCCTTGTCGCTGAGGCTGCGGATATAGCGCAGCATGGCGGTTTCGGAGTGGTGGGTGTTGAAGACCGGGTGGCTCAGATAGGCTGTGCTGCGCTGCAGGGATTCGGGGATCAGCGAGGTCGGGCCTTCGTCCATGGCCTCGATGGTGGGCAGAGCCTGGCCCTCCTGGGCAAAGATGCTCCAGAGCAGCTCGACATCGGCCCGGGTCGTGGTTTCGTCCAGGCTGATGCAGAGATATTCATCCCAGGCCTTGCGCAGATTGACGCCTCGGGATACGGCACGGGCTGCCAGGGCATCGGTTGCCTCCCGGGTATGCAGGCTCAGTGTGTCGAAAGCCGTGTCGTGGTGATGGGCGCTGAAGCCCAGCTGGGCCAGACCCCGGCTCAGGATCGCCGTCAGGCGTGCCACCCGCTGGGCGATGCGCTTCAGCCCCTTGGGGCCGTGGTAGACGGCATACATGCTGGCGATCACTGCCGGCAGGACCTGGGCCGTGCAGATATTGGAGGTCGCCTTTTCGCGGCGGATATGTTGTTCGCGCGTCTGCAGCGCGAGGCGGTAGGCGGGCTTGCCATGCACATCGACGCTGACGCCCACCAGGCGACCAGGCAGGCTGCGCTTGTATTCGTCGCGGCAGGCCATGAAGGCTGCGTGTGGGCCGCCTGCGCCCATGGGCATGCCGAAGCGCTGGCTGTTGCCAACGACAATATCGGCACCCCATTCTCCGGGAGGTGTCAGCAGGGTCAGGGCCAGCAGGTCGGTAGCCACGATGGCAGCCGCCTGCTTGGCGTGAATGGCCTGCACATCGGCCTTCCAGTCCACGATCCAGCCGCTGGACGCGGGGTACTGGATGACCGCGGCAAACAGATCGCCAGCCAGGGCCGTTTCCCACTCCTGCTGGCTGTTGGCGATCACCACTTCGATGCCGATCGGCCGGGCGCGTGTCTGGATGACTTCAATCGTCTGCGGGTGCAGATCGCCGGCGAGCACGATGCGATGGCTTCTGGATTTGACAGAGCGCCTGGCCAGCGTCATGGCCTCGGCGGCCGCCGTGGCTTCGTCCAGCATCGAGGCATTGGCGATAGGCATGCCGGTCAGGTCGGTCACCATGGTCTGGAAGTTGACCAGCGCTTCCATGCGCCCCTGAGAAATCTCGGCCTGGTAGGGGGTGTAGGCTGTGTACCAGGCGGGATTCTCGAGGATGTTGCGCAGGATGACGCCCGGCGTGTGCGTGCCGTAGTAGCCCTGGCCGATAAAGCTCTTCAGCACCTGGTTCTTGCTGGCGATGGCCTTGAGTTCGGCCAGCGCAGCGGCTTCGGTAATTGGCGCCGGAAGATCCATGGGCTTGGCGCGAGCGATGGAGTCTGGCATCACATCGCGAATCAAGGCGTCCAGCGTGGGCTTGCCGATGGCGGCCAGCATTTTTTGCTGCTCCTCGGTGTCCGGGCCTATATGGCGGGGGATGAATTCGTGGCTGTTTTCCAGCGCTTCCAGCGAAGCGACGGGGGCGGGAGGCGACATCAGCATGGGAGGGACCTATTCTCAAATACTGTGACTGACGGTTTGCATGCCAGGCATGCGTGAATGCCGTATGCCCGCAGGCATACAGCCGGTGCTTCAAGCAGCGCTGGCCTGTTCCAGCGCGGTGTTCATCAGGGCCAGGCGTTCGCTTTCCTGGTCGGCATATTCCCAATCGGGATATTTGCTGCGTGCCACGGTGTTCAGCCATTGCTGGCAGGCCAGGGCAAGCAGTGCCTGCTGGTGCAGATCGGCATCGATGCTGCCCGTGATCTTGAACTGGCCAAAGGCCGTGGCCACGTGGGCGCGGCAGACCGAGCGCAGATAGCTCTGGTTCATGTCGTCGCTGGCCAGCCATTGGGCCTTGGCCGCATCGTCATGAGCCAGCATGTCCTCGGGCACTGGCAGATCCCAGTCGCTCAGTTGCTGGTGCAAAAAACGCAGCGCCCTGGCGGGCTTGCCGCCCGTCTGCTCCTGGTACCACTCTTCAAGTGCGGCCAGTGTGTCGCTGCCCTCATCGTTGCCGAAGGGGCTGAAGTCGTCACCGCAGTCGTAGTAAAAGTCCTGGGTCGCGATGCGCACAAAGGCCGGGTGGCTGGTCTCGCGGGCGAGACCTACTTCCGGATCGTCGAAATACTGGATGGTGCTCATGGCTGCATGCAAAAACGGCCTTCGCAAAGCGAGGGCCGTTGATATGCTTAGTTGTCCTTGGCGAAGTCGTTGTAGGCGGTCTCTTCCATCAGACCTTCGAGCTCGCCCACATTGCTCATCTTGACCTTGAAGAACCAGCCTGCGGCCAGCGGATCGCTGTTGGCGAGCGACGGGTCATCGCGCAGGGCTTCGTTGACTTCGACGATCTCGCCGGTCACGGGCATGTAGACATCGGCGGCGGCCTTGACGGATTCGACCACGCCCGCGACATCGCCGGCCTTGAAGGTGGAACCCACGGCAGGCAGGTCCACAAACACCACATCGCCCAGCGCATCCTGTGCGTGTACGGTGATGCCGACGATGGCGGCATTGGTGTCAGCGGCGTTGATCCACTCGTGTTCTTTGGAATACTTGATGCTCATGAAAAGCTCCAGATGGGGGATTCAGGGGAATCGGGTGTTGTTTGAGAAAGGTCCAGCTCGCACTTTAGCGGTGTTCTGGCCGCTGTTCGGCAAACTGGCCCGTCTCATCCGCGGCGGCAGACCTAGCCGCGGTGATAGCGGGTGGGAACGAAGGGCGTGGCGACCACCTTCATGGGCACGGGCTTGCCGCGCACCATGGCGAAGATTTCCGTATCGATGGCGGCGTAGTCGGGCTCGACATAGGCCAGCGCCACGGGCTGGTTGAGCGTTGGGCTGAGCAGGCCGCTGGTGATGTGGCCGATATGCTGCCCGTCCATGTTCTCCAGCACGGCGGGCTCGCGCACGGGAATGCGCTCCAGCGCAATCAGGCCCACGCGCTTGCGGCGCAGCGATTGCGGGTTCTGCAATTGCTCCAGCACGATGGCTGCACCGGGAAAGCCGCCCTCGCGCTCTCCGCCGCTGCGGCGCACCTTCTGCATGGCCCAGTTCAGTGCGGCTTCGACGGGCGTGGTGCTGGTGTCGATGTCGTTGCCATACAGGCAAAGTCCGGCTTCAAGGCGCAGCGAGTTGCGCGCGCCCAGACCGATGGGTGCCACCTCGGGCAGGGCCAGCAAAGCCTCGGCAAAAGCTGTTGCCGCTTCGCCGGGCAGGGAGATTTCAAAGCCGTCCTCGCCCGTATATCCGCTGCGCGTGATGTAGAGCGCATGGCCTTGCCAGTCGAAGTGGTTGCCGGTCATGAAGACCAGAGCTGTCACACCGGAAATCAGGCGCGCGAGGGCTGTGGCGGCCTGCGGGCCTTGCAGGGCCAGCAGGGCGCGCTCGGGCAGAGGAATGACCTCGCAGCGGCTGGCGATGCGGCTCTGGATATGGGCGATATCGGCCTCTTTGCAGGCGCCGTTGACGATGAGGAACAGATCTTCGCCACGGTTGACGAACATCAGGTCGTCCAGAATGCCGCCTTGCTCATCGAGCAGCAGGCCGTAACGCTGTTTGTGCAGGCCCAGGTCCATGACATCGACGGGCATCAGCGATTCGAGCGCGGCGGCGGCGTCGGGGCCGCGCAAAAGCAGCTGGCCCATGTGCGAGACATCGAACAGGCCGGCGGCCTTGCGGGTGTGCAGGTGCTCGGCCATCAGGCCTTGAGGGTATTGCACGGGCATGGAATAGCCGGCAAAGGGCACCATGCGGGCACCCAGTTTCTGGTGCAGGGCAAACAGCGGTGTGGAACGCAGATCGGAAGAGGTGTCAGCAGCAGTCACAGGCAAGCGCTCCGGTGGTCAAACCAAAATGAGTGGCCATGCATCGCTGGGCCATGCGTGGCGGGCTTGCCCTGCTGTCCGCTTTACCTGAGAGATTCACTGCCCGCATTGCATCGGGCAGCTTGCTCCTTCGGTGGATGCCGGCGCGCATATGAAATGACGGCCTGCATCTCTCTCCAGCAAGGGACGCTGCAGGTTTGCACACCTGGCAGCGCTTGTCAGTCCTTTTGCCTGAGCGTTTTGACTCCGGGTGGGGGTCTGCGCCTTCGGCGGTGCAAGGCAGCTTCAGCTGCGGGCACTCTCTCCTGACGTTGGCGATTCTAGCGGTGGGCAAGGGGCTTGTTTCACCGAATCGGATGGATTTTGGGGTTTTCGAGCATGCATCATCCGCTCCGTGCTTGCGTCCTCACTGCGGAGCGGTGTTCAAGGCCGGCTTGGGCTCGGGATAGATCTCCTGCGCACTCGGAAACACCAGTTGGTAGCGCTGCTCGAAGCAGGCCGTCACGGGCTGACCCTGGCGCATGGCGGGCTTGAACTGCCAGCGTTCGAGCGAGCGCAGTATGGACTTCACGATGCGGGGATCGGTATCGGCGGGCTGGTAGGCCACACGGCCGAGCTGACCTTGAGCCGTGACTTCCAGGCGGAAGACCACCGTGGTCTCCAGCCCGTTCGGGAACCAGTGGTGACTGACGTGCGGCGTGGTGTGGCGGCGTGGCCGGGGTTGCTGGTCGAGCTGGGCAGGGGGCGTGCAATCTGCCTTGATCCAGGCAGGCCACTCCGTGCTCCGTGGCGGCTTGGACTGCGCATCCAGGGGGGCAACCGGAGCCGGCGACAGCTCGGGCTGCGCAGAAACGATAGCCGGTGCGTCGGCCGCCGGATCCGGTTTGAGTCGGCTGCCATCAAAGAGGTGGGTGCAGCCCCCGAGCAGCAAGCTGGTCAGAGCAGCGGCGCAGGCGGCGGCAAGGTGTGAGGTGCGCGAAATGTCCATGAGGCCATTGTCGGCCATGCGGGCTGCACCTTCAGGGTTGTGCCGGGCGCAGATCCAGTCTCTTGCTGTCTGCCTCGGCGCAGGCGCGCCACCAGGCCGAGCCCGCATGCGGAGCGCCCAGGTCCAGGCGCTCGCCCATCATGGGGGTGGCAATCTCTATGCCGTGCTGTCTGCCCAGGCTCAGAATCTGCTCGAACGGGTCCCACCAGGTATGCATGGCCAGGTTGAAAGTGCCGTTGTGTATGGGCAGCAGCCATTGGCCACCGAGATCCCGGTGAGCCTGCACGGTCTGCGCCGGGTGCATATGGACGTAGGGCCAGTGGGCGTCATAGGCGCCGGTTTCCATCAGCGTGACATCGAAGGGGCCGAAGCGCCTGCCGATTTCGGCAAAACCGTCGAAATAGCCGCCATCGCCGCTGAAGAAGACGCGCAGCGGCCTGTCGGCCTGACGGTCTTCTATGGTCCAGGACGCCCAGAGCGTACGGTTGCCGTCGCGCAGGCTGCGCCCCGAGAAATGCTGGGCTGGCGTGGCCGTGAAACGCAGGCCGTCGACCTCGCTGTCCTGCCACCAGTCGTGCTGCACGATCTTGTCGGCCGGAACGCCCCAGGCCGCCAGTCTGTCTCCCACTCCCAAGGGGCAGAGAAAAATGCCCACCTTGGGCGCAAGCACGCGGATGGTGGCGCGGTCCAGGTGATCGTAGTGATCATGCGATAGCAGCACGCCGCGCAAGGCGGGCAACTCGTCCAGGGCGATCGGCGGGGCATGAAAGCGCTTGGGGCCGGCAAACGACAGTGGGGAGGCACGCTCGGAAAACACGGGGTCCGTCAGCCACCAGCCGCCGCGCAGCTTCATCAGCAAGGTCGAATGGCCCAGGCGATACAGGCTGCGCTCGGGCGCGAGGTCCAGCTCGGCCGTGCTTAGCGGCAGAACGGGCAGTGCCTTGCCAGGCTCGGAATCGGCCGGTTTGTTGAAGAAGAACTTCCATAGCGTCCCGGCATCGGGCTTGGGGCTGTTGGCCGGACGTGGATGCGTGTTGCGAAAGCGCCCGCCCGAGTATTGAGGCGAGTCCTCGTAGTCGGCGATGGGGGTGGTGAGGCTTGGTTTGCTAAACAAGATCGGGCGCCTGAGTGAGACATTGGCTGCAGTTTGGGACGGTTTGCAGCGCTGCAAGAGCCGATTTGCAAGAGGCCGTATCGCGGCAGCGGCCATTCCCATGATCGGATGCGGCGAATGCGACACTCGCTGCCTGAGGAGCAAATACACATGAATCCCATGGTTCGCAATCTGGAGAGCATGCTGGCAGCCGGCAAGGACGGTGCGCTGCTGCGCTATACCCTGGGCAAGGCCTATGCCGACGAGGAGCAGATGGCCGTGGCGCGCGAGCATCTGCGCAAGGCCACGGCGCTGGATGCCGAATACTCCGTCGCCTGGAAGCAGCTGGGCAAGGTGGAGCTGGCGCTGGGCGATACACAGGCAGCGCGCGCTGCCTGGCAGCAAGGGCTGAGCTGCGCCCAGGCCAAGGGCGATGCCCAGGTCGTCAAGGAGCTGCAGGTTTTTTTGCGGCGCCTGGACAAGCAGTCTGCCGGCACGTAGAACTATCAAAAAAATAGCTGGAAGCGATTGTGGGTCAATCGCTTCCAGCCAATTCTGTCTGAGGTTTGTCAGTGTGCGCCGGCGGCCGCGTCGGAGGCTCCTGCGGCGGAGGCCGGGCGCTTGGTGAACCAGATCAGCACGATCAGGCTCAGGAACAGAAAGGACGACGCCAGAAAGATGTCGTCGGCGGCCCGCGTGAAGGCCTGCTGATCGATCAGCCGGTTGATCTGGGCATAGGCCTGCTCGGCACTCATGCCTGCTGCCTGCAGATTTCTGACCGTGCTGGCAAACGTGCCCTGGCCCTGCACCAGCAGCTCGGTCAGATGCGCATGGTGCATGGAAGCCCGGCTTTCCCAGAGCGTGGTGGCAATCGAGGTTCCCATGGCGCCCGCCGTGATCCGCACGAAGTTGGACAGACCTGCGGCGGCAGGAATGCGATCCGGCGTCAGCCCGCTCAGCGTGATGGTGGTCAGCGGAATGAAGAAGAAGGCCATGGCGCCCCCTTGGATCAGCGTGGGAATCAGGATGTGGGCGAAGTCGGTCTCCACGGTGAACTTCGAGCGCATCCACAGCACCATGGCAAACACGATGAAGGCAATCGTGGCCATCTTGCGCGGATCCCAGACACCGACCTTGCGACCCACCATGGGCGTGAGCAGGATGGCCAGCAGGCCCACCGGCGCCAGGGCCAGGCCGGCCGAGGTGGAGGTGTAGCCCATCCATTGCTGCAGCCACAGCGGCAGCAGCACCACATTGCCGAAGAACAGACCATAGGCGATGGACAGCGCGATCGAGCCGGCCGCAAAGTTGCGTCGCTTGAACAGGCGCAGATCGACGACGGGATGGGCGTCGGTCAGCTCCCAGACCACGAACACGGCAAAAGCCACGACAGCGATCACCGCAAAGGCGATGATTTCATTGGAGGCAAACCAGTCCAGTTCCTTGCCCTTGTCCAGCATCAGCTGCAGCGCCGCCACCCAGAGCACGAGCAGGGATAGGCCCACGGTGTCGATTGGCAGCTTGCGCGTGGGCGTTTCGCGGTTGCGGTAGATGCTCCAGGTCATGAGGGCCGAGAGCAGGCCCACGGGCACGTTGATGTAGAAGATCCAGGGCCAGGAAATATTGTCCGTGATCCAGCCGCCCAGCAGCGGTCCCACCACGGGTGCGACCAGCGTGGTCACGCCCCAGAGCGATAGCGCCACGCCGGCCTTGGCGGGCGGATAGCTGGACAGCAGCAGGGTCTGCGACAGCGGGATCATGGGACCGGCCACGGCGCCTTGCAGCACGCGGAACAGCACCAGCATCTCCAGCGAGGAGGCAAAGCCGCAGAGCCAGGAGGTCAGCACGAACAGCAGCACGCTCATGATGAACAGGCGCACGGCGCCGAAGCGCTGGGTGAGCCAGCCCGTCAGCGGTACGGAGATGGCATTGGCCACACCAAAACTGGTGATGACCCAGGTGCCCTGGCTGGGGCTGACGCCCACATCGCCGGAGATGGCCGGAATGGCCACGTTGGCGATGGAGGAGTCCAGCACGTTCATGAAGGTGGCCAGCGATAGTGCCAGCGTGCCCAGAGCGAGCTGCGCGCCCTTGAGCGGGGCGATGGCTGGCGGCATGGGGCGGGCCGGCGCAGCCGGTGGCGAGGCGCCCGCTCCGGGGTCGTCAGAGGTCGTGGAAGTCATGGCTGATTCCGCGTCTTATTGCGCAGCTTGGGCTGCGGACTGGGCGGGCTGAGCGGTTGCGGCCGGGGCGGGTAGATCGGCCAGCTGGGTCAGCGCCGGCAGCTTGTCGCCCGCGATGATGTGCTGGATGCGCTGCTCGGCCTGGGCCAGGCTGCCGTCATAGACGGTGGTCTGGGCCACGGGCTCTGTGCGCGGCGTGCTGGCCAGGGCCTGGCCGTCCTTGTCGCGGATATCGACCTTCACGTCCATGGACAGGCCCACACGCAGCGGGTGCTGCTTGAGCGCTTCGGGCTCGAGGCTGATGCGCACGGGAACGCGCTGCACCACCTTGATCCAGTTGCCGGTGGCGTTCTGCGCGGGCAGCAGCGCAAACGCCGCACCCGTGCCCGCGCCCAGGCCCACGACCTTGCCTTCATAGCTGGTCTTGTCGCCGTAGACATCGGCGGTCAGCTCCACCTTCTGGCCCATGCGCAGATCGGCCAGCTGGCTTTCCTTGAAGTTGGCATCCACCCAGAGCTTGTGCAGATCGACCACGGTCAGCAGCGGCGAGCCGGCGGCCACGCGCTGGCCCAGTTGCACGCCGCGCTTGGCCACAAAGCCGTCCACGGGTGCGATCAGTCGCGTGCGCTGCAGGGCCAGATAGGCCTCGCGCACCTTGGCTGCGGCCGCCATGACGGCGGGGAAGTCCTCGGCCGTCGTGCCCTTGGTCTGGGCTTCGGCGGCTGTCAGCTGGGCCTTGGCAGCACGCACGGCGGCTTCTGCGGCTGCCACGGCGTTGCTGGCGGCCGTGGCCAGGGCCTTGGCATGGTCAAACTCTTCCTTGCCCACGGCGCCGGTGGCCGTGAGCGGGCGGCGGCGTGCCACATCGTCGTTGGCCTTCGCGGCATCGGCCTTGAGGCGCAGCAGATCGGCTTCGCGCTGGGCCACCTGGGCGGCCAGCGGGGCGTTGTTGGCATACAGGGTGCGGGTCTGGCGCGCGGTCTGGGCCAGCTGAGACTCGGCCTGGGCCAGCTGCACCAGATAGTCGGCAGGGTCCAGTTGCACCAGCAGCTGGCCGGCCCGGACATAGTCGGTATCGTCGGCGCCGATGCTGATCACGGTGCCGCCGACCTGGGGCGTGATCTGCACCACATTGCCGGCCACATAGGCGTTGTCCGTGGTCTGGTAGTTGCGGGCCACCATCCAGTGCCAGCCGCCCCAGGCGATGGCGGCCACGGCGACAGCGGCCGCCACGATGGTCAGGCCCTTGCGGCGGCCCGCAGGGTTGGCGCTGGGCGTAGCTGCCGCAGGAGCTTGGGGAGCGTTCTGAGTAGGCTTGGTGTCGGTCATGATGTTGGCGCTTTGTTATCTGTGAAGCGGTTTTGCGCTATTGAAAAAGAGGAGCTGCTAGCGCCTGCCAATAAAAGAATTGAGAGTGTTTTTGCCTTGAATTTGATGGCAGTAAAGCGGTAGCAGCTATTGATTTTGTTGAACCCGATGTTTATTGCAGGGCAACAGCCGGGGTGTCGTCGCTCCAGCCGCCGCCCAGGGCTGCGGCCAGGGCCACGCGGGTGTCGAGCTCGCGCGCCTGCAGGTCCACGGCCAGACGGCGCTGGTTGATGAGCTGGGTTTCGGTGTTGAGCACGGTGATCTGGCTGCCCAGGCCGGCCTGATAGCGCTGCACGGCAAAGTCATAGGCGCGCTCGGCCTTGGACAGCGACTCGGTTTGCAGCTGCTGCTGGCGCTGTAGCGATTGCACGGAGGCAATCGCGTCGCCAGCCTGCTTGACGGCATCGAGCACGGCGCCGTTGTATTGGGCGATGGCGGTGTCGAGGTCGGCCTGTTTGCCGCGCAACTGGGCGCGCAGGCGCTTGCCGTCGAAGATGGGCAGGCGCAGCGCAGGCGTGATGCCCATCTGGCGCGAGCTGCCCTGCAGCAGATTGTCCAGACCCAGCGCGTTCAGGCCCACAAAGGCGGTCAGATTCACATCAGGGTAGAAGTCGGCCCTGGCGGATTCAATGCCTTGCGTGGCCGCTTCCACGCGCCAGCGCGCTGCCACCACATCGGGGCGGCGGCCCAGCAGATCCGCGCCCAGAGCCTGGGGAACGGGCTGGATGCGCAGCACCGACAGTCTGGGCGAGAGCGCATTCTGTGCATCGGGCGCCTGGGCGCAGAGCACGGCAATCGTGCGGCGCGCCAGCGTGATCTGCTCGCCGAGCATCTCGATCTGGGTTTGGGCATCGGGCATGCCGGCCTGGGCCTGGGTCAGTTCCACCTGGCTGTCGAGGCCGGCCCGGGTGCGCTGCTCGCTCAGGCTCAGCAATGACTGGCGCTGGCCCAGCGTGCGTTCTGCCACTTCCTTCTGGGCAATCAGCCGCGCCAGGGCGATATAGCTGCGCGCCACCTGTGCGGCCAGCTGGTTGGCGGCAGCAGCGCTGTCGGCCCTGGCGGCGCGCGCCTGGCCCAGCGCGGCCTGCAGGTCCGCGGCATGCTTGCCGAAGATGTCGGGCGACCAGGACAGGCCGGCCTGCAGATTGCCGCTGTTGTAGATATTGCCCGCGATGGGGGCGGGAATCATGCCGTTGGCCGTGTAGCGTTGGCGTGTGGCGTCGGCGCTCAGCGTCCCGCGCACATCGCTGGCCGTGCTGCTGGCGGTGGCCAGGGCTGCGGCTTTTTCAAAGCGGGCGTTGCTGGCGGCCAGGCTGGGGCTGCCGGCCAGGGCCTGATCGATGAGTTGATTGAGCTGGGCATCGCCCAGACCTGTCCACCATTGGGAGGAGGCGAGTGCCGTGGCATCTGCAGTGCTGAGGCCGGCCGAGTCGTTCAGGCCGACATCGGCCGAGCCCAGTCGCGCCAGCGGCTGGTGTGCCGGCCCTTGCGAGGCACAGCCTGCCAGTGTCAGCGCAGCGGCCAGTGCTGCGGTTGCCAGCAGCGGGCGGCCAGGGGCGCACTCGGTGGCGGGTTTGCGTGAAGGTCTAGAGGTCATGGAAAAGTGCCAGTGGTTTTTATTGAAATAGGGCGGTGAAAAAAGTAGGCAGCAGGCCAGCCTAGTCCCCGGGGGCGCGGCCTGCCTCGTTCGTTTGAATGGGGGGCTTGGCGGGCTCCTGGGTAAGGGCCTCGCGCAGCGCATCGCCATTGACCAGCATTCGCTGCAGCATGGACAGCATCAGCGTGCATTCGCTGTGGCTGAAGCCGCGCAGATGGCCGTTGAGCACCTTGGTCAGCACCTTGGGCACCTGGGTGGCGACGCTGCGTCCCTCCTCGGTGAGCACCAGATGCACCACGCGCCGGTCGGTGGTGGAGCGCTCGCGGCGCAGCAAGCCCTTGGCCTCGATGCGGTCCAGCGCACGCGTCACCGAAGCCGGGTCCATGCCCAGGTCCTTGGCCAGCGTGCTGCTATTGGTGTCGGCGCAGACCAGCAGCTTGTACAGCGGCAGCCACTGCACATAGGTCAGTCCTTGCTCGGCCAACTGGGCGTCGGCCAGCTGCAGGATGGAGCTGAGCACACGCCGCATGAGAAAGCCAATGCTTTTGTCTGGCGCGTAGACCCCTGCCTGGTAGAAGAAGCTGGATTCGTCCTGCGGGTCGATGATGGGGTCGGTCTGGTTTTGCAATGGCGCCACCAATATTTGCTTGGTCAATGATTGAGTCGGCAATTATTGTGCAGCTGCAAAAAAATGTCAGCAAGGTTTGAATGAGATGGGCGCTGCCTTTGCACCAGCTGATCTTTTTGCTATGAAAACAAAAGCAGTTTGCGCATTGTTGGTTTGTGCCAGAGCCTTGTCGGACCCATAAAAAAAGCCCGGTCATGAGGACCGGGCTCGCAGAAGGCGACAGCCGGCTCAGAGCGGTACGCGCAGCACGACCACGATCACCAGGCCCAGGGCCAGATTGAAGGAGACCCATTTGCGGATGCTCTCCAGCGCCTTGCCGCCTGCGGGCCAGTCCTTGAGCTGCACGGCCGCATTCAGGCGCTTGAACAGTGCGAAGCGGATATGAGCGAACACGGCCATCATCACCAGGCCCAGAATGCTCATCACGATCCAGTTGACCGGCATGTTGAACTGGCCGCCGGCCTGGGCGGCCATGGCATGAATGCTGCCAATCATGCCGATGCCGGTGGCCAGCACGACGACCACCAGCACCATGACCCAGGTAAAAAAGCGCTGCAGCACGCCATGCATCAGCGTCACGCGCTCGGGCGGCTGCAGACCCTGGACGGCAGGGCGCAGAAAGAAATGCGCGAAAAACATGCCGCCCACCCAGATGATGATGGCCAGAAGGTGCAGAAGTTTGAACAGGATGAAAAGCATGGTTGGTGGGGCTTTATTGGGAAACATCGCAAGCCTAACGGAGATCGGGAACACACAGGCTGAAATAGCAGGGCTTTCGCGAGCCCGGACCTGATCGGACTTGGCTGCAAGCCATAACCGTCAACAACAGCGAAGGAGTTCTGATGTCGGAACAAGCCACTGTCGTCGCCTTCAAGCAGTCTTCCGGACGGGGCGCCTTGCATACCGGCGATGGCTGTTTTGTGCTGGCCGAGCGGACGGATTCCTGCGCGCTGCGCGAAGGGCTGGGTCTGAGCGGCAGTATGAGCGAGCTCCGCCCCGAGGTCTGGAGCGATGAC
>NZ_JBKFBC010000004.1:74586-192015 GCF_053345995.1 Comamonas sp. C24C | reverse complement strand
CTTTTTCTTTTGGGGCTTTCCTGGAGCCGAGGCTTTCGCCCCGGTGCGCCCTGTTACTTCTTCAGGTCGAAGCGGTCCAGCTCCATGACCTTGACCCAGGCAGCGACGAAGTCCTGATAGAACTTCTGCTCGTTGCCTTTCTCGGCATAGACCTCGGCCACGGCGCGCAGAACAGCGTTGGAGCCGAAGACCAGATCCACGCGGGTGCCGGTCCACTTCTTGGCGCCGCTCTTGCGGTCCACGCCTTCGTAGTTGCCATCTTCCAGGGGCTGCCACTGTGTGCCCATGTCCAGCAGGTTGATGAAGAAGTCGTTCGTCAGCTTGCCTGGAGTCTGGGTCAGCACGCCGTGGTTGCCAGCGGTGTTGATGTTGATGGCACGCAGGCCGCCGATCAGCACGGTCATCTCGGGGGCCGTGAGCGTCAGCAACTGGGCCTTGTCGATCAGCAGGGCTTCGGCGGGTGCCGGGAAACGTCCTTGCAGGTGGTTGCGGAAGCCGTCGGCCTTGGGCTCCAGCGGCGCGAAGGATTCGGCATCGGTCTGCTCGTCGCTGGCGTCGCCGCGGCCGGGAGTGAAGGGCACGTTGATCTTCACGCCAGCATCTGCTGCCGCTTTTTCAACGCCCGCGCTCCCGGCCAGCACGATCAGGTCGGCCAGCGAGATGCGCTTGTCGCCCTCGGCAGCCTTGTTGAACTCGCGCTGGATTTCCTCGAGCTTGCCCAGTACCTTGGCCAGCTGCGCAGGGTTGTTGGCTGCCCAGTCCTTTTGCGGAGCCAGGCGGATGCGGGCACCGTTGGCGCCGCCGCGCTTGTCCGAACCGCGGAAGGTGGAGGCCGAGGCCCAGGCCGTGGCCACCAGCTCCTGCACAGACAGGCCCGATGCCAGCAGCCTGGCCTTGAGGGCGGCCACATCGGCGTCGTTGACCAGTTCATGCTTGAGAGCGGGGATGGGGTCTTGCCAGATCAGCTCTTCCTTGGGTACTTCAGGGCCCAGGTAACGTGCACGCGGTCCCATGTCGCGGTGGGTCAGCTTGAACCAGGCGCGGGCAAAGGCTTCGGCAAAAGCCTGTGGGTTTTCGAGGAAGCGGCGCGAGATCTTCTCGTAGGCCGGGTCCATGCGCAGCGACAGGTCGGTAGTCAGCATGGTGGGCTTTTTGTTGGGACCGCCGTGCGCGTCGGGGATGACATCGCCAGCATCCTTGGCCACCCACTGAATGGCACCGGCAGGGCTTTTTTCCTGCACCCATTCGTACTTGAACAGGTTCTCGAAGAAGAAATTGCTCCACTGTGCAGGAGTCTGGGTCCAGGTCACTTCCAGGCCGGAGGTGATGGCATCGCCGGCCTTGCCGGACTTGAAGCTGCTGGCCCAGCCCAGGCCCTGGGCTTCCAGGCCGGCGGCTTCGGGCTCGGCGCCCACATGGCTGGCGGGGCCCGCGCCATGGGTCTTGCCGAAGGTGTGGCCGCCGGCGATCAGCGCCACGGTTTCCTCGTCATCCATGGCCATGCGGGTAAAGGTGTCGCGGATGTCATGCGCGGCCGAAAGGGGGTCGCCGTTGCCGTCCGGGCCTTCGGGGTTGACATAGATCAGACCCATCTGCACGGCGGCCAGCGGGTTCTCGAGGTCGCGTTCGCCACTGTAGCGGCTGTGCGGGTTCTGGGTGGGCGCCAGCCATTCCTTCTCTGCACCCCAGTACACGTCCTGATCGGGTTCCCAGGTGTCCACGCGACCGCCGCCGAAGCCGAAGGTGCGAAAGCCCATGGTTTCCAGTGCGACGTTGCCGCACAGCATCATCAGATCGCCCCAGGAAATCTGGTTGCCGTATTTTTGCTTGATCGGCCACAGCAGGCGGCGCGACTTGTCGATGTTGACGTTGTCAGGCCAGCTGTTGAGCGGCGCAAAGCGCTGCTGGGCGCGGCCCGCGCCGCCGCGACCGTCCTGAATGCGATAGGTGCCGGCTGCGTGCCAAGCCATGCGGATGAACTGGGGGCCGTAGTGACCGAAGTCGGCAGGCCACCAGTCCTGCGAGTCGGTCATCAAGGCACGCAGGTCGCGCTTGACGGCTTCATAGTCCAGCTTCTGGAAAGCCTGGGCGTAGTTGAAGTCTTCACCCAAGGGGTTGCTTTTGGCGGAGTGCTGGCTCAGCAAATCCACGCGCAGCTGATTGGGCCACCAGTCCTTGTTGCTGGTGGCGTTGCCTGCGGCGGCGGTTTCGCTGTTCTGTCCTTGGTGGAAGGGGCACTTGGATTCAGTAGTCATGGGGCTCTCCGTTTCAACGATCCGACAGGTCGGTAGGTCCAGGAAACAGATATCAATCAATGATTGATATCAATCAATTCAACTCAATAGCTATTAGCGATTGGTTGAGATGAATTATCGATGCGCGGCTGGCCTGAAGGGCGTGTTGTGCTATTGAAATTACTAAGCAGCGCCATAGGAAGAAATATGGGTCGAGTCCTTGGCCGACGGGAAGTCGGGCGAGGAGACTGCGCAAAGTGACTGAGATGCTGACGTTTTGAGCGTATGCGAGGCGACCGGTTTGCACAAGCAGGGGCGAGCAAATCAGGTGCTTGACCTACCTGTGTCATCTGCGTCTGCGGTTTATCCGGCCACCAGTTTGTGTACCAGATCGGCCGCCGTGGAAGCGCCGTATTTGCGCATCAGCCGGGCGCGGTAGATTTCCACGGTGCGATGACTGATGGCCAGTGCCTTGCCGATTTCCTTGCTGGTCATGCCTTCGAGAAGACGTGCGGCGACTTCGCGCTCGCGGCCCGTGAGCTCGGCCTTGACGGGGCGATGGGCCGAGAGGTCCTCGAAGCTCCAGATGCCCGAGGCATGTGGGTCGTTGCGGTCCAGCGTGCGCCCGCTGACATGGCACCAGAACACCTCGCCATTGGCGCGCTTCATGATGCGGTTGTCGGAATAGATGCCCGTGGTGTTCAGGATGGGAGCGATGCGCGCGCCCAGGCGCTCGTATTCGTCAACGCTGGGGTATAGCACCTGGAACGTCTGTCCTATGAGCACTTCGCGCGAGGCATGGAACATTTCACACAATTGCCGATTACAGTCAATCATGATGCGGTTGCGCGAGATGACGAGACCTACAGGGGCGGCATCGAACGCCAGCCGGTAATCCACAACCATGGTACTGCTCTTTACGAAAAACTACTTACTCAAGTACGTAGTATCGTAGCGCATCCAATTTCAAGGAGACATGTGTGAAAAAGCTCTACCCATCCGCAGAAGCGGCGCTGCAGGGCGTGGTGGCCGACGGGCAATTGATGGCCGTTGGCGGCTTCGGCCTGTGCGGCATCCCCGAGGCCCTGATCGATGCGGTTTGTGCCAGCGGCGTCAAGAACCTCACGGTGGCATCCAACAACGCCGGCGTGGACGGCTTTGGCCTGGGCAAGCTGCTGGACACCCGCCAGGTCAAGAAGATGATCTCCAGCTACGTGGGCGAGAACAAGGAGTTCGAGCGCCAGTACCTGGCCGGTGAGCTGGAGCTGGAATTCACGCCCCAGGGCACGCTGGCCGAGAAGATGCGCGCCGGCGGTGCGGGCATTCCCGCCTTCTTCACCAAGACCGGTGTGGGCACGCTGGTGGCCGAGGGCAAGGAATTGCGCGAGTTCGATGGCGAGACCTATGTAATGGAGCACGCCATCGTGGCCGATGTGTCCCTGGTCAAGGCCTGGCGCGCAGACAAGAGCGGCAATCTGCAGTTCCGCCTGACGGCGCGCAATTTCAACCCTGCGGCAGCCACCTGCGGCAAGGTCTGCGTGGTGGAAGTCGAGGAGCTGGTGGAAGTGGGCGAAATCGCTCCCGACGACATCCATCTGCCCGGCATCTATGTGCACCGCATCGTGCACAACGCCAGTCCCGAAAAGCGTATCGAAAAGCGCACCGTGCGCGAAGCCTGAACCATGGTGGATTCGTCCTATTCGCCCGAGGCTGCCGCCCAGGCCGACGTACCGATCTTTCGTGCGCTGGCTGCGCAGGAGCTTGAGCAACTGGAGCGCGAACGCTTGCTGGTGTGCCAGGTCGCGGCCCGTGAGCTGGGGCTGAGCGACTGGAGCATGGACCGCTCGGGTCTTGCGCAGTTGCAGCAGTTGCTCGATCGCGGCCTGGTATCGGCCGACAACCTGCTGCTGGCCCGAGGATTGGGTGTGGTGCTGGGTGACGCGCTGAGCTGCGAAATGGACGATATGGACTGGCATATGGTGAGCGACGAGTGGGGAACCGACCCCGTTGTGCGCTATCGCGAAACCAGCATCCAGGTGGGGGCTCGCGACATGGTCCTCAAACGGCTCGAAGACGGTCAGAGCGTCGATCTGCTGCACTTGCTCGATGGTGTGATGGCGCACCTGCAGCCCATGATCGACTCTGGCGACTACCAATAACGTCAATCAAGATTTATTCAGGAGGCTCTTATGCCCTGGACCCAAGACCAGATGGCCGCGCGCGCGGCCAAAGAACTCGAAGACGGTTTCTACGTCAACCTCGGTATCGGCATTCCCACGCTGGTCGCCAACCACACGGGCGACAAGGAAGTGTGGCTGCAGTCCGAGAACGGCATGCTGGGCATCGGCCCCTTCCCGACCGAAGACCAGGTCGACGCCGATCTGATCAATGCCGGCAAGCAGACCGTGACCACGCTTCCCGGCTCGGCCATCTTCGGCTCCGACCAGTCGTTTGCCATGATCCGCGGCGGCAAGATCAATCTGTCCATTCTGGGGGCCATGCAGGTGTCCGAAAAAGGCGATCTGGCCAACTGGATGATTCCCGGCAAGATGGTCAAGGGCATGGGCGGAGCCATGGACCTGGTGGCGGGCGTCAAGCGCGTCATCGTGCTCATGGAACATGTGGCCAAGAAAAAGGACGGCACGACCGACCTGAAGATTCTGCCCAGCTGCACTCTGCCGCTGACGGGTCTCGGCGTGGTGGATCGCATCATCACCGATCTGGGTGTGATGGACGTGACACCCGAAGGCCTGAAGCTGGTGGAGCTGGCCGAGGGTGTGAGCTTTGACGAGATCCAGTCCAAGACGGGTGTGACGCTGCTGAAATAAGTGGCGCTGCGCTCCTGGCAAGAACCGCTGCGGCGGTTCTTTTTTTATGCCTTTTCTGCGGAATCAGCAGAATTAATAGCTGCCGGAGTCGATAGGACAAGCGATGTAAGCTGTTTTTGCTTTAATTGTGGCCCACAAATTATTGCAATCTGCAACAATCGAGTTTGATTGAGCAGACAGAAAAAGAGCGCTTTGATGAGTGAGAACGCTGGTGCGCAGGGGCACGAGACCGATGTACATTTTTTGCGCGCAGTCACCGATATGGCCGAGCATACGGAGGTCATGACAGGCGATGCAATCTATACCGACAAGGGCATGAAATTGGTGGACAAAGGCACACGTGTTGACAGTCGTCTCTATGACCGTCTGGTCATGCACAAGCTGCGTGACCCGATCGATGCCAACCTGATCACGGGCGACCTGGTCGACGTGGCATCCCTGGTCGCTCTGGCGCGCCAGCAATGCGAGCAGGTCGATCTGCTGCATCGCATGGTGGCGTCCATCGGCGATGTCGAGCGTCTGCTGGCACCGCTCAAGAGCTTGCTGCTGCCCCAGGCCATTGCCTTCAAGCTCACCGTCATGCGCGAGCAGCGCACCGACCTCTACCAGCACAGCCTGCAGATGACGCTGGTGGCGATCTTTCTGGCGCTCAAGAACGGCTGGACCGAGCGCGAATGCGTGCCGCTGGCCACGGCCGCGCTGTTGCACGACGTGGGCATGCTCTATATGGACCCGGTCTGGACCGACCCGGACCACCGCCTGAGCGGCGAGGAACGCAAGCATCTGGTCGCGCATTCCGTCACCGCCATGCTGGTGGTGCGCAGCACGGAACTGTATTCGCGCGCCGTGGAAATCGCGGTGCTCGAGCACCATGAGCGCATGGATGGTTCCGGCTATCCGCGCGGCATCAAGGGCAACGCCATTTCGCCCATGGGGCAGGTGCTGCTGCTGGCCGAGGTGGTCTCGGCCTTCTTCGAGAAATTCACGGACATGCCGGGCCAGCGTCTGTCGCTCATGCTGCGCATGAACCACAAGAGCTATCCGGCCGATCTGGTACACCTGATTCTGCCGCTGCTCTACGACGAAATCAGTCCCGGCAAGCCGCTGGCGCCGCTGCAGGCCGAGTTCTCGCACAGCATCGCGGCGCTGGAGGCCGCGCTGCGCAAATGGAGCGAGCTCAGGCGCGAGTTTCCCGAGCACTGGCAGCAAATGCCCGATGCGCAGGCGGCGGTGTTCGTGGAGACCAGTCTTGCACAACTGCAGAAACAGCTGGCCGAAGCGGGCTCCCACCCCAGCCAGCAGCTGGATGTGCTGAGCTACCTCAAGGATGACGCCCTGGGCATGAGTGAGCTGGCCCTGGTCAACCGCGAGGCCTTGTGGCAGCTGCAGGCCATCATGAACGACTGCCAGCGCCGCTGGCCCACGCTGGGGGAGGGCGGCTCCACGCTGGAAGTTGCCGTGGCCGAGTGGTGCGAGGCCTGCGCCCAGCTGATGCCGCAGGCCGGCCGAAGCTCGGCCATGAATGTCGACAAGCAGTCGCTCAATTGAGGGCGTTGACTGCGAGTTTTGCCCGCGGCGGCTGTCCTCAAGTTTGATAGCTGCAGGCGCTTGATTGACGGGCGCTACATGGGTATTTCTTCAAGACTTTGTGCATCACGCCGCAGCGCGGCGTGCTTTGCCGCGTCTGTTGGCAGCATCTCGAAAAAGTATTTTTGATAGCGCGTGATGCCCGATCAACAAGGGTAGGCTGCATCTGCTACTGGCCTTAGGGCTTTGTTTTGCGCGGAAATTCTGATAACTGTATATTTGTACAGTATTTGAGAATATTCCTATGCACACCCAGTCCCAGACATATTTGGCCCGTCCTGGCTCACAGCCAGGCATGACGGAGTCTGTCCGGCAGGAGGCTGGTGCAGGGCAGGGCGCGCGGCGGGGTCTGCAAGCTGCGGGCCACCCGCATTTGTCTGCCATACAGATTCCCGGCGTCTGGCGCGGCACGGACTGGCAACTGGATGCCTGCCGGAATGTCTGGCCCAGTGGCCATGCGGCGCTGGACTGCGAGCTGCCCGGTGGCGGCTGGCCCGGCAATGCCTTGATTCAGCTGCAGCAACCCGCGCACTGCCATGCGGAGTGGGCCTTGCTGTTGCCCGCGCTGGCCGCAGGAGTGCGGCAGCATGCGGCTTCGCGCGGGGATACGCGGATGGGGCAGCTGGTGCTGGTGGCTCCGCCCTATCTGCCCTTCGCCCCGGCCTTGCAGGCCGCCGGCATTGACGCGAAGCGGCTGTGCGCGGTGCAGCCGGGGCGCAGTGCCCAGGATCTGGCCTGGGCCTGCGAGCAGGCGCTGCATTGCCGGGATGTGCTGGCGGTGCTGGCCTGGTTGCCCGAACTTCCCACTTCCACGCTGCGCCGCTTGCAGCTGGCTGCCGCTTCGCAGGGGCGGCCTCTGTGGCTATGGCAGGAGTCGCAGGCCGAACCGTGCAGCTCTCCCGCCGCATTGCGGTTGAGGCTGGAGAGAGTCACGACAGTCTCCGCTGCCCAGCAGGCGCCGGGTTTGCAGATACAGATACTGAAGCGCCGTGGGCCTTTGCTGGAGCGCCCCATACAGCTGCCGCTTTCGCAGTGGGCCTGGCAGCCCGTGTTGCAGGCACAGGCACAAAGACATGCGCGCCAGAGCGAGGAGGCTGCCATGCTCATGCAAGGGCGCATGACAGCCGCAGCTCCTGCAACGGCCTCGCCTTGGATGACGGAGGCATGAGATGGGCAGTGCAGAGCACTGGATAGCCTGGCCTCTGGCCTGCCTGAGCGAGTCAAGTCCGGTGCCCGAGAGTGCCTGCTGGTGGGCGCTGGAGTTTTCGCCGCGTGTGGCCTTGCTCGAAGACGCCTTGCTTATGGAGACCAGCATGGTGCAGCGTCTTTGGGGCGGGACTGAGCCCTTGCTGGCGCGGCTGGACAGTGCTTTTGCGCAGGCCTGCCAGGCCGGTTTCCATGAGTCAGAGGGCGGGGATGCGGCATTGCAGCCGCTGCGGGGGCAGGGAGGCACGGCCTGGCAGGCATTGGCACGGCTGCGGCTGCAGCAGGGCCGGCCTTGCGGCTCCGTCCCTGTTCTTTTGTCCGTGCCTGAGTCATCGCTGCATGCCGATGCGCTGCCTCTATGGACGCTGAGCGCCCTGGAGCAGCACAGCGCCGTGCTGCTGCGCCTGGGCTGCCGGTGCTGGGGCGATGTGCGCGCACTGCCGCGCGCGGGGCTGTCGCGCCGCATTGGAGCCAAGGCTCTGCGTGCGCTCGACGAGGCCTATGGTCTGCTGCCCCAGCCGCTTGACTGGCTGCAACTGCCTCAGCAATTCGAGCTGCGCCATGATCTGGGTTATCCAGCCCACCATGCCGATGCCGTGCTCCATGCCGCGCAGCCGCTGTTGCGCGCGCTGCAGTCCTGGCTGCAGGCCCGTCATCATGCGGTGCTGGCACTGCAATTGCGCTGGCACCATGATCTGCGCCGTATCGACGGCCAGGAGCTGCCGGCCTGGGAATCGCTTGTCATTCGCACGGCCCAGCCCACGCAGGGCATGGCGCATCTGCAGCGCCTGCTGCGTGAGCACCTGGGCCAGCAGCGCTGGCGCGCACCCGTGGACATGCTGGAGTTGCAGGCGCTGGATACGGTTCCCTGGGCGGCCGAGCCGCTGAGCTGCCTGCCTGCCGCCCAGGGCCAGAGCCCGTCGGACAGTCTTGCCTGGCATGAATGGGTGGAACGCCTGAGCGCCCGCTGGGGCGAGGAGGCCGTGCAGATGGTGCAGCCGCTGGCTGACCACCGCCCCGAGCGCATGCAGCGCTGGCAGGCTGCTGCGCCTCTGCTGCAGAGCAAGAATCCTGCTGCAAGAGACGAGACCCAGGCTGGAGCAGGAGCGCAGCTCAGGCAGCAAGGCACGCATCGCGGCCGTCAGCCCGGCTGTGCCGACCCCTGGCAAGCCCTGTGGCCGCCCTGGTTGCTGTCCAAGCCCCAGGCCTTGCCCGTACAGGGCAATCGTCCCCAATGGCATGGGCCGTTGCAGCTCAGGGCTGGTCCCTACAGACTTGAGTCCGGCTGGTGGGATGCTGCTGGTGATGCGTCTGCCAATGCCCAGGTCGGCGCGCCTGCCGGCCTTGCCGAGCGTGACTATTTTGTGGCCTATAACGCCGTGGTCGGACATGTCTGGATTTACCGCGAGCGCGTCCGTAGCGAACACCTGATGGGCATGACATCTAGCCCTGCCAGCTGGTTCGCGCAAGGCATGTATGGCTGAGCTGATCATGGCCGAGCCGCCCGCTCCCGCTCTGCGGCTGGCGGGGCCGCCGCCTGCTGTGATACCGGCCAGTCCCGTGGCTCAAGGCATGGGCAGGGGGCCGCTGGCCTATGCCGAGCTGCACTGTCTCTCGCATTTCAGTTTCCTGCGCGGTGCTTCATCGCCTGCCGAGCTGGTGCACCGGGCCAAAAGCCTGGGCTATGCGGCGCTGGCGCTGACCGACGAATGCTCGGTAGCCGGTGCCGTGCGCGCCTTTGAAGCGGCGCGGGACTGCGGCCTGCATCTGATCCATGGCAGCGAATTCGCCTGGGGGCCGCTCAGGATTGTGGTGCTGGTGCGTGATCTGCAGGGCTGGGGCAATCTCTGTGAATTCATCACCGCTGCACGCTGCCGGGCTGACAAAGGGGAGTATCTGGTCGATGAATCCAGCCCCTGGCAGCTGCTGAATCAAGGCTGCGAGTGCCTGCTGCTGCCGCAGCGCGGGAAGCTGGATGCATCGGATTTGATAGCTGTAACTGCTTGCCTGGAAAGTGTTTCGGGCTATCTTGATGCTGAGAACCTCTGGCTGGGTGTGGAGCTGCACCTGGCGCCAGACGACAGCCTGTGGCTGCAGACCCTGCAGCAGGCGGGCGCGGCGCTGGGGCTGCGCTTGGTGGCCTGCGGCGATGTCCATATGCATGCGCGCTCGCGCAAGCCCCTGCAGGATGTGGTCACGGCGATACGCCTGGGGCGCACCGTGGCCGAATGCGGCTTTGCGCTGCAGCCCAATGCCGAGCGGCATCTGCGCTCGCGTCTGAGGCTGGCTTCGCTCTACCCCAAGGCCATGCTGGAGGCGACGCTGGAGCTGGCCGGGCGCTGCAGCTTCAGCCTGGACGAGATCCGCTACCACTATCCGAAGGAGAGCGTGCTGGATGGCATGACGGCCACGCAGACCCTGGCCTGGCTGACCTGGGAGGGCGCGGCGGGACGCTATCCCCAGGGCATTCCCAAGAAGGTGCGCGATCAGTTGCACAAAGAATTGGCACTGATCGAGGACAAGAAGTACGAGATGTACTTTCTCACCGTGCATGACATCGTGCGCTATGCGCGCAGCGTCGGCATTCTCTGCCAGGGGCGTGGCTCGGCGGCCAATTCTGCGGTCTGCTACTGCCTGGGCATCACCGCGGTAAACCCGCATGGTGGCAATCTGCTGTTCGAGCGCTTTATCAGCAAGGAGCGCGGCGAGCCGCCCGATATCGATGTGGACTTCGAGCATGCGCGGCGCGAAGAGGTCATCCAGTACATCTACGGCAAATATGGGCGCGATCGCGCCGCGCTCACGGCCGTGGTCAGCTGCTGGCGCAGCCGCAGCGCGCTGCGCGATGTGGGCAAGGCGCTGGGCCTGCCGGCCGATCTGATCGATGCCCTGGCAAAGGGGCAGTACTGGTTCAGCGAGCATGCCCAGGCGCAAGCACAGGCGCATGCCGAGACGGCGGATTCGGCAGAGGAGGACCAGGCGCCCGAAGCACTGCCCGAAGACTGGGTGCAGCGCAAGCTCCAGGAAGCCGAGGTGCTGGCACGCGAAATGAATTGCGCAGTGGGCGTGCATCGACTGCGCCTCTGGATAGAGCTGGCCTGGCAGCTCAAGGACAGCCCGCGCCACCTCAGCCAGCATGTGGGCGGCTTTGTGCTGACCGAGGGCAAGCTCACGCGTCTGGTGCCCGTGGAGCCTGCCACGATGGCCAAGCGCTCCGTCATACAGTGGGACAAGGACGATCTCGATGTCGTGGGCCTGCTCAAGGTCGATGTGCTGGCCCTGGGCATGCTCACCATGTTGCGCAATGCCTTGATCGAGCGCGCCCGTTGGCGTGGCGAGCCATGGGAGCTGCACCAGATTCCACAGGAGGATGCCGCGACCTACGAGATGATTTGCCAGGCCGATACCGTGGGTACTTTCCAGATCGAAAGCCGCGCCCAGATGAGCATGCTGCCGCGCCTGCAGCCGCGCACCTTCTATGACTTGGTGGTCGAGGTTGCCATCGTGCGCCCCGGCCCGATTCAGGGCGGCATGGTCCACCCCTATCTGTTGGCACGCGAGCGTGCACGCCGCAAGTTGCCGCTCAAGCTGGAAAAGCTGGAGCTCGAAAATGCGCTCAAACGCACCTTGGGTGTACCCATTTTCCAGGAGCAGGTGATGCAGATCGCTATCGATGCTGCCAAGTTTTCGGCCGGCAAGGCCGATGAACTGCGCCGCTCCATGGCGGCCTGGAAGCGCAAGGGCGGCGTACACAAGTTCGAGCGCCCGTTGATCGACGGTATGGTGGCGCGTGGCTACAGGCTGGAATTCGCTCAGGCCATCTTTGCGCAGATGCTGGGCTTTGGCGAATATGGCTTCCCCGAAAGCCATGCCTACAGCTTTGCGCTGTTGGCCTATGCGAGCGCCTGGCTCAAGCGCCATGAGCCGGCCATCTTTCTGCAGGCGTTGCTCAATGCCCAGCCCATGGGCTTTTATTCGCCGTCCCAACTGGTGCAGGATGCGCGCCGGCACGGAGTGCGCGTGCTGCCGGTCGATGTCTGCCATAGCCATTGGCATTGCACGCTGGAAGGCCCTCTGCAAGCCATGCGCGGTGTGGCCCAGCCCCAGCCAGCCGTGCGCCTGGGGCTGAACCGGGTTGCCAGGCTGGGCAAGGCCGCAGCGCTGCGAATCGAGGGCGAAGCTGCGCAGGCTGCCTGGAAGGACGTGAGCGATCTGGCCATCCGGGCCCGGCTGGACAAGGCGGATATGGAAGCCCTGGCCGCGGCGGATGCGCTGCGCAGCCTGGCCGGTCACCGCCGCCAGCAGATGTGGGATGCTGCTGCGCAGCTCAGTCTGCCGCCCATTTTTGCGCAGGCCGCCATTCATGAGCCGAGGCTTGAGCTGCCCCAGGCCGCCGAGGGCGAGGAAATCATGTTCGACTATGCCGCCACCGGCCTGAGCCTGCGACGCCACCCGCTGGCCTTGCTGCGTCCCAGGCTGGCGCGCCATGGGCTGAAGACCGCTGCCGAGCTGCGTCATATGCTGCCAGGCCAGAAGGTTCGCGCTTGCGGCATCGTTACCGTGCGCCAGCGCCCGCCTACCGCCAACGGCACGCTGTTCATCACGCTGGAAGACGAAACCGGTGTCATCAACCTGGTGGTCTGGAGCCAGACCTTTGCCCGCTGGCGCTCCGCGTTGCTGGCCTCGCGTCTGCTGGCTGTGGAGGGCATCTGGCAGCGCAGCACGGCCCCGCAACTGGAAGCGTCGGAATCAGCAGAGGATATGCCTACGGCACAGAAAGGGGAGGAACCTGCGGTTCGTCATCTGGTCGTGATGAAGGCCAGGAATGTGACCCGCTGGCTGGGGCGGTTTGCCGAGGTCGGACTGAACAGCCGGGATTTTCATTGAGCCCGCCGAGGCCGGTGCGCGCTGGCCGCTGCGAATTCAGGGCGCGGCCGGCAGCTTGGCATGTTGCAGCGCATGTTCAATGAGCTTTTCCACGGCCCTGCTGCCCGGTACGGTCGAGTGCACCAGTGCTATGCCCACATGAAAGCCGGGCGGGTTGTCCAGCAAGGGCAGGCATTTCACGCCGCGTGGCTGAACAAGATGCGATACGCCTGCAACCAGCCCCACCCCCAGACCGGAAGCCACCAGGCTCATGATGGTCTGCACCTGCATGGCCTCCTGGGCGATGCGAGGGGTGAAGCCCGATTGCTGGCAGCGTAGCTTGGCCAGCGCAGCGAGGCTGGGTACCGTGTCCTGCGGATACATCACAAAGGGCTCGTGCGCCGCCTCGGACAGAGCGATGGCATCGCGCTGCGCCAGGGGACTGCTGTCAGAGACGGCCAGCACGAACTCGTCCTGATCCAGCGGCGTGAGTTCAATACCTTCATCGAGCTCCAGCACGGGGTAGCGAAGCAGGCCGGCATCAAAGCGCCGGGTTGTCAGCCCTTCCAGGATTTCGGCACTGGTCGCTTCATAGAACTCCAGTCCCACCTTGGGGTAGCGGTCGCGAAACGATGGGATCAGGCGCGGCAGCAGTTCGTAGGTGGCCGAGCCGACAAAGCCCAGCCGTATCAGGCCGCCCACGCCTTCCCTGGTATCGCGCACAGCCTGGCGACATTGCTCGGCATGAAACAGGGTGGCACGAGCGCTCTCCAGCATGGCCTTGCCGGCAGGCGTCAGCACGACGCCGGTGCTGGTGCGATCGAACAGGGCGCTGCCCAGCTCCTCTTCCAGCTTGCGAATCGAGATGGACAGCGGCGGCTGAGCCATATGCAACTGCTCTGCGGCACGGTGGAAGTTGCCGGTTTCGGCCAGAGCGATGAACTGGTTCAGTTGCTTCAGATTCATTGATATTCAATGGATATCAGAAATGAAATTTTTAATATTAGACATTAATTTTGCGCTTGCCTAAAGTGAGCTCACAAGAAAAACACGGCAGCAATTCCGTATCAGGAGACAAACTTGAAGCAAGCACGCAGATCCCTGCTGGCGGCCTTGCTGGGCTACGGCCTGCTCGGCGCAGGCATGCCCTCCATGGCTCAGAACCAGGCCTTCCCTTCCAAGCCGATCAAGCTCATCGTGCCCTTTGGTCCGGGCAGCGGCACCGACACCTCGGCACGCTATTTCGGGCGCAAGCTTCAGGAGCTCACAGGCCAGCCCGTGGTCGTGGAAAACAAGGCCGGAGCCAACGGCTTCATCGCCGTCAAGCAGGTGCTGTCGGCGCCGGCAGATGGCTATACCGTGTTCATCGGCAGCAATTCAACGCTGGCGGTGAATGCGGCGCTGTTCAGGCATCTGCCCTACGATCCCTTAACGGACTTTGCGCCGCTGACCATGATGATGCGCTCGCCGGCCATGCTGGCCGTCGCGCCCCAAGCGGCCTACTCCGACCTGAAGGGCCTGATCAGCCATGCCAGGGCCAACCCGGGGAAGGTGAATTTCGGGGCTGGCTCGGCAGGCTATCAGCTGATGGGCGAGCTGCTCAACGACGCTGCCAGGATCGAAACCGTGCATGTCCCGTTCAAGGGCGCAGGGGAGACCACCACGGCCGTCGCTTCAGGGACGGTGGACTACACCTTCGCGGAAGTCACTGCAGTGCAGGAACTGGCCCGGGGAGGGCGTGTCAAGATCCTGGCGGTGGCCTCCGACAAGCGCGTGAGCACCTCCCCGGAGATACCGACAGCCACCGAGGCCGGTCTGCCCGGATTCGAGGCCTACACCTGGGTGGGTGCCATGGTGAGCGCCAAGACACCAGCCGCCGAGACTGCCAGGCTCGCCGAGCTTTTCACCGCCATCTCGAAGATGGATGAAACCCGTGCCTTCTATGAACGTCTGGGGGCCATTCCCATGACCGGCGGCCCGGCACAGATGCATGAATTCCAGAAGAACGAAATCGCGCTGTGGAAGCGCATCGTCGTCAAGGCCAGGGTTCCCCAGCAATGAAAGCCAATGACAGCCGGCCGGCACAGGCGCTGCAGCACATCAAGGTGCTCGATCTTTCGCGGGTATTGGCGGGCCCGTGGGCTGCACAGACCCTGGGTGATCTGGGCGCCGAGGTGATCAAGGTGGAAAGACCCGGCAGCGGTGACGACACGCGTGCCTGGGGCCCGCCCTATGTGGCCGACCCCGAAGGCCTGCCGACGGGGGAGTCGGCCTACTATATGTGCACCAACCGCAACAAGCAGTCGATTTCCGTGGACTTCACCCGCGGCGAAGGCCAGGAGATCGTGCGTCAGTTGGCGGCCCGATGCGATGTGCTGATCGAGAACTTCAAGACTGGCGGTCTGGCGCAGTACGGGCTTGATTACGCGAGCCTCAGTGCCCTGAATCCCCGCCTTGTCTACTGCTCGGTCACGGGCTTTGGCCAGGACGGCCCCTATGCGCATCGTGCGGGCTATGACTTTCTGATTCAGGGCATGGGGGGGCTGATGAGTATTTCGGGCCACGCCGATGGCCAGCCCGGAGGCGGCCCCATGAAGGTTGGCGTGGCGCTGACCGACATCCTCACCGGGCTATATGCCAGCACGGCGATTCTGGCGGCCCTGCAGGCCCGCGAGCATACGGGGCGTGGCCAGCATATAGATCTGGCTTTGCTCGATGTCGGCGTGGCCTGTCTGGCCAACCAGAGCATGAACTATCTGTACGGGGATCAGGTGCCTCAGCGCATGGGCAACGCGCATCCGAACACGGTGCCCTACCAGGAGTTCCCGACCGAAGACGGCCACATGATTCTGGCCGTGGGCAATGACGGCCAGTTTGCCCGTTTCTGCCAGGCGGCAGGCAGGAGCGAATGGGCCGAGGACGAGCGCTTTCGGAGCAATGCGGCGCGGCTGGCCCATAGAGCCGAGCTGGTGGAAATGATCCGCCGCGTGACGCTCACGCGAAGTACCAGGGCCTGGGTGCAGCTGCTGGAGCAGCACGCCGTACCTTGCGGTCCCATCAACACGGTGCGTGATGTGTTCGAGGATCCGCAGGTCAGGGCCCGTGGCATGCAGATCGCCATGACACACCCCAAGGCGGGCCCGGTGCCGTTGGTCGCCAGCCCCATCCGTTTGTCGGACACACCGGTGACGTACCGCCATGCACCGCCTCAGCTGGGCCAGCACACACAAGAGCTGCTGGAGCGCCATCTGGGCCTGTCTGTCCAGCAGATGCAGGCCTATCGGGACAGCGGAGTATTGGGATGAGCAGACAGGAATCAATGAAGCACACGCGCAATGCGGGTCAGGACGAAGCCCTGGGGGCATTGTCAGGGGTGCGGGTGCTGGACCTTTCCAGCGTGATTTTCGGCCCCATGGCCAGCCAGGTGCTGGCCGACTACGGCGCCGAGGTGATCAAGATCGAGCCGCCGCAGGGTGACTCCACGCGCCACACCGGCCCGGCACTGGAGCCTGGCATGGCGGCCATGTTCATGGGCTCCAACCGCAGCAAGAAAAGTGTGGTGCTGGATCTGAAGCAAGAGCAGGCACAGGCCGCGCTGCATGCGCTGTTGCAGGGCGCCGATGTGCTCATGCACAGCATGCGCCCGCAAAAGCTGGCCAGGCTCGGGCTCGATCCGGACAGCCTGCGCAAGCAATACCCGCGCCTCATCTATGTGGGCCTGCACGGTTTTGGCGAAGACGGCCCCTATGCCGGGCAGCCTGCATATGACGACGTGATCCAGGGCATGAGTGGCCTGGCCGATCTCATGCAGCGCCAGACGGGCGAGGCCCGCTATCTGCCCACGATTGCGGCCGACAAGACCTGCGCTCTGGTGGCCGCGCATGCGGTGCTGGCGGCGCTCTACCAGCGCGAACGCAGGGGCGAGGGCTGCTATGTGGAAGTGCCCATGTACGAAACCATGGCGGGCTTCAACCTGGTGGAGCATTTCTACGGCATGCATTTCACACCCGCACAGAGTGGCGCGGGCTATCCGCGCGTGATGGCGCCCTGGCGCAAGCCCTACAGGACGCTGGACGGCCATGTCTGCCTGATGCCCTACACCGATGCGCACTGGCGCCGTTTCTTTGCGGCCGTCGGTCAGCCCGAGCTGGCACAGGACCAGCGCTTTGCCACCCAGGCGATGCGCACCCGCCACATCGCCGAGCTGCTGGAGACGATGAGCGACTACGTGGCGCAAAAGGACACTGCCTATTGGCTGGCCAGCTGCGAAGAGCTGGAGATTCCAGCCGCCCCGGTGACTCGCATGGACGATCTGCCCCATGACCCGCACTTGCAGGCCACCGGTTTTTTTGTCGAGAAGAAAGACGCAGCGATGGGGGTTGTGAGATTTCCGCGTTCGTCCGTGCGCATCAACGGCACCCAGTCACCCATAGGCATGCCCCCGCGCCTGGGCGAGCACACACAGGCATTGCTGCGCGAGGCAGGCTGGGACGACGCGCGCATCGCGGCCTTGCAGTCGAAGGACTGCTGAACAAACAGCATGAAGCGGAGACAGAATGAGCGTGAGCAATTTGATTTCATCCACTGAAAACCGTGCCGCGGCGCTGGCAGACACGCCGCGCATGGGCCAGGGTTTTGTCTGGCAGGACCTTCGGGTAGGCCAGCAACTGCGCACCTTTCGCCGTACGGTGACCGAGACCGACCTGGTCAACTTCATCAACACCACGGGCATGCTCGAGGCGATCTTCATCGAGGACGGCTATGACGGAGGTGCCATTCAGGGCCGTCCGGTGCCGGGCGCGCTCACCTATACCTTGATCGAAGGCTTCATCCTGCAAAGCATGATCCAGGGGACGGGCCTGGCCATGCTTGAGCTGCACCAGAAGATTCTGGCTCCCGTGGTGGTGGGAGACACCATTGAGGCGCTTGTCGAGGTGATCGGCATCAAGCCAACAAGCAAAGGCGGTCGCGCGGTGGTGAGTTCGCGGATCGAGGTCTACAACCAGCGTCGCCAGCAGGTGATGGTCTATACCGCCGTGCGCCTGCTGGCCGGCCGTGGAGCTTAGGTCAGCGCTGCTGCGCAGCCGTTGCACCGGTGCGCACTTTCCAGTGTGCCGAGATGAGAAAATTACAGGAGACACAAGATGAGTTATCGATTTTCACGTCGGTCCTCGCTGCTCGCCGTTGCCGCGCCGGCCGTTGCCGCGCTGGCCGTTTGCGGTGCGGTGCAGGCGCAGGACAAGTGGCCCAGCAAGCCGATCACGCTGATCGTCCCTTTCCCGCCCGGCGGTCCCACGGACATGGTGGCACGGGTGCTGGCGCAGCAGGTAGGCCAGCAACTGGGTCAGTCGGTCATCGTGGACAACCGGCCTGGTGCCAACGGCAACATCGGCAATGCGCTGGTGGCCAAGGCGCCGGCCGACGGCTACACCGTGCTCTACAACACCTCCTCGATTGCACTGAGCCCCTCGCTCTACAAAAAGCAGAGCTATGACGTGAGCCGGGACCTACGCCCCGTGGCCTTGACGGCGGTGGTGCCGCTGGGGCTTGTCGTCAATCCCAAGCTGCCTGTCAACACCGTGCAGGAGCTTGTGAAGTACGCCCAGGACCACAAAGGCAAGCTCTCCTACGGCTCGGCGGGCAACGGCAATGTCACGCACCTGGCGGCTTTTCAGGTGGTGCAGCACTACAACATGGATGCAAGCCATGTGCCCTACAAAGGCAGCGCCCCTGCCGACGTGGACCTGGTGGCTGGCCAGATCGATTTCATGACCGACACCATCAATTCGGTGGCGCCTTTCATCAAGGACGGCAGACTCCGGCTGCTGGCCGTCAGCACGGCCGGACGGATTCCCAATTTCCCCAAGGCGCCTACGCTGGCCGAAAGCGGCATGACCGGGTTCGAGGCCGGTGCCTGGCAAGGCGTGATGGTGCCCGCCAAAACGCCTGATGCGATTGTGGAGCGCCTGAATGCCGAACTGATGAAGGCCCTCAGGAACCCCGGGGTGCTGGAGAAGCTGCGCGTGCAGGGCACCGAGCCGCTGGGATCCACGCCCAAGGCCTACGGCGAATACATACAGAGCGAAATCAAGCGCTGGGCAGGCGTTGTCAAAAGCACGGGCGTGTCCCTGGACTGAGAGAAAGCAAGACGATGACCATTCTCGATGGACTGAGCCTGACAGGCATCCCGCCGGAAGGCGAGGCACTGCGCGCCGAGGTGCGTGCTTTTCTGCAGGACGCAGTCAAAGACATTCCTGCGCATATCCGCGCCAAATCCTGGAGCGGATATGACCCGGCCCTCAGCCGCAAGCTGGGGGAAAAGGGCTGGATCGGCATGACCTTGCCCAAGGCTTATGGTGGAGGCGAGCGCAGCGCATTCGCCCGCTATGTGCTGGTGGAGGAATGCCTGAACTTCGGTGCTCCTGTGGGCTCGCACTGGATTGCCGATCGTCAGAGTGCGCCGCTGATCCTCAAATACGGTACGGAAGCGCAAAAGCAGTTCTACATTCCCAGAGTCTGTCGGGGCGAGGTATTTTTCTGTATTGGCATGAGCGAGCCCAATGCCGGATCGGATCTGGCAAGTGTGAGGACTAGAGCGCTTCCCAACGCGCAGGGCTTCTTGCTCAATGGCCAGAAGATCTGGACCACCAACGCGCATCACTGCCAGTACATGATTGCCCTGGTGCGAACCTCCGGCAGTGCCGAGGACCGCCACAAGGGCTTGTCGCAAGTCATCGTGGACCTGACATTGCCCGGTGTCACGGTGCGCCCCATCCAGGATCTATCGGGTGACAGCCATTTCTGCGAGGTTTTTTTCGAGAATGTGCAGCTGTCTGCCGATGCGCTGATCGGTGCCGAAGGACAGGGCTGGGAACAGGTGACCGCCGAACTCGCTTTCGAGCGCAGCGGCCCGGAGCGGCTGTTCTCCAGTATCGTGCTGTTCGATCAATGGCTGCAGTATGCACGCACGCCGCAGGGTCGCACCGAATCGGGCATGCGGCTTGCGGGCAAGGTGCTGACGCAACTGGCACCGCTGCGCGCGATGTCGGTATCCGTGCAGCAGAAACTGACCCAGGGAGCAAGTCCTGTCGTCGAAGCCGCGCTGGTCAAGGAGCTGGGCACGACACTGGAGCAGATGATCCCGGCGGCCATTGCCGAGGAGCTGTTTGCCCGGCCGGCCGAGGATGTACCGGTGGAGCTGCTGCTGACGCTTAAGTACGTCACCGAAGCTTCTCCCTCGTTTTCCTTGCGCGGTGGCACGCGTGACATTCTGCGCGGCATGATCGCTCGTGGCCTGGGTTTGCGCTGATCGGAGACAAGTTCATGAGCAATAACGATTTGTTTGCAGATGCCGCGCGCAAGGTGTTGGCAGACTGGTGCACCCCTCAGGTGATTCGCGAGATCGAGAGCGCCGATAGCCGCTCAGCGGCTGTCGGCCGACTATGGCAGCAGCTGGAGGAAACCGGCTTGGCCGATGCCTTGCTGGCCGAAGAAGAGGGCGGTGCCGGTCTGGGTTTGAGCGAGATATTTTGCATGCTGGAGCAATGTGGAGCTCACGCCCTGCCTCTGCCTCTGGGAGAGACCATGCTTGCTCGGGCCATGCTGGCGCAGGCGGAGATGGCCTGCCCGGCCGGCAGCATTGCGCTGGCGCAGGGTACGGTGCAGGCCGATGGAGGTTTGCATTGCGCGCTGGTGCGAGGCGGGCAAGTTGCGGACTCGGTGCTCGTTCAATTGCAAGAAGAAGCCGGGGTCTGGTATCTGCTGAGCGTGTCTCAGGCTGGGCTTGTGCCGCACGCTTTGGTGCTTGACGCCTCGGTGACCTGGGCGCCCGAGCAGTTGCGGGCCGCCGGCGTCATCCGGCCCGGGCCGCAATTCGATGCCCGGAGCCTGCAGGCCACCGTGGTGGCCGCGCAGATGGCGGGGGCCATGCGTGACGTGTTCCAGCGCAGCTTGCAATATGCGAACGAGCGTCAGCAGTTTGGGCGTGCTATCGGGAAGTTTCAGGCGATCCAGCATCAGCTGGCAGTCATGAGCGAGCATGTTTTTGCCGCCCGCATGGCGGCTCAGCTCGGTTGCAGCGGTGACGGCATCGTGCCTGACAGATTACGCGTGGCCGTCGCCAAGGCTCGCTGCAGCGAGGCGGCTTTGGTGGTCACCGAGCTTGCGCATGCGATTCATGGTGCGATTGGCTTCACCGAAGAATATGACTTGCAGCTGTTCACCCGCAGATTGCATGCATGGCGCCTGACGGCCGGTAGCGAAGCCTATTGGCAGGTACTGGCAGGGCAGGCCCTGATGTCGCACGAGGGCATGACACTGGATCTGATCCGACGGATCACCGATGTTGAGGCCCTGGCTTGAAGCAACTCAACAATTACGGAGACCATGAAACATGGCATTTCTGAACATTGAACGCGATGGCGGCATCTTGACCGTCACCATGAATCAGCCGGAGACACGCAATGCGCTGACCGGCAATACGGCGGTTGCGGAGTTCGTGCAGCTCTGTGCAGATGTGCGCCTGGACGCCAGCGTGAAGGTGCTGATCCTGACCGGCGCCGGCTCTATTTTCAGCTCCGGCGGCAATGTCAAGGACATGAGGCGCTATTTCGATGACGCACTCACTCCCGACATGATTCGCGAGGAATACCGTCAGGGAATTCAGCAAATTCCGAATGCCCTCTACCAGCTGGATGTTCCCGTGATCTGCGCCGTCAACGGCCCGGCCATCGGCGCGGGTCTGGATCTGAGCTGCATGTGCGATATCCGGATTGCGTCGGAGAATGCCACTTTTGCGGAGAGCTTTGTCGGTGTGGGCATTGTTCCCGGTGATGGCGGGGCCTGGTTGCTGCCGCGTGTGGTGGGGATGTCAAAGGCCAGCGAGATGGCTTTTACGGGAGAGGCGATCAGTGCAGGCCAGGCATTGGCCTGTGGCCTGGTGAGCCAGGTCGTGTCCCCGGATGAACTGCTGCCGGCCGCCAGGGCATTGGCGCGC
The DNA here is from genome assembly GCF_053345995.1 of Comamonas sp. C24C. NCBI lineage: Bacteria > Pseudomonadati > Pseudomonadota > Betaproteobacteria > Burkholderiales > Comamonadaceae > Comamonas > Comamonas sp. C24C. The sequence continues at coordinate 170,299 of NZ_JBKFBC010000004.1, read as the reverse complement.
AAGATTGCTGCCAATCCGGGGGGGGTGATGCGTATGACCAAGCGTCTGCTGCGCGAGGGCCAGAATGCCACGCTGGCTTCACTGCTGGAAATATCGGCCGGTTATCAGGCTATTGCCCATAAAACGGCAGATCATCGTGAAGCCGTGACGGCCTTTGTCGAGAAGCGGGCTCCTCGCTTTTCATGAGCCGGCAGGCTCGCGTAGCCAGACCAGGTAACAAAGACAGCAAGGGCGCATTTTGCGCCCTTGCTTGTTTTGGCGAAGGCAGCAGCGCCTTGCTTGCTGCGTTGATGCTTCAGGTCGGCCAATCCTGTGACGTAATCCCTGGATAATACTGATTACATCATGTTGCGATTTGCCGTAGGCAAATGGCGCGGCAAGCAGCTCGGCCGGGTTGGCCCATTTCATATCAAGAAATGGCCGCTTTGCGGGCCATGTATTTTTCTAAGAAATGGATGAAAGCGATGAGATTGACCAAGCTGAACATTGGTGCCCGACTGGGCCTGGGGTTCGCAGTGGTGTTGGCGTTTGCCGTGGTGATCACGGTTATCGGCATCTGGCAGCTGCACTCGGTGGGCAAGGCCACGCAGCAGATGATGCAGGAGCCGCTGACCAAGGAGCGCCTGATCAGCGACTGGAACAGCAATGTCAGCGTGGCCGTGGCCCGCACCACGGCCATCGCCAAGAGCAGCGACGCAAGTCTGGTGCAGTTTCTGGCAGCAGACGCGGCTGCCACTACCAAGAGCACAGGCAATGTGCTCAAGCAGATCGAGCCCCTGATCTCCGAGCCTGCGGAGCGCGAGATCATGGACAGGATCATGCAGGTGCGCAAGACCTATCTCGCCAGCCGCGACAAGGTCAGCCAGCTCAAGGCCGACGGCATGGCCGAAGAGGCGGAGTCCACACTGATCAACAGCTATGTACCGGCCGCCCAGAGCTATCTGAAGCTGCTCGGAGAACTGCTGAGTCTGCAGCGCGCCAGCCTCGACGCCAAGGCGGCAGAGGTGGAGCAGATCGAGAGCAGTAGCAAGACATATTTTCTGGTTCTGGCCTTGCTGGCTCTGGCCATCGGCACTGTCAGCGCCTGGCGTCTGACGCAAGGCATCACCGCTCCGCTCAAGCATGCGGTCGGTGTGGCCCGGCGCGTGGCCGATGGTGATCTGACGGCCCAGATCCATGTGATCAGCAGCGATGAGACCGGGCAGCTCATGCAGGCCTTGCACGATATGAACACCAGCCTGGATAGGCTGGTGGGGCAGGTGCGTCAGGGCACGGACAGCATTGCGACGGCATCCGGCCAGATCGCGGCGGGCAACCATGATCTGTCTGCGCGCACGGAAGAGCAGGCCAGTTCTCTGCAGCAGACGGCTGCATCCATGGAGCAGCTGACTTCCACCGTCAAGCAAAATGCCGATAACGCCAGTCAGGCCAATCAGCTGGCGTTGTCGGCCTCCGATGTGGCCGTCAAGGGCGGTATGGTGGTGTCTCAGGTGGTTGAGACCATGGGGGCCATCAGCCACTCATCGCGCAAGATTTCCGACATCATCGGCGTGATCGACAGCATTGCCTTTCAGACCAATATCTTGGCGCTGAACGCTGCCGTGGAAGCGGCCCGTGCCGGCGAACAAGGCCGTGGCTTTGCTGTCGTGGCATCGGAAGTGCGCTCTCTGGCCGGTCGCAGCGCTGAAGCAGCCAAGGAAATCAAGCTGCTGATCCAGGCGTCGGTCACCAAGGTGGAAGAGGGCAGCGCGCAGGTCAGTCAGGCAGGTCAGACCATGGATGAAATCGTCAGCAGCGTTCAGCGCGTGACGGACATCATGGGCGAGATCACTGCGGCCAGCCATGAGCAGACCAGCGGCATCGAGCAGATCAACCGTGCCGTGGCCGAGATGGATCTGGTGACACAGCAGAATGCGGCCCTGGTGGAAGAGTCCACGGCTGCCGCCCAATCCATGCAGCAGCAGACCAGTGATCTGTCGCGGATGGTCAGTGTCTTCCGCCTCAAGAGCGTGTGATTTTGCAGAGCGACCGGGACCGAAGCTGAAAGGCTTACCTGCGGCAGTGCAGGAGGCTGTATGCCTTCTGGCTGCCGCCGATCGCTGGCATTCAAGTAAATGGCTGGAACAATCCAGCACCATCTTGCCTTAAAGCATTCTGGACAGATCTATTGAACATTTCAGGCCGGCTGCTGCTGGGTAGTGCAGTGGATGCCGCCACCGCCTGCTGCGATTGCGTCAATATTGAGTTGCACGATCTCGCGTCCGGGAAATTGCTCACGCAGGATCGCTTTTGTGTTGCGATCGGCTTGCGCATGACCAAACTCAGGGCATAGCACCGCGCCATTGCATACATAAAAGTTGATATAGCCTGCAGCAAAGTCCTTGTTCTCATACTGCGGCCGAACATGGTCAGGCCCTGGCATGGTCACAACCTTTAATGGAAGACCACGCACATCCGTGGCTTTGCGCAGGATTTCGAGATGGCGACGTGTGACCGCATGCTCAGGCGAGGACGAATCGCTTTCATAGCCAGCCACCACCACACCGGGCGCGCAGAAGCGGGCATAAAAGTCGGTATGGCCATCGGTGATGTCTTGACCCGCAATACCTGGCAACCAGATGACTTTCTCGATGCCCAGCACTCGGCGTAGCTCTTTTTCGCATTGCGCCTTGCCTACGCCAGGGTTGCGGTTGGCATTGAGAACGCAGCTTTCCGTAATGATGGCCGTGCCGCGGCCATCGACTTCGATGCCTCCACCTTCCAGCACCAGCGAGCTTTCAAGAACGGGAACACCAGCGCGCCCGGCAACGAAGTCGGCCACCAGTGCATCGTCCTCGTAGTCCTGCTTTTCACCCCAGCCATTGAAATTGAAGTTCACACCGGCTAACGCTCCACCAGCCCCTTTCACGAAGACCGGTCCTGTGTCGCGCATCCAGAGGTCGTCGATGGGCTGCACCACCAGCTTGACCTTGTTGCCGCACAACCGCGCCGCAAGGTCGTAGTCTTCTTCGTTGACCAGCATGTGAACGGGTTCAACACTGGCAATCGCTTGTGCAATGCGTGCCAGGTTTGCCTGCGCGCCCGATTTCAGACGTTTTCCCCACACGTCGTCATTGGCGCCAAAGGCCATCCAGGTGGCAGCATGGCGCTCCCCTTCATCAGGCATGCGCCAGCGACCGGCCGCCAGAGCTGGCAATCCATGCATGCCAGCAGCTGCGCCTGCTGTCAGGCCGAGAGCGGCATTCAGGAAATGTCGTCGTTGCATATGGACCCCAGTCTTAAATGATTTCCTGTTGCGTGGTGCAATGGATGCCACCGCCGCCGGCAGCGATAGGGTCGATATTGATCTGGACCACTGCGCGTCCTGGGTACAGCTGCGTATATATGTCCTTGGTAATCGAGTCAGCTTTCGCATCCCCGAATTCGGGCAAGAAAATGGCGCGGCTGCTTGCATAGTAGTTGATGTAGCCAGCGGCGAAAGTGTCCGGATTATTTCCCGGGCGAATCTGGCCGGGTCCATCAACAATGACGATTTTTAGCGGCTGATTGTCGACATCGGTGGCACTTCGCAAGATATCCAGGTGCTGCCTGGTCAGCGCATACTCATAGGAATCAGGGTTCATGTCGCGGTGAGCAACCACCACGCCGGGACGTACAAAGCGAGCATAGAAATCCGTGTGGGCATCGGTGATGTCCTTGTTCTTGATGCCGGGCAACCAGATGACCTTGCGAATACCCAGCAAACGACGTAACTCTGCTTCGCAATCGGCCTTGCTCCAGCCTGGATTGCGATTGCTGTTCAGCACACAGCTTTCCGTGATGATGGCCGTTCCCTTGCCGTCAACTTCCAATGCTCCGCCTTCAAGGACCAGGCGTGTGGCAAGAAGCGGCAATTTCAGATAGGCACTGACCACATCGGCGACCAGGCCGTCATGGTCAAACTGCTGCTTTTTCCCCCAGCCATTGAAATTGAACTTCACACACGCTCGCTCTCCATTGGGCTTGCGTACAAAGACGGGACCGGTGTCGCGCATCCACAGATCGTCAAGTTGGGCGGGAATCAGCGTTACGCGCGGATCAAGCAACTGCCGTGCATTTTCGAGTTCACTCTGGCGAACCAGCATGTTGACGGGTTCATAGGCTGCAATGGCGTTGGCGATGCGCACCAATGCCAGTTGAACCTGCGGTACTTGCGCACGTGTCCAGATTGCGTTCGAGGCGCCATACGCCATCCACGTCGCCTTGTGTGCTTCGGCCTCGTCGGGCATATGCCAGTCCTGGCCCTGATTGCTGGTGTTGCCGTTGTCCAAGGGCGGAGTGACCGGGCTTGTGTCTGGACCGCTATCACTGCCTCCGCCACACGCTGCCAGCAAACCCAACATCGCCATCGCGCTGCCACCCGACGCACAACCACGCATGAAATATCGACGTGTACTCATCACTCATCCTTATCAATCAAAAGAATCAATGCGGGGAAATTTCCCCCGCATCGCAATGGACGGCATTGTGGATGGGGTATCACATGAGGACAAATGATATGATTTTGTGGAAATTATTAAGTTTTCTCATATGTCAGAGCATCGCATTCCTTCTCTGAAATTGCTCATGGGGTTTGAGGCTGCGGCCCGGCATGGCAGTTTCTCGCGTGCAGCCGACGAACTGCACGTGACACAGTCGGCCATCAGCCATCAGGTGCAACAGTTGGAGGAGCAGGTCATGCAGCCGCTGTTCCGGCGGGCAGGGCGGGGAGTGGAATTAACCGTCGCAGGTGAAGTGCTGCTGCGCAGTGTTCAACGCACACTGACCGTTTTGCGCAGTGGCCTCGGAAGAATCGCCACTTATCTGGATCCAGGATTGGTTGTGCTGGTATGCCCGGCACCCTTGCTACATGGCTGGCTGCAGCCAAGATTGCGAGAACTGCAAGCTCAACTGCCCGAGCTATGTCTGCTGCTGTCCGTGGATGAGAGTGCCCGTTTTGTCGACGAAATTGATGTCGATATCGCTATCGGCAACAGGCCTCTTTTGCAACCTGGCCTGCAGGAAGTACCACTATTTCAGGATGAATGGGTACTCGTAGCGAACACCGATCTGGCTCGGAAGTTAGCCCTAGTACCGCAGGCACAGCACCATTTGCATGCGGATTTGATCTGTCTGGAAGAGAGCCTGACGAGTGACGTAACTGCTCCGCTGTTCCTGGGGCCGCTGGCACGCTTCAGGAAGCGAGCCATTTATGACGACGCTCGCCTCTTGATCGAAGCTGTTCTGGAAGGAGGCTGTATTGCTTGTCTGCCGCGTCTATTGGTAGACGCCAGCCTCGCACGTGGTCAACTGCAAATACTTTTGGAATATCCGCGCTTGCCTGGCTTCACCTGGTGGTTGTCGGGGATGGAGAAACAGGCGCGTTCGCAAATTGTCCTGCAGGTGTTCAACTGGCTACGTGCCCAGAGTACCGAGCTTCATTCCTAGGCCCCGGGGCATTCAAGATTTGATACATCCGTTCATTTCTTGATGACGCTCCACAATGAGCCGTCACTGAGTCCCGGTGCGTTGATGACTTATTTTGGTCGTGCGTAGATAAGCAGATAGCAATGAGCTCCGGCGCGAAGTCGAGAATCGGTGGCCTACTCTTGCCTTCGTTTACCGGCTGCGTACTTGAGTCAGCAATTGCTTGCAGTTCACATCGTCGTCTGCCGCAGGCACCGTCAGCGGCACCAGTGCCAGTGCTGCTGGCGCAAAAACTGCAGCAGCTACCGCAGCCCCGGCACGGGCTGCCAAGGGGCCAGGCTCCAGGCCCACATCGGGCTTGGCAAAGCTGCCGCGCACATAGAGCGGCGTGCGCAGCGAGAAGAACTTCCACTTCAGCGATTCGGGGACGATGCGCAGATCGAGCTGCTCCTGTGCCAGATTGATCTGGCCCGTGGCCTCAACCACGGCTTCGGTGGTGGCCAGCTTGGCGGTGCGTGGCCGGGCTATGCCTTGCTGAACATTGAGGTCGGCAACGGCGCAGCGCAGTTGCACTTCCTTGTCGTTGCCAAACAGCTTGGCGATGACGATGGAGCCGACGTTCAGCCCTGCCAGGTCCAGTAGTTGAGCGCTGAAAGTGCCATCGCGCACATACAGCCGCAGCGAGCCATTGCCTGTGCCCAGCCACTGGGCCAGCGACTCGCCTTGCCCGGTGAGGGCGACTGCACCATCGAGCTGGCCCAGGCTTTTCTTCATCTTTTCGACCTTGGGGAACAGCGCGGAGAGCTTGAGCGACTGCACCTGTCCATTGAGCTTGGCAGCTACCGGCTTGGCATGGCTGTCCACGCGGGCATCGATATTCAGCGTGCCTTCGGCGAAGCCGAACTTCAGCGGCGACAGGGTGAGCTTGCCGTTGTCCAGCAGGGCGTGCACGCTGAGATTCTCTATGGGCAGGGCTTCCGGACGCAGGATATGGTTGCTTTCATAGCGCAGATCGAGATCCATCTTGTCCCAGTTCTCGGTCTGGAACCGGACCTGCGGCAGTACCCGGCCGTTGACGGGCTGGGGCTTGCCGGAGCTTCCGGAAGGCGCTGCGCCGATGACCGGGCCCAGATCCACCAGCCGCAGTTGTTTGGAGCGCAGCTGCGCTGTCAGCTGGGGCCGGGGCTGGGCCGAGCGGTACTGGAGATCGCCGCTCAGATCGCTCTGCCCAAGCTTGCCCTTGAATTTTTCGTACTGCCAGACGGCCTTGCCTGGCTGAAGGCTGCCGATCAGGTGGCCGCTGGTCTCAAACGGGGGCGTGGCGGGCAGCAGCAGGCCGGTGAGTTCAAACAGGTCGGCCATGCTCTTGCCGAGAACCTTCACTTGAAAGTCCAGACCGTCCAGGGTCTTGGGGTTGTCGAGAAACCCCTCAGCGAAGGCTTGCAGGCTACCGACCCTGGCCGAGATGCGCAGCGGAAAGCGCAGCCTATCCTGGCGCAGATCAAGTACCTGCCCGGCCAGACCCTGGGCCTGAATCTGCGCGCGGTTCTTGCCCTGATGCAGATAGCCAGTGAGGCCGAAGCGCATGCCATAGGGCTGGTCGGCGCTGACCGGTCTGCGCAGTGTGTCGATACGGGCACGAACGGCCATGTTCTTGATGGCGTCGGACCAGCCCAGCACACCATCGCTGATGCGCAACTGTCCTATGTCAAAGCTCCACTTGGGGCCGCTGCTGGTGGACTTGTCAAACGTCCAGTTGTTCTCGCCCTTGTCATTGCGGGCCAGCACCATGTCGGGAGCCTGCAGCAGCAAGGAGTCGAGCTGCACATGGCGGGCCAGCAGCGGCCACAGGCGCAGGCTGGCCGTGGCATTCGCGGCGGTGACCATGGTGCGGGCATCGCGCTCGGGCGGTTGCCGGCCGGCATCGGCTATGGCGTCGTCATCATCTGCGGCTGTGCTTTTTTCGTTCTCTGCCTGGCCTTGCCCGGGCAGGCGACCGGTATTGAGCTCCTTGGGTGTCGCTGGCAGTACTGGCTGCTTGTCATCGGCTTTTTCAGGTGCCTGCTGAACCAGCCAGCCCTGGGGCTGCGAAAGTGTCAGATCGCTGGCATGCACCACCACGCCGGGCACCCAGTGACGCCATCCCGTATCCAGCGGCTGTGGCCAGGTCCACTGCAGCTGCAGATCGCCATTGATGGCGAATTCGCGGCCTGTGGAACTGCTGACTTTTTCATTGATCCATGGTCTGAGCTTGTTCCAGTCCATAAATGCAATCAGCAGTGCCGCTGCCAGAATCAGAGCCAGCAGCAGCCCCATCGCAATGGCTGCCCAGCGCAGCCAGCGACGTGCCAGGCGCGAATGTGCAGGAGTGGATTCAGGGGCAGAAGTACTGGTGGTGTCGACCATGGCTGTTGCATCCTTTTTGCCACATGCTATTACGCATAGGTGAAATGCCTCGTCATCCAATTGCCTGATGCAGGTTTGCCCGCATGTGATCAGCTCAGACGTCGCGACCGATCCGGGATACGGTCTGGCAGTCTGAAGCCTGCTGGAGTCACGAGTGCAGGCATCTGCAGCAAAGGCTGCGGCGCTTCATGAAGTGCTGTGAAGTGCTGCGCCATTGCGCAAAGGCACCCTCGGCGTTGAGGCGCCTGTGCGTCTCCGGTGCTTGCCGATTCTGTGCGGTCAAACGGCAAGATTGCCGATGGACCAGGAAACGCCGGTATCAAAGTTTGCCTTCAATTCATCAGCGGCATTTTCTAGCTCGGTCAGAAACATTTCCATTGCGGCTGCCATCGCGTAGCCCGTGCGCTGATAGGCGCAGCTGTGCAGCAGCGCCCCGGCATCGTGCAGCGCACGCCAGCTCAGACGCTCGGCTGCCACGTCCTCCGCCACATTGTCCGGCAGCATGAAGGCCAGTGCCTGGCCGCTTGCCACCAGGCGACGGGCCATCGGGATGCTGCTGGTTTGCACCAGTGGCTGGGTCCGGCTCAGCGCACCATCGCCCAGGCGTTCCAGCATGCTGCGCAACTCCATGTCGGGAGACATCATGATCAGCGGATAGGCCAGGCAGTCACGCAGACGCAGCAGCCGCGGCCGCATGCGCAGAGGGTGGTCCGGAGCCATCACCACCCCCAGAGGCTGGGCCCAGGAGCGCATTTCCTCGACCCCGGCAGGAGGCGTTCTGCGCAGGCAATAGGCCACATCGATCTCGCCCTGCGCCACATGTCGCAGCAGCTCTTCGCCAATGCCGGCACGCACGCTGAAGGTGATGTCGGGATAGCGGTGATGCATTGCCGCTATCACCTGAGGCACGAGGTACTCGGCTGTTGCGTGTGGAACGCCCACGCTCACATGCCCGTGGCGCAATGCATTCAGGTCCTCGACCTGGGCCAGGGCATTGTCGAAGTCGCGCTGACTGCGTCTGACTGCTGCCAGCACGATCTCGCCCGCCACCGTGAGCTGCATGCCTCTGGGCAGCCGGTCGAACAGAGGCTGACCCACCTGCGCTTCGAGATTGAGGATCTGCTGGTTGACCGCTGCAGCGGTCAGGTGCAGCGTTGCCGAGGCCTTGCGCACCGAACCTCGGCGCGCCACCTCGTCAAAGCATCGAAAAGCCTGGGAAATTGCTGGCATGTCCTGAGTGTAAATTTTTTTCTGACACCTCTTAAAAAACAAACAGCTATTCCTGACGCTGTTGAACTTCTAGAGTGGCAGCCATCAATCCCTCAAGTCACAGAAAGAACCCCATGGCTACCACCGTTGACCAGGTCACCCAACGCCGACGCGGCACAGGTCTCATTGCTCATGACAGCGCTCTGAGCGCCGGCGGCTACACATTGATCGCCCCGCAGACGGCCGATGGACATGTCTACCTCATAGATATCCATGGTCAGGTGGCTCATGAGTGGAAGCTGCCCGTACGCGCCGGCCGCCATGCGGTCATCCTGCCTAACGGCAATCTCGGCTACAACGGCAACCATCGTGAATCGCCGGACCTCTACGCACCCTGGTCCATGTGGCATGGCGGTGACTTCTACGAGGTCAGGCCTGATGGGGAGGTGGTCTGGCGCTATGAAGACCCGACACACCACCATGACGCACAGTGGTTGCCCAATGGCCATCTGCTCTATGCAGCCTGCGCCCCTGTCCCCCAGGGCTTTGCGGAAAGGGTGCCGGGCGGCACCTCGCTTGGTGCTGATGAGCTGATGTACGGCGATGTGATCCGGGAAGTGGACCGCACAGGTCGATTGGTCTGGGAATGGAAGGCCTGGGAGCATCTGGAGCCTGAGGACTTTCCCATTCACCCGGGTTTTGGCCGCTATCACTGGCCTTTGGTCAACGGCCTTGGGCTTGCGGCCGACGGAACGGTGTTCATGAGTCTGCGCACGACCTCGGGAATCATTGGCGTGAACAAGGCCAGCGGCAACGTGAAGCTGCATATTCCGCCTTCGGTGGTCTCGCACCAGCATGCTCCGGTTCCGCTGGCAAACGGCCATGTCCTGACCTTTGACAACGGCAACTTCCGCCAGGGAGCCCATGTGGCTTTCTCGCGGGTGCTGGAGATAGATCCTGTTTCCCACGAGATCGCATGGAGCTACCAGGACGAGATGGTCAACGCCTTCTACACCGCCTTCATGGGCAGCGCGCAGCGGCTTTGGAACGGCAACACGCACATCACGGAGTCCGCCACCGGGCGATTGTTTGAAGTGACGCCGCAGGGCGAGGTGGTCTGGGAATTCATCCTGCCCTGGTTCGGCGAGTACCCCGATGCCGCTGCACGACGCACAGGCCCGGGGCGCGTGAACACGGTATTTCAGACATGGCGCTACCAGGCAGAGCAACTGCCCTGGCTGTCCCGCTGAACCCTTGCGATCCCGCAGAAAGATCATCATGCAAATACGACGCAGACAGTTTGCAGCCTGGGCGCTGGGCGCTCCACTGCTTCAGCAACTGCCACTGGCCAGCCAAGCGACAGCAACGGCCTGGCCCTCCCAGGCACTGACGGTGGTGGTGCCCTTCGCACCGGGCGGCAGTGTGGATGTGGCAGCCAGACTGGTGATGCCACGCCTGGCAGAGCGCCTGGGCCAGCCCGTGATCATCGAGAACATGGTTGGAGCATCGGGGACGATTGCAACGCAGCGTGTCATCAAGGCCAGGCCCGATGGCTATACCTTGCTCTTCGGTGTGGCCAGCTCGGTGCTGGTTGCCCCCTTGATCTCGCCGACCAGGTTCCGCTACGACGGTCTGCAGGAACTGAAGCCCGTGGCGCCTGTAGCCTCTTCGGTCTTTGTGCTGCTCGCCCGCCCGGGACTTGCGGCGGGCAGTGCGGACGACCTCATTGAACTTGCGCGCCAGAAGCCGGGGCGACTGACCCTGGGCACCGACGGCATCGGAACCAGCCTGCACCTGACGGGGGAGCTGATTCAGCAGATGTCCGGTATCGATCTGGTACATGTTCCCTACAGGTCTGGCCCGCAGGTGCTGACTGAGCTGGCAGGAGGTCAGATCGACCTTGCCGTGCTGCCTGTTGCGCTGGCTCAGCCGTTTGTTCTGGAGGGCAGGGTTAAGGCACTGGGCGTGACATCTCGCCAGCGTCTGATCACGCTGCCCCAGGCGCCAAGTCTTTCGGAGACGCCGGCTCTTCGCAATCTGGAGGTCGAGGCCTGGCAAGGCCTGCTGGCTCCCGCGCACACGGATGCCCGGATCGTCAGGCGTCTGGCCGATGAAATCGCGATTCTGCAAGCGGACCCCGAGATGGTCAGAAAGCTCACGGAGGCCGGCTTCAAGCCCATGCGCATGGGGCATCCCCAGTTCCTGGCCTATCTGGAGCAGGAGAAAAGAGTTCTGGAGACCACCATTCGCAAAGCCAATATCCGAACGGATTAGCCGGCGCGAAGTCGCATCGCTGGCGCGGCCATGTCGCCATGAACGCGAGGAGTCGGGCCAGCCACTAAAATCCCGCGCCATGCATAACTCCCACGATCCCAAGGTTCTGCCCGTGCGCGATGGCGTCAGCCCTAGCTGTGTGGTCTTGCCATCCCAGGGCGAGGGGCTGCTGATCGACTTCTTGAGCGAACGCCTGCCCGCCGTTGGGCGCGCAGACTGGATGCGCCGCATGGCAGCCGGCCAAGTGGTCAGCGAAGCCGGAGAGATGGCGGGCCCGGACGCTGCATTCATGCCGGGGCTGCGCTATTACTACTATCGTGAGCTGGAAGGCGAGCCTGAGATTCCGTTTGCGGCTGAAGTCATCCATCGCGATGCGCATCTGCTCGTCGCCGACAAGCCACACTTTCTGCCCGTGGTTCCTGCCGGCCAGTATCTGCAGAACACGCTGCTGGTCAGGCTCAAGCGCGAGTTCGAACTGCCCGAGCTGTCGCCGATTCATCGCATCGACCGAGATACCGCGGGGCTGGTGGTGTTTTCGGTGCAGCGCGCCACACGCGGCATCTATCAGGGGATGTTCAGGGACAGGGCCATTCACAAGGTCTACGAGGCCGTGGCTCCTTACCGTGCTGAGCTGAGCTTTCCGCGCGAACACGTGAGCCGCATGGAGGAGAGCGGGCATTTCTTTCGCATGCATGAGGTCGCGGGAGAGCCCAACAGCCGCACCCTGATGGAAATCATCGAGCACAACAAGGCCTGGGCACGCTACCGGCTCAGTCCGGTCTCTGGCAAGCGCCATCAGCTGCGTGTGCATATGGCGGCGCTGGGGCTGCCGCTCAGGGGCGATGCCTTCTATCCCGTGGTTGACGACCCGGAGCCGGGTGACTATTCCAGGCCCTTGCAACTGCTGGCACGCAGCCTGGCCTTTGATGATCCGTTGACCGGGCAGCGCCGGGAGTTCACCAGCCGGCGCAGCCTGCAGGCGCTGCCGCGCGACTGAGAACAGTCTTGCCCGACCCTTGCGAGGGCAGGGGGAAGGTTGAGTTCTGCAATTTATCGGACAAATTTGTCCGATAATTGGCGCCATGTCTACCACCCGTCCTCCATCCGCTGAACGCCGCGCCCAGTTGCTGGACGCGGCCGATGCCGTGTTTGCCGAGCATGGCGTGACCGCTCCCCTGGATCTCATTGTCGAGCGTGCCCAGGTAGGCCGAGCCACGCTGTATCGCCAGTTTCCGGACCGTCGCGCCATCATGGTGGCGCTGCTCGAGCGCTCGGTCGAGAAGACCCGGGCCGCTGCCATCGCTTGGCGCGACGACGACCAGGCCTTCTTCAAGCTGCTGGCTCTGGTGGGCGAGCGCATCGCCGTCTCCGCCACACTGGTGGACTACTGGCGCACGGTGGACCAGAGCGATGCAGAGGTCATTGATGCGCGCCAGCAGATGTGGCTGGTGTTTGAAGAGCCCATGAAGCGTGCGGTGGCCAAGGGCCTGTGCAAGCAGGCCTTGAATGCCAAGGATCTGTCTCTGGTGTTCGGCATGCTGGGCGGCGCCCTGCGTGGTGAAACTCCTGCACAACGCAAACAGCTGGCGCGTCGCGCCCTGCAAATCATTCTGGACGGAATCAAGGCCTGAGGTTTATGAGTCAAGCTGCAGCACAAGCCACTGGGGCTCAAGCCAATCAAGAAGGCCCGAAACCTCCCAGCAGCCAGGCTTCAGCTCCTCCCGCCATTCCTCAGGGGCCAGTCATTCTGCTGCGCCGCCCGCCGGACTGGGCCGAGCATGAAAAGCCCGCGCTGCCCGGCTCGCCGGCCATGCCCCATCACGAGCCCTGGATCCGCGTCTGCTATGGGCTGATTGCGGTCCTGGTCGGGCTGACCGGCGGCCTGGGCAATGCCTTGTTCACCGCCAATTTGCCCACGATTCAGGGGCAGATGGGGCTGACCTCGGTCGAGGCCGCCTGGCTGACGGGCGCCTACGTCATGTTCAATATGACGGCCAATCTGCTGGTCTACAAATTCCGCCAGCAGTTCGGCATGCGCCTGTTCACCGAGATCGGCCTGGGCTGCTACGCGGCGCTCAGTGTGCTGCATCTGCTGCTGGGCAGCTACGACAGCCTGATTCTGCTGCGTGCGGCCAGCGGCCTGGCAGCGGCGACCTGCTCCTCGTTGAGCACGCTCTACATGCTGCAGTCGGCACCGCGCACCTATGTGCTCAAGATGCTGGTGATCGGCGTTGGCGTGGTCCAGCTGGCCACGCCGCTCGCCTGGATTCTGTCGCCGGGTCTGCTATATAACAGCGAGTGGCACAACCTCTATCTGTTTGAAGCCGGTCTGGCGCTGATGTCCTTTGCTGCCGTGGTGCTGCTCAAGCTGCCATCGGGCCTGTACATCAGGACCTTCGAGAAGCTGGACTTCGTCACCTTCAGCCTGATGGTTCCGGGCCTGGGCCTGTTGATTGCGGTGCTGGTCCAGGGCTACTCGCGCTGGTGGTTCGATACGCCGGGGCTGGCCTGGATGCTGGTGGCAGCGATCGCGCTGCTCAGCGTCGCGCTTTACATCGAACACCATCGTGCCAACCCCATGTTCCACACGCGCTGGTTCGCGCAGATGCCGACGATTCGTTTCGTGATCGGTGCCATCTTGCTGCGCTTTCTCACGGCCGAGCAGAGTTACGGCGTGGTGGGGTTGATGCGCACGCTGGGCATGACATCCGACCAGATGCAGCCGCTATTCATGGTGATTTTGCTTGGAACGCTTATAGGTATTTCGTTGTCTGCTATCACTTTCGGTGTTCCCAATATGGGCAAGCAGATTGTGGTGGCGATTGCACTGTTCGCCGTGGCCGCGTTTCTCGATCATCACCGCAGCAGTGTGGACCGTCCTTCGGACTTTTTCTTCAGCCAGTTTCTGCTGGCGGTGGGCTCGGGCGTCTTCATGGGCCCTCTGATGCTTACCGGCATCATCCAGGGACTGAAGTTCGGCGCCAACCACATGCTCACCGCCGTGGTCACCATCTCCATGACCCAGGCCATGGGCGGCTTGCTGGGTTCGGCCTTGCTGAGCACTTACCAGACCTACCGCGAGCAGATCTACTCCGTGGCCCTGGTGACGCAGATAGACCCGACCGACCCCGTGGTGGCCGAGCGGCTCAAGATACAGAACCAGATCTACGGCAAGGTGACGCCCGATCCTGCCATGCGCGCCAACCAGGGAACGCTGCAGTTGTCGCAGATCGTACGGCGTGAAGCCAATGTCAGGGCCTATAACGATGTGTTTGCGCTGACGGCTGCAATCGCCTTGCTGTATCTGCTCTGGAGCCTGGGAGCCTCGGCGCGCGTGCGCCAGGCTGCCGCCATGGTGCGCGCCATGACACGGCAAAGCGGCAACCAGGTGGCGGCAGCCGCCGGGACCGACGGTACGCCTCAGCGCGCACCTTCGGTGGCTCCGGTTGCAGAGCCTGAGGCAGCGAACGCCCATGAGCCCGACGCATCGCAGCGTGTCACGGTGGTGGTGCAGCCCACGGCCACCGATGCCTATGGCGATGTGGAAGAGGGCGCTCGGACCGAGTCCGCCAGTCCGGCGCGGACCGTGGTGATCGAAGGCGCGGAGGCCAGACGCCTGGCTGCCGCGGCGCAGGCGGCCGAGACTCGCGAGCAGGCCGTGCTGGCCAGCCGCGACCCCCTGCAGGACAACGCCCAGGCGCTCGAACTCGAGGCCGAACTGGAGCAGGAAATCGACAAGAACGCCCGCAGCACCCCTGCGGTCGGCGATGGCGGCCGGGATGGCTCCGGCCCCCAGGCAAGGAACTCAGACCGATAACAGCAAGAGATTGAGCATGAGCGACAGTCAACAACCCCATTCCCCCGCCGCCTCTGCGGCGACAGCTGCCCCTTCACCCGCTGCAGCATTGCCTCCCACGCCGAAGAAGATCAAGCCTTCTTTGCGCAGTGTGCTCATCATGCTGGTCGTGGCCCTGGCAGGCATGCTGCTCGTGCTGCGGGCCTGGAATCTGTGGCCTTTCAACAGCTCTGTGGTGACCACGGACAATGCCTATGTGCGTGGTGCCGTCACCGTGCTGGCTCCGCAGGTCAATGGCTATGTGACCGAGGTGCTGGTCAAGGATTACGAGCAGGTCAAGGCCGGCCAGGCGCTGGTGCGCATCGATAGCCGCAGCTATGAAGCGGCCGTCGCCCAGGCCCAGGCGCAACTGGCCAATGCCCAGGCGCAGCTGAGCAATTCCGAACAGACACAGGCCCAGAACCGTGCCACGCTGAGTGCCAGCCGCGCCGGTCTGGCTGCCGTGGAAGCAGAGGCCCAGCGCTCGCAGGCGGAGCTCAAGCGTGTGCAGGAGCTGGCCGAGCGAGGCTCCGTGTCTCTGAACGAACGCGACAAGGTGCGCGCCACCTCGCGCCTGGCCGCGACCAACGTGGCCAAGGCCCAGGCCGACATCGCGATCAACCAGGAAAAGATCAAGGCCACGACCGTGGGGCGTGACTCTCTCAAGGCCCAGGTGCAGATGGCTGAAGCGCTGCTGCGTCAGGCCCAGATCAACCTGGACAACACCGTGGTCCATGCGCCCAGCGATGGACAGGTCAGCGAGGTATCGGTGCGCAAGGGCCAGTACGTGGCGGCCGGTACGCAGCTCATGTATGTGGTGCCGCCCACTTACTGGGTGGTGGCCAACTACAAGGAAACCCAGACCGCCCGTGTGCAGATCGGCCAGCTCGTGAGCTTCAGCGTGGATGCGCTGGGCGGCTTGCGTCTCAAGGGCCATGTGCTGGAGATTGCGCCAGCCACAGGTTCGGAGTTCAGCGTGCTCAAGGCTGACAACGCCACGGGTAATTTCACCAAGGTCGTCCAGCGTCTGCCCATCAAGATCGCCATCGATGAAGGCCAGGCCGATGCGGCGCGCCTGCGCCCTGGCATGTCGGTCATCGTGCGCCTCGATACTGCACAAAAAGTAGAGCATTCAGCGCATGCCCCACAAGCGCTTGAAGCCGATTTGGCTCAAAAAACTCAAGCGCCCGCAGTTTCCGCATCCGAACAGGCCAAGCCATGAAGAACGCCCTTCATACCGTGCGTGCCTTGCCCCTGGCTCTTGCATTCCTGATGGCTGGCTGCAGCGTGCCCAGTCTGACCCGGGCCCCAGACAGCGCTCAGCCTGCGGTGCCGGCCAGTTGGAGCGCGGAACGTGCCGCAGATGGTGCCAGCGCAGTCCAGACCGGTTGGTGGCAGGCCTTTGGTGATGCACAGCTGAGTCGCTGGGTGGAGCTGGCGCTTGCGCGCAACAACGATGTACTCACCGCCCTGGCCCGGGTGGAGGAGGCACGCGCGAATCTCGATGTGACGGGTTCTGCCGCCGCACCGCAACTGTCGCTCAGCGCACCAGGCTCGGCCAACCGCAGCCTGAGCGCACGAACCGGCCAGATGGTGCATGTGCGTTCGGCCCAGCCCGTGCTGCAAGCGAGCTGGGAGCTGGATCTCTGGGACCGTCTGGGCAGTCTGAGCCGGGCTGCTGATAAGCGCCTGCAGGCCAGCCAGGCGGATCGCGACGCGGTACGTCTGACGGTGGCCGCGACCGTGGCGCAGGCCTATATCGCTCTGCGCTCGCTGCAGGCCCAACTGGCCGTGGCGGAAGACACCGTGAAGTCGCGCGAGGATGCGGTGCGTCTGCTCACCGACCAGGTACGTGTGGGCTATATCTCGCAGCTGCAGCAGAGCCAGGCGCTGGCCGAGCTGGAAAGCGTACGGCAATCGGTGCAGCAGCTGTCTCTGGCGCTGCAGCGCCAGCGCATAGCGCTGATGCAGCTGGTGGGTGGCAGCGGTGATGACCAGGCACAGGCCCTGGCCCTCTCCAGCTTGAGCGTCCATGCAGGACTAGAGTCCATGAGCCTGCCTGCGATGCCTGCACCTGGCTTGCCGTCGGGCTTGCTGGAGCGCCGCCCCGACATTGCACGGGCCCAGCTGTTGCTGGTGGCCAGCGACAGCAATCTTGCAGCCCAGCGCGCGGCCTTTTTGCCGCAGGTGAGCCTGAGTGCGAACTTCGGCAGCCTGTTCATCAACGCGCTGGATTACAACCCGGCCCGGGTCTGGTCGCTGGGCGGCAGCATTCTGGCCCCGCTGTTCAACGGCGGTCGCCTGCAGGGTCAGTTCGATGCGGCATCTTCACAGCGCGATCAGGCCGCCTATGCCTATCGCGGTGTGGTCATCAAGGCCTTTGGCGATGTGGAAACAGCTCTGGTCAGCTCCCAGCAGCTGCAAGCCCAGTGGGAGCATGCCAAGGAACGCGAAAAAGTGCTGGGTCGTACCCTGGGCTTTGCCAAGGATCGGTATGAGGCCGGCTATGCCAGCTACCTGGAGGAGCTGGATGCCCAGCGCAACCTGTTTGCCGTGCAGCAGGAAGTGCTGCGCCTGCGTCAGAGCCAGCTGGAAAACGCCGTGGCGCTGTACCAGGCGCTGGGTGGCGGCTGGCAACTGGCCGATACAGCTGCCCCGCAACCTTGAATTCGGGTCATAGACTCCTGAAAAGTGAGCGTTTTCCGCTTGTCTTCTATAGGCTCCAGGGCATATTGAAGTAATACCAAAGGCCGACGGCAGCCAGGGCCAGCACCAGCAGCCACAGATACCGGCCTTGCCCTCTGGGGACTTCTCCCGGCGATGGCGCTCCGGGCTGAAAGTGGTTGGGGGCGCTGGCCCGCACCGATTGCCGTTGCAGGATCTGCCAGTCCAGCGCAATCCCGTCCATGGCCGCATCGATATGCTCCTTCGCCTGGGCCAGACCCAGGCCCGTGGCGTCGCGCAGCAGCTTGATGGCCTCGATCTTGTTGCCGCGTGCCATGGCGTCTTCCACCTCGGCCCTGGTCTCTGCGGGCACTGCGTTTGCACCGGACATCAACGCCTCTATAGCCTCTGCATGATCGCCGCTCACGGTGACGCTGGTGGTGGTCTTGCCATTGACGGTCGTGGTGGTCTTGATGGAAGAGAAGGAGCTGCCGGGCACGGTGTCGGCCCGATTCAGCTGGTCCAGCAGCAACGTGGCATCCCTCATGCCCAGTTTGTCCAACTGCTCGCGCAATTGCTGCATGGCCTGCGTCCGCTCTGGTGCGCCATGCTGGACAAAGTCCGGCTCGTCGCTGGCTTCCAGCAGGTCTTTGGCCTCCTTCAGACCCAGCCCGGCTTGCTCGCGCAGCTGTTTGATGGCTTCGATCTTGTGACCGCTTTGCCAGTGTTTGAGGATTTCTGCAGGAATCTGTGTTGGCATGAGCGGCTCCTTGTGCTTGTGGCGGTCGAACCCGGCATCAGCCGCAGTCCACCTGCAAATGGCTGAAGTCCCTGGCACGCAGCCTGGCATCCTCGATAAAGGCCATGAGGCGTGCCCCGTCCTGCCAGCACCAGTGGAATTCCTCATGCGACTGCAGCGTCAGCAGCGAGCGCCAGTGCGAGCTGCCAGGGTGTTCCTCGGCCTCGGGCGTGGGATCGTAGCCCAGGCTGTCCCAGGAGGGGCGGCCCAGCAGATAGTCGCGAGGCAGATCGCCGCTTTCCTCAAGCCCATGGAGCCAATCCTGTAGTTCATCGAACTCCACTGGCCAGTCCTTGCGCAGCTCCTCGTGGCGAGGAAGGTCGATGCCGTTCTTAAACTGCAGCGCACGGCTGTCCGTGACCCACTGGTGGGGAGCCTGGATCTCATGCATGTCGCTGATATCCGGCCAGTAGAACGCCTTGAGATAGTCCTGGTCGCGCCAGAAGATGGCGTCTTCCTCGTTAAAGCCGTAGAACAGCGACAGCAGGCCGCTGGCCGGTAGCTCTGCAGGGCGGCCGGGCCCGCCCGGGAGTTCGGCAAAGTTGATCTGCCCCACAAACAGGTAGTGACCGTCCGGATGCTCGGGCCAGACAAAGCCCGCAGGCACCATGGGCTGGCCGCCAAAGCGGCTTTGCAGAGGCGTGCCCTTGGCGGGGCCCAGGCGAATGGCGACGGCGGGCTGGGCCAGATTCAGAAAGTACTGCTTGTGCGCCTTCAGCAGCGGCGAGGCATCCAGGTGTTTTTCAAGCGTTGTGAAGTCCATGAAGCTTGGGGCAGTGAGTTTGCAGGCCATTCTGGCCCAGACGGCGGCCGTGCCTTGCCAGAGACTGCCCGCCAGATGCAACAAAACGTCTGTTCGTTGCATTGCTGCAGGCTGATGCTTGCAAATTCATAGCTGCATGTGCAGGTATTCATTGGATTTGAGGCGAAATCGGCTCACGGTCTCCGAAGGGCAGCTGCACGAAACCGAAACCGGCCTGTCCAGCCGATCGGTCCATGCCTTGTAGGTGCGCAGTGCCATGGCATGCAGCTGGCCTATGTGTTGCGGCAGCCGGGCCAGGATCTGGGCCTCGCTCTGAACGGCCGGACCCCGGGCCTGCAGCAGCTCTTGATGCCCCTCGCCGCACCATTGACGCACGCTGTCTGCGGTCACTTCCAGATGACCTTGAAACGCCCATTGCCGGCCGTGGACAAAGCCTTTATTCAGGCAATGCTGCCCGTACATGGTGCGTCTGGCGGCCTTCGGAATGTCGAAAGTGTCGTAATGCCAGTTGAAGATGGTGGCTTGCGCGGGCAGGTTCATCAGTTGCCGAGCGCAGGGAGTGATGCGGACTTCGCTCCAGCCAATATTCGCGCAGGGGTTGCGCCAGACGCCTGCGCCCATGGCGCGGGCCAGCATCTGCGCGCCAAAGCAGTGGCCCAGTACGGGGATGTCGTGCTGCAGGGCACTTTGCAGCAGGCAGCGTTCCTCATCGATCCATTGCAACTGCTCGTTGGCGCAATGGTTGCTGCCCAGCACGATGATGCCGCGATAGTCTCGCGCATTGGCCGGGGCTGCGCCTTCGGCACAAGGGTCTATCAGCACATGGGCAATATCTTGCTGGCGAAGGTGGTCGAGCAAAATGCCGGGGCCTTGCGATGCTTCGTGCTGGAGGATGGCGACAGGCTTCATGAGAGGTGGGCTTGAGGAACAAGCCGGTTGTTGTGAAGCCTTGAATCTAGGAATTAAGGCCTCAAGCCCTTGCATGGATTGTGGCTGCTGCTATCAAGATTGCATAAAGAAGGACAGCTTGGCCCGGCGTCATCCAGGCTTTCCAATTTCCGTCAGCGTGCCATACTGGGCTGCCGGCTCCTGGCGCGAGGCGGTCTCTATCACTGCAAAAGCATGGTTATGTCACAGAGCAAACACGGGCTTCAGAGGGATGGGAATACAAGGCAGGGCAGCAGCCAGTCGGCACTGACACTGGCGGCGTTGGGCGTGGTGTTCGGCGATATCGGCACCAGCCCGCTCTATGCGTTCAAGGAAGCTTTTACAGGCACCCACGGGCTGACGGTGGGTCCCGAGAATGTGCTGGCCGCGCTCTCGGCGCTGCTCTGGGCCGTGATCGTCATCGTCGCCATCAAGTATGTGTGGGTGGTGCTCAGCCACGATAACGATGGAGAGGGCGGTGTGCTGGCGCTGACGGCGCTGGCCCACCGCGTGATGGGGGACCAGTCGCGCCGCTCGCGCTTTGTGGTTGCAGCCGGAGTGTTTGCGGCCGCGCTTTTCTATGGGGATGCCATCATCACGCCGGCAATTTCCGTGCTCTCCGCCGTGGAGGGCATGAGCATTGCCACGCCGGAGTTCGAGCATTTCATCGTTCCCATCACCATAGGAATTCTGATCGGGCTGTTCTCCATTCAGATGAAGGGCACCAGCGTGGTGGGGCGCCTGTTCGGCCCGGTCACCATTGTCTGGTTCCTCTGCATTGCCTGGGCAGGTGTGGCCAGCATTGTGCAGACGCCCATGGTGCTGCAGGCCGTTAACCCGCTGCATGCGCTTCGCTTCGCCGTGCAGCACACGGACAAGGCCTTTTTTCTGCTCTCGGCCGTGTTTCTGGCCATGACAGGCGCCGAGGCCCTCTATGCCGACATGGGGCATTTCGGCAGTCGGGCCGTGCGGCTGGGCTGGTACGGGCTGGTGTTTCCGGCTCTGATGCTCAATTACTTCGGCCAGGGCGCCTTGCTGTTGCGTGATGCGTCGGCGGCCAGCAATCCCTTTTTTCTGTTGGCTTCGCCGTCCTGGCTGCTGATTTTTGTGGTGCTGGCCACCGCCGCCACGGTGATTGCCTCTCAGGCGACCATCTCGGGGGCCTATTCCATGACGCTGCAGGCCAGCCGCCTCGGGTATCTGCCGCGTGTGCGCGTGCTGCACACCTCCGATCAGGAGCAGGGCCAGATCTACATCCCCAGCGTGAACTGGCTGATGCTGCTGGCCGTGATCGCGCTGGTGCTGGCCTTCAAGTCCTCGGGGGCATTGGCGGCGGCCTATGGCATTGCCGTGTCGGGCACCATGCTGATCACCACCATGCTGGTGGGCTTTGTGGTCTATCTGGGGCGCAGTCGCGCAAGATCCGTCACGCTCGCAGCGCTGGCCTGTTTTGCCGTGCTGGAGATAGGTTTTTTTGCCTCCAATCTGACCAAGCTGGAGCAGGGCGGCTGGTTGCCGCTGACTCTGGGTGCCATCATCTTCATCGCGCTGATGACCTGGCGTGACGGTACCCAGCTGGTGGCCGAGCACAGGCGCCGCCTCGATATCCCCATGAGCGATCTGATGAGCTCGCCCATGAGCGGCGTGCCTGTGGTGTCCGGCACGGCCGTCTATCTGACTTCCGACCCCAAGCTGGTGCCGAATGCGCTCTTCCACAATCTCAAGCATTTCAAGGTCATGCATGAGCAGACGGTGTTTCTCCACGTGATCAACGAGAACACGCCCTATGTGCATGAGGGCGAGCGCCTGAGGCTCAAGCCCATGTGCAACGGGGTCTGGGCGCTGGACATGCATTTCGGTTTTCGCGAGCAGCCCGATATTCCGGCGGCGCTCAAGCGGATGACACCGGATGCCGATGGCGAGATACCGAACCTCGACCCCATGACGACCAGCTTTTTCGTAGCCAGGGTACAGGTGGTGGACGGGCCCGGTGGTCTTTCCGCCTGGCGCTGTGCGCTGTTTGGCTGGATGTCGCGCCAGTCGGCCAGCGCGGCCACTTATTACAAGCTGCCTGCGAACCAGGTGGTGGAACTGGGCACGCAGGTCGTGCTTTGAAGGGCCGGGATGGCGAGCCAGCGAATCGCCGGCTGCTGTCCCTTGAGAGCCTTACTCGCCCAGCGCATCGAGAGCGCGGGCCGAATAGACCATGGCAGCACCCGCATTCAAGGCCACGGCCACACCCAGTGCTTCGGCAATTTCTTCCCTGCTGGCTCCCGCGGCCTTGGCTGCCTTGGTGTGCACGGCGATGCAGCCGTCACAGCGCGTGGTCACACCCACGGCGATGGCAATCAGCTCGCGTGTCTTGGCATCGAGATGGCCGGTCTTCTTGCCCGCGCCGGACAGGGTCTTGTAGCCTTCCATGGTTCCCGGGCTCAACTCGGCAAACTCTCCCAGCCTGCCTGCCAGTTCCTTGCGGTATTCGTTCCAGTCCAGCATTGCCTGCTCCTTGTTGAATGAAGCGTTGATTGTGTGCCACTGCCACAGGGTGTTCAAGCCACATGCGTTTCGTCCGCCGATCTGTAACCCCTGGTTCGGAGGAGTTTGAAGGGATTTTCGAGCTGTATGAAAATACAGTTCTCATGGTCGGCATCCACCCGTCTTTTCGCCGAGCATTTTGTGAGCGTCACCGTGACCGCATCCCAAGCCGCCATTCTTCCGCCGCACCGCTTCTACTATCTGCACAACTTCCAGCAAGCGCTGGACTGGCTGGCGCAGCGCTATGGCGATCTGTTCAGCGAGCAGGAGGCTGATTTCATCGCCGGCTTTGCGCGGCTGCCGCAGAACTCCAGGGCGCTGCTGGTACGCATGCTGATGCGGCGCGGGCCCTGGTTTCGCGCCAGCAAGCTCGCCTACGAGGAGATTCCGGAGACGGTCTATGCTGCCGCGCCCTTGCTGGAATGTGGCTGGCTCAGTACCACCGAGCCCATGGATGCGGTCGAGCTGTTCGGCCTGCACACCAAACCCGAGCTGCTGCAGATCTTGACTGGCTTTGAGCTGTGCTCCTCGATGCGCAAGGCCGAGATGCTGCAGAAGTTGGCCGACAAGCAACCCGAGCCCCGGCCTTATGCCGTCTGGCACCCAGAGGCCCAGGAGCCTGTCTGGCGCGTCATGGTGGGCGAGCTGGGAGAGCGTCTGCGGCTGATGTTCTTTGGCAATCTGTACCAGGATTGGTCGGAGTTCGTACTGGCCGACCTCGGTATCTTCCGCTACGAGCCGGTGGCGCTGGATGTTGACTCGCGTGCATTTCAGCGCCGCGAAGATCTGGACTTCTATCTGGAGATATCGGCCCGGCGTCGGGATCTCGACGAAGGCGTGGAGCCGGTGCAATTGCTGCCTGCGCTTATTGAAAATAGTAGCGAAAACCCATGGCTGGATATGCGCCGAGCCAAGGTTTTACTGAAACTTGGCCAGGTGTGCGAGAGGCTGCAGGACTGGCCGCTGGCGGCTCAGGCCTACACGGCCAGCCGCTATGCGGGAGCACGCCACCGTCATATTCGCGTGTTGGAGCGCATGCAATGCTTTGATCAGGCACTGGCTCTTGCCAGCCAGGCACAGGCCGCGCCTGAAAGTGAGGAGGAGCGTCAGCGCGTGGCGCGCATGCTGCCGCGTCTGAGTCGCAGCATGGGACTTGGGGCCACGGGGCGCCAGCCGGCTCTGGCTCCGGCCGTGGCGGCCCTGCGCAGCGGTGTGCAGCTGGACCGACCCGTCCAGCCCATGGCGGTGGAGTACGCGCTGCAAGCCCATTGGCATAGCGCCGATGCGCCCGTGTTCTATGTGGAGAACGCGTTGGTCAACTCGCTATTCGGTCTGCTGTGCTGGCCCGCCGTTTTTGCGCCGTTGCCGGGGGCTTTTTTTCATCCCTTCCAGAGTGGGCCGGCCGATCTGGGTGCACCGGATTTTGTGCTGCGCCGCCAGCCTCTGTTTGATGCCTGCCTGGCCGAGCTGGAGGACGGTCGCTACCAGGCCACGATTCGCCAGCGCTTTGCCGACAAGCAAGGCGTTCAGTCGCCGTTCTTATTCTGGGGCACATTGACGCAAGAGCTGCTGGAGTTGGCGCTCGATTGCATGCCTGCCGCCCATCTGCGGATTCTGTTCGCTCGGCTGCTGTTGGATCTGAAGGCCAACCGCACCGGCTTTCCCGATCTGGTGCGCTTCTGGCCTCTGCGGTCCGATGCCGGTTCACGCTACGAGCTGGTAGAAGTCAAGGCGCCGGGCGACAAGTTGCAGGACAACCAGATTCGTTGGCTGGCCTATTGCACGGAGCGGGGCATTCCCGTGCGCGTTTGCCATGTGCAGTGGCGCGACGAAGGTAGCACGCCATGAAGCCTGCGCTTAGCGTGGCAGTACGCGCACTGTGCGAGTTCACGGCGCGCAGCGGCGATCTGGATCTTCGCTTCACTCCCGCACCCAGTGCGCTGGAGGGCATGGAAGGCCATGCCGTGGTGCAGAAACGGCGTGAGAAAGTGGGCGGCTATGAGGCGGAGTTGGCGCTCAGCGGTCGATTCCAGGAGCTGCAGGTTCGCGGCCGAGCCGATGGCTTTGACGGCGTGCAGCAGCAACTTGAAGAGATCAAGACCTACCGGGGCCGGCTTGACGGCGTGCGTCCCCATCATCGGGCCTTGCATTGGGCCCAGGCCAGGGTCTATGGTCATTTGCTGTGCCAGGAGCGCGGCCTTGAGCGGATCAAGCTGGCGCTGGTGTATTTCCAGATCGGCAGCGCAGAGGAGACCGTGCTGGTGGAGGAATGTTCTGCCACCGAACTGCAGGCCTTCTTCGAATCGCTATGTGCCCGCTATCTCGACTGGGCACGCAGCGAGGCCGCCCACCGTCAGGCGCGTGATGTGGCCATGGCACAGCTGAAATTTCCCATGCCGGCCTTCAGGGCAGGGCAGCGGGAGCTGTCCGTGGCCGTCTATCGCACGGCCCATGCCGGCGCAGGCGGTCGCTGTCTGATGGCCCAGGCGCCGACCGGCATCGGCAAGACCCTCGCCACGATTTTTCCCATGCTCAAGAGCATGGCCGCTGTCACTACCAAGGGCGTCTCGGAGGCTGATGCGGCCGGTCTGGACAAGCTGTTCTTTCTCACTGCCAAGGGCACGGGCCATGGACTGGCGCTGCATGCACTGGGTCAGCTGCAGCAAGCCTTGCCGCGAGCCATGTCGGCGGCTGCCGAGACGCCGGTTGCGCCCTTGCGTGTCTTGGACATGCAGGCGCGCGACAAGACTTGCGAGCATCCCGACAAAGCCTGCCACGGGGAGTCCTGTCCTTTGGCGCGTGGCTTCTTTGACCGGCTGCCTGCGGCCAGGCAGCAGGCGCTGCAACTGCCGCTCTGGGATGCTCCGGCATTGCGAGCTCTGGCCTTGCAGAATGGCATCTGCCCCTATTACCTGTCGCAGGAGCTGGCACGCTGGGCTGATGTGGTGGTGGCCGACTACCACTATTACTACGACAGTGCGGCCATGCTGTATGCCCTGGCCTTGCAGCAGGACTGGCGTGTGGGCGTGCTGGTGGATGAGGCGCACAATCTGCTGGAGCGCGCGCGCAGCATGTATACGGCATCGCTGTCCCAGTTTGATCTGGCACAGGCCCGCCATGCAGCGACCGGTGCTGTCAAAAAGGCACTCGATGCACTGCAGCGCCAATGGCAGGCGCTGAACAAGGCCCAGGATCAGGCCAACTACCAAAGTTACGAGAGCATTCCCGGCGCACTGCTGGGCGCGGTGCAGCGGGCCGTGGGCGCCATCGCGGATCAACTGGCAGAGCAGGAGACAGGCGGCCATGCGGCGGCAGTGGGGCAGGCCGCGCTTGCCGACGATGCCTTGCTGGGTTTTTACTGGGAACTGCTGCATTTTCAGGCACTGGCCGATCAGTTCGGGCCGCATGCACTGTTTGATATCCAGCGGCCTCAGCCCTTGGGTCGCGCGGGCAGGCCGGGTGGGTTGTCATCCACGCTGTGCATTCGCAACGTGGTGCCCGCACCGCATCTGGCGGCACGCCATGCAGCAGCACAGGCCTCGGTGCTCTTTTCAGGCACGCTGAGCCCGCCCGGGTTCTACCGTGACCTGCTGGGGCTGCCTGTCGATACCGCCTGGCTCGATGTCCCTGCACCGTTTGCGGCTCGGCAGTTGCAGGTGCATATTGCTCGCCATATCTCCACACGTTGGCGTGATCGCGAAGCGTCTCTGGCACGCATGGCGGATCTGATCGCGCAGCAATATGCGCGTCAGCCCGGCAACTATCTGTGTTTTGTCAGCAGTTTTGAGTATCTGCAGCAAGTCGCCGCAACCGTGGAGCAGCGGCACCCGCAACTGCCGTTATGGCAGCAGCAGCGCGGAATGGACGAAGCCGGGCGGGCCGAATTCCTGGCCCGCTTTGTCGAGGGCGGCCAGGGTTTGGGTCTGGCCGTGTTGGGCGGGGCTTTTTCCGAGGGCGTGGATCTGCCCGGCAGTCGTCTGATAGGTGCTTTTGTCGCCACCCTGGGGCTGCCCCAGCTCAACCCTGTCAACGAAGCTATGCAGCGTGCCATGGATCAGGCCATGGGTGTGGGGCTGGGCTATGACTACACCTATCTTTACCCCGGCCTTCGCAAGGTGGTACAGGCGGCTGGCCGAGTCATACGCAGCGAGCACGATAGCGGTGTTCTGGTGTTGATGGACGACCGCTTCGCACGCGCCGAGGTGCGGGCGCTATTGCCTGCCTGGTGGCATATCGAGGGGCCCAGCCGAGATTTCCGGAAAGCCTAGCGGCCAGAAACGCTCGCTCACATCTCCGTTTGTAATCCGTGCCAAACGGCCCTCATGCGCCTTGATACTTGGGGCAAAGGAGAAAAAGGCCATGAATTCCCGCGACACCTACGACTCTCAGTCCCAAGCCACCGGGGAAGAGGGCAGCCAGGGATGGGATGCAATCGATAAGGCGCTGCAGACGGTTTATGGCGATCAGCAGCCCACCCATTTCGGCACGTTGATCAAGTTTCGTCTCGGGGGAGACGATCCGCTGGACGGCGTCAGCGTCTTTCGCAGCGAGCAGGGAGCGCCGCACTGGCACTATGTCAGCTACGGCTTCAGCGATTTGTACGGCGACCTGGACGACAGCTACGACATCGCTCCGGGCAAGCCCAGCGGCTATGGTTTCGAGCTGAGCTTCAGATTGTTGCGCGGGGCCAACGAGCAGGAAGCACCTAGTTGGCCTGTTAACTTTTTGCAAAATATTGCTCGATATGTGTTTCGTACCGGCAACGTGCTGGCCCCCGGGCACTGGATGACGGCCAATGGCCCGATCAAGGCCGATGCCGACACGCTGCTGACCGAAATGGGCTTTGTACAGGACCCCGAGCTGCAGGCCATTCACACGCCTTATGGTGACCTGATGTTTCTGCAACTGGTGGGGCTGACCAGCGACGAGTTGCGCGAGGTGCGTCGCTGGAATGTGCAGGGAGCGCTTCAGTCGCTGCAGAGCTATATGCCGCTGTGGATCACCGATCTGGCCAGGCCCAGCCTGCATGATCTGCCCGATGTCCAGGCCGCCATCGACGCCGGCGCGACGCGTGAAGGCTCGAAGACGGGCGTGCTCTACAACGATGTTCTGGGCTTTAGTCACCGCAAGCGCCTGCTGCGCAGCCCCCAGACCGTGATTCGCCTGGGCAGTCTGGGCGTGCGCGACCTCAAGGCCATGCTGCCGGCACGCCTGCCCCATGGTCGCCCCTTGATTCTGGCGGGCGATGGCTCGACGCTGGAGCTGGTGCCCGCCGGCGACAGTGAAGGGGGGCTGCTTGACTGGCATAGCGACCATGAGCTCAAGCTGAGCTTGACCCCGGCGCAGATGCAGGCCTGGAAGCAGGCCGTCAAGGGGCGCGACGGTGAGTACACGGTGCCCGGGCTCGACGGTCTGGTCTGGCAGGTCAAGAGCAGTGTGGTGACGGATAGTCAAGGGCGCGTGACCGGCAGGTACGAAGAGCGCTAAGCCGCAAAACTGCAGCAATCAAGCCATACGCGCGGTCTCGCGCTGCCCATGGACGTGCCTGAACGGGCGACTCGTTCTTCAGGGCAGCACTGCCAGCACGACCTGGGATGCCTTGAACAAGGCTGTGGCCGTCTTGCCAACGGCCAGGCCCAGGTTTTCGGTGCTTTCCTGGGTGACCATGGCCACCACCTGCAGGCCTTGAGCATCAATGGTCACTTCGGAGTTCACCGCGCCGGGCTTGATCCGGGTGATCTTGCCAGTGAGCTGGTTGCGTGCCGAAAAACGTACGCCTTCGCAATCTGTCACCACCATCACGGAGGGCGCTTTGACCATGGCGATCACCGAGCTACCGGCCTTCAGGCCCAGACTGACGGCGCTGCCATGTGTGATGGTGGCCACCAGCTCGGCCTGGTGTTCGGTGTGGATCTGGACCTCATCGGTCACGATGCCATGGCTGATATGGGAGACATGCCCCCTGAACTGGTTGCGTGCGCTGCTTTGCATGAGGGCTTCCTTAAAATGCCGCTGGGAACTTGGACCTATTCTTATAGCACTCGGACCAGTGCAATTAAACGTTACGAGGGCCCCGGCTGCTGCAACCTTGCCCATAATACCGGCTCTGATTTGGGTGCCTGAGGCCAAGAAATGAGTGATCTGAACATCGTGCAATGCACGCACGAACGCCACGCCGCTGCGATTTTGGACATTTTCAACGATGCCATCGTCAACTCCACTGCACTTTACGACTACCAGCCGCGCACGGCGCAAAACATGGTCAGCTGGTTCGAGGCCAAACGTGCGGGAGGATTTCCCGTCATCGGCATCGAGGATGCGCAAGGCCGTTTGCTTGGCTTTTGCAGCTGGGGCAGTTTTCGCGCTTATCCGGCCTACAAGTACACGGTTGAGCATTCGGTCTATGTCCACCCCGAACACCGGGGCCGTGGTTTGGGTCAGCAACTGATGGATTTGCTGATTGCCGAGGCCAGGCAGCGTGGCGACGTGCATGTACTCGTCGGTGCCATCGATGCCGCCAACGCAGGCAGCATCGCGCTGCACAAGCGTCTGGGTTTTGAGTCCGTGGGCCTGATGCCGCAGGTGGGCTTCAAATTCGGCCGCTGGCTGGATCTGGCCTTCTATCAGCTCACGCTGCAGACGCCGCTGAATCCGGTGGACGGTTGATTGCTCCGAAAAAGATAGCTTTTAGCGAATGCCTACAAAGCGCTGAAGCGAGTCTTTCCTGAACGGACCGGGTTCATCGATACATTTTGTGCCTCCAGAAAATGGCTGCTCTCTTGTTTTTCCTGAGATCGGTCGCAAGCTAAGGTCTGGTGTTTTGTCGCTTTGAAGGGGTCACCACCATGTGGAAATTGGGCCGTTTGCTGAGTCGCTTTCGCAAAGAGCTGCTGCTTGCCTGGGCCGTGCTGCGCGACCCGCGTTCGCCCAGAGCCGCCAAATTCGCCACAGTGCTGGCAGCGCTCTACCTCATCAGTCCCCTGGACTTCGTGCCCGACACCGTTCCTGTTCTGGGCTGGCTGGACGACGGCCTGATCGGCTTTTTGCTGTTGCAACTGGCTTTCAGGCTTTTGCCCGCTGAACTGCTGGGCTCACTGCGCGAACGCGTGGGCGCCAAAGCTCTTTGAGCAGCTGTCTCTAAACCGTAGCGACCAGCGCTGATACACCGGGCGCTGGTCGCTTTTTCACATGCCCGTCAGACCTTAGATGCCCAGAAACTGAAAAGGCTTGGAGGGCTTGAATTGCGCCGTGGCATTGCCCGAATAGGTATGGCTCTGGTCGGCGCCCAGGTCCAGCTTCATGACCTTGCCGGTTTGCGCATCGAAATCCAGTGCCTTGAGATCGACCCAGAAGGTATTGGGTGTGAGAGCCGACTCGAAAAAGTACAGCTTGCGCTGGTGGTCAAACACCGTACGCCAGCGCGTGGACGAGATATTGGGCTGATCGGGCGTGCTGATGCCGTAGGGCACCGAGACATTGCGGATCACGCTGAACACGCTGGCCAGTGCCTTGTTGGGGTTAGGGTCCTTGGGAATGGCGTTCACATAGAACGAGGCCCGCGCAAAGCGATCGGCTGCGCGGTTGGTGCCGGGCAGCATGACCGTACCGCCGATCTGCTGCCAGTAGCTGTTGAGCGCCAGTTGCTGGTCGAAGGTGGGCGAGTTGGTCATCACCTGGTACTTGCGGTCATGGTGAATGACCTGCTTGCCCTGGATGTATTCAACGATGGCGCTGTCGCCGCTGGCGTCCGACATGGACAGGTGCAAGGTGGTCAGGCGGTTCTCTCCGGGCACATTGTCCGAGACGATGGTGAAGGGCTCCTTCTCCAGCGCGGCCACGGCCTCCTTCACGGTGGCAAAGTTGTCCAGCACATATTGCGCCCAGGCGGCAATCGTCAGCCCGGGCTTGCTCTTGGCATCAAAGCTCGGATACTGGGACTCCACCAGCCAGAGCAGATTGGCGTTGAGGCCGGCTTCGTTGACACCGTCCGTTGTCGAGATGTCATAGCCCGAAGTGATGACGCTGCCGTATCTGGACTTCCAGCGCAGCGTGTTCTGACCGGTCTGGCCGTTGCGCTCCATGCCGCGCGGCAGCACCCAGAGATTGCTGACAATGTCGCTTTTCCAGTCCATGGAGCGGGCCGTCATGATCTGGCCGTCCACACCGTGGTAGACCAGCCGGGTGCAGGCCCAGGCACTGGTCGTGGCGGCTGCAGCGGAAGCGGTGAGCAGCAGGGTGGCCAGCAGGGGGCGCATGCGCGGCATTCTGTTTTTCATCAAATCTACTCCTTGTACTGTAAGCATGAATTCGACGGAAGTGACTGCTGCAGGGGCTCCAGCTTGGCAGGGCCCGCAGTCCCAGGCGCATAGCCTAACCTAGCTCGGCAAGCTCTGCGGCGGCGCCGGTCGGGCACGTCCATAGCAGCTGGCATACTGCTTCCATGATGCCAAGGCCTTTGATGACTGTTGTGCTGCTGGCGCTGACAGCGCTGGCAGCTTGTGACTTTTCCGAGCCGCCAGCGCCACTGAGCCGGCAGGCGCAGGCCACGCGGGATGCACCGCCGGAGCAGGTCTTCAGGGGCGTGCTGGCAGGCCAGCCGGTGTTCCTGCTGGTCCATGACTGCGAGGTCTTTCTCGTGGAGTCTCTGGAAAAAAACGAAGTCCGCTGGGAAAAGGTATTGGCTCCCGAGCCATATCCTTTCTTCACCTCCTGCCAGCGGCAGTCCATCCGGCATGAGGCCGGCGTGCTTTCGGTCACGCTCGGGCGCATGGCCTTTGGCGCAGGCGGTTGCTGTGCCTCGGGAGGCGATTACCGTTCTACGGACGGCAGGAACTGGAAAAAGACCTCCTGAAGCTCTGAAGTCGAAACCAGGGGGCCAGGTGCGAGCCCGCAGGCTGGATGCTCAGCGTGTGGACCGAGCCGGCTCCAGCGGTCAGAGCGCTGTCAATGTCCATGTCCCGGCGGCAAAGCTTAGCTGGTGCGTCAACTCCAGAGCCTGAAGCAGCATCGCATCGTGCGAGACGATGAGCAGCGTGCCCGTGTACTGGCACAACATGCTTTCCAACGCCTGCAGGGACGGCAGATCCAGGTGGTTGTCGGGCTCGTCCAGCAGCAGCAATTGCGCGGGTTGATCGCGGTAGAGCGCGCAGGCCATGGCAGCCTTGAGACGTTCACCACCGCTGAGCTGTCCGGTGGGCTGGTCGACATGGCGCGCGTCCAGCCCTAGCTGTGCCAGGCGCATGCGCTGCAGCGACTCGGGCGTGCTCGGGCTCGCGGCCAGCAACTGGCCCAGTACCGACGATGCGGGTTGCAGCAGGCTCTGATGCTGGTCGAGCACGGCATGCGTCACATTCAGCTTGCATTCGCCCGACACCGGCTGCAGCTGAGCGGCCAGCAGTTGCAGCAGCGTGGACTTGCCGCAGCCGTTGGGCCCGGTGATGGCCATGCGTTGACCGGCGCGCAGCACAAGGCTCAGGGGTGAGTGCCTTGCCACATGAGGCAGTTGCACTTCGCGCAGTTCCGCCACTATGCGATCTCCGAGTTTCGTCAGTCCCTGCGGCAGATGCCAGTGAATGCTCTCGGCCTGCCAGTCCACCTGGCGCTGAAGCGCCAGCGCTGCCTCGCGCACGCTCTGGTTCAAGGCTTCACGCGCAGCGGCCTGCTGGGTCGCCAGCTTGCCGCCTGAAGCTTGGGCGCGCTCCTTGCCTGCGTCCAGCAAAATCTTGGCCTGGTTGCCGTTCTTGCCCAGTTTTTCACCGCGTGCCTGCCTGCGACTCTGACGTTCCTGCTGCGTGCGCAAGGCCTGCTCGGCGCGGCTGCGCTCCAGCTTGAGTCGTGCCAGTTCGTCTTTTGCATTCCGGCTTTGCTGTTGTTGGACTTCTCTATAGAAAGAGTAGTTGCCGCCGTAGATCGTGATTGCGTTGGCGCTCAGTTCCGCCACGGAGTCCATGA
Source organism: Comamonas sp. C24C (assembly GCF_053345995.1). Lineage (NCBI taxonomy): Bacteria > Pseudomonadati > Pseudomonadota > Betaproteobacteria > Burkholderiales > Comamonadaceae > Comamonas > Comamonas sp. C24C. The sequence continues at coordinate 137,491 of NZ_JBKFBC010000004.1, read as the reverse complement.
CTTCCAACAAGACTCTGTCATGGCTGATCAGCAAAAGGCCGCCGCGCCATTGCCGCAGCTGCTGCGCCAGGGCCGAGCGGCTGGCAGCATCCAGGTGGTTGCTGGGCTCGTCAAGAATCAGAAAATCGGCCTGGGCCAGCTGTGCGCCCAGCAGAGCGACCTGCATGGCCTGACCGCCGCTGAGCTGGCTGGCAGGGGTTTGCGGCGACAGCCGGGGCAGGCCGACCCGCTCGAGCTGCGCCTGAAACTGCTGACGTATATCCCAGCGCTCGGCCAGCAGTTCGAAGTCGCTGGCTTCGCAACTGCCTTGTTCAATACGCTCCAGTGCCTGCAGTGTGCCGCTCAGGCCTGCGAGCGCAGCAAGGTTCAGGTCTGGACGGGACGCCAGCGGGTTCTGCGGCAGATAGTGAATGCGGCCCGCACGCGTCACGCTGCCGCTACCAGGGGACAACTCTCCAGCCAGGATGCGTGCCAGCACGGTCTTGCCCACGCCATTACGGCCCACCAGCGCTGAGCGCAGAGAGCCGAAGTTGCAGCACAGATTGGAAAAGAGTGGCCGCCCATTGGGCAGCGTGTAGGAGACGCCATGCAGCGTCAAGCGAGCTTCTGTCATAGAACCATGCGATGGGTTGATGCCGAACATCCCCAGCTGCGCATAACGGTGGCAGCGAAAGGAAGAAGGGATGGTGGCCGTCAGTCAGACGGCGGCATCAATGGCGCATGGGTGAAGAGCCTCGTTGGAAGGTGAAAGAGGTCGATTTTAAGCAGTGCGGTGCTCAGGTCAAGCAAGGCGTGGCTGATTGCCGAATTCAGCCAGCACTTTCAGCACGCTGGCGATCGCCGGGTTCAGGGCTGGCAACTGGCGATGGGCGATGGCCATGGGGCGCATCAAGGTGGGCGACAGATGTCGTATCTGCACGCTGCTCAGTTGTTGCTGCTCTTCCATGGCCTCCAGCGGCAACAGCGCCGCAGCCTGACCGGCTGCCGCCAGGCTTTTGAGCGCTTCGGTATAGGTCAGGGCGATGAAGGGGCGAGGGCTGAGGCCGGCCTGGCCGAACCAGCCGGCGATCAGGCCGTGCATCTGCGTGGCGGAGGCAAAGCAGGCCCAGGGGCGGCTTGCCAGCCATTCGGGGCTGATGCGGTCAGGGACCGTCCAGGCTGCGGGCAACAGAGCCACCATGGGATCGTTACGCCAGGGCGTGAGCGTGATCTCTGCCGTCTCAGCCTGTGGGCTGGCGACCAAGCCGATATCCAGCGTTCCGGCCTGGAGGCGTTGCATGGAGTCGGCCGAGCCCACCGCCTCCAGCCTGATGTCTATGCCGGGGCTGTGACGACTCAGGGCATCGAGCATCAGCGGAAACAGCCGGATGTTGACCCCGGCCGACACGCCTACCTTGACCAGGCCGGCGCGGCCACTTGCATGGCGCTGCACCTGATCGATCAGGTCGTCGCCGGCCTCCAGCAGCTTGCGTCCTTTCTGCACCAGCACCTGGCCGGCCGACGTCAGTTCTGCCTGGCGCCTGCCGCGCAGCAACAGCGTGGCGTTCATGCGTGTCTCCAGCTCCTTGATGTGCAGGCTGACCGTGGGTGGCGCCAGATGCAGCGCCTGGGCTGCTGCGGCAAAGGTGCCGAGATCGGCGATGGCAATCAGCGTCTGCAACTGGTCGAGATTCAGGTTTCGCATGGGTATTGAATCAGATTTTCTGAACTGAATGGTCAGATCATTCAACTTTACAGATGTTTGACGGATAAAGACCATTGGCCGACCATGAAAAATCATCAAATTGAACACCCTGATATGGGCTATGACGCGTTGGATGACAGGACTGTAGTTGGGCGCAAGCACGGGCTTGAAGCTGCAGGATCCGGGCAGGCCAGCGCACGGCGCTGGCTGGCACGAATCCGGAATTGGCTGGAGCGCGCCGAGGCGCGAGTGATGGCCGGGTTCAGAGTGCCTCCGAATGGTGGCTGAAGAGGATTGCGGGACGGCTTTCAAAGGGCTGCCGCTTATGGCAGAAGCGCGGAGGCGATGACACCAATCTTCTTGTCAGCACCAGGTCGGCGTTACATTGCGGGTTGCTGTTTCAGAGAGTCTTGGAGAGCTTATGTTGCTCAAGCAAATTCAATCCGTTGTGCTGTTCGTCCCCGATATCGACGCTGCAGCCATCTGGTATGCCGAACTGTTTCAGGTGCAGGTGCAGTACGAGAATCATCACTATGCGTTCATCAGCACGCCGGCATGCCTGATCGGATTCCACCCACTTGATAGTAAGTGCCCCGGCGGAGCCGGTGGGACAACCGTTTACTGGGAGGTGGATGATCTGGATCTGGCACGGCAGGAGCTGGAGCGACGAGGAGCAGTCTTGTTCCGTGGCCCGATCGTTACCAGTCTTGGCGCTGTTGTGGCCATGTTGCTCGATCCGTTTGGCTGCACCATAGGTCTGAATCAGGCTGGCAGTCAGCCGGTGCAGCCAATCCAGAGCTTGCCGGAGGCCAGCTAGCAGCCCAGGCCCAGGCTCAAGCGAATGCGCAATCAAGCCTGGGGCGAGTGGAGCGTTGATCTGCCGTGTTCAGCCTGAATAAGGACGGGCAGGCTCAGTGTCAAAATATCGACATTGTTTGCTTTTCTTCATGAGGAATCGATGCGTGCATTGGCGGAGCTTCTGGAACGTAACGAACCGGCTTTGCCGCTGATTCAGGCTTGGGCGCAGGATGCGAGCATTCCTGTGGAGTGCCTTCCTCCTTCGGCGCAGAGCGACTCCGTGTTGCTGGCATTGCAGGTCACGACGCGCTCGCCGCTAGGGGCAGTCGCACATGGAACCGGCGGAATCCTGGTCGACGGAGGCTGGCTCAGGATGCTGGGCTGCGGGCACGCCAGGCTCACACGCGATCTCGCGAGCTGGAATCGCGGGCGTAGTAGTGGGTTCTTGTTGATTGCCGACGATGCGGTGGGCGGATTCTTTGCGATCAACGGCGGAGCGCTCGGTGAAGATCTGGGTGTTGTCCATTACCTGGCTCCGGATACCTGGGCCTGGGAGTCCTTGGGGATCGGGCACACGGCATTCATGCAATGGGCTTTCACCGAGCAGGTGCGCGATTTCTATCGAGACTTGCGCTGGGAAGGCTGGGAAACCGAAGTGGCCGACATGGGCAATGACGCATGCCTGAGTTTTTATCCCTTTCTTTTCACGGAACAAGGCAGTGTGTGTTCGAGCGCGCGCAAACCGGTGTCTGCTACTGGTCAATCAAGGAAAGTGGATTGCCAGACCTGGGCTGATCCGAGGCAAGCGCCGAGGCAGCTGGCTTTTGATCCATTGAGCGGTCGGCTTCACTCGATGGTGAAGCGGCAAGGGGCAACCGGTTTGCTTGCCTGCGCTGCGCATCACAGGCTCAGGCTGGAATCAGCGTTTCCCGGACCCCTTTCCACCACCATCAAGTGCAGCCGCTATCTCGACCAGTTTGGCAATCGTGTTGAGATTTCTGGCCGTACCTGAGGCCGCTGCAGGGATCTTGAGTCTGGAGTTGCCCATTCCCGAACCGTAAGCCACATAGATTTCACGGCGGCCCAGTTGCAGTTGTTCGTCGTTGCGACCCGTGACCTGGGACAGCGCGTCTGCAGGAGGTGTCTCCTCAAGAAAGATAGCGACAGCGCGGTTGCCCGGGGACTCGGGAAAGGGATTGGCCTCCAGCACCTGCGTCATCTGCTGGAGCGTACGCACAAAGACTTCCATGGGCTTTCCCGCGTAGCTGGCCAGGCGTTGCGCCAGGGCCGACTTGAGTTGCTGTGCGGAGCAATCTGCTTTCAGCACCACGTTGCCACTGGCGATATAGGTCTGTACCTGTGTAAAGCCTTCGGCCTCGCACATGGACTTCAACTCCGCCATGGGAAGTTTGCCGGTTCCGCCGACATTGACGGCACGCAGCAGAGCGATATAGATGGGCATGACCGATACCTTGGCGGGATCTCGAAGGAGTACGCCAGCCTGCGAAGGCGGGTTCGCACGATGCGGAGCAAGGGCGCTGGCGGAGATGCTAGCGTATCGCAATAGTTGGCGAGATCTGGCAGCCGGGCCTCGGATTTCACGTGAGATGCTGAAACCCGAGCAAGAGCTGAGCCGAGGCCAGCCTGGCGTCGGCGAAGCAGGGCCTCAGCAACAGCCTGCCATTGCCAAGGTGGTGGCAGGCCTGCCGATCACAGCCTCCGGGATTGAATGGTCATCAATTCGGGTAGAGGCTTGCTGTCTGGCTGGACGTGGTTGCCTGTTCAGGCCTGTTACCGGAAGCCACCGGAGCGGGGCTGGCCTGCGCAGATGCATCCGGCCCATAGTGGTTGCGGCGCTCTTCTGCGGTCATGGACTGAGGACATTTGGAGCCCGTGATCTCCAGGGCCATGCGAGCGGCAGGGTCCATGCAGTCCATCGCCAGTGAAGCTGCCTTCATGCCCTTGTTCCAGAGCTCGCGGCTCATTTTCAGGCGCGTGCAATGCTCGTCCGTCCAGGTCGTGCCGAAGCTCACGCCAAAGCCGGGGCCGTTGGCACTGCCGCTGCTGCTGCCCATGCAGGTGTCGTTGCTGGTGGTGAGGTTGGGGCCGCTCACGCTGGGTACGTTCTTCACGGTGTAGCTGCCGCTGTACTCGACGATATTCCTGGATGTCCCGGATACGCTGCTGTTCAGATTCTGAGTGGTTGTGCCGCTGGTCGTTATGTTTTGATCCGAGCTTGAAGTGGAGTGGCTTTCGATGCTGGATACCGATCGACTGTCCGCCGAAGCAACCGGATTGACGATGGTGATGGACTGATTCTGTTGCGCTCCCACGGCCGAGGAACTGGAGAGGCTTTGTGCACTGCTGTCGGCGCTTTGCGCAAAACCGCACACAGGGACACAAAGGCTTAGCAAGGCGATCGAGGCTTTCATGCTGTTTCTCCCTTGACCCCGAGTCTTGACCTGGTAGGCCTCGACTCGGGGGCAATACAACTGGGTTCGCGGACCTTATTTAGTTGGCTGCCGAGTTGGCCCATCCATAGGCATTGCCCGAAGTGCCACCGCCGTTGGAGCCACCGATGGCATTGCCCAAACTGAAGCCGGTCGTTGTCGCATTGCCGACGGAGGTCGCACCAGAGTTATTGCTGGTCGAGGTTCCGCCAGGGCCCGAAAGCGCCTGCGAGTTCGCGCCAAAGTAGGAGTTGGTATGGGCCGTGCTGTTCACCGCCGCAATGCCGTTGCCCATGGACGCGGTGCCAGCGACATTGTTGGTGCTCGAGTTGGCGTAGCCTCCCGCGCCCCCGCTGACCAGCTTGCCGGGAGCCTGGCCCTGGTAATTGCTGCCCACATCCGAATGTGCGTTGGCATTGGTGGCTCCATAGCCTCCCGCAACGCCGCCCCCGGTGGTCGCCGCAAGGCTGGTGACGGTTCCCGTGGTGGAGGCGCTTCCGCCGACACTGGAGTGTCCTGCAGCCACGGGTCCCCAGGAACCGCTCATGCCGGTACTGTTCCCAAAGCCGCTTGCTTGAGCACTTGCCGTCGCGCTATTGAAGCTCACAGCACTGCCTGTGCCTGAGCTCCCGGCCGAGGAGTAAGTGCCCGACGAGGCATTGGTCCCCGTGTTGGTTGCGGCAAGGCTGGAACTGCTGGCTGTAGCAGATGCCACACCAGCCAATGCAACAACCGCCATGACAATCAAAGACTTCTTCATGATCATTCCTTTGAATAGCCAGTTCTCGGACAACCGGGAAATTTCCAAGCGAAAGACCATTTGCCATAGCCCAATGATCAGTGCCAACCGCGATTACGTTTTGGCCTGGCACATGTTGTTCCAAAACGTTCCTTCGGTTAATGGCAGTTTCAATAAGCCGGATGAAAACAGAAATACCTTGTTTGGGCATGCGTCGAGGCCCTTTCAGGTAGGTAGTGCTATTTTTATAATTTATTGAATTTCAGAACTTCATTGCTATCAACAATGAAGCGTAATTGAGTATTTGAGGCATTGTTTTAAATTGTAAATTTCAAAACAATATGACCATTGAGCTGCAGAGTCCTCTTTAGGTAAGTGCTTCCAGCCAATGGAAGATTTATTATTTTTTGATTTTAAATACCCTTTCTAAGTGGTTTTTAATTGTAAATATTGTGCAATTAGATGCCGTTGAACATTATTTTTTGAATTCATGTTCAGTTCCTCTGAACTTTCCGGAACCCGAATACGAAAGACGGCCTTACCGGAATAACGGATATGGCTTGCCATGTCCCATATCGGGCTGCATCTGGTCCAGCTTCGGTATTTACCGCATCCCCGAAATAGCGCCGCGGCTTGCCGGCAGCTCTCACTGCGCAGATGCGAGCGATGGGATTTCGCGTTCCGATCGCCCGCCAGAGCTTCAAGCGGTCATCAAGCTTTTCGCAGCTTAACTGGCAGTCCTTGCCTGACCACTGCCCCCGATACCCAGTCGATCCAGACATTGTCCTTTTCCGGCCGGGTCGGATCGGCAAAGCCCAGAGCATTGAGGTTCACACCATTGCCATGCTGCGGGTTGGCATGGGTGGGCCGGCCGTCCACCTTGTGGGCCACGGTGCCCAGTTGCTTGTGGCCGTAGCCATGCTCGACAGCGATGGCGCCTGGCGCAATACCGGCGCGCACCAGAGCGACTGCTTGAAGCTTGCCGCCAGGGGTGCTGATTTCGATGGGGTCGCCATTGGCGATGCCCAGCTTTGCCGCGTCGCCCTTGTTGATGCTCACAGGATTGTGCGGGTGCACCTGGCGCAGGCGCGAGGCGGCAATGGACATGCTGCTCATCAGGTTGGACTTGTAGCTGGTCATGGTCAGCGGCCAGTCTTGCTCGGTGAACACGGCACGCATATCCGAGCCATCGGCCAGGCGCGCGGGATACCAGGTGGGGCAGCCGCTGTAACGCTCGCCGGTCATGGAGTGGCGCATCCTGGACAGACCTTCGTGCCAGAAGGTGACCGGAAATTTGGCTTGCAGCTTGAGCTGGTCGTCCTTCCATGCATCTTCGACCTTGTCAAAGCGACCGCCACGGCTCATGACCATCGCGACGCGTCGCACTTCCTCCGGGGCGACACGCTTTTGCAGCGACGGCATCCACTTGTCGAGGCCGGTGATGGCGATGTCGTCATCGCTGGCTTCGAGCACGGGTTTGCCGGCCTGGTAGGCGATGTTGCACATGCCGCGCAAGTAGAAGTCTTCGGCGTTTTCCAGATCGAGCGGCTCGCCGTCTTTGGTGGACATGGCATTCTTGCCAAAGCCGGGCAGGCCCAGCTGCTTGGCCACGGCAAAGACAAAGCTCTCGAAGCTGATGGGTTGGCCGTCTGCCGTTTTGGCGGTGGCGGCATCGACGGTGGGCCAGCGCACGGTGCTGCTCTTGGCCACCACATCGGCCCAGGGCGCACCAATGCCCCAGCTTTCATAGGTGACGGTATCGGGCACGATGTAGTCGGCCAGTGCCGACGTCTCGTTGATGAAGGGGTCGACCGAGACAAACAGCGGCAGCTTTTTAACGTCCTTGACCGAATCGGCAAGCGCATTCTCGAAGCCGCACATGGCGTAGATGGGGTTGCTGATGTGGTTGATCCAGGCCTTGACCGGGTAGGGGTAGCCCAGCATGCCGGCCGCCAGCATCTCGCTGGAAAGGCCGCCGGGCGCGGGGTACCAGGGTGCCTGGGCGGGGTAGGGGTTCTGGCCCGCTTCCTTTTTTCGCTTGAATTCGCTCGTCTTCTCGTAGGGGAACTTGGTGCGCGACAGGGCCACGCCCCGGGGTTTGACTGCACCTTCAAACTGCGCAAAGTTGTAGCGTGGGCCGGGGCCGAAGGGGCCAAATGGCCCTGCGTCCATGACCCAGCCGCCGCGTACGTTCAAGTTGCCGATCAGGTTGTTGAGCATGGCAATGGCATAGGCGGTGTAGAAGCCCGAGCCGTTCATGGTGCCGCCGTGGGAGTTGGCCACGGCTTGCTTGCCATGGCTGGTGAATTCGCGCGCCAGATCCTCGATTTCCTTGACCGACACGCCGCACAGGGACGCGTATTCTTCCAGCGTCTTTTTGTGCGCTTCGGTGCGCAGTTTGACAAAGGCGGTGCAGACAGCAACAGGAGTGGGCTCTTCGGTCGCGTCCGCAGTCTTTCGGGGGGTGAACTCGCGATCCACGATCAGCTCGGCGCTCTGGGCCACGGTGTGCGCGGCCAGCGATTCATCGGCCAGCTGCACCACATAGACATCCTCGGCGGGCGTTTTTTCATCGACCGGCTCAGGCATGGGTAGGCCGATATCGGCGCCGCGCAGGAACTGGCCATAGCGCGGGTGCCTGGGATCGTTGATCAGCAAGTGGGTGGCGTTGCTCCAGCTGGCTTCACCAGCGGCAGCCATGGCGGCGGGGCCGGGCTGGGTCAGAAACTGCCTGTCATAGCGCTCGTTGTCGATGATCCAGCGGATCAGGCCCATGGCCAGCGCCAGGTCGCTGCCGGGTTTGACGGGCAGCCAGCGGTTGTTGTCACCTGCAGCATGGCTGGACGAAGTGGGCAGCATGGGCGAGACCACCACGTATTTGTACGTGTTCTCGCCGCGTGAACGTGCTTCGGCCAGCTCGCGGCCCACGCGCTGGAACGGGTTGCCAGACTGGGCCGGCGAGGTGCCAATGAACAGGCCGAAGCGAGAATTCTTCCAGTCCGGCTTGCCGTGGGGCATGCCGGCCATATCGCCCAGGGCCGCCCCTGTGCCCACCCGGTAGGTCTGACCGCAGTAGGAGCCGTGGTTGGACACATTGATGGTGCCGAACGACTGTTTGGCAAAACGGTTGACCAGAGGGGTGCGGCCTTCGTTGGCGGCTTCCGTCACCAGCAGCTGGTTGGATTTGGGGCCGTATTCGGGGTTGGCTTCATCAATCAGCGTATTGACGTCGCGGATGGCGCGCAGACCGTCCACATGGCCTTCGCCGAAGAGATCGCCGCCTTCGCAGATTTCCTGAACCAGCTCTTCGAGCGTGATGCTCTTCCACTGTCCGGAGCCGCGCGGGCCCACGCGCTTGAGCGGCTTGAGAATGCGATGCGGGGCTTTTTGATGCTCGAGCATGGCCGATCCGCGCGCGCAACTGGTGGCGCGGCCTTCCAGGCCGTTGTCACCGCCCAGCATGGCATAGACCTCTCGCACCGGTGCTTCCATGGGAGCGGGGTGTGTGGTGGCCAGCGGGTGATAGGGGTTGCCGGCAATACGGATGATCCGGTTGTCGGCAGTATCTACGCGCACACGCACGCCGCACTGTGTCCAGCAGCCCAGACACGAGGAGGGGCTGACCACCTGGCCGGGCTGGGTCGTGAGTTTGCCGCTGACGGGATCGATGCGGAACTCTGGCGTCAGCGAGTTGCCGCGCGTGGCGCTTTGGGTGGATTTGCCCGAGCTTCCGGTGATCAGCCCCTTGGCTCCCTTGGCCACGGTTTCGCCATACCCTGCAGCAAAAGCCGCCAGACCGCCTGCAACGGCACCGCCGCGCAGCAGCATGCGTCGGCGACCGGCATCGGTGTGACCGGCCTCGACGTCTTGTGATTGTTTGGAGGAGAGTTTCTTGTCATTCATGGTCTTGCCCTTTGTGCAGGGAAGGGCAAGCGCAGCAGTGGTTCTATGATATTGATAGCTGCAAGCGCTTGCTGGTATTGCGATTTATGCGTATTTGGCTTGATTCTTAAACAGTGCTCGCTCGCTTGCGCACCGGGAACAGCTCCAGTGCCCAGGTGACCATTGCGACCAGTGCCACGCACAGGCCGGCCACGCCCAGCATGCCCATCAGGCCGTTACCGCCCAGTGGCATGCTGTAGAGATAGAGGCCGGCGCCGAATTTGGGTACGCCCTGCACGCCCATGAACAGCGCCCAGCGGAAGGCCCAGGCTGATGCGGCCAGCCCTATGCCCAGCACCAGGGTGTAGCCCTTGGCTGCCAGACGATGCTCGCCACGCAGCAGGGCCATCACCACGGCGGCGCCAAACACGGCCGAGCCCAGCATGGAGATGCGCCAGACAGGGAACTCCTTGAACAGGCGCATCGCCATATCGAAGGAAGGGCTCTGGCCCGCGATGCCGGCAATTCCCCAGGTCAGGGCACTGGCAATCAGGCCGGTGGCCAGCCACAGGCCCAGATGGCGCAGCCCTTGCAGGGTTGCTGCATCCGGCTGCAAGGCCCGGGGCAGAAAGCGGTAGAGCACAAAACCCATGCCCACAGTGGCCAGCCAGCCGCTGAGCGCCAGATTGATCGGCACCCATAGCGTGTTCCATAGCGGGCGCGAGCGGATGACCATGATTTCGGCACCCGTGTAGACCACGATGCTGAGCGTGGACAGCACCAGAACAGGCACCAGTAAGCGCATCCATTGCGGCCTGCCCATCCACCACAGCGCGCACATCAGCACGCAAAGTCCGACAAAGCTGGGCATGAGCACGGCACCCAGGCTCATCCACGACCAGGGAGTGAGGTGGGCATAGAAATGCCAGAAACGCGCTGGCTGGTGCAGATCGGCCAGCAGGGCGACAGGTGCGGCAATCGCGCTCATGGCCAACACCAGCACAGCCGTGGGCAGCAGACGCTGGCGCAAGCCATGGGCCGGGCCGAATGCGCAGGCCGAGGTCAGCAGCGCGGCCCCTGTGGCCACACCGACCAGAAAGAAATACTGCACGGCCCAGGGCAGCCAGGCCGCTTCGTAGGCAGGGGTCAGGAGTTCAATGATTTGCATGAGGGCACTCCTTTCACAGATGTTCGGCAACTAGGCGAACCGTGGCCTGGCCGTCCACGCCGTTCACGAACTCATCGGGCAGGCCGATGTAGAAGACATGCGGCTTGGTCTGCATGCCGGGCTTGAGGACCTTGATCTCATCCTTGTGAGCCTCGATGCGCCGGTTGATTTCGCTGTGCGCGTCGTTCAGGTCGCCGATCACGCGCGCACCGCCCACACAGCTTTCCACGCAGGCGGGCAGCAGGCCGGCTTCCAGGCGGTGTTCGCAAAAGGTGCATTTGTCGGCGGTCTGCGTTTCGTGATTGATGAAGCGCGCGTCGTAGGGACAGGCCTGCACGCAATAGCCGCAGCCCACGCAGCGCTCGTTGTCGACAAGGACGATTCCGTCGGTGCGCTGAAATGTGGCCTGCACCGGACATACCGGCACGCAAGGCGGTTCGTCGCAGTGGTTGCACAGCCGAGGCAGACTGACCATGGCTGCAGCCGTGTCGCCGGGCTGGTCGATTTCGTACTGCAGCACCGTGGTGCGGAACTGGCCGATGGGGGGCTGGTTTTCGACCGAGCAGCTCACCGTACAGGCCTGGCAGCCGATGCATTTGCGCATATCGACCAGCATGCCGAAGCGTTTGCCCTCCATGCCGGGGCGTCGTGTGGGCTGGAAGCTGGGGTCGCCGGGCAGCGCTGCGCGGGCGCTGCCCACAATGCCTAGGCCAGCGGCCATGGCAATCAAGTCCTGCAGGAAGCCGCGCTTGGAGGGCGCTGGCACTGCCAGCGCAGGAGTCCGGGTAATGGATGGAGTGCTGCAGGTGCAGGCCGAGCTGCTGGTAGAGCAGTCGGAGAGTTCTCGTTTCTGAAGTGGCATGGCCCTTCCTTTCATCGTCACACTGGCAACAGAAAACTCTGATGCCTTACATATAAAAAGTATTAAATTAACTTCTTTTATATGAATATGACTATATGAAAGTCGCCATTTGCGCTGCTTGATTTGAGTCAAATACTCGCTTTCCCGGGAGTTTTTGGACTGGAAGTCCTGCCAGGACATGACTGCTCGACAAGCATGCCGGCGCTTCATTAATGAACTGTTAAGCAATCGATACATCGCGATCTGTAATCAGGTTTGCCGGCCTGCCGATGCTGAAGACGAAACTCCGTATCCTGCATGCCTGATGCAGCCTCGAATGCGGGGGGCTGGCTGCCGCCCCGGGCAGCAGCGGTGCGGTCCGGCCCTTGAGCGCTTGTTTGTGGACCAGCATGAGGCAGTTTCGTTGCTGTCCGACAGTGCTGTGGGTGCGCGAGTTTCTTGGAGGCGGTGTGTTTTCTGTAAGATGTTCACATGCTGCAGGTTTTATGAGCGGCCGGCCCCGATGCTTGCTGCTTCGCAGCTATCTTGGTGCACTGCCCAGTGCATGCGATATTCCAATTTCGTCACATTGAAAGGACCGATATGTCACGCTCTGTTTCCGACGCCGTTTCCACTGCCCAAGACGATCTGGAAAAACTGGTCAGCGATCTGCGCGGTCTGCTGTCTGCCCGTGAACTGGACAAGGTTCCCGAAATCAGCGCGCTGCGTCAGCGCATCGACGACAGCATGGCCAACGTGCGCGAATCTGCCGTGCGTGCTGCCCATGATGCTGCTCGCCAGGCGCGTGAAGCTGCCGATGTGGCCGACCGTTACGCTCATGACGAACCCTGGCGCGTTGCCGGTGCAGCGCTGGCCGTTGGCGCTCTGCTGGGCTTCATGCTGGGTCGTCGCTAAGCATTGCCGAGTTGCATAAGGACAAGTGCCTGTGAATCTGATTTCACTACTAGGTCTTGATTCCCTGATGGAGCGATGGCGCGCCAACCTGAACGAGGCAGCGATTGCTGCCGAAGACCGGGTTGATCTTGCGCAGCTTGAATGGCAGCAGCACAAGCGCAGCATGCAAGCGCTGGCGGTGCTGGCGATTGTGCTGGGCGCACTCACCGTGGTGGTGCTCATTGTCCTGTCCATGGCTGTGATCGTGCAGTTCTGGGACAGCGAGCATCGCCAGCTGGTGGCGTGGCTGCTGGTCGGCGGCTGGGTTCTGATCTGGGGTTTGGGGCTGTGGCGTCTGCTGGCTGCCGTCAGGCAACTGTCCAGTCCCTTCAGGCTGACACGGCGCGAGCTCAGGTCAGACTGGCAAGCGCTGAAGGAGAAGATTTAGCATGAATAGCGTCTCTCCCGATTCGCGATCTGCAGAGTTGGAGCCCGCCAAGCCTGCAGGCATGGATGCTCTGCTTTGGAATGAAGCGACCGCCGAGCAGAAACTGGTGCTCTTGCGCATTGCCAAGCAGCGTGCACGCATCAAGGCCAGAGCTGCTGCCAAGGCTCAGACGCTTGCCTTGCGCAGGTCAGAGGCGCCGCATGTGGACGCGGATGCTCCCTTGCCAGAGCGCCTGTTGTCGTTCGTGCGCCTGCATCCGCTGGCAACGGCCGCAGCGGGAGGCTTGCTCATGGTCCTGGGGCCGGGCAAGCTGATTCGCTGGGGCAGTGCTGCGCTGCCCTGGATCCTCAAGCTGCAGCAACGTACGCGCGGCTGAACAGTCCTGAAAAAAACAGCCCGTCTGGTCTATGCCAGACGGGCTGTTTCCTTTTGGCGCGGCCAGCAGGCCAGGCCTCAGGGCCAGTGCAACTGCAGTGAAATTTCAGTGCATATGGGCGATGGCCTGGGCTGCTTCGGTGACCAGATCAGGGCCGCGATAGATCAGGCCACTGTAGATCTGCACCACATCGGCGCCCGCGCGGATCTTGCTCACGGCGTCAGCACCGCTCAGGATGCCGCCCACGCCGATGATTGGGAAGCGGCTGCCAAGGGCTGAACGCAGCTGGCGAATGATCTGGTTGCTGGCTTCGAGTACGGGCGCGCCGGACAGGCCACCGGCTTCTTCAGCATGCTGCAGACCCTTGACGGCGTCGCGGCTGATGGTGGTGTTGGTGGCAATCACGCCATCCATGCCGTGGCGCTCCAGCGTCGCGGCGATCACACCGACCTGTTCCTCATCGAGGTCGGGAGCGATCTTCACGAACACCGGCGTGCGCTTGCCATGCTGGCTGGAAAGCTGTTCGCGGCGATTGGCGACGGCACCCAGCAGCGCATCCAGCGCCTCGTCGCTCTGCAGCGCACGCAGATTCTTGGTGTTGGGGGAGCTGATGTTGACCGTCACATAGTCGGCGTGAGGGTACACGCCGTCCAGCGCCTTGATGTAGTCGCTGGTGGCCTCTTCAATGGGGGTTGTGGCGTTCTTGCCGATGTTCAGGCCCAGCAGCATGGCGCCGCCATTGGCGCGCACTTGGGAGCGACGCACATTGGCCAGGAACGCATCCAGGCCTTCATTGTTGAAGCCCAGGCGGTTGATCAGCGCGTTCTTTTCCGGGATGCGGAACATGCGGGGCTTGGGGTTGCCAGGCTGGGGGCGGGGCGTGACGGTGCCCACTTCCACAAAGCCGAAACCCATGGCGGCCAGCGCATCGATGCAGCGTGCATTCTTGTCCAGGCCGGCAGCCATGCCGACGCGGTTCGGGAACTTGAGGCCCGCCAGCTCGATAGGGTCGCTGATCAGAGGGCGCGCCCAGGCTTTCTGCAGCAAGGTATTTTGACCCTTGGCCATGAAATTCATGGTGAGGTCGTGGGCCGCTTCGGGGTCCATGCCGAAAAGAATAGGACGCGTCAGTGAGTAAGGAATAAGAGACATGGAGATAATCACAGGATTACCTGGATTTTCCCTCATGACGACATCTGCTGCACCTCTTTCTCAAGATGAACTGAAAACTTTGGTCGGACAAGCTGCCCTGAAATATGTGGTCGCCGGTGAAATTGTGGGCGTGGGCACAGGCTCCACGGTCAACAAATTCATTGATGCATTGGCCACTATCAAGGATCAGATTCCTGGCGCCGTCTCCAGCTCCGTGGCCAGTACCGAGCGCCTGAAGGCCCTGGGCATCAAGGTGTTCGATGCCAATGAAGTCACCAGTCTGGCTGTCTATATCGACGGTGCCGACGAGATCGACGGCAAAGGCCATATGGTCAAGGGCGGTGGTGCGGCGCTGACGCGCGAGAAGATCGTGGCGGCGCTGGCTCAGCGTTTTGTCTGCATTGCAGATGAGTCCAAGCGCGTGCCGGTGCTGGGTAATTTTCCGCTGCCCGTGGAAGTCATTCCCATGGCGGCTGCCCAGATCGCCCGTCGCTTTGAAGCCATGGGCGCTGACGTGACGGCGCAAATTCGCATGAAGGATGGTGCGCCGCTGGTGACCGACAACGGCCAGCATATTCTGGATGTCCGCGGCCTGAAGATCGCCGAGCCGCTGGCCTTCGAGTCCGAAGTCAACCAGTGGCCAGGCGTGGTGACCGTCGGCGTGTTTGCGCACCAGAAGGCTGTGGTGTGCCTGCTGGGAACCGCTCAAGGCGTGCAGACGCTGGAATACTGAGCAGTCAGTCGCTGCCGGAAAGCCACCTGCTTGCGCAGGTGGCTTTTTTTATGAAATTGATAGCTGCTAACGCTTTATGACTAGGCGTTAGAGCCTGATTTAATTCGAAATTTATGAGTCCTAGAAGCGCAGACCAGCGGGGTTGTCAGGCGTAGGGGCACCAGGGGCAGGGACTGCGGGTGTCGTGATGCGTGCTGCGGGACGCTCTGCAGGCTTGGCTGCTTCGGTTACGGCTGGTGCCGGCACGGTCAGGGGCTTGGCTGCGGGGGCTTTGTAGTTCTTGGGCAACTGGGGCTGCTTGGGGTAGCCGGCAGCGCTCAGGTACTGGTCCCAGCTGTCGGCGCCAAAACCCTTGAGGTGCTGGTTGCCGATGGTGGCAAAGGGCAGGCTGTCCTGCCCGCTGAGCTTTTTGAGCGCCGCCACATCGCTGCTGGTGTCTATGCTGCGTTCGCTGAACGGGATGCCGCGGTTTTGCAGATGAGACCGGGCCTCGTCGCAGGGCTCGCAGTCCTTGCCCGTATAGATCGTGACGGGATAGCGGTTGGCAGTCTGGCGCAGTTCGTAGGGCAGTTGTGCGTTGGCCGAAGACGCAGAACCATCGGCGCTGCTCACGGCTTCGGTGCTGGGCTTGGCGTTGGGGCTGATGGCTCGGTCGGAATAGGTGACCCGCCCGTCGGGACCCACGCTGCGGTAGAGATTCTGAGCCGGGCTGACTCCGCTCGCCAATGCGGCAAAGGTGGCTACAAGCGTCGTCAGCAGCAGTGCGTTGCGGGACGTCGGTTTCTCGGCCGAAGGCCGGGCAATGAAAGATCGTGGCATCTCAATCTTGATCAATGAAGTGCAATGAGGAGGTCTGAGGGCGCGAGCGCCAATGGGCAGAGCATAGCCTGCATGAAGGTCTGTCTGCAGCCAGGCTTCGGTCTGTCTTGATCTGGTCCCGGTGCGCAAGTCAGCCAGTGTCAGTCTAGGCCTTCTGCTTGCAGTCGCCGACATGAAAAAGCGCCCTCGAAGGGCGCTTTTCGGGAGGCCGCACAAGACTCAGGCAGCCTGGCTCATGCCTTGGTGGCGCAGCAGGGCGTCAATCTGTGGCTCGCGGCCACGGAAGGCCTTGAAGGACTCCATGGCAGGGCGGCTGCCACCGGCTTCCAGAATCGACTCGCGGTACTTGCGTCCGGTCTCGGGGTTGGGCGAGCCGTCGGCCAGCACGGTTTCCTCGAAAGCCGCATAAGCGTCCGCGCTCAGGACCTCGGCCCACTTGTAGCTGTAATAGCCAGCGGCGTAGCCGCCGGCAAAGATATGGCTGAAGGTGTGGGCCATACGGTTGTAGGCTGGCGATTGCAGCACGGACACCTCGGTGCGCACCTGGTTCAGCAGCGCCATGAAGTCGTCTGCCGGGTTGTGCTCGGTGTGCAGCAACATGTCGAACAGCGCGAATTCGATCTGGCGAAGGGTCTGCATGCCGGACTGGAAGTTCTTGGCCGCAATCATCTTGTCGTACAGCGCGCGGGGCAGGGCCTCGCCCGTGTCCACATGGGCGGTCATGTGCTTGAGCACATCCCATTCCCAGCAGAAGTTTTCCATGAACTGGCTCGGCAGTTCGACGGCATCCCACTCCACGCCGGCGATGCCCGAGACATCGCGTTCGTTGACCTGCGTGAGCATGTGGTGCAGTCCGTGGCCGGTTTCGTGGAACAGGGTGATCACGTCATCGTGCGTGAGCAGCGCGGGCTTGCCGTCCACGCCGGACGCGAAATTGCAGACCAGATGGGCCACAGGCGTTTGCAGCTGGTGGGTGTCGGGGCGCAGCCAACGCGTGCGCACATCGTCCATCCAGGCGCCGCCACGCTTGCCCTTGCGTGCCTGCGGGTCCAGATAGAACTGGCCGACCAGCTGAGGGCCTTGTGCGCTGGAGCGCTCGATGCGGTAGAACTCCACGCAGGGGTTCCAGACCGGGGCTTCATCGCGGCGGATGGAGACTTCGAACAGGGTCTCGACAATCTTGAACAGGCCGGCCAGCACCTTGGGTGCCGGAAAATACTGCTTGAGCTCCTGCTCGCTGAAGGAATAGCGGGCTTCCTTGAGCTTTTCGCCGATGAAGGCCCAGTCCCAGGGCTTGGGGTCGGCAATGCCGAGATCGGTCTGGGCAAAGGCGCGCAGATCGGCAACGTCCTTTTCGGCATAGGGGCGGGCGCGTTGGGCCAGATCGCGCAGAAAGTCTATGACCTGCTGGGGTGAATCGGCCATCTTGGGCACGACCGAGACCTCGCCGAAGTTCTTGTAGCCCAGCAGTTGGGACTCTTCCAGGCGCAGGGCGAGAATTTCCTTCATCACGGCGGTGTTGTCAAAGCGCTTGCCGTCGCCCTCGGCCTGGTCGGAGGCCCGGGTCACATAAGCCTGATAGATCTTCTCGCGCAGTGCGCTGCTCTTGGCGAACTGCATCACCGGCAGATAGCTGGGCATCTTCAGCGTCAGCTTGTAGCCTTCCTTGCCATCTGCTTCGGCGCCGGCCTTGGCCGCGGCGATCACATCGGCCGGAACGCCGTCCAGCTCGTCAATCCTGGCGTAGTAGGCAAAGGCGTCGGTGGCGTCCAGCGCGTTCTCGCTGAATTTCTGGGCCAGCTCGGCCGAGCGCGCCTGGATCTGCGCAAAGCGTTCCTTGGCTGCGCCCTGCAGTTCGGCACCCGAGAGCACAAAGCCGCGCATGGCATGGTCCCAGGCGGCGCGCTGCTCCTTGTTGAGGCTGGCCGGGGCTATGGCCTTGTACTTGGCGTACAGGCGTTCGTCGGCACCCAGATTGGTCCAGAACTCGGTGACCTTGGGCAGGGCTTCGTTATAGGCAGCGCGCAACTCGGGCGTGTCGGCCACGCTGTTGAGGTGATTGATGGCCGACCAGGCTGTGCCCAGCTTTTCGGTCGCCACGTCCAGCACGGCAGAGATGGCGTCCCACTGCGCGGGGAAGTCCGGCGCAACCACGGTCTCCAGCGCCTCGCTGGCACGGGCCAGCAAAGTGTCGATGGCGGGCGCCACATCCGCAGGCTGAATGCGGTCAAACAAGGGCAGGGAGGAGGATTCGAGAAGTGGATTGCTCATGCTGTATTAGGTGCCGGCAAGGTCGGGAAAATCAAGCGCTCTCAGGGTATTTATTGCTATCGCCTTCATAGCGTCAGCCTGTGGTCAGAAGCGCGCCTGCGCCTGGGGCGCGAACACGCGTCGCGACTAGACGAAGCCGTCGCCCTCTCGGGCGCTCGGCGCCTGAGAGGGGTAGGCCGCGAAGCGGCTCTGAAGGATCAGCCTGCGGCGCGCTCAGCCGATTCCATGGTGTTGACCAGCAGCATGGTAATCGTCATGGGGCCGACACCACCGGGCACAGGGGTGATGTAGCCCGCCACTTCCTTGACGCCGTTGAAGTCCACATCGCCGCAGAGCTTGCCTTCGGCGTTGCGGTTCATGCCCACATCGATGACCACAGCACCGGGCTTGACCATGTCGGCGGTCAGCACGTCGACCTTGCCCACGGCCGCGACGATGATGTCGGCCTGGCGAGTCATGGCGCCCAGATCGGCGGTGCCGCTATGGGTGACGGTGACAGTGGCGTTGGCGGCCAGCAGCATCATGGCCATGGGCTTGCCCACGATGTTGGAGCGGCCGATGACCACCGCGTGCTTGCCGCGCAGGTCCTTCATGCCGATGGATTCCAGCATCTTCATGCAGCCATAGGGCGTGCAGGCCTTGAAGCCGACTTCGCCGACCATCAGCGCGCCGGCGCTGGCCACGTGGAAACCATCCACATCCTTGGCGGGGGAGATGGTTTCGATGACCTTGTGGTCGTCGATGTGCTTGGGCAGTGGCAGCTGCACCAGGATGCCGTGAATGCTCGGGTCGTTGTTCAGCGCTTCGACACGTGCCAGCAGTTCGGCTTCGGTCATGGAGGCATCGTACTTTTCCAGCACCGAGTGGAAGCCCACGTCTTCGCAGGCCTTGACCTTGTTGCGCACATAAACCTGGGAAGCCTGGTTGTCCCCCACCAGAATCACGGCCAGGCCGGGCGTGATGCCCTTGACCTTGAGCGCTGCCGCGCGTGTGGCGACTTCCTGGCGCAGTTGTTCGGAGAGGGCTTTGCCGTCGATGAGTTGGGCTGTCATTGCTGGAGTACCAATAAAAAATGCTGCTAGCCCTTGATATACAAGCACTAGCAGCTATCAGAATAGGAGTTGGCTAAAGCGCGAGGCCTGGCCAGTGCTCCCTGGATTATCTCGCGATTGGAATGGCTTCCAATTTCGCGGGGAGCACTTAATTGACGGCAGCTGCCGCCTTGGCTGCGGCGCTGGTCTGACCCTGGCCCAGTGCGATCTTGAGCAGATCGGCCACGGTGTTGGCGTTGAGCTTTTCCATGATGTTGGCGCGGTGGGCTTCCACGGTCTTGATGGAGATGCCAAGATCGTCAGCGATCTGCTTGTTCAGACGGCCGGCGACGATGCGCTCGAGCACTTGGGCTTCGCGGCCCGTGAGCTTGGCCAGCAGCGCATCGCGGCTGGCGGCTTGCTGGTGGCCGGTAAAGGCTTCACGGGCGTGATCCAGCATGCGCTCGACCAGACCCAGCAGCTCTTCTTCGTTGAAAGGCTTCTGGATGAAGTCCAGTGCGCCTTTCTTCATGGTGTTCACGGCCATGGGCACATCGCCGTGACCGGTGATGAAGACGATGGGCAGAGGCGACTTGCGCTCGATCAGGCGGTCCTGCAGTTCAAGGCCGGTCATGCCGCCCATGCGGATGTCGACGATCAAACACGCCACTTCGCGCGGGTCGTAGCGCGACAAAAAGGTCTCGGCGGAGTCAAAGCAACGCACGCGGTAGTCCTTGCCTTCCAGCAGCCATTGCAGCGAATCACGGACTGCTTCGTCGTCGTCAACTACGTAAACAGTGCCTTTTTTGGGAATCAAACTCATGCAATCGTCCTCTTTATGGGTTCGCTTGTCGTGGTGAGTGTTGTCGTCTCCACACCCGTTGCCAACGGTAGCCAGAACGAGAACCGGCAACCAGTGACCTCGCTTCCATTGTAGAGGTTCTCGGCATGCATTCGGCCCTGATGTGATTCAACGATCGAGCGGCAAAGATTCAGGCCTATGCCCATGCCCTCGCTCTTGGTGGAGAAGAAGGCTTCGAACAAGTGTTCCAACACTTCCGGCGGCAGGCCCTTGCCTGTGTCTTCCACGGTGAATTCCACGCCTGGCAGGCTTTCAAAGACCTGCGGGCGCACACGCAATTCCACGTTGCGCTGGCCCAGCGGGCGGTCGGACATGTCAATTGACTCAGCACTGTTTTTCATCAAATTGATGAGAACCTGCTCGATGAGGATGGCATCGGCCATTACCGGCGGCATGCGCTCGGCGATATGCGAGGTCAGCTGCACATTGCGGCGGCGCAGTTCGATGCCGGCCAGCTCCAGCGCTTCGCTCACCATCTCGTTCACCTGGGCCAGCATGCGATTGGGCTCGCTCTTTTTCACGAAGGAGCGGATGCGCTGAATGATCTGCCCAGCACGCTGGGCCTGATGAGCGGTCTTTTCCAGCGCAAACTTCATCTGGTCCGGCGTGAGCGTGCCGTTTTCCAGGCGTGTCAGCATGCCGGAGCTGTAGTTGCTGATGGCAGTCAGAGGCTGGTTGAGTTCATGCGCCACGCTGGACGCCATCTCGCCCATGGTGATGAGGCGGCTGGCGGTCTGAGCCTTTTCGGCCTGGGCTGCGGCCTGCTCCTCGGCCAGGCGGCGCTGGGTGATGTCGGTGGCAATCACCATCTGGGCCAGGCGGCCATCCACCCAGCTTAGATAGCGCGAGCGGACTTCCAGCCATTTGCTCAGGCTGGGCACGAAGATCTCGGCATTCCCGCTGCGTGCGGCAGTCAGCGTGTCCGTGGGTAGGCCCATGAGGGCGTCTTCGTCCTCCGGTTCGGGCTGGCGTCGAATGGGCAGCTTGCCTGCCTGGGCGACCAGCTGCAGATGCCCTTCGGTGTGCGATCCAAACCATTGGCGGTACAGCTTGTTGGCAAACAGCAGCTCGGCACTGCCAAGAGGTGCCACGGAAACAGAGGCATCCAGCGCTTCCAGCACGATGGTGAAGCGCTCGTACGAGGCAGATAGCTGCTCGCGAATCCGGTTGGGCTCTGTGATATCTGTCATGGACGACATCCAGCCCGTGTGTTGTCCATGCGCATCAATCAGCGGCGACACATACAGGCGTGCGTCGAACAGGCTGCCGTTCTTGCGCTTCACGCGGACCTGGAAACCGCCGACGATGGTCTTGCCCGACAGCTCCTCGCGTAGCTGTGAGTGCAGATTGTCATAGTCGTTGTCGGGCCAGTAGGAATAGGGTGGAACCTGGCCGACCAGGTCCTTCTCGCTCCAGCCCGTCATCTGGCAGAAGGCCGCGTTCACATAGGTGATGCGGCCGTGCAGATCCAGTGCACGCATGCCGGTCAGCACGGAATTTTCCATGGCGCGGCGGAAGTTGGTCTCGGCAACCAGGGCCTCCTGGGCGCGCTGACGGCGGCGCGTGTGGCGCCAGGTGGCCAGCAGCAGCCAGGCCGTCATGGCCGACAAGGTGCCCACCAGCCAGAACAGGCCGCTGCCGACAACACCCAGCGAGGTCTGATAGGCCTGTGCGCGCATCATCAGCGCCGTGCCCACGGGAGAGACTGGCACTTCATATTCATTGGCAATGGCGCGCCAGTGCAGCAGCTCGGTAGGCGTCTTGCGCGGTGCTAGCGGAGTGCCGGCCAGCACATGGTTGTCGGCATCGCGCATGGTGATGGCGTAACGCGCCATCACTTCGGTGGGTGTGCCATAGCGCAGCAGACTGTCCACCGAAAATTCGGCCAGCAGCTCGCCCTGGTAGCGGCTGTTGGAGCTGATCGGGACATGCAGCTGCAGCAGCGGAGGCAGCTCGTTGGGCTGGGCTCTTTCCTGCACATAAATGGGCTGCAGCATTTCGCGGGCCTGCTCATAGGCTTGCAGGGTTTCGCCCTGATGCAGGCCTTCGCCGACGGCACGCAGCTGATCCGTGGCCACTGTCGGGGCGGACTGGCTGTACAAAACCTGACGCTTGTCGTTGATCCAGGTGATGGATTGCAGCTCGGGGTACTGGCTGATCAGCGCTTCGGTGCGGCCGTCGAAGTCGGCCTTGCGCATTTCGCGGGTGCCGATGTCGCGCGCCATGCGCATCAGCTGCTCCTGGCGCTCCAGCAGTCGAAGGCGCACGCGTTGCTGGGCGTATTCCACATCGCGGCGCAGCGCTTCCTGCTCGCGGTCCACCTCTTCCGTGCGCAAATACCAGAAGGACGCAATGATTGCAGCCATGAACATCAGCACGGATGCCAGCGGCGCGAGAGCGGCGTAACGGTCCTGCCGGGTCGGCGACAGGCTGCGCCACCAGCTACGCCACCAGCGCACAGGGGATGCAACGGATTGCGCGCTTTCTGCGTCCTCTTTTTCTCGTTCGTGATTGCTTGTTTGCATGCCTCCAGTGTAGGGGAGAGACCCAGTGGAATCTGCGACTATTTATGTCGCGTAAAAGACAATCTATAGAGGCTTCACTGTATGTGCATTTGCAACATTTTTTTATATAGTGAAATCACAAAGCATAATTTGAAATTCAAAAAAAATGTGCGAAACTCGCCAGCGATCGACACAGTGAATCGGTTTAATCCGGGGAGCACCCGAAGGTGCTGTGCCACGCGTTATGCGGTGTGGCGCTTGCCGCACCCGTGTGATGCCGCACTCACTGCTTCGTGATAAAGCTACCCCCTCTCGAAGGAGACACTCACAATGACAGCTCAGACTGATCCCAAAGGCGCTGGCTTTCCTGCCGGCCTGGACCAACAAGAATCGCGCGAGTGGATGGATGCCCTCTCCGCGGTGATCGACCGCGAAGGTGCGGACTATGCTCACAAGCTGATCGAGGATCTGCTTGAACACGCTCGCCAGAACAGCGTGGACATGCCTTTCTCGGCCAATACCGGCTATGTGAACACCATCGAGACCGATCAGGAAGAAAAGTGCCCCGGCAACCTCGAGATCGAAGGTCGTCTGCGTGCCTACATGCGCTGGAATGCCATGGCCATGGTGGTCAAGGCCAACCGTATTCACCCTCCCGAAGGTGGTGATCTGGGTGGTCACATCGGCTCCTTCGCTTCGCTAGCCAATATGTTTGCGGCCGGCTTCAACCATTTCTGGCACGCCGAGAACGAAAACCACGGCGGCGACTGCCTGTACATCCAGGGTCACGTCTCGCCCGGCATCTATGCCCGCGCTTACCTGGAAGGCCGTATCTCTGAAGAGCAGCTGCTGAACTTCCGCCAGGAAGTGGACGGGAAGGGGCTGTCGAGCTACCCCCACCCCAAGCTGATGCCCGACTTCTGGCAGTTCCCCACGGTGTCCATGGGTCTGGGCCCGCTGATGGCCATCTACCAGGCACGTTTCCTGAAGTATCTGCACGCACGCGGCATTGCCAACACCGAAAACCGCAAGGTCTGGGTGTTCTGCGGCGACGGTGAAATGGACGAAGTGGAATCCCTGGGCGCCATCGGTCTGGCTTCGCGCGAGAACCTGGACAACCTGGTCTTCGTGATCAACTGCAATCTGCAGCGCCTGGACGGTCCTGTGCGTGGCAACGGCAAGATCATTCAGGAGCTGGAAGGCGAATTCCGCGGTGCCGGCTGGAACGTCATCAAGCTGCTGTGGGGCAAGGGCTGGGACGAGCTGCTGGCCAAGGACAAGGACGGCGTGCTCAAGAAGATCATGATGGAGTGCAACGACGGCGACTATCAGGCTTTCAAGGCCAACGATGGTGCCTATGTTCGCCAGCATTTCTTCGGCCGCGATCCTCGCGCCCTGAAGATGGTCGAGCACATGTCCGACGACGAAATCTGGAACCTGCGCCGCGGTGGCCACGATTCGCAGAAGGTCTACGCAGCATTTGCCGCTGCCAACGGCCACAAGGGTCAGCCTACCGTGCTGCTGGTCAAGACCGTCAAGGGCTTCGGCATGGGCAAGATCGGTGAAGGCAAGAACAACGTTCACCAGACCAAGAAGCTGAGCGACGAGGACATCAAGGCCTTCCGCGACCGCTTCAACATCCCGATCCCCGACAGCCAGATCGCAGACATTCCCTTCTACAAGCCGGCCGACGATACGCCGGAAATGAAGTACCTGCACGAGCGCCGCAAGGCTCTGGGCGGCTACCTGCCACATCGTCGCCAGCAAGCTGACGAGCAGTTCACCGCTCCTGCTCTGGACACCTTCAAGGCCATCCTGGAGCCCACACCCGAAGGCCGTGAGATCTCCACGACCCAGGCTTATGTGCGTTTCCTGACGCAGCTGCTGCGCGACAAGAACATCGGCCCCCGCGTGGTGCCCATCCTGGTGGACGAAGCCCGTACCTTCGGTATGGAAGGCCTGTTCCGTCAGGTCGGCATCTACAACCCCCACGGTCAGCAATACACACCGGTCGACAAGGACCAGGTGATGTACTACCGCGAGGACAAGGCCGGCCAGATCCTGCAGGAAGGCATCAACGAAGCCGGCGGCATGTCCAGCTGGATCGCTGCGGCCACCAGCTACAGCCATAGCAACCGGGTCATGATCCCGTTCTATGTGTACTACTCGATGTTCGGCTTCCAGCGCATCGGCGACCTGGCCTGGGCGGCTGGCGACCTGCAAGCGCGCGGCTTCCTGCTGGGAGGCACCTCGGGCCGTACCACGCTGAACGGTGAAGGCCTGCAGCACGAAGACGGTCACAGCCACATCCTGGCCAACACCATCCCCAACTGCGTGACCTACGACCCCACCTTCGCTCACGAAGTGGCCGTGATCATGCAGGACGGTCTGCGTCGCATGGTGCAGAACCAGGAAAACATCTTCTACTACATCACGCTGCTGAACGAAAACTACCCCATGCCCGGCCTGGAAGCCGGCACGGAAGAGCAGATTCTCAAGGGTATGTACATGGTCAAGCCTGGCCAGAAGGTGCCCGAGAGCGGCCTGCGCGTTCAACTGCTGGGCTCCGGCACCATCCTGCGCGAATCCTTCTTCGCCCAGGAATTGCTGGAAAAGGACTGGGGCGTTGCCGCCGATGTCTGGAGCTGCCCGTCGTTCAACGAACTGACCCGCGAAGGTCAGGAAGTGGACCGCTTCAACATGCTGCACCCTCTGGAAGCCGCCAAGGTTCCGTTCGTGTCCCAGCAACTGGCTGCCCACCCCGGCCCCGTGATTGCGTCGACCGACTACATGAAGGCCTACGCCGAGCAGATCCGTCCCTACATGCCCAAGGGCCGTACCTACAAGGTGCTGGGTACCGACGGTTTCGGCCGTTCGGACTTCCGCGCCAAGCTGCGTGAGCACTTCGAAGTCAACCGTCACTACATCGTGGTGGCTGCACTGCGCGGTCTGGCCGATGAAGGCAAGATCAACGCCACGACCGTGGCCGAAGCGATCAAGAAGTACGGCATCAACGTCGACAAGATCAACCCGCTGCACGCCTAAGAAGGGGAGACAGACAACATGGCATTGACAGAAATCAAGGTCCCCGATATCGGCGACTTCTCCGAAGTCGGCGTGATCGAAGTGCTGGTCAAGGTGGGTGACACCATCAAGGTCGAGCAGTCCCTGATTACCGTGGAGTCCGACAAGGCCTCCATGGAAATCCCCTCCAGCCAGGCTGGCGTGGTCAAGGAAATCAAGGTTGCTCTGGGCGACAAGGTCAAGGAAGGCTCCGTGGTCGTGATGCTGGAAACCGCCGATGCGGCTCCCGCTCCTGCCGCCGCAGCGCCTGCCCCTGTGGCTGCTGCACCCGTGGCCGCAGCTCCTGCACCCGTGGCCGCAGCTCCTGCACCCGTGGCCGCAGCTCCTGCACCCGTGGCTGCAGCCCCTGTGGCCGCCGCTCCTGCAGCATCTTCCACCGTGGACTTGAAGATCCCCGATATCGGCGACTTCAAGGACGTGGCCGTGATCGAGATGCTCGTCAAGGTGGGTGATACCGTGACCGCCGAGCAATCGCTGTTCACCGTGGAGTCCGACAAGGCCTCGATGGAAATCCCTTCGCCTTCGGCCGGCACCATCACGGCGCTGACCATCAAGCTGGGTGACACCGTCAACGTGGGCGACGTCGTCGGTCAGATGACAGTGCAGGGCGCAGCTGCTGCCCCCGTGCGGGCTTCCGCTCCCGTGGCTGCACCGGTTGCCGCTCCTGTGGCGGCAGCATCTGCACCCGTGGTTGCAGCTCCCGTGGCCGTTGCTGCTCCTGTGGCAGCACCTGCGGCCCACAACCCCACCGTGGCTCCCTCGGGTCAACTGCCCCATGCCTCGCCTTCGGTGCGCAAGTTCGCTCGCGAACTGGGCGTGCCTTTGGCAGAAGTCAAGGGCTCTGGCAACAAGGGCCGTATCACGGCGGAAGACATCCAGTCCTTCACCAAGTCGGTGATGGCCGGTGCCGTGCAGACCCTGGCTCAGCAGGCTGTGGCTCCCAAGTCGTCCGGCGGCAACGTCGGCGGTCTGGAAGTGCTGGCCTGGCCCAAGGTCGACTTCGCCAAGTTTGGCGCTGTCGAGCGCAAGGAACTGTCGCGCATCAAGAAGATCTCGGGTGCCAATCTGCACCGCAACTGGGTGGTCATCCCTCACGTCACCAACAATGACGAGGCCGACATCACCGAGCTGGAAGCCTTCCGTGTGCAGACCAATGCCGAAAGCGCCAAGGCCAAGAGCGACGTCAAGGTGACGATGCTGGCTTTCGTGATCAAGGCCGTGGTCGCTGCGCTGAAGAAGTTCCCCGAGTTCAACGCCTCTTTGGACGGCGACACCCTGGTCTACAAGCAGTACTTCAACATCGGTTTTGCCGCCGACACGCCGAATGGCCTGGTCGTTCCCGTGCTCAAGGACGCCGACAAGAAGGGCATTCTGCAGATCAGCCAAGAAATGGGCGAGCTGGCCAAGAAGGCCCGCGACGGCAAGCTGGGCGCTGCAGACATGCAAGGCGGCTGCTTCTCGATTTCGTCTCTGGGCGGCATCGGCGGCACCAACTTCACGCCCATCATCAATGCGCCTGAAGTCGCCATCCTGGGGCTGTCCAAGGGCGCGATGAAGCCCGTGTGGGACGGCAAGCAGTTCGTGCCACGTCTGATGCTGCCTCTGTCGCTGTCGTACGACCACCGCGTCATCGACGGTGCAGCCGCTGCACGCTTCAACGCCTATCTGGGCGCTGTGCTGGCCGACTACCGCCGCATCCTGCTCTAAGCAGCTGACAGGCAGGCCGATTTTTAGCGAAATCGGCCTGTAGCGCTTATCTGAATTGCGCAAGCAGCTATCTTTTTAGATGCCTTGCGCTTCACCTTGCCAGCCCATGAGTGAGATGAAGAACCTGAGACAGCATCCCATCGAGCATCTGCGTGGCGTCATTCCCGGTATCCGGCCTTTTCCGGATGCGGCTGACGTCTTCGCCGAGCCGGTCGAGAAGTACGCGCGGCATTTTCTGCCGCTCGTCACCATCGACCTGGCGCTGCTCGACGATGCCTGGAGCGGGCCGGTTCATCTCGTCGCCCCTTGCGAACCCTACGAAGGGCAAGTCGGGGAGTGGGGGGGCGAGGAGTTTGGCAATGCGCTGCTCAAGCCTGACTGGCTGGCTTTCAAGCTCAACGATCAAGGCGGGTACGAGCTGGCGGGCGACTGGCGCTACTTCATGCTGGAGCAGGATCGGGCCGACTGGGCGGAGAAATCGCTCGACTGGCGCGAGGTACGCACCCAGCATCGTGAACTGGTCAAACTGGGCGTGGAGCCTCCGTTCGAACTGCACCACGAGGCCAAGTACTCATGGCGCGATGTGATGGAACTGCATTACGCAACCCAGCACGCGGCCTATGAGCAGGCCAGGCGGGACTTTCTGGCCCATGGCTGGAATGCCGCGAACGAATGGGACGATCCCACCGAAGTTGCCAAGCTGCCGCTGTATGAGCCAGGCACCGATTGCTACGAAACCAGCTCCGGGCGCTATCTGCTCGGTGTGCTGGGCGGCCCTTCCTGGGGCGGCAACTGGAGCAATCTAACGAATGAGTTGCTGAGCGACACCGGCACGGACGATGGCATTCACCCCATCCACCCGGAAACCGGCGCGCACTTCGAGTTCATCTGCAGTGCCAATGCCGATGCTTTTGCCGCAAGCGGCACCGAAACCCTGCTGTTCTACGAGCCTGAAAGCCGTACCGTATTGCTGACTTTTGACTGGAGCTAAGGCGTCAGCCGCCAGGCTTCAACCCGGAAATACCGTTTTCAGCTGCCCGAGCGAATCGGGCGGCGCAGAGACAAAAACCAAGATAGGAGCGCATATGAGCCTCATCGATATCAAGGTACCCAATATCGGCGACTTCGCCGAAGTGGGCGTGATCGAACTGCTGGTCAACCCCGGCGACACCGTGGCCGTGGACCAGTCCCTCATTACCGTGGAGAGCGACAAGGCCTCCATGGAGATTCCTTCCAGCCATGCCGGCGTCGTGAAGGAAATCAAGGTCAAGGTCGGCGACAAGGTTGCCGAAGGCTCGCTGGTGCTGACACTGGAAGCCGCAGCCGGCGCCGCCGCACCAACTCAGGCAGCAGCCCCTGCGCCTGCCGCAGCCGCTCCAGCACCTGTGGCCGCCCCTGTGGCTGCTGCTTCCGCTCCCGTCGCCAGCAACTTTGCCGGCACCGTGGACATGGACTGTGACGTCGTCGTTCTGGGCGGTGGCCCTGGCGGCTACTCGGCGGCCTTCCGCGCTGCCGACCTGGGCCTCAAGGTCGTGCTGGTCGAGCGTTACGCCACCCTGGGCGGCGTCTGCCTGAACGTGGGTTGCATCCCCTCCAAGGCACTGCTGCACGTGGCTGCCGTGATGGACGAAGTCAAGCACCTGGAAGTGGCCGGCGTGAAGTTCGCCGCTCCCGAAGTCAACATCGACCAGCTGCGCGGCCACAAGGAAAAGGTCATCGGCAAGCTGACCGGCGGTCTGGGCCAGATGGCCAAGATGCGCAAGGTCACCGTCGTGCGCGGCTACGGCAACTTCGTGTCTGCCAACCACATCGAAGTGGAAGAAACCACCGGTTCCGGCCAGGAAAAGACCGGCAGCAAGAAGATCGTTCAGTTCAAGAACGCCATCATCGCTGCAGGCTCGCAAGCCGTGCACCTGCCTTTCATGCCCAAGGACCCCCGCGTGGTCGATTCCACCGGCGCTCTGGACTTGAAGGAAGTGCCCAAGCGCATGCTGATTCTGGGCGGTGGCATCATCGGCCTGGAAATGGGCACCGTCTACTCCACACTGGGCGCGCGCCTTGACGTGGTCGAAATGATGGACGGCCTGATGCAGGGCGCCGACCGGGACCTGGTCAAGGTCTGGCAGAAGATGAACGCGCCACGCTTCGACAACATCATGGTCAACACCAAGACCGTGGGTGCCGAAGCCACACCCGAAGGTATCAAGGTTACGTTCGCTCCAGCCAAGGACGGCGTCACCGTGCCCGAACCCCAGACCTACGACCTGGTGCTGCAAGCCGTGGGCCGCACGCCCAACGGCAAGAAGATCAGCGCCGACAAGGCTGGCGTGGCCGTGACCGACCGCGGCTTCATCGACGTCGACATCCAGATGCGCACCAACGTGCCCAACATCTTCGCGATCGGCGACATCGTGGGCCAGCCCATGCTGGCGCACAAGGCCGTGCACGAAGCGCACGTGGCTGCCGAAGTCATCGCCGGCGAACTGCAAGGCAACAAGGAACTGGCTTCTGCTGCCTTCAACGCCCGCGTGATTCCTTCGGTGGCTTACACCGACCCCGAAGTGGCATGGGTCGGTCTGACCGAAGACCAGGCCAAGGCACAAGGCATCAAGGTCAAGAAGGGCCTGTTCCCCTGGGCAGCTTCCGGCCGCGCCATCGCCAACGGCCGCGACGAAGGCTTTACCAAGCTGCTGTTTGACGACTCCCCCGAAGCCCACGGCCACGGCCGTATCCTGGGCGGCGGCATGGTCGGCACGCATGCCGGCGACATGATTGGTGAAATCGCCCTGGCCATCGAAATGGGCGCGGACACCGTGGACATCGGCAAGACCATCCACCCCCACCCAACCCTTGGCGAGTCCATCGGCATGGCGGCGGAAGTGGCGCACGGTTCCTGCACGGACGTGCCACCCCCACGCAAGTAAGTTTCAGCACTTACGTACAAAGGCAGCCTTCGGGCTGCCTTTGTTTTTATATGTGCATGCTGCATACGCGCTGGAATTTTTTTAGGTTCTATGCGCACCGGCATTCGACATTTTGGGTGCCAGACGATCAAGTATCTGTTCGGGTTCAGTAGGCTCTTATGGCGGCAAAGTTTACATGCAGGATGGCGATATGATCGGGGAAATCTTTCTGGTCATGGAAATGGAGCGGATACCGTGGAAACCGGGGAATCACCCATATGCAATATAGGTACAAATGGTTATATTTTTGAGTAAGAGGAAATAATTTCGGAGGGGATATGGATAGCTCAAATTTAAAAAGTTTCAATCAAAAAATATATTTCATTATTTATTCGTTATTGTTTATATTGTTTTGTGTTGTATTCTTGATATTCATAAATAATCTTGAATTTACTGATAATTCTAAATTAAATTCGATAGTTAAATCCACTAATACAATTGTTGAAAATTTAATTGCTGGTGGTGTGGCTGCAATTATTCTTACTTTAATATCCGATTTAATATTGAGCTTTGTCGATCCTAAGAATAAAGTTGAAGAAATATCATCCTCAAAGATATCAGCTAGACTTAAGCTCAATGCTAATAATACAAATAATTATTTATTTATAGGGAATACTGCTAGTTTTGTGACGAAAGAAATTATTCCAATTCTTTTTAGAAAATCTTTCGAAAGTCATATAAAGAAAAATTTATCAATTTATCTATTAAATCCAAAGTGCAATGATGCGCTTGAGGCTTATGTGTCCTATAAAAATAGAATCCTCTTCTCTGACTCGAAAGGGAATTTTAGCTACAAAGAGTGCTCTATTTGTGAGGGTAAAAAAACATCAGTAGATGATGTTATCTCAACTATATTGTGCACTATATATATGGCTGCGTATGTTAGTCAATCTAACTATGTTGAGGTTAATGTTTTTTTTAGAAGTTACTTCACTCCTTTCAGGGCAGATATTTCAGATGTTGAGGTTGTGTTAACCCAGGAATCTAAAAAAGATCCTGCTGTAGGATTTTCGGAGCGAGGTCAATTTTTCTATTGGTACAAAAAAGAGGCAGATGTTCTTATTTATCAGAGCAAGAAAATTGATTTAAATTTTTTAAAATTGAACAATGAAAGTACAAAAATAACGAGTCCAAACGATTCTAATGAAAATATTGAATCTAGTATGGATTATCTTTTTGGGGAGGTTGATTTTCTTAAGTGCTTAAAAAATGATCTCGGATCTCGATATGGTGCAATTAGAAGTAAAGCAGTAGAATGTATTAAAGATATTCATTGGAGAAAAAATGCTATTTGAAATGTATGATGATATATTTTTTAACAAGGGGAAGATTTGTGTTGACGATAAATTAAAAGCATTGAGGGAAATTGTTCTAAATCAAGGAAATAAATTTATAATATCTCGTCATCCTTTGGGTTTTTTATGCTTGACGATTCCGATTAGAAATTATGAGAAATTAAGATTGCATTTTTGGGATAGGAGTTTTAATTTCTATCAGAATCCGTACTGGCCGGTGCATAATCATATCTTTGATTTTAATAGTCAAGTATTAAAAGGCGTTATTCAGAATAAGAAATATATATTAAGAAGCTACGGAAGGGAGTCTTTGAAATGTGGTAAATATAGAGTTTCATACGATGGAGATAAATCGTTGTTGACTTTTGAGGAGAATACGTATCCTAGGGTTTGCGAAGTTGAAGTTATTAAAGAGGGGGAAATTTATCATATGGATTGCAGTGATTATCATAGAAGTAGGTGCTTAACAAATATAGGGGTTACTTTGATGGCTACTAAAGATAATGAAAAGTCTGAGGTGGTTTACACTTTAGGTAATGGTATTGATAAGCAATTAATATTCGATAGGAGTTCAAAAATAGAAAATAATATTTATGATTATTTTGAAGAAAATTTATAAATATAATTTTTATTGACGGCATGTGCCTATTTGACTTTGCCGAAGTCGCGACAAGCGACCGTAAGCTGGGCGTAGCACTAGGCAAGCCAGTGGTGACCGGCTGAGCACGTTATGAAGCTAACGCACAGGCTGAAGCAAGCTCAAAGAATATTTTTGATAGCGGCCAGCGTTTGAGCGATAAGCGCTATAGCCTGTTTTGGGCCTGATCTTTTGGCATAGCTGGCAGAGCCAGTCTGCTGATAAATTTCCCGATCAGGAAATATCGATTTCTTTTCAGCGTGCTCTGCTTCATAATTTCCCGAACGGGAATTTTTAGGCTAGGCCACCTTATGTCCACCATCCACACCTCCGACCAACTGGGCGCAGCCCTGCGCACTGCCCGCAAGCAACTGGGGCTGACCCAGCCTCAGCTTGCCTTGGCAGCAGGCGTGGGCACGCGTTTTATTGTGGATCTGGAGGCTGGCAAGCCCACGGTGCGGCTGGAGCATGTGCTGCGTGTGATCGATGCGCTGGGGGGAGAGTTGCAGTTGTGCGGTTTGCCGAATACGGCTTCTGAGGGTGTAGAGCATGGCGCATGAACTCGAAGTCTGGCTGTTTGAGCGGCGCGTCGGCAGTCTGTCGCTGGTGCATGGGCGGCTGAGCTTTGCCTATGCGCCCGACTGGTTGTCGCTGCCGCAGGCCGTGGCTTTATCGCATTCGCTGCCCTTGCAGGCTGAGCCGTTTGACGATCACCAGACCCGGCCTTTCTTCGCCGGTCTGCTGCCCGAGGGGCAGATGCGCCGCTTGATTGCCCAGCAGTTTCAGGTGTCGGGCCAGAACGATTTTGCGTTGCTGGACCATATTGGTGGCGAGTGCGCGGGGGCCGTGACTTTTCTGGAGCCGGGGCAGGCTTTGCCCCGGTCCAGCGCCGTGGGTGATGTGGAGTGGCTCAGCGATGAAAAGCTGCTCGCCTTGCTGGACGAGCTGCCGCGCCGCCCCATGCTGGCAGGAGATGACGGCTTGCGGCTCTCGCTGGCCGGAGCGCAAGACAAGCTGCCCGTGGTTTTTGACGGCCAGCGCTTTGGCCTGCCGCGCAATGGTGCGCCCAGCTCGCATATCTTGAAGCCTGCCATCCATGCGGTGGAGGACAGCGTGGCCAATGAAGGCTTTTGCATGCTGCTGGCCCAGGTGATGGGGCTGCGGCCTGCCCATGCCCAAATCCATAGCGTGCTGGGCCGCTCGTTTTTGCTGGTGGAGCGCTATGACCGCGTGCTGAAGAATGATGCACAGCATTCACCGCAGCTGCAGCGAATGCATCAGGAAGACTTTTGCCAGGCGCTGGGCGTGGTGCCCGAACTGAAGTACCAGAACGAGGGCGGGCCGGGTCTGGCGCAATGCTTTGCCCTGCTGCGCAGCGTGACCCGGCCCAGTGCGCCGCAGGTGCTGCGCCTGTTGGATGGGGTGATCTTCAATGCGCTGATCGGCAACCATGATGCGCATGGCAAGAATTTTTCGCTGCTGTACGGGGGCAGAAGCCCTGTGCTGGCACTGTTCTACGATTTGTTGGCTACAGCGATCTACCCCCAGCTGACGCCCAAGATGGCGATGAAGATTGGCAGCAAATACAAGTTTAGCGAGCTGGAGGCCAGGCATTGGGAGCAGTTTGCCGAAGAGGCAGGCTTGGCCAAGGCCGCGACG
This sequence comes from Comamonas sp. C24C, assembly GCF_053345995.1. NCBI lineage: Bacteria > Pseudomonadati > Pseudomonadota > Betaproteobacteria > Burkholderiales > Comamonadaceae > Comamonas > Comamonas sp. C24C. Next base: position 103,494 of record NZ_JBKFBC010000004.1, on the reverse strand, counting down.
CGCAAGCGTTTGCAGCAGCTGGCGACCGAGCTACCCGCCGCCGCCCGCAAGTTGCAGGCAGCGCCAGAGCATGGCTTTGCGGGCAATGCGGTGGTGGAGCAGATCGTGCAGTTGATAGAGCTGCGCTGTGCCTTGACACTGCGGCGTCAGACCTGAGCGTGCGTGTGATTGTCGGAGTGCAGCGATGTCTATTAAATTCCCGAACGGGAAATATTTATTTAAATCAGAGGTGGTAAATTGAAAATTTCCTGATCGGGAAATTTCAAATATCATAGCTGCTTGCGCTTGTTGCATAAGCGCTTGAGTTTGATCTAACCGATATTGGATGCCGTTAATTGCAGTGCCAGCCATAAAAACCGTACTGATGGAAACAAACCCATGCCCAGCGCTAGCCTCGATTTTTCCCAACCGCTCCAAGCCGCCTGCCACTGTGGTGCAGTGCGTTTTACCGTGCTGCTCAGCGACGGGCTGAACACCGCGCGGCGCTGCAATTGCTCGTTTTGCCGCATGCGCGGTGCCGTAGCCGTGTCGGCCGAGCTGAGCGGAGTCGAGGTGCTGCAGGGGCAGGATGCGCTGACGCTCTACCAGTTCAACACCGGGCAGGCCAAGCATTTCCTTTGCAAGCATTGCGGCATCTATACCTTTCACCAGCGGCGCTCGTCGCCGCATCAGTACGGCGTGAATGTGGCTTGCATTGAGGGCATGAGCCCGTTTGACTTTGCCGAGGTCGCGGTGAGCGAGGGGCGCTCGCACCCCAGTGACCGCCACTCAGGCGCTGTTGCGGGCAAGCCGGTGGTGGCGGGCTGGCTGCGCTATGAAGCCAATGCACTGCTCGAAGCACAGCTCAAACAATAGTTTTGATAGCTATAAGTGCTTGGTGCATAAGCGTTAGAGCCGGTTTTTGCTTGATATTTCAGCCTGGCTGACTGAGCAAGTCTGTTCATTAATTTCCTGATCAGGAAATATCAATTGCTTTGACCGTGCTCCGGTTTGTTCTTTCCCGAGCGGGAATTTTCATGTCAAGCTATTTTCTCTGATTTGATAGCTGCCTGTGAGCCTCCAGATTGTGTGAACCGCTAGTTTGACTGCAAGCTGTGTAGCGCCGCCGCCAGCGCGTCTGCATCTTTTGTTGTGCACTGCAACATGCGGCGGCATACTGAGCTGGTGTGAGGCCGGTTCCGTGCCACTGTTGGCCCGGCCGGCTTTCGCAAAACAGGAGGGGCCATGCCGTGTACCGCTGACCGTATCCCAACCAGCGCCGCAGCCGCGCCGGGACAGAAAGGCCGGCCATGCTGAGCGTGCTGGCCGTGGCCGTCTCGCTGGCCCTGTTGATGTTTCTGGCCTACCGAGGCGTGACAGTGCTGCTGCTGGCTCCGCTGATGGCGGCCGTAGCTGTGGTGCTGTCGGGCGACGGGCGCTGGCTGCTGCCGCTGTATACCGACACCTTCATGGCCGCGCTCAGCGGCTATGTACTGCAGTTTTTACCTTTATTTTTGCTGGGGGCGCTGTTCGGGCGGCTGATGGCCGATTCGGGGGCGGCCAGTACCTTGGCTCACTGGATTGTGCGCACTCTGGGCAAGAAGTACGCCATACAGACCGTGGTGCTGGCCTGCGCGCTGCTGACCTATGGCGGGGTGTCGCTGTTTGTGGTGGCTTTTGCCATCTACCCGATTGCGCGCAATCTGTTTGAAGAGGCACAGATTCCCAAGCGCCTGATCCCGGCCACGATTGCGCTGGGCGCGTTCACCTTCACCATGACGGCGCTGCCGGGGTCGCCCGCGATCCAGAACGCCATGCCGATTCCGTACTTTGGCACCAATGTGTTTGCGGCGCCGGGGCTGGGCATTCTGGCGGCGGCGCTGATTCTGGCGGGCGGCCTGTGGTGGCTGAGCCGGCGGGCCGCAGCCGCCAAGGCTGCAGGCGAGGGCTATGGCGAGCACGACGAAGGCGGCGCCGATGCGGCACCGACGCCCGAGCAACTGGCGGCTGATGCAGCGCGCCATGCGCAGATACCTCTGTGGATGGCACTGCTGCCATTGCTGCTGGTGATCGGCGTGAATGCGCTGTTTACCTATGGCGTGTTTCCGCGCATGGACCTGGGCTTTGTGAGTGAACGCTTTCCGACGCTGGACCCGACCCGGCTGGTGGGACTGTGGGCGCTGGTGATTGCGCTGATCGTGGCCTGTACGGCGCTGGTGCTGCTGCGCCTGGGGCGCTGGCACAACCTCAAGGACACCATCAACCAGGGCGTGTTTGGATTCATGCTGCCGCTGTTCAATACCGCGTCCGAGGTGGGCTATGGTGCGGTGATTGCATCCCTGGCCGGTTTTGGACTGATCCGCGACGCGGTGCTGCAGGTGTCCAGCAACCCCCTGGTGTCCGAAGCGGTGGCCATGAATGTGCTGGCGGGCATTACCGGCTCATCGTCCGGGGGGCTGAGCATTGCGCTGCAGACTTTGGGTGCCGATTACCTGGCCATGGCCCAGGCCGCCGGCATCAGTCCCGCGCTGCTGCACCGGGTGGCGGTGATGGCTGCCGGTGGCATGGACACGCTGCCGCATTGCGGCGCCATCATCACCCTGCTGGCGATCTGCAAGCTCAACCACCGGCAGTCTTATGGTGACATTGCGGCGGTAACCATGCTGTTCCCGCTGCCGGCGCTGGTGATGGTGATTGCGCTGGGGACCTGGGTGGGCAACTTCTGAGGTCGATCACTGTCAGCCTGGATACCTGGGCGTCAGCGCGATAGAAGAGGGCAGGAGGCCGAAAGGCTGGCGATGCATTACAGAATGCACTGCCAGTCTTTGGTCTCACCTTCACCTTTGCGGCGGTCACTGAAACTCAGGTTGTTGCGGTAATGCGTGCACTGGCCGGGCCGCCGCGTCGCAAGGTGTTGTAGATCGGGCATTTGCCGGTGAAGTAGTCCAGCAATTGCTGGGCCTGCTGCTGCGTGACGCCGCCGGCCGTGACCGCCAGTTCCAGCCTGGCATAGCGGGTGCCGTCGGCGGGATCGCGCTGAAACAGGACTTCGGCATCGAGACTGCTCAGGGGCCAGCCGAATTCGCGCGCTTTTTCCTGAATCAACCCGAAGCTGCAGGACGCCAGTGAGGACAGCAGCAGCTCGCCGGCGGCAATTGCGAGGCCGGGGCCACCGCTGCTGACCTTGGCGTCGGTGGGCAGCACATTGTGGCGTGCGCTGACGAGGTAGCGGCCTGCGGTGGCAGTTGCCTGGGCCTCGATGCTGACGATTTCGCCTGGGGCGGTTTGCAGATCTGCGTTGTCTTGCGAAGTGCTGGTGGCGAGGCTCATGCGGCAACCTTGTCTGTTGATGGAGCGGCGGGAGATTCCACTGTCGTGGAACGTGTTTCGACACGGTCTTTCCAGGCGTGAACGGCGGGGCGTTCCAAGCCCAGGTTTTCGCGCAGGGTTTCGCCGTGGTATTCGGTGCGCAGCAGCTTGCGTTGCTGAAGCTCTGGCACCACATAGCGCACGAACTCTTCGAATCCGGCAGGCTGGTAGGGCGCCTGAATCATGAAGCCGTCGCAGGCCTGTTCTTCAAACCAGTGCTGCATCTGGTCGGCCACGTCCTTGCCGCTGCCCACCATGCCGCCTTCGTAGCGGTTGCCGTAACGCAGGCCCAGCTCGCGCAAGGTCAGCTGTTCGCGGTCGGTGGCTTCGCGCACCTCGTCGTAATGGCCTTTGACGCCGGGCACGTTGAGGTCGGGCAGCGGCGCGTCCAGCGGGTACTGGCCCAGGTCGATATCGAGGTGATAGGCCAGTGTGGACAGTCCGGGCTCGGCATGGGTCAGGTCGCGCAGCACTTCGCGCTTGGCTTCGGCAATGGCGCGGGTCTCGCCCACCAGCGGTGTGGCAGCGGGCAGGATTTTGAGGCTGTCGGGCGAGCGGCCTTTGCGAACCACGCGCTCCTTCATCTCCTTGTAAAAGCGCTGTGCGCTGTCCAGCGAGTCGTGGCTGGCAAAGATCACGTCGGCCCATTGGGCGGCAAAGTCGCGGCCGCGATCCGATGCACCGGCTTGCACGATCAGCGGATAGCCCTGGGGCGAGCGCGGCACGTTCAGCGGGCCGCGCACATCGAACCATTTGCCCTGGTGGTGAATTTCGTGCACCTTGGCAGGGTCGGCAAACAGTGGCGCTTCGCGATCCGCAACCAGTGCGTCGTCTTCCCAGCTGTCCCAGAGTTGATGGACGACTTCCAGGAACTCGTCGGCGCGGTCGTAGCGCTCGTTCTTGGGGATTTGCTCGCGCAGCGAAAAGTTCTTGGATTCGGCGTCCTGAAACGAGGTGACCACGTTCCAGCCGCTGCGTCCGGCGCTCAGATGGTCCAGCGTGGCAAAGGAGCGCGCCAGCTCATAGGGCTGGAAATAGCTGGTCGAGCGGGTGGCCACCAGCCCCAGGTGCCGGGTGGCGCTCGCCATGGCCGTCAGCACCAGCGTGGGGTCCAGCCGCATGGAACCCAGCGCGCCGTAGCGCAGCTGGCTGTCGGTGCTGCTCTGGAAGCGGTCGGGAACGGCCAGAATATCGGCAAAAAAAGCCATGTCGAAACGGCCTCGCTCAAGCGTCTGCGCGATCTTCTGATAGTAGGCCGGGTTGAGCCAGTCGGATTCTGAGCTGGGGTAGCGCCAGCCGCCAGCGCGACCGGGACCGGCAATGATGAAGGCGGCCAGATGCATCTGGCGGGGTGTTGCTTGGGTCATGGCAATGAACTCGATTCTCGGAAATCTTCAGGGGCTCAGGAGAGGGCGCTGCGGATCTTCTGCGCCACATCGCCGACCTTGCTGCTTTGCAAAAAGCCGACGACATCGGTTCGTTGCGGCAGCACGCCCAGTTGCTGGAAGCTGTCGGCCATTTCCTGGGTTTCGGTGGCGGCCTGTCTGCTCAGCGGGGCCAGCAGGTCGGCGGTGGAGTCCGACAGGCGCTTGTCACGAATCAGTTCGACAAAGACGTTTTCTTCGAGGCTGCCGGGACGGAAGCCGCCTTGTGCAGCCCATAGCTTGGCCGTAGCTTCGGGGCTGGCATTGATTCTGGCCTGCGTCTGCTTGATAAGCTTGACGGCGTTGAAGACGGCCTGGGGATTGGATTGCAGCGCTTTCTCGCTGGCGACATAAAAGGCCCAGTCATAGGTTCTGACATTGGGCAGCAGGCGGACCTTATCGCCCAGACGAGCCTTTGCGATGGCCCCGGCATGCTGCCAATGGATCCACCCGTCGATGCTGCCTTGTGCCAGTGCCGTATAGGCATCAACGCCCGAGAGGCTGACTGCCTGCACGTCCTTGAGGCGCAGGCCGGCGGTTTCCAGATACTTGATCAGGCTGTAAGTGCCGGTCGTGCCGTTCTGATGGGCAATGCGTTTGCCCTTGAGATCGGCGGCGGAGCGTATTGAGGATTCGGCGCGTACCAGAAAATCCACTTCGTCGGCGGGCAAGGCGTAAGCGGCCAGTGGAATCATGGGTACCTTGGCGGCGATGGCATTGACGAGCGCGGTTGCCGTTGCAAAGCTGAAGTCCACCGAGCCGGCTTTGATGGCCTCCATCACCGGCAGCGATGCGGTAAATCCGGGCTGGAAGGTGATGGCCGAGCCTATGGCGCTGTGCAGCTGGCTTTCGGGCAGGCTGCGCAGCGTGGCCCAGACACCGGTACGTCCGTCGCCGATGATGGCCACCCGCAGCGGTGTGCCATTGGGCTGCGCCAGAGCGGCATTGCCGCCCAGGCTCAGCGCGGCCAGTGCCGAGCCGGCTTGCAGTCCGCGCTGCAAGGCCTGGCGGCGGCTCAGTGGTGAGGAGGTCAAAGCCGTGGTGCTGTCGTAGGGGCTCATGATGATTGCCGTGAATGAAATGAAAGGAATAGGGCGTGCAGGCCCGTGATTGAAAAACCGGCTCTTGAGGAGGGCGCTACTCAGGCCGAAGCCGACGTCGCCTGGGCCGCCTCGTGCAAGGCCTCCTGCACCAGCAACTCATTGATGAGCCCCGCCTTGAGCGTGGCCAGATCGGCCTGGCCCCGATCGCGGGGTATTGCGCCTTCGAGCAGCAGATCCCTGGCAATGCCGCCATCGCGCAGCACCAGAATGCGATTGGAGAGCACCACCGCCTCTTCCACGTCATGGGTGACCAGCACCACGGTGCAGGGGTGGTCGCGCAACATGTCGAAGAGCAGCAGTTGCATGGAGACTCGGGTGATGGCGTCAAGAGCGCCAAAGGGTTCGTCCAGCAGCAGGATATCGGGGCGATGCAGCAGTGCCCGAGCCAGGGCTGCGCGCTGCTTCTGACCGCCCGAGAGCGTGGACGGAAAATCGTTCTCATGGCCTTGCAGACCGACGGCACGCAATAGTTCCAGAGCTGCAGGTCGTTGCTCGCGTGCGCCAAGCGTGATGTTGTCGAGTACGGTCTGCCAGGGCAGAAGCCTGTCTTCCTGGAACATGACCCGTATCTGGGCCGGGCGCTCCGGCGCGGGGCTGTTCAAGCGCATGCGTCCGCTGCTGCAGTCTTCCAGACCCGCGATAAGCCGCAGCAGCGTGGACTTGCCGGCGCCGCTCGGGCCTATCAGGGAAACGAATTCACCCTGCGTAATATCAAGATCTATATGCTGCAGAACCTGGCGGCGGCCGAACGACTTCCCGATATTGCGCAGAGAAACTGCGCATGCGGCGAAACCATCTTCTTTGATTTCGGCATCTTGGCGGCTTGATACTATTGAACTCATTGACGTGCTGCCTTCTTATAAGCAGGATTCCAGCGCAGAACACGATATTCGATCTGTCGGATAATCCAGTCTGCCAGCCAGCCTGCCAGTGCATAAAGCAATATGGCAAAAATGATGATATCAATGCGCAGCAGTTCGCGGGCGTTTTGAACCATATAACCAATGCCATTGCGAGAGGCTATGGTTTCGGCAATGACCAGCGTGAGCCATGCAACACCTAATGCATATCGGATACCCACCAGTATGGATGGCATGGCGCCGGGAATGATGATTTGTTTGATAAGCTCCTTGCGGCTTAGGCCGTAGGATTTTCCCATTTCCAGCAGCTTGGCATCGACATTCTTGATGCCGCTGGCCGTGTTGATATAGACAGGAAACAGCGTTCCCAATGCGACTAGCAAAATACGCGGCGTTTCATCGATACCCAGCCATAGAATCATCAAAGGCACCAGGGCCAGATGAGGAATGGTGCGCAGCATCTGCAGCGAACGGTCAAGCAGATCATGGTTGAACTGACTGAGACCTACGGCCGTGCCCAAGACCAAGCCCGACAACATGCCAATGCTGAAGCCGGCCAGAACCCGACTCAGGCTGACGCCTATATCTGTCCAGAGCGTGTTGTTGGTCCATTGCTCATAGGCGGCATGAGCGACCGTGATAGGGCTGGGTAATATGGACTGATCTATCCAGCCAGTTGTAGTTGAAAATAGCCAAAGGCTCAGCACAACAAAAGGAATGATCCACGGCGTGAGTATTCTCTTGAAATTGAATGACGTGAATTGCCGTGTGCTTTTCTCTTTGATCAGTTGTCGTATTGCTTGGTCTGAAATTTGCATGGAGTGATATGTGCAAATTGGCTCTATTAATGGAGCCGAAGCCAAGTTTATAACTTAAATATTTAAGATGTTAAATGAATAATTTCTTGTTTGTTAATTACGGAATCATCCTTTTACCAAAGATAATAATATTGTTTGCATATGATGGATTGATCTGCTTGTAGCCGGATCTGATGGATCTGATGGATCTGATGGATCTGATGGATCTGATGGATCTGATGGATCTGATGGATCTGATGGATCTGATGGATCTGATGGATCTGATGGATCGGATATTAGGCTGTGGCTCGGGTCCATAGCTTTTTCCGGAAACCGGGATTCCAGTCAGCAGAGTGAGCCAGCGGAAACGGGCTATGTGTCGCAATCCTTTGGCAGGCGAGGGTAGACATCCGCAATCCTGTTCGGACTCATGCAATGAAAAACAGCCGGCCTGAAGGCCGGCCGGCTGCTGTCGTACTGTTTGGCCTCTGTTTAGCGCATGGCCTAGCCTTGCCGGGCCTTGGCGGGCCGCACCGCCACCATCAGCACCAGCGCCGATAGGATCAACATGCCCAGCACCAGATAGATGCTGTAGTGCCTGTTGCCGGTGTACTGGGTCAGCAGGCCGGCCAGGGTGGGGCTGGCGGCCGAGCCCAGGTTACCCAGGCTGCTGATGAGCGCTATGCCGCCCGCGGCCACGGCCGGTGACAGATAGTCGCTGACGAGGGCAAAGAACAGCGGGGGCAGGGCCGCAAGCCCGATCAGCGTGAAGGCCAGGGCAATCAGAGAGCCTTCGAGATGGCCGTGCATCTGCAGGGTGACGATCAGGCCGGAAATGGCCATGCCGGTGGCGATGAACAGATGCCAGCGCCGGTCGCGGAATCGGTCGGAGCTGGCGCCGAAGGCAATCATGCCAAAGAAGCCCGCTACAAAGGGAATGGCCGAGTAGATGCCGACATGCAGCACGTCCTGCACGCCCAGGCCCTGAATCACGGTGGGCATCCAGAAGACAAACAGATAGGTGGCGCCGTGCATCATGAAATACACCATCGACAGGGCATAGACCTTGGGGTCGCGCAGCAGCTGGCCCAGAGTGGCGCTGTCATGGGCATCCTTGTGCCCGTTGGAGCCGTGGTGAGTGGCCTGGCCGCTTTCGTTGGCCAGGTTGTGTTGCAGACGCGCTTTCTCGGCACCTGTCAGCCATTTGGCGTCGGCGGGCCTGTCCTGCAGGTAGACGTAGAGGATCAGGCCCAGAATGCAGGCGGGCGGGCCCTGGATGAGAAACAGCCATTGCCAGCCATGCAGGCCGTCTATGCCATCCATATATTTGAGGATGGCGCCGCACAGCGGTCCGGCCACGATGGCCATGGCCATGACGGCTGAAAGAAAGATGGAGATCACGCGGCCCCTGCGGGCCGAAGGGTACCAGTAGGTGAAGTAAAGAATGACGCCCGGGAAGAAGCCGGCCTCGAAGGCGCCCAGCAGAAAGCGCGCGACATAGAACTGCAGGGGAGTGGAGACCCAGGCCATGGCCGTGGCGATGAGGCCCCAGACCAGCATGATGCGCATCAGCGTCTTGCGCGTGCCTATCTTCTCCAGCAGCAGATTGCTGGGTACTTCAAATAGAAAGTAGCCTATGAAGAACAGACCCGCGCCGAATCCGTAGGCGGCGTCGCCGAAATCCAGCGTCTGCTTCATCTGGATCTGGGCATAGCCGATATTGATCCGGTCCAGGTAGGCGACCATGTAGCAGATCAGCAGCAGTGGCAGCAGCCGCCAGCTGACCTTGGCATACAGCGCCTTGTCTGCATCGATGTCCTGACCGGTATCTTGCCTGGGCGTTGCGCCCGTAATGGTCGTCGCACTTGGGTTCATGCTTGTCTCTTGGAAGTTGTTGTGGGGCGCGGGGTGGGCATCACGAGCTGGATGCTGCAAGCCGTGGTCTGGGGGCAGACCTGGCTCGGCCTTTTTTCGTTGTCATGAATGCAGGGGATGCTTCGCAGTCCCGCAGCATCAGGCCGCAAGGGCGTAGGCCGCCATGGCCTTGGGCCAGCGCCGGTAGCTGTGACCGGTTCTGGGGTGGCCTGTCTTGGAGTTCGGGGTTCATTTCCTGTTCTTGACCTTCATCGCCTGAACCCGGCTGTGCACAAAGGCTGCATCGACCTTTGCGGGGTAGAGAATCAACGAGTTCGGGGGCAATGTAGGGCCGGTGGCCTGAATGCACTTGGCGCATTCCGCAATTCAGTTGCCTGATCGTGACATCCAAGGGTAAGCCTTAGGCTCTGCTCTTGCAGCGGCAAGGCGGTGGAGGCTGCCGCGCCCAGGCCTGCTGGCGTGGAGGTCGCGCTCGATGAGTTGGCGAACTGTGCGCCGCTGAATGGAGCGGGGATGGTCCGATGCTGAATCAGCCCATCACAAAGATGGGGGCCGTAGTGCGAAACGGCAGCCTGCGGCCTGGCGGCAGCAGATAGGCATGCTCGCGCGGCACGCGCAGCGGGTCGCATTCGCCATCGGTGATGATGAGGATGGGCCCGTCCTTGGGAAAGTCATCGGTCTGGAGCAGCCGATCCACGCCCGGCTGTAGTACGGTGCCGCCCCGGCCCCTGAGGGCGATGCGCTGGGCCATGTCGGCGGCCGGCAAATAGCCCAGGTCATAGGCTGCGGCGTCGCAGCAGATCAGGCGCACCGCGGGTACGTCCTTGGCCTCGGCATAGCTGGCGATGGCGCCCAGTGCCTTGGCCAGTACATGGCGCTCCATGGAGCCCGAGGTGTCCAGCACCACGCCAAAGGTGCGGCCGTCCAGCCAGCGGCTGTCGGCTTGAATGCGTGGCCTGGGAATATCGGGCGTTGCGCTCTGGCGGCGGCTGATGCGGGCATAGCTGCGCCGCGTCCCTATGGGCGGAAAGTGATGGTCGAACCAGCGCGCCAGCTCCACCTGCCAGTCAATCGGCGGCTGCAGCAAAGCACGGATTTCCTCGATCAGTCCTGCGGGCAGCAGGCCGCGTGCGCTTTGCTCGTGGCGCAGCAGGCCTTTGCCCAGTTGGGTGCGGCAAAACTCGTCGATATCGGTAAAGTCGCCTGCGCTGGGCTGGCTGCCCACATTGCGCTCCAGCATGTCGCCCCGGCCACCGGCCAGGGTACGCAGCTTGCGCATGCGACGCAGATCGCTCGCAATGCGGTCATAGACCTCCTCGGCGCCGAGACCACGCAGATCCGGGTCGTAGAGCAGGCCGATGCCTGGCGGCTGGCCCACATCCATCTGAATCAGCCAGTCGTTGATGACAAAGTCGCAGGCCACATTCCACAGAAAAGGCTCGCGCCCGCGTCGGCGCGGCAGGTGGCGCAGGGCAACGTGCAGAACTTCGTGGGCAATGACGAAACGTAGTTCCAGCTCGGACAGGCGCGGGCCGGGGTTGATGTAGATGGTGCGCAGCACTTCGTCGACGGCGGCGACGGCAATGTCCTCGCGCTCGCAGATACTGGCGTCCTCGATGATGTCAAACGCCGCGACCATGCTGCCCAGCAGCGGAAAGCTGTCCATGAACCAGTGTCGCGCGCGGTCCAGGGCACTGCTGGCAGGGCGGCTCTGGCCAAACTCGCGGCGCACGCCTGCCGCCATTTCCACGGACTGGGTGACGGAGCGAGCCAGACCCGCGGCAAACATTTCGGGCCAGTTGCCGTACCTGCGCCAATATGGCTGAGTTTTGCTGGTGGATGAGGCGGGCTCAGGCCACTGCTCTGGCAGGGCCAGGCTGGGGTGAGCACCGCCCTGACCGGGACCGGCCAGGCTCAGCGACTGTGCCCAGGCGGGTATGCCTTGTTCGCAGAACTGGACGTACCACTGGGCCTCGTCGCGCTGGGGCAGTCCGTCGGGCAGTTCCATGCCTTCGGGCGGACGGCCGAGCTTGATGGTCTGGATGAAGCGGGCCGTGACCACATCGCAGGCCGCGCTCCATTGGGTCCAGTGACTGCGGTCTCGCTGAAAAAGCTCCAGCGCGTAGCTGAGCGTGGCCCGCCCCAGGCAGTACGCCCATTCCTCGGGACTGGCCAGGCGCTTGGGGTGGATGTCGATCTGGCCGGTAAAGCGTTGGTGGTTGAGGCTGGCCTGCGCCCATCCATGGGTCGGGCAGCCTGACTGGGAGCCGCGCACAAAGCCCAGGCTGCGGCTGAGTTCGCTAAAGATGGGGTGTGCCTGCAGCATGGCCAGGCCCTGCGCATAGGCCTGGGTGGCAGGGGTGTCGCGCGGTGGGGCTTTGGCCATCAGGCTCTGGCCGCTTCGCGCGCTTCTACCAGGCGTGGCAGGTCGCGCACGATTTCCAGCATATACCAGGCGGGCAGGGTCTGGCTGTCGCTCTCAGCGGTGACGATCTGGGCCATTTCCAGGCTGATCTGGGCCAGCTCTTTGAGCATGGCCTTGGAGCGGTGCACGGTTTGCTGCAGCTCGCCGCCGCTTTGCTGCTTGTCGGCGGGCAGGATCTTGAGCAGACGCGCACGGAAGGCCTGGGCCAGGAAATACAGCACATCTCTGTCCTGCGGCGCATGGGGCCAGTTGGCGTCGCCCTTGAAAATGGCGTCCAGACGGTGACGGTCGTCGGCCAGCTTGTAGAAGGCCTTGAATTGCGCCGCATGCTGGGGCGTGAGGCAGCCGCTGCCCAGGGCTTCGAGCGTGTGCAGATTCAGAGCATCGCCGTAGGAGAGCAAGGCGTCGCTCAGCATATGCCAGGAGCGCGGCGTGGAAAATGCTTCCTCATGCTTGGGCGGCTGGCTCCACAGGTGATCGGGACGCTGGGCCAGGTATTCCAGCACCAGAGTATGCAACTGGGCCTGCTGCGCCCATTGCAGCCACTCGCTGGCGCTGACCTTGAGCTGCACATGAATCATGCGGTTGATCAGCGCCGAGGACATGGTACGCACGATCGCGGAATCCTGAGCCCGGTTGCCAGCCGCAATCACGATGGAGCCCTCGGGCATCACATACTCGCCCACGCGGCGTTCCAGGATTAGGCTGTAGAAGGCTTTCTGCACATCCTGGCTGCAGGCGTTGAGCTCGTCCAGGAACAGGCAATAGGGCTGCTCCCGAGCAATCATGGCGGGCGGGCAAAAGCGGGTCACCCCGTCAATGATCTGCGGCACGCCCAGCAAATCCTCGGGCGCGAGCTGGCTGCCCAGCAGGGACACGCAATCAAGCCCCACGCTTTGCGCAAAGTTCTGTACCAGTGCCGATTTGCCGATGCCAGGCGGCCCCCAGATGAACACGGGGCGTACGGTGGCGACGTTGAGAAGGAATTCGCTCAGTTGCGAGGGAGTGAGAGCCAGACTGGTTTGCATGCTGCGTGCAGTCTAAGGCAAGTGCAGCGGTGTCCTCCGCATGCTCAGGCGGCCCGGCCTGGAGTCATGGCTCCTGGAACGCCTGCATGCCTTGCATGCAATACAGCAGAAAGCGATTGGCGGCAGGGGACAGATGGCGGCCGGTGCGAGTGATGAGCTGCATCTCCGCATCCTGAAATGCAGGATTGTGAATGGGGATGGCGCGCAGGCGCCCGCTGGCCAGCTCGGCCGTGACGGAGCAGGGCGGCAGCAGGGTCACGCCCTGGCCGCTGGTGACAAAGGCCAGAAGCACACTGATGAGATTGCTGGTCAGCGCGGGGCTGAGGTGGATCTTGTCCTTGTGTTCGGCATATTCCACGAGCTGGCGAATGCCGTACACGCCTTGAAGCATGGCAATAGGCCATTGGCTAAGCTCTTGCAGCGAGGTCTGGTCCGCGCTGGCCAGCGGGTGCTGGGAGTGGACGATGGCATGCATGGGTTGGCGCGCCGCGCCGCGCGCGGTGATATGGCTGTCGGCGGGTGGGTAGTAGACCAGGCCGATCTCGGCCGCGTCCTCGCGAATGCGGCGCATGATTTCGGTCGTGCCATAGATTTCCAGCGAGATGCTGACGCCAGGATATTGCTGGCGAAAATTGCGGATGGGGCCGTCGATCAGCTCCTGTGCAAAGCCCTCGCCGCTGACCACGCTGACACTGCCGCTGTGCAGGCCGCGCAGCGCGTCCACCTTGGCCAGCATGTCGTGGCGGTGGGCCGTGTGTTCGCGGTGATAGTCCAGCAACAGCTGACCGGCTTCGGTGGGCACCACGCCGCTGCGGTGGCGTTCCAGCAGGGCCACGCCCAGTTCCTCTTCGAGCAGGCTGATCTGGCGGCTGACGGCCGAGGGCACGATGCCCAGCTTTTCGGCTGCGGCACGGACAGAGCCGCAATAGACGGCTTCAAACAGATAGCGGGCGCGGGAGTCTTGGAAGGCGGGCATGCGGCGATTGTCGTCGCCAAATTGCATCTGTATTCATACGTATGTTCACTTTTTTAGAACAGAAAAAGAATGCGTATGCAATAAATGCATTGTTATATTCAGCGCCCGCATGGGTGAGCGCCAGCTTGGGCTGGCCGTGCCCATTTTCAGGGTTCAAAGCTATTTCAGCGCGTCGGCAGCGGCCGTCGTGCGCAAGGAAAGTTGATGCGTACAGAGGTGCAGCCGGCCAAGGCCGCGTTGAATGTGGGCAGCGTGGTGCAGGTATTTGCGCTGGCGCTGGTGGTTGCGGCATTGTCCGAGTGGCTGGGGCCGCTGCCCATTGCGCTGGGCGTAGGCAAGGTGGTGCTGCTGCCCATGATCTGGGCGCTGCTCATCGGTCTGGTGCTGGGTCTGCTGCGCAAGCGCATGCCCGGGCCGCTAAAGCTGAGCCTGTACAGCCAGAATCTGGCAGCCGCCGTGCTGTCTTGCGCGCTGTTTCTGTTCATTGCCAAACTGGGTCTGCTGGTCGGAGGCTCGCTGCCCAAGCTGGCCGAAGTCGGCTGGGGGCTGGTGTTGCAGGAGTTGGGCAATCTGGTCGGTTGCGTGGCCCTGGGCATGCCCGTGGCGCTGCTGCTGGGCATCAAGCGCGAAGCGATTGGCGCGACTTTTTCCATCGGCCGTGAACCGGGTCTGGCCATCATCGGCGAGCGTTTCGGCATGGATTCGCCCGAAGGCCGCGGCGTGCTGGCCGAGTACATCACCGGTACGCTGATCGGCGCCATCTTCATCTCACTGTTGGCCGGCTTTGTCTCCAGCCTCAATATCTTCCACCCGCTGGCACTGGGCATGGGCGCCGGCGTGGGCTCGGGCAGCATGACGGCCGCCGCCGTGGGCGCGATTGCCGCCCAGCATCCCGAGATGAGCGACCAGATTGCCACGTTTGCCGCTGCCGCCAATCTGATTGCGACGACGGTGGGCACTTATCTGACCCTGTTCATATCGCTACCTCTGGCACTGCGTGCCTATCAATGGCTGGAGCCGATTCTCGGCCGCAAGCGCAAGCAGGCCGTTGTGGAGCAGGCCGTAGACCTGTCTGCCACCAAGGATGAAGAGCAGGCACAGGTGCCGGCGCTGGGCCTGGGCATGCGATTCGCCTCCTGGGTTCTGGTGGGCGCCATGGTGCTGATCGGCAACCGCATCGGCCACGGCGTGCCCGTGATGGATGCGTTGCCAGGTGTACTGCTCATCATTGCTGCCGTGTTTGTCGGTGATCTGATCTATGTTGGCACCCGCCGCGTGTTGCCTGCGGTGTGCTGGATCTCGTTCATCGCGATGGCCATGACCTTTCCGCTCACGCCTTATGCCGCCGAAGTGTCAGCTTTGACCGGAAAGGTCAACTTCCTGGCCATGATCACGCCCATGCTGACGTTCGCGGGCCTGTCGCTGGCCAAGGACATCCCGGCCTTCCGTCGTCTCGGCTGGCGCATCGTGGTGGTTTCGCTGCTGGCCAATGCCGGCGTGTTCCTGGCCGCGACGCTGATCGCCCAGACCTTTGTCCACACGCTGTAAAGCTGGAGCAAGACCATGATGAACACCATCAAGTGGCCCGGCCAACAGGAACTGCAAGCCTGGCGTCATGACTTTCATCGTCATCCCGAAACCGCGTTTCAGGAGCACCGCACCAGCGCACGCGTGGCCGAACTCCTGACAAGCTTTGGTCTCGAGGTGCACACCGGCCTGGCCGGCACCGGCGTGGTCGCCGTGCTCAAAGGCAGCCTGGGCTCCGGCCCCTCCATCGGCCTGCGCGCCGATATGGATGCGCTGCACGTGACCGAGCTCAACCAGTGCGACCATGCGTCTACCCACGCAGGCCGCATGCATGCCTGCGGCCATGACGGCCATACCAGCATGCTGCTGGGCGCGGCTCAGGCCCTGGCCTCGGCCCCCGACTTTGCTGGTACCGTGCATTTCATCTTCCAGCCCGCCGAGGAAAACGAAGGTGGAGCGCGCGCCATGATCGAGGAGGGGCTGTTCAAGCGCTTCCCCATGGACGCGGTCTACAGCATGCACAACTGGCCGGGCCTGCCCGTGGGTACAGCGGCAGTGCATTCCACGGCCGTGATGGCGGCCTTCGACATCTTCGATCTGACGCTGACAGGCAAGGGCTGCCATGCCGCGATGCCGCACCTGGGCAAGGACGCGCTGCTGGCGGCTTGCCAGCTGGTGACGCAGCTGCCCGCGTTGATTGCGCGCGAGCAGGAGGTGCACAAGCCGGCCGTGCTGAGCGTGACCAGCTTCAATGCCGGCGACACCTATAACGTGATGCCCGAAGTCATCAAGCTGCGCGGCACCGTGCGCTGCTTCGACATGC
Organism: Comamonas sp. C24C; assembly: GCF_053345995.1. NCBI lineage: Bacteria > Pseudomonadati > Pseudomonadota > Betaproteobacteria > Burkholderiales > Comamonadaceae > Comamonas > Comamonas sp. C24C. The sequence continues at coordinate 87,308 of NZ_JBKFBC010000004.1, read as the reverse complement.
CTCAGCGCGCGCGCATCGAGCAGCGTTTTCGCGATGCGATTGCAGCGACCTGCGCGCTGCACGGCCTGGAGGCCCAGCTCGACTACCGCGTCAGCTATCCAGCGACCATCAACAGTCCCCAGCATGCCGAAGTCTGTGCCGAGGTGTTGACCCACGTACTGGGCGAGGGCAAGGTGCGCCGCGATATGGTGCCCAGCATGGCTTCGGAAGACTTTGCTTTCATGGCGCAGGAATGCCCGGGCGTCTATATCTGGCTGGGCAATGGCGAGGACAGCGCCTCCCTGCACAACCCCAAGTACGACTTCAACGACGCCAATCTGCCGCTGGGCATGCGTTACTGGGTGGAACTGGTGGGAGCGCTGCTGAAGGGCGGCAAGCTGCCAGCCTGACAGCAGGCTTTCCATAGGAATCAATGCCGGGTCAACGCTTAGTTGAGCCCGGCATTTTTCATGTCCGGAAGGTTTGCAAAACCCTAACAAGCCACGCATTCGGACACAGAAATGTCGGAAGGCTGACACCCTGTAACGCCGTTTGATCTGGCGCCCCTATGATGTTTGTAGCGCTCCTGGGCAGTGCCTGTGGAGATCCGGGCAAACTCTGGAGCGTGCGTGGCGGCTGCCGTGATCCTTTGGGCGCAGGGCTGGCCGCGCTAGTAGCAGGTGTTGCATCCCGGCGCATGACCGGGCTTTCACGCGGCGCTGACCGCATCTCTCGCAACGCTGCCTGCACCATTCCTGGTGCCGTGACTTTGTCGCACTGTCCGGGTCTTGATACAGGAGGGCGCTTTATGCCGTTCGGCAATCTTGAGGCGGGCATCTGGCCCGCCGGTTTTCCACCGCTGCTGAGCTGGTGCGTGCTGGTTGCAGCCGCTGCCTTGCTGGGTCATCTGGTTCACCGCTTTACCGGCTATCCGCGCATGCTGGGGTATACGGTGGTGGGCCTGGTGGCCGGATGGGTGGGGTTTGGCGATCTGCCCTGGCCGCTGCAAGGCAGCACGGCCGTGTTGCTGGAGGTGGCTGTGGGCGCAAGCCTGCTGCTGGCTGCCTCTCAGGTGTCATTGCCCTGGCTGTTTCGCCAGCCCTGGTTGCTGCTGCAAAGTCTGGGCGAGTCGCTGATCACGCTGACGGTGGTGGCTGCGACCCTGCTGGCCCTGGGCTGGGGCTGGGCCGTGGCGCTGGCCGTCGGTGTGATATCCATGGCTGCGTCTCCGGCTGTGTTGCTTCGCATTGCCGATGATCTGCGCGCCAGCGGCGCGGTGACAGACCGCAGCTTGCTGCTGGCTACCATCAGCACCTTGCTGGCGTTGCTCGGCGCTCTGGTGCTGACCGTAGTGTTCGTGCCGGTCGCAGCGGCGGCGGGTGGCGGCCTGCAGTTTTCATCGGCGGGGCTGGGCCGCTTGCTGTTCAGCGTGCTGCTGACTCTGTTCTGGGCCTTTCTGGTCACCATTGCCTTCTGGCCGGTCCTTCGTTGGCAATCATCGCGCAGCGATACCACGGCCCTGTATTTGCTGGCGGCCATGGCTGCAGTCTGTCTACTGGCCGAGCAATGGGGCGGCTCTGCCGCACTGGGCTTCATGGTCGCGGGCCTGATGCTGCGCAATCTCAGTCCCATGCCGCTGGTCTGGCCCCAGGCCTTCCAGGCGGCCAATGCCATGCTCAATCTGCTGATGTTCGTGCTGGTGGCCAGCATGGCCTCGCAAGTGAACCTGTCTGTGGCGATGGTTTCGGTCGTGGCCAGCGCTGTCCTGGCTCGGATTCTGGGCAAGTTTGGCTCCATCCTGCTGCTGGGGCTAGGTACCGGCATAGGCTGGCGCAGGCAATGGCCTGTGGCCTGCGGGCAATTGGCCTTGTCGGGTCTCGCGCTGCTGATAGTGTCGGGGATTGCAATGCAGTGGACGGCTTTCAATGCCAGCGTGGCCCAGCAGGTGGCGGCCATTGCGCTGCCCATGATCGTCTTGTGCGAGGTACTGGGTGTGCTGCTGGCCGCTACCGCCCTGTGGCGTAGCGGCGATGCCCATCGCGGCGTGGGCCGCGCGGCCTTGCAAAGAGGAGGTAAGCGCCATGACGCATGAAATCGAACAAAGCCAGCCCGCGGGGGCAGAAGCCGGCGGTTTGGGCGAATTCGCGCCCTCTAAGGCGCTGACGCTGGGCGTGGAGTTGGAGTTGCAGTTGCTCAACACCCATCACTACGATATGACGCCTTATGCGCCCGATATGCTGGCCCTTCTCAAGAACGCCAAGGTTCCGGGCTCCATTGTGCCCGAGGTGACCTCCAGCATGATCGAAATCTCGACCGGCATCTGTCAGGATGCGCAGGACGCCTACGAGCAACTGGCTGTTACGCGCGATGCCTTGGTCAAGGCGGCCGACCGGCTCAATATCGCGTTGGCCGGCGGCGGCACGCATCCGTTTCAGCAGTGGCACCAACAGCGCATTTACGACAAGCCACGCTTCAAGGAGCTGACGGCGCTGTATGGCTATCTGACCAAGCAGTTCACCATCTTTGGCCAGCATGTGCATGTGGGTTGCCCCAGTGCCGACGATGCGCTGATGATGCTGCACCGGCTTTCGCGCTATATCCCACATTTCATTGCACTGTCCGCATCCAGCCCGTTTGTGCAGGGGCAGGACACGGCGTTTGACTCCGCACGCCTCAACTCGGTGTTCGCGTTCCCGCTTTCGGGCCGTGCACCATTTGCCCTGCACTGGGAGGACTTCGAGCGCTACTTCGCCAAGATGGCGGCCACGGGCGTGATCCATAGTATGAAAGATTTCTACTGGGATATCCGCCCCAAGCCCGAGTTCGGTACGGTGGAGGTGCGCGTTTTCGACACGCCGCTGTCCATCCATCGCGCTGCGCAGCTGGCAGCCTATGTGCAGGCGCTGGGTGCATGGTTCCTTGGCGAGCAGCCCTTCGAGCCGAGCGAAGACGACTATCTGGTCTATACCTATAACCGCTTCCAGGCATGCCGTTTCGGCTTGGACGGCACGTATGTGGACCAGGCGAGCAGCGAGCAGCTGTCGCTGCGCGAGCACATAGGTCAGACCCTGCAGCGCGTCATCAGCCATGCGCCGGCTTCAGGCAAGAGCGCGCTGCAGGAGCTGGCCCTGGTGCTGCAGCGCGGCAACGATGCGAGCTGGCTGCGTGAGAGCTATGCCCAGGTGCAGCAATTGCCCGAGGTGGTGCGCCAAGCATCGCTCAGATTTTCCGGTCGGCCTTGATCGGTTTTGACATCCTGGGCCCGGTATAAGACGGTACAGTTGCAAATACTTACGAATGCGGGTTGATAAGGCTTGAACAAGCATGTGCCAGTCCTGCGTTGTCGACCCGCAGGTCCGGTGGTTTTCATGGCCTGAGCCACGCAGCACCTGTCTTTACCGGATATGAGCGATTTCATGGTTGCGACCGTCATCCTGGGCATGCTCTGCGTGCATCTGCTGTGTTTTTGCGTGCTCTTCATACTGATCGGCCGCAGATTGCCCGGCAGGAAAATGGGCATGGATGTGTTTGCACTGGGCAATCTGCTGCTGGGCTGTGCCTATGTGCTGCAGCTGCTGGGCGGCAAGCCGGGCTGGAGTGCGATGAGTGTCGTCAATCACACTCTGACTCTGTGTGCTCCGGTGGTCTATGCACTGGGCGCGATGCGTTTCTTCAATCGTCCGACACCGGTGTGGCGGCCGCTGCTGGTGTTGGCACTGGCCTATAGTGCGGCGCAGATGCTGGTGCAGTCAACACTGGGTCTGGAGGTGCGCCAGGCCATGCTGGCCGGGGCTTGTGCCTTGCTGTTTCTGGGCATGACGATCGCCTTGCTGTGGGGAACGCGCAGCTTTGCAAGAAATATGGTCGTTGAGATGCTGGTCTTTGCCATTCTGATCGGCGGCATCTGCATTCTCAATGCCATGAAGTTCGTGCTGATCCTGCAGGGCGGCTTGCAGGCCCTGGACATGAACAGCCGGTTCCAGACGGTGTTCTATGTCTATATGTCCTTCCTCGGCACGGTGATACCGCCGGGCGCGGTCTGGCTGGTGCTGCGCCGTCTCACCGACGAACTCGGCAGCATGGCGGCCCAGGACCCGTTGACCAGGCTGCTCAATCGCCGGGGCTTGCTCGAGGGACTGGGCGCGCATTTCGCGGCTGCAAAGACCGTGCCCGTCCATCTGTTGATCGTGGACATCGACCATTTCAAGCGCATCAACGACAGCTACGGGCACCAGTTCGGCGACATGGTGCTGTGCCGCGTGGCGGAAGTGATCCAGCAAAGCACGCGCAAGAGCGATCTGAAATGCCGTTTGGGTGGCGAGGAGTTCGTGGTTCTCTGCCCGGGGCTGAGGGGAGACGAGGCGCTGCAGCTAGCCGAAAGAATACGCGCAGCGATTGCGGAAATCGCGATTCCCGGAATCAGCCTGCATGGCTGCGTCACTTGCACAGCAACGATTGGCGTTTCCAATCCTTTCATTGCTTCGCATGCGTTTGAGCTCGCACTGCAGCAGGCCGATGCGGCGCTTTATCGAGGCAAACGTGGGGGGCGCAATCGTGTTCAGCGCGTGGACCCTGAAGACCTCCGGACGCAGGCACCGGAGGGACAGGCCGCAAGATCAAGCCCTTTCATCAGTGAAAGGGCCTGAGGGCGCTCAGGCTGCAATCACCGTCACGGCATAGCCTTTGCCGCTGGCGATCACGTCCAGCAACCGATCGATATTGGGGTGGGCACCGGGGCGTGCCTTGGCATCTTCGGTGTGCTCGGCAAACAGCTGCAGGCCTTCTTCGGCCGCCGCGACATTGATGCTGCCATGTTTGGCGTAGAGTGCGTTGTAGACCGTGACCGAGCCAGCTTTGCCGGGGGCATTCGGAATGCTTGCGGCCAGCTTGCCGTCGGAGTCGATCAGCTGCAGCTCGGAGATATGGGCGATGGAGGGAAGTTGCTTGAGATTGTCGGCAAAGGCCATGGTGTGCTCGCAATGGTCGCAGTGATGGAAGCCGCTATTGTGAGGCTGCTTGAGGGCCTGTTCAGCTTCGGGCGCTGTTTTGCTCGAGCACCCGCAGTGCCTGCTGCATCTGTGCCAGCGTGGGCGCGTATTCGGGCAGCTCGGCAATCTCGTCCATCTCGCGCTGCATCAATTGCTGCACCTGGGCTGCCAGATCCTGCCAGTCAGAGGCGCTCATCAGGGCCTGGGCCGTCTGTAGCAAGTCGGTCTGTATTTCATATGACAGCGAGAGCTTGCGCACCACATTGAGCGCAAATGGGGGGCACAGCAGAATCTGAAGCGCTGTCGAGCGTGCGAAGGTCTGGCTGCTGTGGCCCTGTCTGCCATGGCGCAGCGTCAGCCAGCTCAGGCAGGCAGTGCTCAGATAGATGAGTGCAAGTGCAATCAGCTGCAGCAGTTCGGAATGCAGCACCAGCAAGGCAGCAGGAAGGCCGAGAAACAGCAGCGCGGCCAGCAGATACAGCGGCAGTGCAAATGCCTTGAAGCTGCGGGCATGTGCCTCCACGGTCTTGGAAGATCCCGCGTCGGCGGGCAGCTGGATCCGCGTTGCGCTCCAGCGCTGCCTATAGACGGGCTGGTGAAGCACAAAAACAGGTAGCCAAAGCAGGCGGTTCTGACGCAGCTCGAAGCCCCGTCTGGCCAGCTGTGCCCTCCATCCTGAGCGCAGCGGGCGCAGCAAACCCTCTTCGGGCTTGAGCAGCAAGGCAGCGTCATAGAGATAGAACAGGACGATGGCCAGAACTACCTGCAGCTGCGTGGAGATCGTGAAGTACAAGACGGCTTTCCGGACAAGACAAACCCCGCGATCTTAGCGATGCGCGGGGCGGGTTATAGACATCGAGGCCGTGGCCCGGCGACTGTTTTATTCAGCGGCCTTCTTGCGGCCAAACAATTTGCCTATGCCTGCGAACAGGGCGACCGCTGCAGCAGCGACGATCTTCCAGCCTGCAGCCAGAAAGCCAGCAATCGCGCCCCACAGGCCTTTCTTAGTGGCCACTGCGGCAGCGCCACCGAGCACCAGGGCGCCCAGACCGATAGCGGCGACCTTGTCACCGTTCTTGAACTCCGCATAGGTCTGTCCGCTGTTGTAGTCGAATCCGGCCAGCACTTTCTTGAACTCCTCGGTGTTTTGGGCCAGGGTGGCGGTATCGGAGACCAGAGTGGCCGTCATCACGCCGCTGCGGCCCAGAATGCGCGAGGTGTAGTTGACATTCTTTTCACCGGTTTCGCCGCGCAGACGCAGGCCCCATTCAAGTCGCTTGGTGGCCGTGTCGTAATGTGGGGGAACCTGCCAGCCATCGGTGTACAGCGCTTCAAGACCCAGCTTCTTGCGCTGCTCGTTGCCGGCCTTGTCGCCTGACTGCATGGATTTGAGCAAGTCGTCGGCATCAATCTTTTCGTCGTCCTTCACGTAACCCGTGTCGTCATAGGAGAACACGGCAAACCAGTCCAGCGATTTGGGGGCGATCAGAAAGTGATCACTGCTGGGCGGGTTGCCAAATGCCTGCAACAGCTTGGAGGTGTCGGCCTGGCCAAGAAAGGCATAGCCAGAGGGAATCTTGACGCTGGCCTTGTCCGCGATTTCTCCCTTGCCACTTTCCTGCCAGTGCAAGGCCTTGATTTCAGCGGGCAACTCCTGAGTGGCTTCGGTCTTGGCCCAGACGCCAAGAGACAGTGACAGGCCGACAACGGCGGCCGCGATGGACTTGAACATGCAATGAACTCCCGTGTTATGAATATATTGAGGAAAGCTATTGGTAATAGCGGACTTGATTTCACATACGCATTCGAATCATCTGTCGTTGATTCGCGGGTGAAGCATAACGCGGCTCAAACTGAGCTGACAAAAGAAGCAGGAGTAATAGCGCAATGCGTTATTAATATTTGGCAAGTCTGGCAATTGGCCGGTTTTTGAAAAATTTCCTTGGAGGTCGCTTGTATGCGCAATGCCATATCTTTTTTAGAGGGGCGCAATAGCCTGGGTATGGGCAGCTGGCATCTTGGCCAGGGGCGGCGCAGCCTGAACGAAGAGAAGGCGGCCGTGCTCACCGGGCTGCAGCTCGGTCTGAGCGTGATCGACACTGCCGAGATGTATGGCGATGGCCTTTCCGAGGAACTGATTGGTGACGTGCTGCGTGACCTGCCGCCAAGCCGGCCCCTGCCTTTTCTGGTCAGCAAGGTGCTGCCCGTGCACGCCAGCCGCAAGGGAGTGATGCGCGCGTTCGAGGCCAGCGCCCATAAGCTGGGAGTGGACTGTATCGACCTCTATCTGCTGCACTGGCGTGGCAATACGCCGCTGGCCGAGACGGTAGCCGCGTTCGAGGAATTGAAGGCGCAGGGGAGGATTCGTCATTGGGGCGTTTCCAACTTCGACACCGACGATATGCAGGAGCTGTGGCAAGTTCCGGGCGGACGCAACTGTGTGGTCAATCAGGTGCTCTACAACGTTTTCAGCCGCGGTATCGAATATGACTTGCTGCCCTGGTGTCTGAAGAACGGCGTGACCGTGATGGCCTATTGTCCGCTGGGGCATGGAGAGCTGGTTGAGCACAGCCTGCTGGCTGAAATCGGTGATCGTCATAGTGTCAGTGCCAGTGTGGTGGCTCTGGCCTGGGCTCTGCGCAGCGGCAGGGTGCTGGCGATTCCCGAGAGCGGCTCCGAAGACCATATTCGAGACAACGCCCGTGCACTGCAGCTCACGCTCGGCCCAGAAGAGCTGGCGCTGATCGACGCTGCCTCGCCCCCGCCGCGCTTCAAGCTGCCGCTGGACATTCTCTGAGCAAGAAGTGCCTCGGGCTAGCTGGTGTCATGGGCGGCGGTCCGTGAGATCCTCGCTGCCCGCACCAGCACTCAGGCCCGAACCCAGCCCGGCGCCCAGCCCCAGGCCTCCCGCTCCCATACCTGCGCCCTGACCGCCGGCGCCCGCGCCGCCACGACTGCCCGAACCCTGGGCTTCACCGGCCTTGCGATTCCCTCCGGCTCCCCCGGTACTCGGCCTTGCCGGGCCCTGGGACGGTATCTGGAGATGCGAGGGAATGGGCTCAAGATCTAGGGCGTCGCGAATGAAGCCGCGCAGAGAGGTGACCAGCGCAGCGGTCTCGATCGGTCGACCGGCCACCATATCCTGGGCTGCCCGGGCTGCCAGTTCCACTTGCTCCTCGGTACCCAACAGGATGATGTCGGACAGAGCGGCCTCCACGGCATCCCGGATACGACGGCGGCGCTCGTTCAGGCTGTCTCCGGCTGGCGTTTGTGGTGGCGTCTCGTCGGTTTGCCTGAGGTCGCGCAGATGCAGAGGACTGACGCTCAGCGTGCCGGTGAACGAGCTGCCCAGCGTTTTGTAAGCGGCGATCAAGGTCTTGAGCCGCTCGTTGATCTGCCGGTTCTCGCGCTCGCGCCGCTTTTGCACGGTCTGCATGAACAACAGGCGAATGCCCATCATCAGGCAGGTCACCAGCAACAGTCCCAGCACGGTGGAGAGCAAGGAGGTCCAGGAGCTGAAATCAAGCGAAGAGCGCATGGAGTTCCTTCAATCGGAGTCGTCGGTCATGAAAGCGAGTTTGCACAATTTTCACGCGATCCGGACGAGATCGGCCTGTGCCGGAGGCGCTCGTGGCAAAGCTTGTCAATCTGTCTCGTGTTTTGCCATATGCTAGATAGTTGACATATCACCTAGCTGAGAAAAAGAGACAACGTGGTGGAGCCAGTGACTAGCCGGGGCCTGAACCCCTCATGGATCATCGTCGCAGCCGGCGTCAGTGCCTCGCTGCATGTGGGCAAGCTGCCGCCTGCTGTGCCCTTGCTGCAGCAGCAACTGGGCGTGTCCCTGGTGCAGGCCGGATTTCTGCTCTCCACCGTTCAGGTGGCGGGCATGCTGCTGGGCCTGGTGGTGGGGCTGGGCGCCGACAAATGGGGCCTGCGTCGCAGCCTGCTGACGGGGCTGATGCTGATGGCTATGTCCAGCGCGGTGGGCGCTGCGGCCACGGGCTTTGCCTGGTTGCTGGCGCTGCGCGCGCTTGAAGGCCTGGGATTCTTGCTGGTCGCCATGCCTGCACCGGGGCTGATACGCCGCGCAGTCAAGCCGTCCGAACTGGGGACGCGTATGGGGTGGTGGGGTTCCTATATGCCCATTGGCAGTGCCATGGGCTTGCTGCTGGGGCCCTGGGTGTTGCAGGCAAGCAGCTGGCAGGTCTGGTGGATTGCGCTGGGCTGTACCTCCGCCTTGGCTGCCTATGCGGTTTGGCGCATGGTGCCTGCGGATGGTGTTGCAGCCGATGCCCTTGCAGCCACAGCCGATGAAGGCTGGCGTCCGCGTCTGGCCCGCACCTTGCGCAGCCCCGGCCCCTGGCTGGTGTCGCTGGGCTTCATGGTGTATTCGAGCCAGTGGATGGGGGTTGTCGGATTTTTACCCACCCTGTATGCGGAGGCCGGTCTCGGCGCCAAGCTGGCAGGCTTGCTGACTGCCGTGGTCGCCGCCAGCAATATGCTGGGCAATGTGGCCGCAGGCAGGCTGTTGCATCGGGGCTGGAGTCCCGCGCGCTGCCTGCAGACCGGCTATGTGCTGATGGGGCTGACGGCGCTGCTGGCCTATGTGCAGATCGGCGGCGAGCCCTTGGCTCCGCTGTGGCTGCGCTTCGTGGCCGTGGCCTTGTTCTCGGCGACGGGCGGACTGATACCAGCCACGCTGTTCACCACGGCCATGCACCTGGCGCCCAGCCCGGCCACGGTGTCCACCACCGTGGGCTTCATGCAGCAATGGTCTTGCCTGGGGCAGTTTGCCGGTCCACCACTGGTGGCGGCCGTGGCTATGCAGATGGGCGGCTGGCAGTTCACCTGGATGGTGACGGGCAGCATGTGTGTGCTGGGCTGGCTGCTGGCGTTGGGAGTGGGGCGCTGCTGGAGCCGTCTCAAGGCCTGAGTTTTGATGGATATGCTCTGTATTTATGAGCTGAAAGCGCAATATTGATGGGCGCTTGGAGTCAATTTGATGATGTTCTCTTGCGCCGGCCCATGGGCATGACTTGCAGCTCCCGCATGATTCGGGTCCGAACTGCGGTTACGCTGCAGTCTTGTGGAGGTTCATGATGCAAAAGCGCCAGTTTCTCGCCACCGCAGCTTCGCTGACGGCATTGTCATCAACGCCCTGGCTTGCGGGCTGTGCTTCGCGCCGTTCCAAGACCGCGGTCAGGCCCGCCGAGATGATCTTCTACGGTGGCCCGATTCTCACCATGAACGATGCCCAGCCCCAGGTGGAAGCCGTGGCGGTGAATGCCGGAGTGATTTCCGCCATCGGCTCGCTGCAGGAGCTGGAGTCCTTGCGCGGCCCCGGCACGCGTATGCTGGACTTGCAGGGCCGCACGTTGATTCCGGGCTTTGTGGACCCGCACAGCCATATCGGCGGCGTGGGGCTGCAGGCCATTTCGGCCAATCTGCTGCCTCCGCCCGACGGTGGCAACGCCTCCATCGCCGACTTGCAGCAGACGCTGCGCGAGTACATTCAGAACTCGCCCGAGGTCAAACAGCTGGGCATCGTGCTCGGTTTTGGCTATGACGATTCCCAGCTCCAGGAGCGGCGTCATCCCACACGCGACGATCTCGATGCCGTCTCCCGAGACCTGCCGATTGCCGTGATTCACCAGTCCGGGCATTTCGGTGCACTCAATTCCTTGGCTCTGGCCCGTGCCGGCATCGGGCCCGGCACTCCCAATCCAGAGGGCGGCGTGATTCGCCGCCGCGCCGGCAGCCCGGTACCCAACGGGGTGCTGGAGGAGAATGCCTTTTTCCACACCCTGGGCCGGATCATGCCCAAGCTCACTCTGGAGCAGTCCATGGACTGGCTGGAAAAAGCCCAGCAGCTCTATCTGGAGTTCGGCTACACCACGGTGCAGGACGGGCGCTCCGACGCGGGAGCCATTGCCTCGGCCATGGCGGCGGCCGAGTCGCGCCGGCTGGTGATCGACGTGGTGTCCTATCCCGACATCCTGCAGCTGGGTGACGGCGCGTTGGCCAACAATCTCAAGTTCAGCCGCAGCTATACCAATCGCTTCCGCATTGGCGGCGTCAAGCTCACGCTCGACGGCTCGCCTCAGGGCAAGACGGCCTGGTTGACCGAGCCCTATCTGGTGCCGCCCGATGGCCAGCAGCCCGGCTATCGGGGATATGGGGTGCTCAGCGACGCGAGGGCCAACGAGCAGGTGGCCCGGGCCATCCGCAACGGCTGGCAGATTCTGGTGCATGGCAACGGCGATGCGGCGATAGATCAGTTCATTGCCGCCGTGCGTGCCAGCGGCCCGGTGGAGCAGGCGCGTGCCGTACGTCCGGTGCTGATCCACGGCCAGACGTTGCGGCGCGACCAGGTGAGCCAGCTCAAGGAGCTGGGTATCTTCCCGTCGCTGTTTCCCATGCATACCTTCTACTGGGGTGACTGGCACCATGATTCAGTGCTCGGCGACCCGCGCGCGCAGAATATCTCGCCGACTGGCTGGGTGCTGGGCGAGGGAATGCTGTTCACGTCTCATCACGATGCGCCAGTGGCCCTGCCATCGTCGATGCGTGTGCTCGATGCCACGGTGAATCGCACGACGCGCTCGGGCCGTGTGCTGGGGCCCGAGCATCGCGTCTCGCCTTGGGTGGCGCTCAAGGCGCAGACCATCTGGTCGGCCTACCAGCATTTCGAGGACGACCGCAAGGGTTCCATCGAGGTCGGCAAGCTGGCCGACCTGGCCGTACTGTCGGATAACCCGCTGACCGTGCCGCCGCATCAGCTTGCCAGCCTCCAGGTGCTGGAGACCATCAAGGAGGGGCGAACGGTATACAAGCGTGCTCTCTGAAGCTCCTTATTTGAGAGCTTGAATCGCTTTGTGGGTAAGCGATTTGGCGTATTTTGATGTGGTTTTCATGCGTCGCGCGAGCCTATCAAGGCGCGCAAGGCGCGCTCCAGCTGTCGGGCATTTTCATGCACCAGCAGCCATTCGGGCTGCAGCACTGGCTCAGGTTCCGGTGGCGTAGTGCAGTCATCCATGGTTGCCAGAGGATCGTCGGTCTTGAGGGCAACCACGGTGGGTTGGTTGGCCAGGTCCAGGCAGGCATGCGTCAGCCAGCGGCAATAGTCGGCTATGGCCGTGGGAGGAGCCATGCCGGTATGGGCAGTGGCTCGGTTCAGACTCTCGGCCAGCAGCAAGGCTGTCGCGTAAACGCGCACCGCATGGCGGTCATAGCGGCGGGTGACAAAAGCCAGTCGCTCGGCATTGAGCCGTCCGCGCAATGACCAGCGGCGCGAGGAGTGGGCCTGACCTACGGCGGCGCGCAGGGCGGCCAGCGATTCATGGGCCAGTGATAGCTGGCCGAGGGCGGTTTCTGCCGCATCGGCTTTCTGCTGCTGGCAGGCCTTGAGAATCAGATCCAGTCCATTGGCCAGTTGCTTGAGAAAGATCGAGGCGGCCCGGCCCATATCCTTGATGGGATTGGAGGTCAGAAGCACCTGGCTGAAGATAAGCCCGACCGCAGCACCGACCGTGACGTCGAGCAGACGGGCTCCGCCCGCCATGCTGGGGCCGAGCACCAGCACCAGAATCACCGAGACTCCGGCTTGAATCGGCACCACGGGTGCAGGGCCGATGATGGCGCCCAGCAGGATGGAGAGGAATGCGCCCAGACTCATGCGCAGCAACAGGTGCTGCTCGGGCAACTGCCACAGCAGATCGCCGATCACGATGCCCAGTGTGCAGCCTATGAGCA